>NZ_JACNMP010000009.1 GCF_017592335.1 Pseudaestuariivita rosea | reverse complement strand
TTCCAGAGAGAACTCATAGAACAGCGCCGCCTGTGCTTCCTGCTTTGGTCCCAGCATCCCTAAATCTCCCAACCAATATTGGAATTGAAGCAGCGGATGCCCCCTCGATCAAGAAGAGTTTTTCAACAGTATCGGCCGCAGTCACACCCCGCTCCCAACAATTTCGTCCCTTGACGGTTGGTACGTCAGCGGGGTAATTGCTTGTCATCATCTAGAATTACGCCCGCAGGAGACTGACGCGCGCTTTACGACAAACGGTGGGATCGGGCCTCGAAGCTCTATCTGCAGCGGCATTGCCATTGCGTCGATTGTCTGGAGCTTGGGGTTATCGAGCCAGCGGTCGAGCTCGATCACATCGTTCCGCACCGCGGCGATCGCAAGCTGTTCTGGGACCGGTCGAACTGGCAACCTCTGTGTCACCGCTGTCATGCGCGCAAGACAGCGCGCGAGGTTCTGCACTCAAAATGAGGGACCGGGGGTGGGTCTGGAATTCTGGCCGCATGGCGGGGACCGCACGTGGGAGTGTTCTGTATGGTCAGGTCGAATTGAGAAAAAAGCCCATCCTGACAGCGGAAACTGAAAGATCCGATGAAAGGCCAAAAGCTGAAACTTTCCGTTGTGGTGCCGATGAAGGGCGATGAGACGCCCGAAGTGCCGCAGCCGCCCGATTGGATGACCGGTGAGGGCCGCGCGGTCTGGGTGCGCTTGGCCGAGGGGCTGGTGGCGAAGGGGCGGCTGGCGCCATGCCATGAGGATCTCTTTGCGGCCTATTGCGAGGCGGCCGCCGATTATGTGCGGGCGACGGCCTGCCTGGCGCTGGAGGGGATGTATTACACCGTTCAGACCCGAAACGGGCATCAGGAAAAGAAACGCGCCGCCTGGGGGCTGCGGCAAGACGCTCTGGCGAACATGCGTCAGGTGGGTGCGCTCTTTGGCATGTCGCCGGTCGATGAGGCACGGCTGCAGAATACCGACCAGGGCGATCTCTTCCGCGATCTGATGGAGCAGTTGAATGGATCCGATTGATCATCCGGTCTCGCGCTATGCGCTGGATGTGGTCTCGGGGCGTACGGTTGCGGGCCGGTTGGTGCATCTGGCCTGTGAACGGCACCTGCGGGATCTGGACAATGGCGCCGAGCAGGGTCTGATCTTTGATTGCGCTGCGGCCAATCGGGTGTTGCGCTTTGCCGGTCTCATTCGCCACACGACCGGGCCACTGGCCGGGAAACCGCTGGACTTGCAGCCCTGGCAGGTCTTCCGGCACGGCTCGATCTTCGGTTGGAAGCATATGGAAACGGGTCACCGCCGGTTCCGTCTGACCTATCATCAGGTGGGCAAGAAAAACGGCAAGACGACCGATACGGCGATCCCCATGCTCTATACGCAGCTTTTCGATGGGGAGGCGGCCCCGCAGGGTTATTGTGCGGCCAAGACGCGGGATCAGGCCTCGCTGCTTTTCCGGGAAATGAAACGGATGATCTGCCGGTCGGGCGCACTGTCGCAACTGATGGCAGTCTACCAGAACAGCATCGTCACCGAGCATGCTTTTCTTGAGCAAGCGGTTTTCCAGCGTCAGATCGGCAACCACTTCTTTCAAGGCTGCAGTTTCAAATCGCAGTTCCTTCACCTCGGGACTGGTCGCCTGTCGCGCCGTGTCACCGGCCAAGCGTTGTTTGCCGGCTTGCAGAAACTCCTTGGACCAGGAATAATAGAGGCTTTCGCTGATCGCCTCACGACGGCAAAGCGCAGCAATGCTTTGCTCGCCCCGCAAGCCCGCCAATACAATGCGGATATTTTCTTCTATTGCATGTAAACGCCGGATCTTGCGGCGAATGTTCTTGAACAGCTTGTCAGCCGCGTCTTTCGATGTTCCGGCTTTCTTGTTCATCTTCACTTCATGAAGGTTACGATGAACCAGAAATCCTCCGTTACGAAAACCTCAAATCTGTCCCACAAGCGCTGACGCTAGACAATGAGTTGTCGGTTTTATTCTGACTTCATTTAACTAATCGCGCGTTCTATACAGTTATTTGCATCATCAGGCTAACACGACCATTAGGAGCCGCATTAGAAATGAAGCAAGATGATATTGGTGTCTGTCCGATCTGCGGGGGCGTTGAGTTTGAAGCGGGGTTTCAGGGACGGATGGTCAATAATACAACTGCACCACAGTGCCGATCCTGCGGCAGTGCGGAACGTCATCGAATTATCAGAAACATTTACATCAGCTTGAAACCGCTTCTAAAAAACTGGCGATGTCTGCAATTTGCCCCTGAAGGCGCACTGGATCGCCACTGGTTCAAGAGCTACGACTACAGCGCTTACGGCGGACATAACTCTTATGATATGACCGCGATTGATTTGCCGGATGCGTGTTTTGACATCGTGGTGTCAAACCATGTGATTGAACATGTATCAGATGACCGGGCCGCGATGCGAGAGTGTTTGCGCATTGTTGGTGATACCGGTCTGGTTCATGTCAATGCACCTAGTCCCGCATTCCGGGCCCGTACACAGGACTGGGGTTATCCAGATCCGAAGCGAAATGAGCACTACCGCGACTATGGCGCGGATATGGGGCTTGTGTTGGGCACTGCTATTCCTGATGCTTATGTTTTAGGTGTGGTGGGTATGGACCCAGTGACATTCGTTTCAGACATTGTGTTCATGTTTTCTTTAAGTGAAACATTGCTAGATGAGGTTTCAACGACTTTGCAAAAAGGCAGTCAAACACCAATACGATTGAGATAAACATTATCGTTGAAGTGAGCTCAGTATTATTGAAGTTTAGACTGTATCATAGTTTTAGTAATAAATACTGGCAGATGTTAACTTGACAGTGTTGCTCAAATTTGAAAGCCAACGGTAAGCCTCAGCCTATCTGAGAATTGATCAATGGAGCATTATTCACCACCGGATTTCTGGAAGCCGGGCCGTTGGGCTTCGCGCCTTCCGCAATACTACTTCGACCAAATGGCAGAAGTTGTTAATCCCATGGTCGATGAATGGTTTCCTCTAGGTCAACGCAATAGCAGTGATGCAGACTATTTGCGGGCAAGGCATATCTTCGGTCGGATGGAGATATGCCAGCGTGATATAATGCCGTGGCTGCATCATGCGATACCAAAACTCTCTGACGCAAATGTGCTGGAAATAGGATGTGGCACTGGGGCGGCCACTGCACCTTTAGCATTGGCAAGCAAACATGTATTCGCGCTTGACCTGCCTCACACGGACACACGAATTTTGAATACCCGTTGCGCTTTGATGGGCATTGATAATGTTACTTGCTTTTTGAAGCCAAGCGGATGGACCGATATCTACGCACGTGATCCAGAGGCCATTTGCCCTAAAGTCGATGTTGTATTTGCATATGCTCTCCTTGAGCATCTGCTGCCTCGCGAACGTCTTGAATTTCTGGTAGGCGCCTGGAAGCAGTTGCCAATTGGTGGTCATCTGGTGATTGTGGAAACCCATAACCGTCTCTATCCATTTGATTGGCACTCGCTTTACATGCCATTTGCAGATCAAATTCCTGAAGACTTGGCATTCTATTGGGCATCTTTTTCACCGCGTAATGGAGTACCAAATTCTATAATTGCTAACACACTGGCAGACCTAGATCGTTGTAGCCGTGAACGCCTTTATCGTTACGGACGTGGCGCCAGTTTTCATGAGTTCTATATTGCGCTGGGTGCGGATGCCTTTAAAGTTGTTGACGCGCCGGCGCCCGACCGCTCTGGATTTCAGGGCTACGATCAGAACACAATTCACTCACTGAGAGAGCAGCTAAGTCTTATTGACCCCGTGCCACACCACTATTTTGCTCAACCATGCCTCGATCTGGTTATTGAAAAAATCGGTGAGGCGCGATTGAAGCTTGAATGATTGATACTGCCATCTAGCATTTTGAGTATCGCTGAAATCGGATAAGTCACCATGAAAAGAAAGACTTACGTTTGCGTGGCTTTTGAGCACTAGAACTCTCATCTGAAGATCGGCCCACTGTACGATAGTCATCGCGCTGCCAGCGGTAGGTCTGAAAGATACGCTCGACAGACGCTTTATCCTGAAAGCCCGATGATTTGATGTCGCTTTCTGTGACTGACTGAATGGCAAGGTTGGGATAGATGACAAAGTTATCCTTTGGAAAGACACGGGTTGCCTCGCTCAGGGCGCCGACATCATAGGGCATTTCCATGCGTTTTGCCCGTTCAAGCATAAACGGAAAAATATCGCGGTGCAGCCCAACTGCATGCGAGCCGACTGATGCGCCTTTTTGTGAGTAGAGATGTTGACCACGCCATTCGATCCAGTTGGCATTCCAGTGGTATTGCAGGCTGCCTAATTGAATAATTTTCCATGTATCGGGTAACTCCTGCAGAACGCTTTCAAAAATCGCGTTGGTGTCGTGGTGAAAAATGACATCATCGTCCAACATCAAAAGATGTGTGACATCGTCAATAATGGCGCGCTGCAGAACCTCGATCACTGTGGACAGATAGCCCCAGGCGCCAGCTGTAACGATCGCTTTACGACCAGAGGTTTGTTCGATTTCGGCGACCCGCTGTGCTTCGCTTGTGGCTTTCGTGTAAAATTTTAGACTGTTGTCCAACCGCGGCATATGTTCAGAAACCGATCTGAGCGGTGAGATCGCATAGTCGTAATAAGCGCGTTCAACCTCGGGCCATTGACCGTCAATAGCCCGATGTCGACTGGGTGATATGCCCAGTTCCATCAACTGCGCAGACGCTTGTGCCCAACGGTCTGGGCGACGTTCAAGGTTAATAACAACCGTACGGTCAAAAAAACTAGCAAGTGGGCCTTTGCTGACCTTAGCTGATTTACTTACACGTGGGGTGTGGGATGCGACGGCCGGAAGGCTAAGGTCGGCATGCGCCGACTTCAGGCCGCCCAAAACCGTCCTGGCGACTTGCAGCATCTCAGCTGCAGCGTTCGTTACTTTGTCAGGCCGGTTGTCAGCAATCTGTTTGGTTGCCATGGCTTTGTTGCAGACCACCTTGGCAGGGCTAAGGTAAAGACTGGCGCCCGGTCTGAAAAGCGCAAGCGAAAGGCGCTGATGGCTTTCATCCGGTTTTGGCGCACATTCTGCGAAGTGTTCAAGCGTTAAGTCATCGTCTGCCTGGCCATGGGAATGCGCCAATGCCATGCCTGGCAATTTGCTACCCAAAAAGGTTACTAGACCCTCTTTTGCCCAAGTTTCATCGGTGCAGCGCCAGCGTCCGTCCAGATAAAGACCAACATCAAACGGCAGATCTGCCAGCAAGGCGTTCAGCGATGCCTGAGCATCAGTTGTGTCGCGCGCCTCGATCACATGAATTTCTGTTTTAAGCTCGACGCTATTTAATGCACGAGACAGGTGTTCGTTGGGTCGGATCGCCAGCAAAATCAGCTTCCAGCGGTAATGATCGCCGCAAGTGGTGTAAAAACTGTCCAAGCCCGCCTTAAGATCTTGTGCATCGCCGACCGCAAGCACGAAAACGGCAAGCGATTTGTCAATCGACAGAAAACTCAGCGGGCCGACACCCCTTAAGACGGCGTCCTGTATCGACGAGCTATCAAAAGACGATCCTGTCTTTTTAAGAGAATTTGCATAGATCGTTTCATACTTTCTGTTTTGCTGGTTTTCACGGACCCACTTGAACGGACGATCCATTGCAAGAAGCGGTATTCTGTTTTCTTTTGCATGTTTCGCAATCCAGATATCACCCATGTTGCGGAACATGAATTCAGCGCGTGACAGGGACAACTGGTCAGAATGTGCGCACATAACACATGTGGCCAATACGTGTACTGGGATCGTAGCATCGGTACGGTTTTGAAAATGAAAAACGCGACGGTTCTCGGGCTTGTAGTATTCTGTGATGGGCTGTCTGATGATCACACCATGCAAACCCACCATGGCACGGTCGCCCGTTTCACGCACTTTCCCCACAAGTTTTTTGACCAAATCAGGCGGATAGACTAGGTCATCGTCCATTATGACACGATAGCCCGGCGGATCGGGCTCATCGAACCAGCCGAACTTTCCGGCATCGCCCATGTCATCGTAGTCTTCGGATCGGCGAATGCGGACGCGCGGATGGTTCAGAAAGTCTGGTACATCACCGTAGCCGTTCAAAAAGATTCTTACTTCGTCACATTGCGGCAACATCGAATGAACACTATCGTAAAGCATATCGCGACGGGACGGGATGGAAGCCATCGAAGCAATGACTGGCGCAGCGATCATCTTCGCGTGATGCCGATATACGCCTTCATCGTCCACCTTTGAAAGTATGACTTCTTTCAACTGTGCGGTCTGACCGATGAAAGGTCGTCGCGATACTACTTTCAACAAAATCTCAGATATCCGGCGCGGCAGATAGATCTTTATATCGTTTTTTATCTTCACCAGTGGAACATCGGGGTGCAAAACCTCACCCGTTACGGCGGCTTGAATCTGCAATATCCAATTGGAACCGGGTTCATTTTCAAAGGCGATCTGGACCGAATGCAGACCTGGACCCGGGACAGGCAGCCTGGGTGACTGAACACCTGGTGTACTGTTTGCCTGCTGGATTTCGAAATGACCATTGGACCCAAGACGAACTTTCTGATGATGTCGCCAGTCACACCAATCTTTGTGCAAAGCCATTGCCAGATAGGGAATTTCCATCGGTTGTCGATTTGTGTGAGAAGACACAATCGCATCTTCCCGCAAACCATCGTTCAATACGTACAGATCTGCCAGATCAGAGGAAAACGCGGCAGTGGCATTTGCAATATCTGAAAGGTCCGTATTTTGTGCCTGACCAGTGGCCTGAATATCCTTAGTCGTCAGTGTAAGCGCATCTATTTGCGTCTCGATCTCAGATAAAGCTGTTTGAATGGCTATTATCTTTTTATCAGAGCTTTGAAGATCAATCGTTTTTCCCAGCTCATCTACCTGTACTTGAAGGCCACCGATGTCAGTTGTTAAGCGATCAAGCAATCGGTCCGAAGATTCTGAATAATCCTTACTTTGGTTAAGCAGATCACCAGTCGCCACTAAGATGTCTTCGATCTGCTTGCCGCGCTCCTCAAGCCGGTCTTTCAGGTCACGCACTTGTTCATCTGATGCGCCGCTCTGATAGTCATCTCTCAGATCAGAAATGCTTGATTGGATAAGTGCGGCCAATTGATCGACAGCTGAAAGTCCGCGATCAAGTCTGGTTCCTAGTTCACTGGTGCTTTGTGCACTTTGTAACTTCAGCGCATTTAACACATCAATGACATTTGAAATTTGCTGTAGTTGCGCTGTGTCCGTGTCCAGAAGTTGTTTAGCCGTACCATGCAAATCGGCAACTTGTTTTCCACCCTCAACAAGACGATCATCCAAAGCGGTGATCGCCGCGGATGAAGCCAGGCCCGCCAGGCTATGTTTGAGGTTTTTGATATGCTGGTCGACGGCCAGTTGAGAAAATGCCTGCCCCGCCAAAAGCTGACTTAATGTCGTGCGAATATAACGTTCAAGCTCAATCTTTGGCGCAAGGATATAGGTGGGTGTAAAGTTATGTACCTCAAGAATATCATAGCCCAAGGGTTCAAGTCGCCGCGTGATTGCCGCCAGACCATTGAATGTTGCACTCTCAATCACAAAAATTGGCGCATCCCGCTTGATCAGTTTGATTGCGCCATCAATCACCTCGCGTTCCATCCCTTCGACGTCGACCTTGATCAAACGTGGCGCTTTGGGCAGATCAATTGTGTCAAGTGGGCGAATCTGAACATCACCTTGACCGGCTTCGACCGTTGCCATGCCAAGATTATTTGCGTCATTGTCGACGATCGCCCCCTGTGCATAGTGCTGACCCAAAGCAAACTGCTGCATCGTGACACGCTTTTTCAAACGATTCAGTTTGATATTCTGTTCTAGCAGTCCATATGCAGCTTGGTTCGGCTCAAATGCGATGACTTGCGCTTTGCAGACACCGGCAAAGAAAACAGAATGCGTGCCGATATTGGCGCCAACATCCAAGACCAGATCATCTGGATTGATCAAAATGCGCAACCGCTCCAAAAGCGCTTGTTCATAGAATTCCTGGCTGTTCTGCAAAGTTTTAAAAATATGATCTTCTTGATCAGAATGAACAAATGTGAATTTCTGCCCATCGTATGTCACACGCGCTTCATGCAACACGGTTTACGTCCTTCTCAATCAGGCGCAGTCGTGCTTTTCGGCGCGGCATGCAAAGTGGCCTTTGTCTGACATTCGACCAATCGATTGGATCAATCAAACCAGCTTCAATCAGATTATTTGGTCCGTTGTATCGGGTCGTGCCATCGTATTGCAGTGTCAACTCAGGTTCAGGCGCCAGAGCGGCTAGATAAGTTTGATACTCGGCACTGCCGGAAAAATATGTCTTGTTCTTAATTGCGGCTTCAGCTTTGGCCACAAAACCAGGAAGAAACTTGTAATGCTGTAAGGCAATCATGCAGCCAGAGAGAAAATTTTCCTTAGGGGGTGAGATATAATGGGGGTTGTCCATTATATCCCCTTGGCGCGGTTTGAAGAGAGGGTATTTTGTCATTTCCGGCCGGAACTTTGGATTGCTCGCAGAAAGTTTCCGTGGACGCGGTCCGCCTTTGCGCGAAATCAGCATCTGATAGTGGTCTTCGACGTAGCTGTCGCTATCAAAGAACTGAAAAGCGCTGGCCAGCGGGCTTTTACCGTCCCACGAAAATTTAAGAACTGGGCCAGCCGCATACATATCAAGCAACATACCCCTAACCCGACGCAAGCCCTGCTGATCGGCCCAAGCAGCCAGATCGCCCAGACTGCGTTCAGGGGCACCATCGAAGACAATTTGTTCGTCCGCATCCAGGTAAATGTACCACCGATCATAGCCGGTCTGTGCAATTATGCGCGAAATCCACCCCTGTTTCCGTGGCCATACGAAGGGTCGTCTCAGAACATGAAGCTCTATATCAGCTTGGGCCGCACAATAGGGTATCGAGCCGTCCGTCGATCCATTGTCGATTATGATAAACCTTTCTGCGCCAAGCTCTCGGTGATGCCTAAGAAAATCAGGTAAAATCGACAGCTCATTCTTCATAACCGAAATGATGATGGGTACATGGATCGACATTTTTGCGCGCGCTGGCGAAAAAGGATGCGCCAAATCCACAGCGGCCGCTTCAATGACCGTTTGATTATAGGTGACCGAGGGAGAACGCATCGCGCATCACTCAAATAAGACAGCGAAATCAGATATCTGGATACAAGATATATTCGTCGGTAGGAAAACCGCCAAAATTGCAGACCGGTCGAAATTGATACGAGACTCAACTGGCAAAGCTGTTTTCAAATCGGCACGTGCCTGCCCAAAACCAGATGGCAACTTCATCGGCACCTGCTGCGGGAAAAGGTCGTGCCGCGTTCCATCCATGTCATGATAAAGTATCTGTACGCCAGCCTGTGGATCGTCTTGATTTTCGGTCGCAGCATGCATGAAAGACCCAAAGATGCTAACAGTCAGAAACTCTGCGGGACGCAAAAATTGAAAGTCTAACTCGACTTCAATTGTAAGCCATCTGGACTGATCTGCATTTGTGATTGCAATATCAAGATCACATTCATCCGCATCTTTCGATAGCCGCGGTTCAATTGGGCGAAGTGTCAAAGATATATCGTCTTTTTTCTCAAAGCCCATCCAGACCCTTGGAACGATCGGAACATAGGGCGCGATAGAGATCTCTTTGGATTCTGTATAACTGTCTTTCTTAAACAGTTCTATAAGATGTGCCATCGGATGCGGCATTTGTGACAACCGCAAACTAAGTGCATAAGCGTCACGCGCCTGTTTGAACTGAGCACCAAGTAAATCTGTCAAATCACACAATTGTTTGCTTGTTTGCAGCATATCCCACCTTTCAAGCAATCCGTAAGTCAACAACTATTTGTTGAGAGCGGCGTTATGTATTCTATTTATATATGTGCGTAGCGTAACTAAAAAATCTTGTAAAGTTTAGACACTGGTTTGCATGTGAACCTAAAAACTCGACTGCCAAACAAGATATCGTTGCTCAGCAAATGGCGTAAAATCACTATTCAGAGATTAGAAAAGCCCCAAACGTTTGTATAGTGTCGATAGAGATTAAAAATTTTAAGGACTAAGGACTAAGGACTAAGGACTAAGGACTAAGGACTAAGGACTAAGGACTAAGGACTAAGGACTAAGGACTAAGGACTAAGGACTGATATGATGGTGCCCTTGTTTATTCTAGCGGCTATTATCGATAATTCGGCAAATGAGGTCCGGGATACGTCCCGGACCTCATTTTCGTTTAGCCGGGAAGTTTGACCCAGGCTTCAACTCTTCGGTTTAGGCCTTTGGTTTTATAGTCTTCGTTACACGCGACCGGGCTGAGTTCGCCGAACCCTTTTGTGCTGACGCGCACTTTATCCAGGGCGTTTGTTCCGGCCATGACCTGGCGCAGTTTTTCCTCGACGGCCAAGGCGCGTGCTTCGGACAGACGTTTGTTGGCGTCAAATGCGCCGTCTGAGTCGCTGAACCCGACCAGCCGTACCTGAGCACCTTCTGGCAGGCCGATTATGTATTCTGCCAGCCGCAACAGCTTGTTTTCGGACACATTATCCAAAATGCTGGTGCCGCTTCTGAACCGGAACGTGGCGCTTAGGCGATCCCAGTCGCGCATATCCATGTAAAGATCGGCTGCCAGTTGCAGTTGTGCCGGGCTTTGCATTTCCAGAATGTTTGCCTGTAAGTTTACTGCCGCATCTATCTGAGGGCGGCTTGACACCGTCCAACTGACAAAGCCCGCTTTTTCAATCGCGCTGCTTGCGCGGTTTGACGAACTGAAGGCGACCAGCTCTTTCACGGGTTCCGGCAGGGTTTCTTGACGATTGTAGAGAAATAAACGACGCTGAAGAGGGTATTCTTCTGTTTTGATAAAGAACGCGTCCGCAGGTGTCGCAATGCCGCAGACACTTTTAATCGCAACTGGTTTCGTATCGGCCTTGTGCCCCACACCAAGATAGCCAATTGCACCCGGATCATTGAAAATCGCCTGTGCCATTTCGCCGTTTCCCTCAACCAGGGTTGCATTGGTCGAGAAGTAACGCCCGTTTTCAAAGAAGGTGCTTTGGATCGTCGCTGCTGTGCCGGATCGTGGATCGCGGGTGTAGACTTTGACAGGGATGTTGGGGCCGCCGACATCGCTCCAATTGGCGATTTTACCGGTCAGAAGATCACCGATCTGCTGTTCGGTCAGGCTGTCAACCGGGTTATTTGGATGGATGGCGACGACAATACCGTCTGCTGCGATGGCATGTTCTTGTGACGCCGCCCGCATGTCACCAGCGCCAGCGTCACGCAAAAGCTGTGCTTCACTATTTTTGATAGGGCGCGATGACATGGCCAAAACTGCGCTTTTGTCTAAAAGCGCACGAAATCCTGTGCTTGATCCACGTGCCGTGATGTTGGCGTTGAAAGCTGTATCGCCGCTGCCCTGATCGTCGATCACGTTCAAGTTGATGACATGACCATTGTTGGTCCGCTTGTCATTTACGGCCTGATACTCTTGCGCAGCCAGACCTTTGATCAGCAGTGGCATCAGTTCAAGGCCGATGGTGTCAGATCCGGCGACTGAGAATGTGGTAGAGGTATCGGTTTGAGGCTTTTCAGGACAGGCGCCCATGCAATCCACAAATGCACTGTTGACCGTCACTTGCCCTGCGCTTGTTTCAACAACGTAAAAGCCATTGTTATAGCTTAGCAACCGTCCCGATAGGTCGACGCCATCTTGCACACTTACCAGACGTACTGTGTCAGCCTGAGCTGTTGCTGACAAAATCAATCCACTTACTACGGCCGCAGTGCCAATCGCTTTTGCGGCTACTTTCGTCCATTCCATATTCTGTCTCCTAACTTCACTCAAAAAAGCTTTGTCGTGCTTGTGGTTTACTAACTGAACAAGACAGATCAGTTGACACGTATGTCAGGATTACTGACTCGTTAATACAACCATAAGATGAATGATAAAACAAGTGCTCGCTGCGCTTGGCCGCAATTGACCCCTTAAGTGACGCAAAAAAGCCTGTTCGCGGCCGGTGATCTTGGTCTACCTTGCAGTTTGAGGAGGAGGGACATACCAAGTATGCTGCAGAAACAGCCTGTGCTTGAGACGTCGCCGCATGTTTCTAATGAAGTGCGACAGACGACCTGTTATATGTGCGCCTGCAGATGCGGGATAAATGTGCATCTTAAAGATGGTAAGGTCGCCTATATCGAAGGCAATCGCGATCATCCGGTCAATCGCGGTGTTCTTTGCGCCAAGGGATCGGCAGGTATCATGCAGGTCAACGCACCATCCCGCCTGCGGGCGCCGCTGAAACGTGTGGGACCGCGTGGGTCGGGTGAGTTCGAAGAAATCACTTGGGACGAAGCACTGGGCATCGCCACCGACTGGCTGGCCCCCATCCGTGAAGCCGCACCCGAAAAGCTGGCGTTTTTCACCGGTCGCGATCAATCGCAAAGTTTTACCAGCTTTTGGGCCCAGGGCTTTGGCACCCCCAATTACGCAGCGCACGGCGGGTTTTGCAGCGTCAATATGGCCGCTGCTGGCATCTATACAATGGGCGGTGCGTTCTGGGAATTCGGCCAACCTGATTGGGAACGCACGAAACTGTTCATGTTGTTTGGCGTGGCCGAAGATCACGACAGCAACCCGATCAAGATGGGTCTGGGCCGGCTGAAAGAACGCGGTGCCAAGGTGATTGGCGTTAATCCGATCCGCACTGGCTATAACGCGATTGCAGATGAATGGCTGGGCATCACGCCCGGTACCGATGGGTTGCTTATTCTGGCGCTGATCCATGAACTGCTGAAGGCAGGCAAGATCGATCTGGACTATCTGGCCCACCGCACCAACGCGCCCGTGCTGCTGGATGATGACGGCTTGTTTCAACGTGACGGCGAAGGCCGCCCCTTGGTTCGGGATCGCACCACTGGCGAAACCGTGCCTTTTGACGCACAAAAGATCATCCCCGATCTGCGTGGGGCCGATACTGTCTTTACCAAGCTGATCGAACGCTATCTTGATCCGCAATATGCCCCCGATGCCGTCGCCAAACGCTGCGGCATCCCCGCGCAAAAGATCAAACTGATTGCCGCCGAATTGGCCCGCGTCGCCTTTGACGAAGCGATTGAGATCGACCAGCCCTGGACCGATTTCCGCGGTCATTCCTATGATAAAATGATCGGCCGACCCGTCAGCTTTCATTCCATGCGCGGCATCTCGGCCCATGCGAATGGCTTTCAGACCTGCCGCGCTCTGCACGTTTTGCAGATCATTCTTGGCAGTGTCGAGGTTCCAGGCGGCTTCCGTTTCAAACCGCCCTATCCCAAGCCTGCGACCGCGCATCCCAAACCCCATTGCCGCGTCACACCGGGCCAACCACTGGACGGCCCGCATCTGGGCTTTGTACACGGCCCCGAAGATCTGTGCCTGAACGACGACGGCACACCGGCCCGCATCGACAAGGCCTTCACCTGGGAAAACCCGATGAGCGCCCACGGCCTGATGCATATGGTCATCAGCAATGCCCACGCGGGCGATCCCTATCAGATCGACACGCTGTTTTTGTATATGGCGAATATGTCGTGGAATTCGTCTATGAACTCGGCTGGCGTCATGGATATGCTGACCGATACGGATGAAAACGGCGATTATGTTATTCCGCACATCATTTATTCCGATGCCTATTCCTCGGAAATGGTGGCCTATGCCGATCTGATCCTGCCCGATACGACCTATTTGGAACGCCACGATTGCATCAGTCTGCTGGATCGCCCGATATGCGAGGCCGATGCCGTGGCCGACGCCATCCGCTGGCCCGTGATCGAACCAGATCGCAATGTGCGCGGCTTCCAGTCTGTTCTTGTCGATCTGGGCGCACGGCTGAAACTGCCAGGTTTCGTCAATGAAGACGGCAGCGCCAAATACAAAGACTACGCTGACTATATGACCCACCACATCCGCCGCCCGGGCATCGGCCCACTGGCCGGATGGCGCGAGGGTGGTGATAGCCGGGGTGATGCAAACCCCAATCAGATCGACCGCTATATCGAAAACGGCGGCTTCTGGATGGAACATATCCCAGACGAAGCGCTGTATTATAAACCATGGAATAAGGCGTATCAGGATTGGGCCGTGGCCAAGGGTTTTTACGACAGTGTGCAACCGTACATCTTTCAACTGTATGTCGAACCCATGCGCAAGTTCCAACGGGCCGCCGACGGGCACGGCACCCGTCAGCCCCCGGATCATCTGCGCGACCAGATTAGACAAAAGATGGACCCGCTGCCGATTTGGTACGATGTGAATGAAGAGGACCAGCAAGGGTCCGATGAATTCTCCATCCATGCCCTGACCCAGCGGCCTATGGCCATGTATCACAGCTGGGGTACGCAAAACGCATGGCTGCGCCAGATCCATGGTCGTAATCCGATGTATATCCCGACCAAACTTTGGGAAGCCAACGGCTTTAACACCGGTGATTGGGCGCGCGTCACCTCGCCCCACGGATCCATCACTGTGCCCGTCGCACATATGGCCGCGCTGAACGATCACACCATCTGGACATGGAACGCCATTGGCAAACGCAAAGGCGCCTGGGCGCTGGACAAAGACGCGCCCGAGGCCACCCAGGGCTTTCTGCTCAACCACATCATTCACGAACTCTTGCCCCCCAAAGGCGACGGCCTACGCTGGTCTAATTCGGACCCCATCACAGGCCAGGCCGCGTGGTTCGACCTGAAAGTGAAGATCGAAAAAGTCGATGCCCCCGCCGAAGCCCAACCCGAATTCCCACCGCAAAAATCCCCGGTCGGACAGGGCCCGGACAAGCTGACGTGGAAGGTGGGCAAATGATAACTGTTCTGTATTATAAAAAGCATCACAGAGCCCTGACCGACCCAAGGATCGCCCCCGCGTTTTCCTATGAGAATGCAAATGCAGTTTTGTACAAAAATTTAAGTACAAAACCCGTGTACAAAATATACAAAACTTCACACGGGAGGCCATAAAATGACCCAACTTCCCACCCATACCGAAAAGAAACTGGGCCTTGTGATCGACCTAGATACCTGCGTTGGTTGTCATGCCTGCGTTGTATCCTGCAAGGGCTGGAATACCGAAAATTACGGTGCGCCATTATCTGATCAGGATCCTTATGGCGCCGACCCAACAGGTACATTCCTAAACCGCGTCCATTCCTATGAAGTTCAACCAGATCAAGGGGTTGCGCAGCTTATCCACTTTCCCAAAAGCTGTTTGCATTGCGACGATGCGCCCTGCGTGACCGTCTGCCCAACCGGGGCCAGCTATAAGCGGGTCGAAGACGGCATAGTTCTGGTGAATGAAAGCGACTGTATCGGCTGTGGCCTGTGTGCCTGGGCCTGTCCTTATGGCGCGCGAGAAATGGATGCAGATCAAGGGGTTATGAAGAAATGCACCCTATGTGTCGACCGTATCTATAACGAAAACCTGCCCGAAGAAGACCGTCAACCGGCTTGTGTCCGCACCTGTCCGTCAAATGCCCGCCACTTTGGCGATCTGGCGGATTCTGAAAGCGATGTCAGTAAGTTAGTCGCCGAACGCGGCGGCATTGATCTGATGCCGGAACAGGGCACAAAACCTGTCAACAAATACCTGCCCCCGCGCCCCAAGGATACATGGGACCAGATCGACATTCTGGCCCCCCTTCTGGACCCCGTCGCGGAAGAGCCCAAGGGTTTTCTGGGTTGGCTCGATAAGACATTGGAAAAACTGTAAAAAATGCATCCAGCCCCATCAATTATTCTGTTCACCGTTTTGTCCGGCCTTGGATTTGGCCTGCTGTTCTGGCTGGGCCTTGGCTTTCCGCCCGTCACTGGGTTTTCAGCTTTTGCTTTCTTTACAATCGCTTACCTGCTGGCCATCGGCGGGCTGATCAGTTCAACCTTTCACTTGGGCAATCCGCAACGTGCGCTCAAGGCCTTTACGCAATGGCAAACCAGCTGGCTTAGCCGCGAAGCGTGGCTGTCCGTTTTTGCCCTGACGTTCATGGGGTTATACGCCATTGGTGCTGTGTTTTTCGCGACGCGCATCGCGCCCCTTGGCTGGATCGGCAGCGCACTTGCGCTGGCCACAGTCTATGCCACGTCGATGATCTATGGTCAGTTGAAAACCGTACCGCGCTGGAACCATCCCACAACGCCCGCACTGTTTTTGCTACTGTCTGTCTCGGGCGGGGCGCTGTTGGCGGGTCAAGTGACCTATGCCATTGGTCTGCTAGCGCTGTCCGGGGTTTTGCAGGCTGTGGTCTGGTATCTGGGCGATCAGCGCTTTGCGGAGCGCGGCACGACGATGGAAACGGCGACGGGTCTTGGAAATATCGGTCAGGTCACCGCATTCGAACCACCACATACGGGCACAAACTATTTGCTGAAAGAAATGGTCCATGTGGTCGGTCGTAAGCATAGCAGGAAACTGCGGATCATCTCGCTTGCCCTGATGGTGGTTTTGCCCGTCCTGCTGTTGCTTTTGCCATTCTCGCACGCATTGGCGGCTGTCGCCGTTCTAAGCCATTTGGCGGGCGTCCTTGCATCCCGGTGGCTGTTCTTTGCCGAGGCTGAACATGTTGTCGGCCTATATTATGGGATTCGCTAGGTCCTGACTGCAGGACAGCGATGGCAGGTAATGCGTCGTGAGTATTTGGGCAACAATGAATTTCGCGCGACTTTATTGGTGCGATGTCGGCTAAGCGTATCATATCGGGTATTTGTCACCTGATCCTGGCTTCGCTTTCTGTGTCAAACAGCATCGCTCGGGCGGGGTCGAATTGCAGGCCGACAGTATCGCCGATTTTTGAGCGTTGGTCGCCCCGTTCTTCGACAATCAAGCGTTCGCCGGTCGAAGCGACAAGATAGGCATAGGACACACCACCAAGCGCTTCGGTCAGTTCGACCTGGTGTGTCTCGCCAGGAATGATTTCAAGATGCTCGGGGCGCAGGCCTAATGAAACGCGCGTCTCATTAGCGGGTAGGGTAAGGTTCATTTGCACGGTCTGATCCAGCCCCGGCACGGTCACTGCACCGCCTGCCACTTGGCCGTCGAGGAAATTCATCGCTGGCGAACCGATAAAGCCCGCGACGAATTTGTTGTCCGGGTCGCGATACAGATCCATCGGCGCACCGACCTGTTCGATCCGACCCGACCGCAGGACAACGATTTTGTCCGCCAGCGTCATCGCCTCGACCTGATCATGGGTGACGTAGATCATTGTGGCGCCGATTTCGTTGTGAAGGCGGGCAATCTCGACCCGCATCTCGACCCGCAGTTCGGCGTCAAGGTTCGAAAGCGGTTCATCAAACAGGAACACCTCAGGCCCCCGTACAATCGCACGACCGATCGCAACCCGTTGGCGCTGCCCGCCTGACAGGGCCTTGGGCTTGCGGTCCAGATAATCGTCCAGTTTCAGAATACTGCTGGCCTCGCGCACCTTTTCTTGGATTTCCCGCGATGGATGGCCATTCATTTTCAGGCCGAAGCCCATATTCTGTTCCACCGTCATATGCGGGTAAAGCGCATAGGTCTGAAACACCATCGCAACGCCGCGCTGGGCCGGGTCCATATGCGTCACATCGCGGGGGCCGATGTTGATCTGACCTTCGGTCGTTTCCTCAAGCCCCGCAACCATCCGCAGCAGCGTCGACTTACCGCAGCCCGAGGGGCCAACGAAAACGCAAAACTCACCATCATCGATCTGCAGATCAATGCCGTGGACCACCTGCACATTACCGTATCGCTTGATCACGTTATTCAGCGTCACACCGGACATCGACCTACCCCCTTGTTTCCATTTCCGTCTGATCGGGAAAGCGCCAGGTCTGGACTTCATCCGCGATCATATCGGCTGTCTGTCTGATTTTTGGAACCCACCGTTCCAGTGTGGCCAGTGAGCTTCGATCCGTTGAGCTTGTGACCGACAGGGCCCCTAAAAGCCGCCCGCGGGCTGACAGGATCGGGACGGCGACGCATATGATTCCGGGTTCGTGTTCTTCCCGGTCGAACCCATAGCCGTTGGAGCGAATATTCTGCAGTTCGGCGCGCAGATCGGTTTCATTCGTCAAGGTTGTGGGCGTGAATTGGTGAAACGCTTGAAGCGGCAAAATCTTCTGCAATTCATCTTCGGCCAGATAGGCCAGCATCACCTTCCCGACACCGGTGCAATAGGCGGGGCCTATCTTGCCTGCCTGACTGTACATTTCAATCGGTACGGCGGCATTTCTTTTGTCGACATAAAGCACATGCGCATTGTCGATCTGTGCCAGATGGACGGTTTCACCTACGTCCCGGCTGAGCGCATCCAGATGCGGCCGCGCGATCGGGGCCAGGCTGGATTGCTGCCAGGCCGCATGGGCCAGCCGCACCAGCCGCACCCCAAGCGCATATGTCTGACGGTCAGGATCAAACATCAGCATGCCCTGATTGGTCAGCGTCTGGACAAAGCGGTAAAGCGTGGCCTTGGGAAACTCAGATCCTTCGAGCAGTTCACCAAAACGCACGGGGCGGCCAAAGCCCGCGACCTGATCCAGAACCTGCAATGCCTTTCCAACGGTGCCGTCGCCCGGCTGGGCTGTCGTCATCTGTTCCTCCCTTAGGTCCGGCGAATTTGTGACCGGTTCGCTTTGGACCTGTTGACAACACTAGGCGAGTCGGCATTATGATTTCAATATACAAAACTAAGTTTCAAATAATGAAACCAGAATGCAAGCATCTAGGGAGGATACCATGCATTCCATGTTCAAAGCGTCCATTGCTGCGCTGGCGACGACCGCCGTTATGGCTGGGTCGGCGATTGCTGGCGGTCATGACGACAAACTGACCGGTGATCTGCGGATCTTCCTTGATACCTCAAACCCCGCACCGCGCGCGACGATGGAAGAGATGATCGCGCGGTTTCAGGAAATGCACCCTGATCTGAACATTGAAACAACGGTGATTGATCGTGAGGCTTACAAGACGCAAATCCGTAACTTTCTGACCGCAAATCCCCCCGATGTGGCCACATGGTACGCCGCCAACCGCATGCGCCCTTATGTCGAGGCCGGGTTGTTCGAGGATATATCTGACCTGTGGGCCGAACCCGCGATTGCGGAAAACCTTGCCTCAACCAAAGGCGCATTGACCATTGATGGTAAGCAATGGGGCGTGCCCTACACCTACTATCAGTGGGGTGTGTATTATCGCGAAGATATCTTCAACGAACTTGGCCTGACCGAACCCACTACATGGGAAGAGGAAAAGGCCAACTGCCAGGTGATCCTCGATTCCGGTCGCAAGTGCTACACCATCGGCAGCAAGTTCCTGTGGACCGCCGGTGGATGGTTCGACTATCTGAACATGCGGACGAATGGCTTTGATTTCCACATGGCCCTGGCCAACGGCGAAATTGCCTGGACGGATGACCGTGTGAAACAGACTTTTGCCAACTGGCGCGAGCTGATCGATATGGGCGCCTTTATCGACAACCACCAGTCCTATAGCTGGCAAGAGGCATTGCCTTTTATGATCAATGGCGATGCAACGGCTTATCTGATGGGTAACTTTGCGGTGGCCCACATGCGTGAGGCTGGTTTGACCGACGATCAGATCGACTTCTATCAGTTCGTTGAAATCACCCCGGGACTGGAAAAGGCCGAGGATGCGCCGACCGATACATTCCACATCCCCTCACAGGCTGAAAACAAGGAAGCAGCGCGCGAATTCCTGCGCTTTGTCGTTTCGGCTGAACAGCAAACGATCATCAACAACGGTGAAAATCTGGGCCAACTGCCTGTGAATGCGTCATCCTCAATCGATCAGGATGAATTCCTGGAGCAGGGTTTTGAAATGCTCAGCAGCAACAGCCCAGGTGGTATCGCGCAATTCTTTGACCGCGACGCACCAGCCGAAATGGCCAGTGTCGCGATGGAGGGATTTCAGGAATTCATGGTCATCCCTGACAATCTTGAGGACATTCTGCAGCGGCTAGAAGCCGCGCGTCAGTCGATCTATTAAACCAAACCCGGAAGGCGGCATTGGTCGCCTTCCCCCATACCCGCAATCAGGCAGGATAAACGCCGATGGAAACGCCGGCCGTTCCCCAAAGTGCATATCAACCGGTCCAAAGATCATGGTTCCAGCGTAATCAGCTAAAGCTGGCGCCATGGCTGTTTCTGTTGCCGGGCATTCTGTTTTTCCTGATCTATGTTATCTGGCCCATCGCGCAGAGCTTTTATATCTCGCTTTACGACTGGAACGGACTGGGCGATATTCACGAACAAGGCACCTATGTCGGCGTGCAGAACTACGTTGAATTGGCGGGTGATCGGAATTTCGAGATATCGCTGTGGAACAACCTGAAATGGCTGGTGCTTTATCTGTTGGCCATTCCAGCGGGATTGTTCATCGCTTTGTTCCTGAACCAGAATGTCGTAGGCATTCGCATCTATAAGTCATTATTTTTCTTCCCGTTCGTGATCAGCCAGGTGGTTGTGGGGCTGGTCTTTCAGTGGTTTTACCTGCCCAGCAACGGCCTTTTGGACAGTATGCTGGGCTTGGTCGGCCTGGGGCCACTGAACGTGCTGGGTGACCCAGATCTGGCAACGTATGGTATCATCGTCGCGGGGCTGTGGCCGCAAACGGCTTATTGTATGATCCTCTACCTGACTGGGCTGAATGCTGTTGATCCTGAACAGGTCGAGGCCGCGCGTTTGGATGGTGCCAAGGGGACGCGTATGTTGTGGTATGTGATCCTGCCACAACTCAAACCCGCGACATTTATCGCCTTCGTGGTCACGATCATCGGCGCGCTGCGGTCGTTTGACCTGATCAGCATCATGACGAATGGTGGCCCCTTTGGCAGCACCCGTGTTCTGTCCTTTTATGTCTGGGAAAAATCCCTAAGCGAACGTGGCTTTCAATATGGCTATGCCTCGGCCATCGCGGTGGTCCTGTTCCTGATCATGCTGGTCTTCATCGCCTATTTCCTGTGGTCTATGTACAAAGAGGAGCGCGCAGGATGAGCGTGACGCGCGATCAGGTTGATCAGATTTGCACGGGCCTGACCGGTACGACGTTGGCGCATCCGCCCGAATTGGTCAGTTGGAAGGTCGGCGGCAAGATGTTTGCTTGCTTTGGGGGTGACGGTCAAATGAACGGCGTATCGGTCAAATGTCAGGACGTTGCTACAGCCGAGATGCTGATTGAAACCACCGCAGCCATCCGCGCGCCCTATTTCCACAAAAGCTGGGTGCGGCTGCAGTTTTCCGATACTGATATTGACGAGGTCACCCACCGCCTGACTGCATCCTACGACATCATCCGTAAGTCCTTGCCCAAAAAGCTGCGCGACACCCTTCCCGGGCGTCAGGGGGGCTAACATGTTTCCGCGACCCATACAAAAAGCGTCACCCGCAGCGCAGATCACATATAAAACGCTTCTGCCGATCTCTCTGATCCTGTGGCTTTTGCCGCTGATTGCAGTCGCGATCTTCTCAGTCAAACCTGCGGCGGATTTCACGACGGGCAACTACTGGGGCTGGCCCTCATCCTTCGAAGGGGTCACAAACTATACCCGCGTCTTCTTTGACAGCGACATGCCGCGCTATCTGCTGAATTCGGTGCTGATCACCATCCCCACCGTTCTGGGCGCGCTGGCCTTGTCCTGCATGACGGGCTTCGCACTTGGGGTCTATAAATTCCGCGGTAACTTCCTGATCTTTTTCATGTTCATCGCGGGGAACTTCGTGCCCTTCCAGATTCTGATGGTGCCCGTGCGCGATCTGACGATTGATCTGGGCCTTTATGACACCAAGGCCGGTCTGATCCTGTTCCATGTCGCGTTCCAAACGGGATTTTGCACGCTGTTCATGCGCAATTTCATCCGCGCGCTGCCCTATGAACTGATCGAGGCCGCGCGGGTTGAAGGGGTCAGCGAAATCAAGATTTTCTGGTACATCGTCCTGCCCATTATGCGTCCAGCCATCGCCGCGCTCAGCGTGCTGATATTTACCTTCATCTGGAACGATTATTTCTGGGCCGTGGTGCTGACCCAAGGCCCTGGTGCGCAGCCCGTCACCGCCGGCATCACCAGCTTCAACGCGCAGTTCGGCGTGGCCTATAACATGCTGTCAGCGGGCAGTATTGTGGCTGCCCTGCCGCCTGTTTTGATGTTCTTTCTGATGCAAAGGCACTTCATCGCGGGTCTAACCCTGGGGGCAGTCAAATGACCAAGATCGCGTTTATCGGGGCTGGCTCGACCATCTTCATGAAGAACATCGTGGGCGACTGCCTGCACTTCGATGCGCTGCGTGATGCCACCTTTGCCCTGATGGACATCGACGCGACCCGGCTTGAGGAAAGTGCGCTGGTTGCCCGCAAGATGATCGCGACGATGGACACCGATGCGACGGTTGAAACCCACTCTGATCAGCGCGCAGCCCTGAATGGCGCTGATTTTGTCGTCACAGCCTTTCAGATTGGGGGCTATAAGCCCTGCACCGTCACCGATTTCGAAATCCCCAAACAATACGACCTGCGCCAGACCATCGCCGATACGCTCGGCGTGGGGGGTATCATGCGCGGTCTTCGGACGGTCCCGCATCTGTGGAAAGTGGCTGAAGATATGCGCGCTGTGTGTCCGGGCGCGACGCTGTTGCAATACGTCAACCCAATGGCGATCAATTGCTGGGCGCTGGCGGAACGCTATCCGGATATCAAACAGGTGGGGTTGTGCCATTCGGTCCAGAATACCGTTCAGGAAATCGCCCATGATCTGGATCTGCCCGAACATGAAATCCGCTATCGCGTCGCAGGTGTGAACCATGTCGCGTTTTTCCTTGATCTCACCCATCAGGGCCGTGATCTGTATCCCGATTTGCGCACGGGGTATCATACCGGCCGCCTGCCCAAGCCGCCGCTGCTAATGCCCCGCTGTCCCAACCATGTCCGCTACGAGGTGATGGATCACTTTGGCTATTTCTGCACTGAATCCTCGGAACATCTGGCCGAATACGTGCCTTGGTTTATCAAACAAGACCGCCCCGACCTGATCGAAATATTCGGTATCCCGCTGGACGAATACCCCAAACGTTGCGAAGAACAGATCGCTAACTGGTCCACCCAGGCCGAAACCCTGAAGACCGCGGCTAGCATCGATGTGCCCAAAAGCCACGAATTCGCGGCCGAGATCATGAACGCACAACTCACCAACACGCCCTATGTGATCTACGGCAATCTGCCCAACACCGGCCAACTGCCCGCGCTGCCACTGGGCGCCGTGGTCGAAACTCCCTGCCTGGTCGACGCAAACGGCATCCAGCCTACCACCGTCACCGACCTGCCCCCGCAATTGACCGCGATCATGCGCAGCCAGATCAATGTGCAAGAGCTGACCGTGCGCGCACTTCTTGATGAAAACATCGACCACATCTATCACGCCGCCTATATGGACCCCCACACTGCTGCCGAGCTGGACCTGCGACAGATCCGCGACCTGATCACTGACCTGCTTGCGGCACATGCCGACTGGCTGCCTGACTGGGCCCGCCCCCGCAAAGCCGCCTGACCCTTCATTGTTCCCAAAATACTCCCGCCGGAGGCGGACCCATAAATGACCACCCGCAGATCAAAAGCCTGGTACGGCAAACTGGACAAAGACGGCTTCATCCATCGCAGTTGGATGAAAAATCAAGGCTTTCCCGATCACGCCTTCGATGGCCGCCCGATCATCGGCATTTGCAATACATGGTCCGAACTGACCCCCTGCAATAGCGGCCTGCGCGACCTGGCCAAAGGCGTCAAACGCGGCGTGTGGGAGGCGGGCGGCTTTCCCGTCGAATTCCCCGTCATGTCCCTGGGTGAAACACAGATGAAGCCCACGGCGATGTTATTCCGCAACCTGTTGGCAATGGATGTTGAGGAATCAATCCGCGCCTACGGCATTGATGGCGTTGTCCTTCTTGGTGGCTGCGACAAGACCACACCTGGCCAGTTGATGGGTGCGGCCAGCGTTGATCTGCCCAGTATCGTCGTCAGCTCAGGCCCGATGCTGAACGGCAAATATCGCGGTCAGGATATCGGCAGCGGCACCGACGTCTGGAAGTTTTCCGAAGCGGTTCGTGCGGGCGAAATGACCCTGCAGGATTTCATGAGCGCCGAATCCGGTATGTCGCGCAGCGCGGGCGTCTGCATGACCATGGGCACCGCGTCGACCATGGCGTCTATTGTCGAAGCGATGGGTCTGTCCTTGCCCACCAACGCCGCCCTGCCCGCCGTAGACGCGCGCCGCATGGCGCTGGCCCATCTGACCGGCAAGCGCATAGTTGAGATGGTTGAGGAAAACCTGAGATTATCGAAGGTCCTGACGAAACCTGCGTTCGAAAACGCGATCATTGCGAATGCTGCTGTCGGCGGGTCAACCAACGCGGTTGTTCACCTGCTGGCACTGGCTGGCCGCGCAGGTGTTGATCTGACGCTGAGCGATTTCGAAATCGGCAGCGATATCCCCTTGCTGGTCAACTGCATGCCCTCCGGCAAATACCTGATGGAGGATTTTTGTTACGCAGGCGGCGTCCCCGCCGTTCTGGCCGAATTGAAAGACCATCTGCGCCCCGCAAACACCATTCTGAGCGGCGATATCAGCCATTACGCCGACGGTGCTGAATGCTTTAACCGGGACGTAATCCATGCCTTTGATGCCCCGGTGAAACCCGCTGCGGGCCTGCGCGTGCTGCGTGGCAACCTTGCGCCCAATGGGGCCATCATTAAGCCCTCAGCCGCAACTGATGCACTTCTCGAACATGAAGGTGAGGCTTACGTTTTCGAAAATATCGAAGACGTGAAAGCCAACATCGACCGCGATGATCTGCCAGTGACTGCAGACACAATCCTTGTGCTCAAGGGCTGCGGTCCAAAAGGCTACCCCGGCATGCCCGAAGTCGGCAATATGCCGATCCCGAAAAAGCTGGTGCAGCAGGGCGTCCGCGACATGATCCGGATATCTGACGCGCGGATGTCAGGGACGGCCTATGGTACCGTGATCCTGCATGTCAGCCCCGAAGCCCAGGCGGGTGGCCCGCTGGCACTGGTCAAAACCGGCGACCGCATCCGTGTATCGGCCAGCAACGGCACGCTGGATCTGTTGGTGGATGGGGCCGAACTGAGCAGCCGTCGCGCCACATGGCAACCTGATCCGCCGCACTATACGCGAGGCTATGCCAAGATGTATGTGGACCATGTTCTGCAAGCTGATCAGGGGGCCGATCTGGATTTCCTTGTCGGCAAAGACACACGCCCTGTCACACGGGAAAGCCACTGATGACCGCTGTTTTCCCTGATCTGAAAGATACATCCGTTTTCATCACCGGCGGCGGATCCGGCATCGGTGCGTTCCTGACCGAAGGTTTCCTGAAACAAGACGCCAAGGTCGCGTTTGTCGGGCGCTCGGATGCCACCACCTTTTGTGATGAGATGGAACAGAAACATGGGGTCAGACCCCTGTTCATCCAATGCGACATCACTGATATCTCCGCGCTGAAACATGCCATCGCAAAGGCCGCGCAGGCCCATGGACCGATCACTACGCTGGTCAACAACGCCGCCAACGACAAACGCCACACCACCGAAGAGGTGACCGAGGATTTCTGGAACTGGTCCCAAGCCATTAATCTGAAAGCCTATTTCTTTGCCTGTCAGGCCGTGATCGGTGGCATGCGCGACGCAGGCGGCGGGTCGATCATCAACTTCACATCGATCAGCTATATGATGGGCAACACCGGCTATCCCGCCTATACCACCGCGAATTCCGGGATCAACGGCATGACGCGCAGTCTGGCCCGTGAATTCGGCCCCGACAAAATACGCGTCAATGCGCTGGCCCCCGGTTGGGTGTTGACGCAGAAGCAAAAGGATATGTGGGTGACCGAAGAAGGTCTGGCCGCCCATCTGGATCGTCAATGTCTGAAAGACCCGCTTGAGCCTGATGATATTGTCGGCGGCGCACTTTTTCTTGCCTCAAAGGCATCGAAAATGATGACAGGACAAGCATTGGTCATCGATGGCGGCGTGGTGGTAACGGGCTGATGTCACAGGATAAATCATATCCCGACTGGTTCGCGGTCGACTGGGGCACGTCAAACCTGCGGGTCTGGGTAATGACCGCCAGTGGAACGGTTCTGGATCAGGCGGTGTCTGATCAAGGCATGGGCAAACTGACCCGCGATGGATTTGAGCCTGCCTTGCTGAATCTGATCGGCGATTGGCTTGGGTCTGGTACAACACCGGTGATCGCCTGCGGCATGGTCGGCGCGCGTCAGGGCTGGGTCGAAGCGCCGTATCAGACAACCCCTTGTAAACCTTTTGTTAATCAGTTGACAGCTGTCAACTTTTTGCAAGATCCCCGTCTTCAGGTGTATGTCATCCCCGGCGTCTGCCAAAAAGATCCCGCAGACGTGATGCGCGGCGAAGAAACGCAAATCGCCGGTTTCCTAAGCCTGAACAAAAATTGGGATGGCGTTATCTGCCTGCCCGGAACACACACGAAATGGGTGCAGATCAGCGCGGATGAGATCATCAGTTTCAAGACCTTTCTGACGGGCGAGCTGTTTGATCTGCTAACCCATCACAGCGTGCTGCGTCATTCCATTGATACCGATGGCTGGGACGATGACGCCTTTCAAACCGCCGTGTCGGAGGCAATTTCCCGACCCGAAGCCATCGCCGCGCGGCTATTTTCCATTCGCGCCGATGATCTGCTGCACGACCGCGCGCCAGGTCAAGCCTGTGCCTATCTCTCAGGGTTACTGATCGGGGCAGAACTGGCAGCGGCCCGGCCTTATTGGCTTGGGCAGCAGATAGCGATTATCGGTTCTTCGAGTATTTCCGGGCGCTATGCCGCCGCCCTGCGGGCACAAGGCGTTGAGGCCACTGTGACGAATGCAGACCGGATGACTTTGGGTGGATTAACAAAGGCTTATATGACTATGAAGGACACTGGATAATGCGCCCGTTCATTGCCATTCTGCGAGGACTGACACCGGATCAGGCTATTGATGTGGGGCAGGCGCTGATTGATGCGGGTATCACCCAGATCGAAGTGCCGTTGAATTCGCCTGATCCTTTGATCAGTATCGGAAAACTTGTGGATGCTTTCGAGGACCATGCGCTGATTGGTGCGGGCACCGTTCTGACCGTGGATGAGGTCCAGCAGGTTGCGCGTGTCAGGGGAAAGCTGATCGTATCGCCCAACTGCGACCCCGATGTGATACATGCGACCAAAGATGTGGGGATGCTGAGCTATCCTGGGATTTTTACGGCGACCGAGGCCTTTGCGGCGCTTAGGGCCGGGGCTGATGGGTTGAAGCTGTTCCCTGGTGATCTGGCAGGCATTACTGGCCTGAAAGCTTTGCGTGCGGTTTTGCCAGTGGGCACAAAGGTTTATGCCGTTGGGGGCGTCAGTGCCGATACACTGGCCGACTGGATCGATGCTGAAGCGGATGGCTTTGGTATCGGATCTGCGCTTTATAAACCGGGAATGAGTCTTGGTGATATTGCGACACGGGCGCATGATCTGGTGGCCACTTATGATGCGCTGGTCAGATGATCTACGATGACCGTTCGTGCAAACTGGGTGAGGGACCGCTTTGGCACCCCAAGCGTAACCAATTGTTCTGGTTTGATATTCTATCGAAAAAGTTGCTAACCAAAGGGCAAGAGTGGCAGTTTGACGAACATGTCTCTGCCGCCGGTTGGGTCGATCAGGATCGTTTACTCGTGGCGTCGGAAACCGCGCTGTTCACGTTTGATCTAACGACGGGCCATCGCGTGCATGTTTGTGATCTTGAGGCCCAAAACCCAATTACGCGTTCAAACGATGGGCGTTCTGACCCCTGGGGTGGGTTTTGGATCGGCACGATGGGCAAAAACGCTGAACCGGATGCGGGCGCGATTTACCGATATTATAAGGGTGAGTTGCGTCAGCTTTTTGCCCCCATCACGATCTCGAACGCGATTTGCTTTACGCCGGATGGGCATTACGCCTATTTCACCGACACCCCGACACAGCGGATCATGCGTCAACCATTAGACTATGATGGTTGGCCCAAAGATGCGCCCAGGGCGCATATTGATCTGCGGGGCAAGGGATTGAACCCCGATGGCGCAGTGGTGGATCAGGATGGGGTCTTGTGGTGCGCGCAATGGGGTGTGTCGCGGGTTGCGGCCTATGATCAGGATGGTTCGTTTCTAAGGGCAGTCGAATTTCCAGCCAGTCAGATTTCCTGCCCCGCGCTGGCCGATGACAAACTGTTTGCGACATCGGCTACGATTGGTCTGAAAGACCCGCAAGACCATGACGGCAAGACATTTTGCATAGAAATTGATGTCGCGGGACAACCGGAACACAGGGTGCTGATTTAGCGCAAGATACACCAGCCCTTTTACCCGCGCGGCATAAGACGTAACTATACCCTATGGCTGATCTTTTCGATACCGCGGCTCAAACGCCCGACACCGCCCCGCGCCCCCTGGCGGATAGGCTGCGGCCCAAAGCGCTGTCTGAGGTCATTGGCCAGGACAAGGTGCTTGGGCCCGATGGTCCGCTTGGTACGATGCTGACTTCGGGTGCGCTATCATCGATCATTCTGTGGGGGCCGCCCGGCGTGGGTAAAACGACCATTGCCCGTCTGCTGGCCGATGAAACCGACCTGCATTTCGTCCAGATCAGTGCTATTTTTACCGGTGTTCCTGATCTGCGCAAAGTGTTTGAGGCCGCCAAGCTGCGCCGTTCCCAAGGGCGTGGGACGCTGTTGTTCGTCGACGAAATCCACCGTTTCAACAAAGCACAGCAGGATGGTTTCTTGCCTCATATGGAGGATGGAACGATTCTTCTGGTTGGGGCCACAACAGAAAATCCGTCTTTTGAGCTGAATGCAGCGGTGCTGAGCCGGGCACAGGTTATCGTGCTTGAGCGGTTGACGCCCGCGCATCTTGAACTGTTGGCGCAAAGGGCGGAAAAAGAGCTGCAGAAACCATTACCACTTACAGGCCAGGCCCGTGAGGCGCTGTTGAATATGGCTGATGGCGACGGACGGGCGCTGCTAAATCTGACTGAACAGGTCATGGCCTGGAACGCGACCGACAAGCTTGACACAGATGCGTTAACCACACGATTGATGCGCCGCGCCGCACAATATGACAAATCAGGCGATGCACACTACAACCTGATCTCGGCCTTGCATAAATCTGTGCGCGGGTCGGACCCGGACGCAGCACTTTATTGGCTGGCGCGGATGCTGGACGGCGGCGAAGACCCGCGTTATCTGGCCCGTCGGATCACGCGCATGGCGATTGAGGATATCGGGCTGGCCGACCCGCAAGCGCAGGCGCTTTGCTTGCAGGCTTGGGAGATCTACGAACGTCTTGGCAGCCCTGAAGGTGAACTGGCCTTGGGGCAGGCTGTGGCCTATCTGGCTTTGGCGCCAAAGTCGAATGCGGGCTATGTGGCTTATAAAGAGGCGATGAAGTCCGCCAAGAAAACCGGCTCAAATCCTCCGCCCAAGCATATCCTGAATGCGCCAACCGCGTTGATGAAAGATCAGGGATATGGTGCCGGGTATGACTATGACCACGATGCCGAGGATGGCTTTTCGGGTCAGGATTATTTTCCCGATGGTATGAAGCGCCCCGTGTTCTATCACCCGGTGGAACGCGGGTTTGAGCGTGAACTGAAGCGTCGGCTGGATTACTTTGTCAAGCTGCGCACTAAGCGCCAGAGTTGACATCGCTGGCCTAACCGTGGACAGACGGGCGCATGTGGATGACCCTGATACAAGTGGCTGCCGGTGGCGCGATTGGTGCAGGTTGCCGGTATCTGACAGGCATTGCGATGCTGCGCGTCGTGGGCCCCGGCTTCCCTTGGGCAACAATGCTGGTAAATGGTCTTGGATCATTTCTGATGGGTGTATTTGTCGTCTATGCGGCTGAACGTGCAGCAACCCACCTTGGTCCTTTCGTCATGATTGGTCTACTGGGCGGGTTCACGACGTTTTCTGCCTTTTCGCTGGATGCTTTCAGCCTTTATGAACGCGGCGACATGGCCGCAGCAGCAGGCTATGTCCTGGGATCGGTTGTAGTTTCGTTGCTGGCACTTTTTGTCGGCGTGATGATCGGACGGGGGGCGTTTGCATGAGTGGCGTGCAGACCCTGACCGTGACCGAGGATGAGGCCGATCAGCGTGTGGATCGCTGGTTGCGCCGACGCTTTCCGCATCTGGCGCAAAGCCGGATCGAAAAGATGTGTCGCAAGGGCGAATTGCGGGTCGATGGTGGTCGCGTCAAATCCTCAACCCGGGTCGTAGTGGGGCAGTCGGTGCGCGTGCCGCCATTGCCGGAACCGGGGCAGGTCACATCAAACCCGAAGCCTACGGTCAATGATGCTGATGCTGAACTAATCCGGTCCTGCGTGATTTACCGCGATGATCACCTAATAGCTTTGAACAAACCGCCGGGTCTGCCAACGCAGGGTGGCAGCAAACAGGTCCGGCACATCGATGGTATGGCAGAGGCGTTGAAATTCGGGTTTGAGGATAAGCCGCGGCTGGTCCACCGGTTGGATAAAGACACATCCGGTGTTTTGCTGCTGGCCCGGACCCGCGCGATGGCGGGTGCGTTGACCGAAGCGTTCCGCGCCCGTGATACCCGCAAGATCTATTGGGCGATCGTCGCCGGTGTCCCCAGCCCAAATATGGGCACGGTGCGTTATGGTCTGGTCAAGGCGCCGGGGCATGGTCGACAGGGTGAGGCTGAAAAGATGCTGTGTATTCACCCCGACCAGGTCGATGACACACCCGGCGCAAAATATGCGACGACCGATTATGCCGTGCTCAGCAGCCTTGCCAAACGGGCGGCCTGGGTTGCCCTGGTGCCGGTTACGGGCCGTACCCATCAGTTGCGCGCGCATATGGCTGAACTGGGCCATCCTATTGTTGGTGATGGAAAATACGGTGGTTCGGGTCAGGAAAATCTGGGCGATGGATGGGGCGCGCAACTGGGCGGGGATATCTCTCGCAAATTGCACCTGCACGCGCGATCTTTGTCGCTGACCCATCCCGTGACAGGTGCGCGTTTGTCACTGACGGCGCCGTTGCCCGATCATATGGCGCGCACGTGGGACACATTCGGTTGGAGCCCGTCTGACGTACCCGCCGATCCGTTTGAGGATATTGTGTGATGTCGGATCCCTACCTGATCCTTTTTGATGTCGATGGAACATTGGTTGACAGTCAGGGCGATATCGTTGCTGCAATGACGATTGCGTTCAAAACAATCGAACGGCCTGTCCCGACGCGGGGCCAGATCCTGTCCATTGTGGGGCTTTCGTTACCCGTTGCGATGGCGCGGCTGGCGGCGGGTACATCAGACCAGCAGCAGGTGATGATGGTCGAGGCTTATAAAGACGCCTATGCCCGCCTGCGATCCGAAGGCGATATCAAGATGACCTCGCCACTTTATCCCGGTGCTCAGCAGGTTTTGGACGATCTGCGCGACCGTCCGAATGTATTGTTGGGCATTGCCACGGGAAAGTCGCGCCGTGGTTTGGATGTGCTGCTGGATGGTCATGATCTGCGCGATTATTTCGTAACCGAACAGGTGGCCGATCATCATCCTTCAAAACCCCATCCGTCTATGATCCTGACGGCTTTGTCAGAAACTGGCGCGATGGCCGAGCGGACTGTGATGATTGGCGACACAAGCTTTGATATGGAAATGGGGCGGGCCGCGCAGGTGGACACAATTGGTGTGACCTGGGGCTGTCACCCGGAACAGCATCTGCGGCAGGCGGGTGCAGGTACCATTGTTTCCGATTATCAATCCTTGGCGGAAGCGCTTGAAAAGAGGGTCGCGTGAGCGAGTGGAAACAGAAACGGTTCTGGACGTCAGCTGATGTTGTGGCTGATGGCGCGGGCTTTACCGTCGTACTGGATGGCCGGCATCTAAAGACACCAGCAAAGCGCCCATTGGTCGTTCCGACCGAAGCATTGGCCAAAGCTATCGCTGATGAATGGCAGCGCCAGAATGACCTTGTCGACCCGCTTTCAATGCCGTTTACGCGGTCGGCCAATGCTGCAATCGACAAGGTTGCCAGTCAGAAGTCAGAGGTCGCCGACCTGATCGCAGCCTATGCGGAAACGGATTTGCTGTGCTACCGCGCGGCTGAACCAGTGGGTCTGATTGACCGGCAAATGAATGGCTGGGACCCACTGCTGGATTGGGCCGCAGAAACCTATGGTGCGCGTTTGCAGCCTGTTAGCGGGGTCATGTATCACACCCAGCCACCCGATGCGATCAGGGTACTGTCAGATAAGGTGCATTCCTTCGACGATTTTGCGCTGACGGCAGTTCACGATCTGGTCAGCCTGACCGGATCGGTTGTTATTGGACTGGCTGCAACGCATGATCATTTCGATCCGTCGGCCCTTTGGCAGCTGTCAAGAATCGATGAAGACTGGCAGATCGAACAATGGGGCGTTGATGAAGAAGCCGCCGAAACTGCCCAAAACAAACGCAACGCCTTCCTGCATGCCCATCGTTTTTACAATTTGACGCAGAATTGATCCCAATTGCACAGTGTTGCGGCAGATTGTTTTTGCATAAGCGAAATAAATGCTCAAAAGTTATGCATCGGACCATGAAGCGGACTTGACGATTGACAATGAATTTGCCCAATGTTGTGACGCCGAAGGGGTGAGGCCCTTCAACGGATCACGTCTGGACTGACAGGGTCTGGAAATGAACCGCCCTGGACAGGGGTGGATAATCAGGAAGAGGTAAACATGAAAAAAACCATTTTTCTTGGCACACTGACAGCCGTCGGTCTTGTGGCCGGCGCAGCTGCTGCGGGAACGCTTGACGATGTCAAGGCGCGCGGCACACTGAACTGTGGTGTTGTCACCGGTCTTGCCGGTTTCGGTGCGCCAGACGCTAATGGCCAGTGGCAGGGGTTCGACGTTTCAGTCTGCCGTGCTGTTGCTGCCGCTGTGTTTGGTGATCCGACTGCGGTCGAATTTATACCAACAACCGGTAAAACACGCTTTACTGCGCTGGCTTCGGGTGAAATCGATATGCTGGCCCGGAATACGACCTGGACATTTTCACGCGACGTGGATCTGAAGTTCGAATTCATCGGCATCAACTATTACGATGGTCAGGGCTTTATGGTGCCTGCATCACTTGGCGTATCGTCCGCCAAGGAGCTGAACGGCGCTACAGTTTGTATCCAGACCGGTACGACAACCGAACTGAACCTGGCTGACTTCTTTGAAGAGAACAACCTGGAATACGAACCCGTTCCAATCGAAACCAATGCTGAAGCACAGCAACAGTATCTGGCAGGCGCCTGTGACGTTTACACGACAGACGCATCGGGCCTGGCTGCCACACGGGCAACTTTCGAAAACCCTGATGATCACATCATCCTGCCTGAGATCGTTTCGAAAGAGCCTCTTGGTCCATTGGTTCGTCATGGTGATCCAGAATGGGGCGATGTCGTCCGCTGGACGCTGAACGCCCTGATCGCAGCCGAAGAGCTGGGCGTGACATCGGCCAATGTTGCAGAACTGGCTGAAGGAACAGAAAACCCAGAGGTGAACCGTCTGTTGGGATCCGAAGGCAATCTGGGCGAAATGCTTGGTCTGGAAGCGGACTGGGCGAAAAATGCTATTATGGCAAACGGCAACTACGGCGAGATCTTTGAAAAGAACATTGGTGAAAATACACCGATTGGTCTGGCTCGCGGTCTGAATGCACAATGGACCGAAGGTGGTCTGATCTATTCGCCACCCTTCCGTTAAGCTGATCTTGAAGAGGGCGCAGTTCATCATCTGCGCCCTCTTTCCATTAAAATAAAGACCTGAGCCACAAGAGCGGAAAAATCCGCCAGGGGACAACTCAGACCAATTGCAGGGATACTTATGACGACACTGACGGACCCACAGCCGGAGTCGTTTCGTTTGTCGATGTTGATCAACGACACGCGTTATCGTGCTTATACCTTTCAGTTCATTGCACTACTGGCCATAATTTTTTGTATTTCCCTATTGGGTCGAAACCTGGTCACCAACCTTGAACAGCGAGGTCTGACTTTGTCATTTGACTTCTTAGGCAATCCCGCGGGCTATGATATCAATCAGCGTCCCCTGGAGTATTCAAATAACGACAGCCATCTGCGGGCCTCTCTGATCGGGATCATCAACACATTGATTGTTGCCGCATTGGGGTGCGTTACTGCGACGATATTTGGTGTGTTCGCAGGTGTTTTGCGTTTGTCTAACAACTGGCTGGTTGCAAAGCTGATGGCCGTTTATGTCGAAGCCTTCCGCAACGTGCCTGTTCTGATCTGGATTCTGATCATTTTTTTCATAATGATCGCGGCGACGCCGCCGCCAAGTGCATTCAGGGGCGATGATCCGTCTGCATCAATGCTATTTGATGCAATCGCGATAACGAACCGCGGCGTCTATATCCCGTGGGTGCAATTTTCGAATGGGTTCGAAAGCATCCCGATCATACCGCCTGTGTTCGATGACCCCACACGTTTCAGCTTTTTTGGCCTGTTTAATATCAATGTAACCGTCTGGCTTGTGCTTTTCGCTTTGGGCGGGGGGATCTACGCTGCTATTCAAGCCGGTAAATATATCAAAGCAAACAACGTTGAGGTTTTTGCATTGTTGCCCGCATTTGTGCGGCTTTTGGTTTATGCAATCATTGCATTCACACCGTTTGTCATCGTTTATTCGTTGTTTTTGAATGTGAATGGTTCACAGCCTGCAACGTCACTGCGATTTTCGCTCAGCCTAAATCTGATCGTCATATTGCTGGTTCTTCTTCTGGGGCTTTACGTATCGCGGCTGATCCGGGACTGGGCGGATAAAACGCAGGAACAGACCGGCGAACGTCCAACGGTATGGTATTGGCGGCTTGGTGTAGTCTTCGTGCCGCTGATACTGATATTCTATCTTTTAGGGGCATATCTGGATTACCCGGCGTTGCGCGGCTTTAACTTCGCGGGTGGCTTAACAATCCGTGGATCGTTGATCGCGCTTTGGTTTGCTTTGGCAATCTACACAGGCGCTTTCATCGCGGAAAACGTCCGTGCCGGCATTCAGGCCATCAGCAAGGGTCAGACAGAAGCAGCAGCGTCGCTTGGGTTGCGTCCGGGCCGTATCATGAACCTGGTGATTTTACCCCAGGCGCTGCGGGTGATCATACCACCGCTGATTTCACAATATCTGAACCTGACCAAGAACTCGTCTCTGGCGATTGCGGTCGGCTATATGGATGTGACAGGCACGTTGGGTGGCATCACCCAGAACCAGACAGGTCGTGCGATCGAATCTGTTTTATTGCTGATGATCTTCTATCTGACGATCAGCCTCAGCATTTCGCTGTTCATGAATATCTACAACAATTCCGTCAAGCTGAAGGAGCGGTAGGATGTCAGATACCCATGCGCAATCCGTAGCCTTCGTCCGCAACACTGAAATCCCCCCATCCTTACCGCCAGATACCGAAGGTGGGGTGATCAAATGGGTACGGGAAAACCTGTTTCCAAACGTGCTGAGTGGTATCCTGACCATCGTTGCGCTTTATTTTATCATTCGGCTGTCAATCTTTGTTGTGCCTTGGATATGGAACGGGGTTTGGGGGGCTGATAGCCTGACAAACTGCCGTGAAGTGCTTGGGGGTAAAACAGGGGCGTGTTTTTCTGTTATTACGGATCGCTGGCACCAACTGTTGTTTGGGGCGGCTTATCCGCGTGATCTGTTTTTTCTGAGCACAATGACCGGCGTACCGGTGGCTGATCTGGTTACACCCGGAGGGGTCCGCGAAAACACCAATTTCTTCCAGGAGTTCTTCTTTGGCTATTGGCGGCCGGTTCTGGCCTTTGTGTTGCTATTTGTTGCCATCGCACCTGTCTTGTTTTCCGAGTTACCCAGAAAGATGTTGATCACAACGGCCATTTACCCGTTTGCAGCGTTCTGGCTGGTTTGGGGTGGATCGCTCTGGGTTCCCGTCACAATTCTTGCCAGTCTTGCTATCGCATATTTTGCTTACAGTTTTGTTGTGAACCGCTCATTCTTTTTAGGTGCGCTCAGCTTTCTGGCTGTTCTGATCCTTTTGTTGTTTGATCCCATCGCCATGCTTATCAACGCAGCCGAGTTTGGTCGAAATAGTCTGGCGTTCTTGGGATGGCAGCGCGCTGAGAATGCACTGCCGTGGGTGACGGTTATGGAGCAGAACTATCCATGGCTGATGAATATCTTTCCGCTGAATGCTCATGTGGTTGAGGGTTTGTCGACGATATCGTCGGTGTCCCTTGCGTCTGTGCCAAGTCGCGAATTAGGCGGTTTCATGTTGAATATGATCTTGGGAACCGTGTGTGTTTCACTGTCTTTGCCACTTGGCATCCTGCTTGCACTCGGGCGGCAGTCTAATCTGCCGCTGATCAAGTGGGTTTGTGTAATTTTCATCGAGTTTATCCGTGGTGTACCACTGATTACACTTCTTTTCGTTGCAAATGTCGTTCTTGCATACTTCCTGCCACCCGAATCCAATCCGGATTTGATTATACGTGTCATGATCATGATTACACTTTTTGCCTCGGCCTATATCGCCGAGGTAGTGCGCGGTGGTTTGGCAGCTTTACCGCGCGGTCAGTATGAAGCAGCGGATAGCTTGGGCTTGGAATACGCACAAGCCATGCGTTTGATCATCCTTCCCCAGGCATTGAAAATCTCGATTCCTGGAATCGTGAATGTGGCTGTGGGCTTGTTCAAAGACACCACGCTTGTGTCGATTATCTCTATGTTTGACCTGGTTGGATTGATCCGCGGACCCATCCTGGCTTCGACCGACTGGAATGGGGTCTATTGGGAGTTGTTCGGCTTTGCCGCACTTCTGTTTTTTGTCATCTGCTATGCAATCTCGCAATATTCGCAATGGTTGGAGCGTAAGCTTCAGACCGGCCACCGCTAAAAGAGGGCTGATAAAATGACCCAAGCTGCAAAAATGAAAGTCTCGGATGAGGTGGCAATCTCAATCGATCAGATGAACAAATGGTACGGTACGTTCCATGTTCTGCGTGATATCAATCTGACAGTCTATCGCGGTGAACGTATCGTGATCTGCGGGCCATCCGGGTCGGGGAAATCGACATTGATCCGGTGCATCAACGCACTGGAAGAACATCAGGCGGGTCGGATCGAAGTGGATGGTACACGTTTGTCGTCTGATTTGAAGAACATTGACAAAATCCGGTCTGAGGTCGGGATGGTGTTTCAACACTTTAACCTGTTCCCGCATCTGACCATTCTGGAAAACTGTACGCTGGCCCCGATCTGGGTGCGCAAGACACCGCGGAAAGAGGCGGAAGAGACTGCGATGCATTTTCTGGAGAAGGTCAAAATCCCGGAACAGGCTGACAAATATCCAGGTCAGTTGTCGGGCGGCCAGCAACAACGTGTGGCCATTGCACGATCGCTGTGCATGCGCCCGCGGATTATGTTGTTTGACGAACCGACATCGGCCCTTGACCCCGAAATGATCAAGGAAGTTCTGGATACGATGATCGAACTGGCAGAAGAGGGCATGACGATGCTGTGTGTGACCCACGAAATGGGTTTTGCACGTCAGGTCGCCAACCGTGTGATTTTCATGGATGCGGGTCAGATCGTCGAGCAAAACGAACCTGAAGAGTTTTTCAACAACCCGCAGTCGGATCGTACCAAACTGTTCCTAAGTCAGATCCTAGGTCACTGATAACTTCGGATACTCAGTTTTGAAAGCCGGTGCATCTTGCGTCGGCTTTTGTCATTTCTGATCCGCAATTGTCTTGACGTCAGGATCGTCTGGGATACTTTGCACCATCGATTGTGCAAATCAGAATCATCGTTAAAAGAACAGCACGATCGTCAGCTAGACCGGTTATACGGTGCTGAAAACTGGGAGGAAAATTATGAAAGCATTCAAAACGTTTGCGACAGGTATCGCCATGTCTGCAGCCATGGCCATGACAACTGCGGCTGAAACGACGAGCATGGGTGTCGTTGTCAAGATCGGTGGTATTCCGTGGTTCAATGCGATGGAAGAGGGCATCAAGGAACGCGCCGCTGAATTGGGTGTTGAGGCCGAGATGATTGGCCCGACCTCAGCAGACCCCGCATTGCAGGTCCGCGCGATTGAGGACCTGATCGCCAAGGGTGTCGATATCATCGGTGTCGTACCCAATGACGAGGCGGCGCTGGAACCCGTTCTGGCTAAAGCACGGGCCGCGGGCATCAAGGTGATCGCGCACGAGGGACCCGGACTGCAAAATGTCGACTGGAACTTCGAACTGGCGTCATCAGACGGGTTTGGCGAAGCGCACGCGCGGCTTCTGGCTGAAAAAATAGACGGGCCGGGCAAATACGCCGTCTATGTCGGGTCGCTGACCGTACCGCTGCATAACGCCTGGGCCGACGCAGCTATTGCATACATGCAGGAAAACCATCCTGAAATCGAATTGGTTGGCGAACGGTATGGCGTGGCGGAAAGCGTCGATGACAGCCGATCCACCGCCTTGGACCTGATCGCCGCCCATCCAGATCTGAAGGGTTTTCTGGCCTTTGGCAGTCAGGGGCCTATCGGTGCCGGACGCGCTGTTGAGGAACGCCGAAAGGGCGGTGAAATTCACGTACTTGGTCCATTCTCACCCGGTCAGGGGCGCGCCATGCTGAAAGACGGTGTGATTTCGGGGGGCTATATGTGGAACCCCGCCGAAGCGGGCCGTGTTTTTGTCACGCTGGGCCATATGCTGGCGAATGGTGAAGAGATCACCGAGGGCACTGAAATTGAAGGCCTAGGTGTTGTCAGCCCGGATGTTGAGACACGTAATATCATCACGGATAACCTACTGGAAATCAACACCGATACCGTCGACGAACTGGCCGCAAAAGGTTTGTAGGCTATAGGGATCGCGCCTGCATTCGCGGGCGCGATCCATACACAGAACATATTCAGACAGGTTCATTTCTTCATGCAATCCAGCGCGCAAGATGCCGGTACGCCCTATGTGCTGCAGATGTTTTCGGTCTCAAAGACTTTCGGTGGTGTTCGGGCCCTTGACGATGTGTCATTCGAGGTCCGTGAAGGTGAAGTGCATTGTCTTGCCGGCGAAAATGGTTGCGGTAAAAGCACTTTGATCAAGATCGTGACCGGTGTTTACACGCCCGAGCCAAGCGCGGATATCAAATGCTTTGGCCAATCCATCAGGTCGATGTCCCCCAAGCAGTCCCGCGCTATGGGCATCGCCGTGATCTGGCAGGATCTGGCGTTATTTCCGCATATGTCGGTGGCCGAAAATATCGCATTTGATCAGATGGTTGGTAATCTGCCCCGCTTTGTTCGGGTCGGCAGCAGGCTGGATCAGGTGAAATCCATTCTGGACCGACTTGGTGTTCAGCTTGATCTGGATGCACCTCTGAATACCTTACCTATCGCCCAACGCCAGATCGTGGCGATTGCCCGCGCGCTGATGGGTGACGCAAGACTGATCTTCATGGATGAACCCAACGCATCGCTGACACAGTCGGAAACAGATCACCTGCTTGAGATTGTGCGCAATCTGTCGGCCCAAGGGGTTGCTGTGGTTTTCGTCAGCCACAGGCTGGCTGAAGTTCTAGAGATTTCGTCGCGTGTGACCGTGTTGCGTGACGGAAAGATGGTGGGGGTTTTCCCGACCGAAGGCATGACCCAGGCACGCCTGACCGAGCTGATGACAGGTGCGTCTTTGCAGCAAACGGTTGCTGCCCGTGATCGCAGTGCCGCAAAACCCGTGTTGGCCGTAGAAAATCTGACCAGACACGGTGAATTCGAAAATATCTCATTCACAATTCGCGCTGGCGAAATTCTTGGATTAACAGGGTTGATCGGTTCAGGCCGAACTGAACTGGCACATAGTCTGATCGGTATGACCAAGCCGGATCAGGGCGCAATTTACCTGCAAGGTCGCCAGATAAAGCCGCAGTCGATCCGGCAAGCCATTGATCTGGGCATCGCCTATGTGTCTGAAGACAGGCTGTCACTTGGCTTGATCCAGCCGCAGTCAATCTCGGATAACAGCTCAATTTCAGTTCTGAAGTCCTTGCTGAACCAGATCGGTCTTTTGTCACCTGATAAGCAAGGTCAGATGGTCCGGCACTGGATCAATGAATTGTCGATCAAGATCGGTGATCCAGATGATGCCGTATCGACACTGTCAGGGGGAAACCAGCAACGGGTGGTTCTGGCCAAGTGGCTGGCAACGGAACCGCAGCTTCTGATCCTCGATAGTCCTACGGTCGGCGTCGATGTCGGTGCGCGTGCTGGCATCTTTCGTATTATACGGCATTTGGCCGAAAATGGGCTGGCGATCTTGCTGATTTCCGATGAGGTCACCGAGGTGCTGTTCAACTCGGATCGTATTTTGCACATGAACGGTGGCCGGATTGTCAATGAATATGACCCAAGACAGACCTCGGTCGATGCGTTAGAGGTGCAAATCTATGCCTAGGGTGCTTCGCGAATTAGGAACGGTCGAGGGTCGTCTGCTGTTCGTCATAATCCTGATGTTCGTTGGCTTAAGCCTAAGTACCGACAGCTTTCTGACGCTGGCGAATCTGACGTCGCTGCTGAACAACAATGCCGTCAATCTGATCTGGGCTGTCGGGCTGCTGGTTGTGCTGATTGCAGGCGGGATCGACATCAGTTTTGCTGTTGCCGCTTCTGTCGTGCAATATCTTGCCGTTTATGTTTTCGGATTGATGGGTGGCGGCAACTGGTTTCTTGGCTTTGTTGTTTGCGGTGTCATCGGCATCGGGCTTGGCCTGATCAATGCGGTTCTGATCCATGGATTTCGAGTTATCTCGATCGTCATAACCATTGCGACCTTTAACGCGTTTTTTGGCCTTTTGATGTTTTTCAGTAGTGGTCGGTCGGTTTATCTGTTGCCAGACTGGTGGACGGATCGGATTTTCATATTTGAACATCAATCCGCAAGCGGTGTCTGGTCTGAACTTAATCTGGCCGTGGGTGTCATGGTTGCTTGTGTTCTGGTGACGTGGATTTTGATCCGGTTTACGAACCTAGGGCGTCAGCTTTATGCCTTTGGCGACAATCCCGAAGCGGCCCGTCGGGCGGGTGTGAATATCGCATTGATGCAGGCCCTGGCCTTTGGATGGATGGGTATGATGGCCGGTATCGGCGGGCTGATGCAGGTCAATATCGTGAAAGAGGTCGTCCCAAATGCTCTTTACGGCCGAGAGCTTGAGGTTCTGGCTGCCGTCGTTCTGGGTGGTGCGCGTCTGGGTGGCGGGCGCGGGTCGATCTTGGGCTGTATTTTGGGGGTCATGTTCGTGGCCATTACACAGAATGGTCTGAATTTATTGGGCATCTCACCCTTTGCTTTCAACATGATCATCGGGGCGGCGATCCTAATCGCGATCTCATCCTCAAACCTTTCATTCGACATTCGACCGTCAAGGCGGGCCGTACTGCAAGAGGCCGCGAAATGAAGCAGCTACAACGTCATCTAGGCCCCGAGACATTACCACTGATTGCGGTTTTGGTTCTGATTATCGCTGTTTTCTCATTCGCCAGTCCACGGTTTCTGACCGGGGCCAATTTTGGCTCGATGGCGTCGCAGTTGCCTGTTTTGGGATTATTGACGTTGGCGATGCTCGTGCCGATCCTGTCTGGCGGTTTGAACCTGGCCATTGTTTTTCAGGCGAACCTGTCGGGGCTGACCTTGGCCTGGATTCTGATTGCCTTTGGTGGGGTCGAGGCCGGCTATGGCGCATTCGCACTTGGTGTCGTCGCGGCCATTATCGTCGGCGCGTTGTCTGGCCTGATCATGGGGCTTGTGATCGCTTATGTCGGCGCCCACCCCATTCTCGTTTCACTGGCGATGATGATTTTCCTGCGCGGCGTGGGTGAATTTCTGACACGTGGCGGCGACGTATCCGGCTTTCCCGATTTCATGAACACCATCGGATACGGTACGCTATTGGGTATCCCAGTACCGTTGATCATATTTCTGGCGGCAGCAATCCTGTGGCATATCATGCTAAAGCGCACGCGCCATGGTTTTTCGGTCTACATGATCGGGTCAAATATCAAGGCGGCCGAGTATTCCGGCATACCGACCAAACGCACTTTGACGCTGATCTACACAATCTCGGGCGCGATATGCGCTGTGGCTGGCATCGTAATGGCAGCGCAGTTCAATTCGGTTCGTGTCGGTCATGGTGAGGCGTTGTTGCTGGTGACGGTTCTGGCGTGTTTCCTGGGCGGCATTGACCCCTTTGGCGGCTTCGGTCGCGTGTTGCCAGTTGTGATCGCGCTTGTGATATTACAGGTCCTGTCCTCGGGCTTGAATTTATTGGGCGCCAATCAGTTTCTGTCGATCGCTGTCTGGGGCTTGTTCCTGATTGGCGTCATGGCTTTGCGGTGGCTGGTTTCGTGGCTGGCGCGCACACGAAAATGGGGGATCATGTGATGGAAGGGTTCGGCGTACATACCAGCATGTGGACGATGACCTGGGATCGGGAAGGTGCCGAAAAAGCGGTTGCGGGCGCTGTTGAATACGGCATGGATTTTATCGAAATAGCCCTGCTTGATGCGCCGTCGGTCGATGCGAAACATACGCGCGACCTGTTGGAAAAGCATGGCTTGCGGGCTGTGTGTTCCCTTGGTTTGCCGCAGTCTGTTTGGGCATCCGTCAACCCTGACGGAGCAGTCGATCATCTGAAACTGGCCCTTGATAAGGCCAGGGAAATGGGGGCCGAGGCCCTAAGCGGTGTGACTTACGGCGGGATCGGCGAACGCACGGGGCAACCGCCGACCGAACAAGAACTGTCAAATGTCGCCAAGACCCTTGAAGCGGCTGCGCGCTATGCGGCTGATTTGGGGCTTGGTTTCGGGATAGAACCCGTCAATCGCTATGAAAACCATCTGATCAACACCGGCTGGCAGGCCCGCGATATGATCGAACGGATCGGAGCGGATAATATTTTTATCCATCTTGATACCTATCATATGAACATCGAAGAAAAAGGCGCAGCGAATGGTATTTTGGACGCGCGCGAACACCTTCGATATATTCATCTGTCTGAAAGTGATCGCGGCACGCCGGGCGAGGGATGTTGCGACTGGGATGAGATTTTTGCGGCGTTGTCTGCCATAGAATTTAAGGGTGGTCTGGCCATGGAAAGCTTTATCAATATGCCGCCCGAGATTGCCTATGGTCTGTCGGTCTGGCGTCCCGTCGCAGAAAGCCATCAGGAAGTCATGGATAAAGGTCTGCCCTTTCTGCGGAACAAAGCCAGCCAGTATCGTCTGATTTAAGGGGGAACGAGGTGTCGGCTGATCCTGTATTCATTGGTATTGATGTCGGCACTGGCAGTGCGCGTGCAGGATTGTTTGATCAGACGGGCACATATCTGTCCCATGCTTCATCCGATATTCAGTTGTTTCAGATGGCTGGTGGTATTGCAGAGCAGTCCAGCGCAGATATCTGGCGCGCTGTCTGCGCGTCGGTTCGCGCCGCGATGGACAAAGCCGGCGTCACCGCTGAACGTGTCGCCGGCCTTGGTTTTGATGCAACCTGTTCCATGGTGGTCGTCGGGCCTGGAGATGATCCTGTCACTATCAGCAGTTCGGGTGATCCCGCGCGGGACGTTATTGTCTGGATGGACCATCGTGCCGTCGAACAGGCCGAGCGGATCAACGATCAAGATCATGATGTTCTGAAATACGTTGGTGGGCGTATCTCGCCTGAAATGCAGACCCCAAAACTGCTGTGGTTGAAAGAAAATCTACCCAACAGCTATCAACAGGCCGCGCATTTTTTTGATCTTGTTGATTACCTGACGTGGCGCGCCACGGGTCAGACGACACGCTCAACCTGTACTGTGACTTGCAAATGGACGTATCTTGCGCACGAAGGCCGATGGGATGCCGGGTACTTCGAACAGTTAGGTCTGGGGGATCTGGCAGTGGATAGCTTTGCGCGGATAGGTTCCAGTGTGCTTGAGCCAGGCCGTGCCATCCCCGGCGGTCTTGGTCAAAGTGCTGCGGGCGATATGGGGTTGACCCCCGAAACACCCGTTGCGATTGGCTTGATTGATGCCCATGCGGGCGGTGTCGGCACCGTCGGGGGGCGGCGTGCCACGGACAGAATGGCATATGTCTTTGGTACTTCGGCCTGCACGATGACATCGACCATTGAACCCGCTTTTGTTCCGGGTGTCTGGGGGCCTTACTTTAGTGCGATGGTGCCGGGGCTTTGGCTGAACGAAGGCGGCCAGTCAGCGGCAGGCGCGGCTATTGCGCGGCTGATTGATCTGCATCCCGGTCACAGGGAAGCAAAGCAAAAAGCACAGGACGCAGGGAAATCCGTGGCAAAGTGGCTTGCCGATACGATGCCGACAAACCGCAATACGCTGATTATCGCGGGGGATTTAACAGTTGTACCTGACTTCAACGGAAATCGTTCCCCCCATGCCGATCCGCATGCTCGTGCGGTGATCGCCGGACTATCGACTGATACAGACATCGAGAGTTTGCGCGCGCTCTATGCTGCTGGTCTTTTGGGTATTGGTTACGGCTTGCGCCAGATTATCGAGACGCAGGCGGTAAATGGCATACAAGTCGATGAAATCGTCATCAGTGGTGGTGCAGGCGCGCATCCTTTTGTGCGACAAGCGATTGCCGATGCAACTGGTGTTCAGGTGGTTCTGCCCACATCACCCGAGCCTGTGCTTCTGGGCAGTGCGATGTTGGCGGCAACGGCATCCGGGTTTTATCGTGATGTGCCTGATGCAATGGAAAATATGTCGTCGGATGGTGCAGTGGTTTATCCGCACTCAGATCGTGGTTCACACGACGAAAGGTATAATCGGTTTCTAGCCTTGCAGACCGCCGCCGCCCAATAATATCGCGCACGTATACTGATTGGCGAAACATGATGCGACAGAACAAACGCCCAACGATCTATGACCTGGCCCGGCTGGCAAAGACGTCGCCCAGTACGGTCAGCAGTGTTCTGAACGGCAATTGGCGCAAGCGCCGTATCAGCGAAAAACTGGCGCGCTCTATCAAAACACTTGCACATGAGCAGGGATATGCACTGAACAGGCAGGCACGTGCCCTGCGCAAGGATCGGTCCGGGATCATCGGGATGATCCTGCCTATGTATGACAACCGCTATTTCGGATCGATCGCCGAGCATTTTGAACAGATGGCCCGTGATCGTGGGCTGCTGCCGGTGATCACCAGCACGCGTCGTGATCCTGAGCTGGAGGCTGAGGCCGCCCGCGCCATGTTGTCCTATCGTGTTGAATATCTGGTCTGCGCTGGCACAACGGCACCTGATCAGATCCACGATCTTTGCGCCGAAGAAGACGTTCCAAGTCTGAACCTTGATTTGCCTGGAACGAAGGCGCCGTCTGTCATCTCGGACAATTATACAGGTGCTTATCATCTGACGGCCCAGATCATTCGCGATCTTGAAGACTTGGACGTGCATGGGGAATTGGCGTTCGTTGGCGGCAGGCACACCGACCACAACACAAAGGAAAGACTTCGTGGCTTTAACGATGCCAGCAAGGCCAAGATAGAAACGCGGATCGAAACCTGCGGTTATGCTGCTGATAAGGCCTATCGTGCGATGGCCGATTTGTTTGATCAGACCGGAACACTACCCAGTGGGCTGTTCGTGAATTCCACGATTTCGCTTGAGGGCGTCATTCGTTTTCTGGGCGATAGACCCGATGTCTCAAGATCAGTGGTCAGTATCGGTTGTTTTGATTGGGATCCGTTCGTGCAAGTTCTGGCGCATAACATTCACATGGTTCGGCAGAATGTACCCCAGATGATGGAATGCCTTTTCCAATTATACGACAACCGGGAAAGAGATGCTGCGCTGATCGAAATTGCGCCTATCTTGCAGTTGGCGACCAGCAGGAATTGATTACGAGGGCAGCCCGGTGCCCTGCAGCACACCATGTTCTAGCGCATAGCGCGTCAGACCTGCTGTACTGCTGATCCCCAGTTTGCGTTTGATATTTTTGCGATGCGTTTCGACGGTGCGTACTGAAATATCCAGTTCGGCGGCGACCTCTTTGTTCGACTTACCCTGCGCCAGTTGCAGCAGGATTGTCTGTTCACGGTTTGTCAACGCCTCACGCCCATCTGCGATCTTGGGGCTGAGCGATCCTTTCGCGCCGGTGCACAGATATTGCCGCCCTTGCATCACTGTATCGATGGCCGTCTTGATTTCATCAGTCGGTACATCCTTCAGAACATAGCCCTTGGCCCCATGGCTAAGCGCGGATGATATGTATTCGGGGCTGTCATGCATTGACAGGATCAGAATACGCGTTTCCGGGCGCCGTTCCAATATGATTTCAGTTGCTGAAAGACCGTTTACACCCGGCATATTCAGATCCAGCAGCATGACATCGGGGGCCAGAGCTTCGACCTGATCAATGGCTTCCTGCCCGTTGACCAGCGTGGCGATGACGTCAAGATCGTCATAGGTTTCCAGAATGGCCTGAATTCCTTCGGCCACCATGGGATGATCATCTACGATGACGACTTTGATCGCTGTCATGCAGGCACCTTTGTTTTTCCTTCTGGCGGCAACATGTGGCTAAGGGGCACCTGGGCCTCAATCACCGTGCCACTTTTGGTCGACAGTATTCTAAGCGCGCCGTTCAGTTGTTCGATCCGTTCCTGCATATTGCGCAGACCAAGGCCGCGCCGTCCATCCTGATTGCCACCTTTGTGGTCAAGACCTCGACCGTTGTCAGCAATCCGCAATGTGGCGCCTTTCTTATGACCCTTCAAATCCATCTTGACCTCTGTCGCGCCGGAATGCCGTTCAATATTTGTGAGTGCTTCCTGCGCAATCCGGTAAAGCGCGATGCGGGCTTCCTCATCCAGTCGGTTTCGGAAGACAACGGTCTGGAACTCCGTTTCGATACCGGTGCGCGCGCTAAAGTCATCGGTCAATGCCTGCAGCGCCGGTCCAAGCCCCAGATCATCCAGCACGCCAGGACGCAGGTCGCGGCTGATCCGCCGCACTTCGATGATGGCGCTGTTCAGGCTGTCGATACCTTTGTCCATATGGTCGGACGCGCGCACGTCACCCGATTGCACACGCCTGCGTGCCAGTTCCAGCGCGTATTTCACACCCACCAGCATCTGGCTGATCGAGTCGTGTAATTCGCGTGCAACGCGCCCGCGTTCCTCTTCCTGCGTGTCAAAAATGCGCTGCGTAAGCTCTTTCAATTTTGCGTCTGCCAATCGCCGTTCGCGCACGTTGATCACCAGTCCTGATATGAAAACGATCAGCAAAGCCGTGACCGAGATTGCGATGATCGAAACAAAAGTACGACGTACCCGCGCTTCGACATCGGCGCGTGCGTTTGCAACGGTGTCCAGGACATCGTCGATGAATATCCCCGTGCCAATCGCCCACTGCCAATCTTGCAAGCCCGCGACATAGGTGACAAAAGGTGCGTTTTCCCCCGTTGATGGCTTTTGCCAGACAAAACTGTGATATCCGCCGCCGGTTCGTGCAAGGCGTATCAATTCGTCTGTGATCGGAACGCCGTTCACGTCTTCCAGTCCGCTCCAATTGCGACCGATCAGATAGGTCTGCCGCGGCGACACCAGATTTGTACCATCATAATCAAACACGAAAAAATAGCCGTCCTGACCGTACAACATGGCTGCCAGTGTTTGCATCACCTCGGTCTGAGCAGCACGATCATCAGGGGCGGCACGACCGTATGTATTCACAAAAGCCGTGCGCGCGATTGAGATATAGTTTTTCAGTTCGGCGCGCTTGGCTTCGATCAATTGTGTTTCCAGGGCCTTGATCTCACGCTCAGCCAATTGCCGGGACTGTACAGCGACAAGTATCGCGATAGCGGTGGCCGCTAATACAAGCGGAACGGTCGCCAGAAGAAAGATTTTCTGGCTATAGCTGATCTGGAGTGATGGCATCCTGAAACGCATGACATGATTCGATACGAAAGAATCGCGGTAAAGCAAAGCTTTTGCTGTGTCACAGCGTGTCGCATGAAATGTGTTGCTGCAGTAAAATCAGGCTTTTCGGCGCAAAATTTATCGCTCTACGCATTAGTAGGTATTTCTTCACGGGCCAAGTGACGTTAGGTTCACTGCACTTGCAACGATCCGCCCGACTGAAACGAGGCGGGCATCCATAAGTTTTGGGAGGATAACCATATGGATCGTCGTTCTTTTCTAAGAACATCCGCCGTTGGTGGTACAGTCGCCGCGGCCAGCACCCTTGCCGCACCTGCTTATGCACAGGGCAATCGCACATTGACACTGGTTACAAGCTGGGGTCGCGGCCTGGCTGGTGTGTTTGATGCCGCGCAACGCGCAGCCGACAGCATCACTGCCATGTCAGACGGCCAATTGACCATCGACGTTAAGGCAGCCGGTGAACTGGTTGGCGCATTCGAAGTCTTCGACGCTGTTAGCTCGGGTCAGGCCGATATGTATCACGCGGCCGACTACTACTTTGTGGGTCAGCATCCTGGTTATGCGTTCTTTACGTCAGTGCCCTTCGGTATGACGGCGCAGGAATTGGCAAACTGGTACTATCACGCCGGTGGTATGGAACTGCATGATGAACTGGGCGAGATATTCAACCTGAAATCATTCCTGGCCGGCAACACAGGCGCACAAGCTGGTGGTTGGTATCGCAAGGAAATCAACGGCCCAGAGGATTTCCAGGGTCTGAAATTCCGTATGCCTGGCCTGGGTGGTGAAGCCCTTGGTCGCATGGGGGCATCGGTTCAGAACCTGCCCGGTGCCGAGGTGTATCAGGCACTGGCATCCGGTGCGATTGACGGAACCGAGTGGATCGGCCCATGGGCTGATGAAAAAGCCGGTTTCCAGGAAATCACCAAGTTCTATTACACAGCTGGCTTCCATGAACCCGGTGCAGGCCTTTCGCTGGCCACAAACCGCGAAGTCTTTGATGATCTAAGCCCTGCGCATCAGAAGATCATCGAGATTGCCGCAGCCGAGGCGCACCAGTGGAACCTGGCCCAATTCCTGGCCAACAATGGCTCTGCTTTGCAGCGCCTGCAGTCGGGTGGTGTCAAGGTTCTGGAATTCCCTGACAGCGTCTGGGATGCGATGGGTGCCGCTGCGATGGAAACGCTGGAGGCAAACCGTGATGGTGATCTTTACGACAAGATCTACGACAGCGCGATGGCGTCCATGCGCTCTTCGTCCGGTTGGTTGACACAGTCCGAGGGCGTCTATCGTACACAGCGCGATCGCGTTCTGGCCTAACAGACTTCTACTCAAATGACTTGACCCGCCCGGTTTTCGGGCGGGCTTTCGCCGTGTACTTGATCGGCCAATCGTCGGAGAGCGCCCCATGGAAGAGCAAACCGCCTGCTCAGGCTTTTTCGCAGCCCGTATGGAAGATACGATCAGCTGCCTTGAACGTTTTCAGAACTCTGGTGCCATACAGTGGGTCGCGGGCAATATCCTGGAAGCCTTTTACAGCTTTGGATACGCCGTACTGAACCCAGGATCGTGGTTGTCATGGATGGGCGGTCTGACCACCCTGGAAGACAAACAATCCATGATGCGCTTTATATTCTACGGCGGCTCGGTTGAATTTTTCTTTGTTGTTTTTACGATTTTTCTTCTTGTCACAATCGCTGGCGTGATCCGTAATAAGATCATGTGGGGATGTGTGATCGGGCTTGAGTTCTTTGCAAACTGGGTCGGTCGCTTTTTTGCTTGGGCTGGTCTGATCATGGTGATCCAGCAGATCGTCATTGTGTTTATGCAAAGGATCTTTGCGGCATCTGAAATTTCGATCGGATTTGGTAAACAGATTACTTTTGACATCAGCTGGTGGTCCGAAGAACTAAAGCTTTATAACGCCTTGGTTGTCGCGCTTTGCTGTACCTATACCTTTGTTCAAGGCGGCCATGTACGCGTTGATCTGGTTTATTCAGCGATCAGCTATCGCAAAAAACGGGTAATCGATATGCTGGGCAGCCTTTTGTTCATGATGCCGGTTGCCGTCGTGACGTGGCTTTATGGCTGGTATTACATGTGGCGGCATCTGGTCGTACCGAATGTCGCGGCCTGGAACTATGATCTGGACGTATTGCTGAACCGTGCCCGGGCACTGCGCTGGAATGTCGAAACCATCGGCTTTTCGCCGAATGGCTTCACGGGGTATTTCATCTTCAAAGTGCTTTTGGTCACTTTTGCCGCGATGATCTTTCTGCAGGCAATCGCCTTTTTCTACCGGTCTTACCTTGAGTTCAAGGAAGGCCCCGCCAGCGAAGGCAAGCACCTTGATAAAGATAAACTGGGCGACCCCGAGGCTGAACTCGCGGCGAATATTCACTAAGGGGCAGGGACAGACATGCTTTTCGGACTTGATGGCGTAGAAATTGGCCTGATCATTGTTTTCCTGTGCCTGTTTGCCGGTATTCTGTCGGGCTTTCCGGTGGCGTTTTCAATCGGCGGGTCAGCGGTTATTTCCTTTGCGATTATTGCCGCACTGGATAGCTCGGGCCTGTTGATACACCAGGCCATTGATACGAATTCCGCGCAATACGCCGAATTATTGGCGCAAGGTGTGCCCAGGGATGCGGTATCAATATTCCGATACCCGGAGTTACCAAGGATAGAAGAGCCGGTTTTTGTTGGCGGCGTTGAAGACGCCCTTAGAAAGACGATCTCTGGCTTCCCGTTGCGTATGAACGAACGGGTTCTGGCGGGGCAGTCCATCGAAACACTTCTGGCGGTTTTGATGTTTGTCCTCATGGGCATCACGCTAGAGCGATCCAAAATCGCCGATGATCTATTGCAGACCATGGCCCGCGTCTTTGGCCCGCTGCCCGGTGGTCTGGCGGTATCGGTTGTCGTTGTTGGCGCATTTCTGGCGGCATCGACCGGCATCGTTGGTGCGACGGTGGTCACAATGGGGCTACTGAGCTTGCCGACAATGCTGCGAAACAACTATTCACCTCAGTTGGCCACGGGGGTTATCGCGGCCTCGGGGACGCTTGGGCAGATCATTCCGCCCTCGATCGTGATTGTTCTGCTGGGTACGCTGGCCGGGGATCTTTATTCGGCCGCCCAGGAAGAGCGCGCGCAGCTTGTCGGATGCTCTGACGCGTTGACCTATCTGGGCGAGCCTGCGGTCGTTTCCGTGGGTACACTTTTCCAGGCGGCACTTTTGCCAGGTATTATGCTGGCATTCCTCTACGGGCTTTATGCCTTCAGCTATGCGTTGTTCAATCCATCCAAAGCCCCTGCGGTCGAAATGGGTGCTGCAAATTCCGAAGTTATTACTCGGAACGAGGCACTTGGCTGGTTCGTCGCGGCCCCGGTTGGCCTGATCGGCGGTGTGCTGTTAATGGGTCAGGTCGGCCTGATCGGCAATCAGGTCATTATCGTTGATAGCTTCACCGATGCCGGTCAGACAGCCAGCTTGCGCACGAATGTATCGCCCCAGTGTCAGGAGGCAATGATTGATCTGCATGGGCAAGAAGCCTGGGATCAGGCCGTTGCCGAAACCGCTGCAATTGTTGCCGCCGGCGGTGTTCAGCAAAGTCGTGAACTGACGCTGGAAGAGCGCGTTGCGGCACGGGCTGAACTTGTGCAGAACGCCGCGCCGATTGGCGATGGTATCGCAATCGGGTTCCTGCTGCTGGCGCTGATGCTGACAACTGCCCGCGGTGTACGCCCGACTGCAGATGCAATGCCCCTGATTATCGGGGGCGCGGGTGTTGCACTGGCGTTGCTGTTTGACGTTCTGTTCATTGGTCCGCTGACATCGCCCGGCGCCACAGTCTTGGTTATGGCACTGCCACTTGCTCTGACGCTTTATGGTTGTTGGCATGCCACGCAAATGCTGGGCCAGAATGAACTGCTGCGGGTGGTTTTCCCGCCGCTTGTCCTGATCGTCGCTGTTTTGGGCTCAATTCTTGGCGGCATTACCAATCCTACCCCTGCGGCGGCACTGGGCGCCGGTGGGGCCATTATGTTGGCCGCCTATCGCAAGCTTCACGATCAGAACCGGTCCGGCAAGATCATCATCATGTCAACCTTTGCGATCATCATCATGATCCTGGTCGGGGTGAATTTTGACCTGCGGATCAATCAGGAAAATGTCAGTGTCGAAAACGGACTTGCTTTCATGGTGGCTTACGGCGCCTACCTGTTTGCGATTTTCGGTATTCTATACGCCTGCTGGACACTATTTGCGGGCCGTGTTCTGACACCAGTTGTTCGCGAAACGGCCAAAGTGACCAGTATGGTGTTTACCATTCTGATCGGGTCACAGTTGTTGAACCTGGTAGTGATTTCCTTTGGTGGTGAACACTATATCCAACAATTCCTACGCAGTTTTGACAGCGAATTCACAGTCTTCCTGATCGTGATGCTGGTGCTGTTCATCCTTGGCTTCGTGCTGGATTTTCTGGAAATCATCTACATCGTGATCCCCATCGTTGGCCCGGTTATCTATGGTGGTACGATGGACCCGAAATGGGTGACGATCATGATTGCGGTCAACCTACAGACCAGTTTCCTGACGCCACCATTCGGATTTGCGCTGTTCTACCTCAGGGGCGTTGCCCCGAAAGAGGTCACCACAGGTCATATATATCAGGGCGTTATCCCATTTGTTCTGATACAGGTATTTGGGCTTGGTCTTTTGGCTCTATTCCCTGAAATCGTGACAATTGTTCCAAATCTGATCGGCAACTGACTCATGCCGTCTGACATTTCGGGGGTATCATCCCCCGAAATGCTTCGATTTCATAAACAAAATGGGTTTTAATTGATTGAAAACCTTTGGTCTGCTAAGGCCAATATACGGATCAAGCACAGGTGTAGAAATGATTACTTCGTCTAAGTCATGCAAAATGCTGTTTCTGACGCTTCCGCTGCTTGCTGCATGTAGTGAGGTTTCTTCGGATCGCTCGACCGTGACAGATCAGGGTGTTGACGGCGGACGCCTGAACGATGGTATTGCGGCGCTTTGGGTTGATCCAGATGGCTGTCAGCACTGGTACATTGACGACGGCTTCGAAGGTTACATGACGCCACGGCTGAACCGCGATGGTACCCCGCGATGCGACGGTAGTGCGGCCAAGGGATACATTGTGATTGAGGGCGAACCGGTCGCTCAGTAGATCTATGGGCTTATGCGTGCCGCCATCGGACTGCTTTTCTTTCCCATGATCGAACAATCGCGTATTCGATAAACAGCATTATCGTGATAAAGCTGAACGCATAGGCCAGTACATAGCCGGTTTCAAAGAGCTGGAAATATAGGTGTATCTGAAAGCCAACGCCATTGGATCGGCCCAGAAATTCGACGACAAGAACAATCTTCCAGATGATCGCCAGCCCGTTTCGCGTACTGGCCGCAATAAACGGTGTAAGTTGCGGCAGCAGAATATGGCGAACCCAGGCGCGCCTGCTCAGTTTGAAATTCTGCGCCATGTCTTCGATCTTGCGGTCAAGGGTCTGTACGCCTTCGCGCAGCGTCACGGCCACCATAGCTGTCTTATTTACAGCGACTGCCAAAATAGCAGCCGTTTCGTTTAGACCGATCCACAAATAGCATAGCACTATGACGACAAGCGCTGGAATGTTCTGAAAAACCACGATCCAGGGTCCAAACCACAGATTGGCCTTGTGGCTTAGGCCAAGGGCAATTCCAATCAGACAGCCCGCGATCATCGCCAGCGAAAACGCGATAAGAACGCGGGTCAGTGTCGCAATCAGGTGGACCCAAAGTTCACCACTCAGCGCCTCGGCCTGAAAAATCTGCAAAACAGCTAAAGGCGACGGCATGATACTGGGATCCGCTGTCAAGATTGCTGCAACTTGCCAAAGAGCGATCAGTGCAAAGATCGAGGTCGCAAAGATCACCGGATGCATCTGGTCCGTACGTTTTCTATGCTTCATGGTGTTTATGATTGCTACAGGGTTGCCGACATACCAGTGATACTATTGTCCCATAGAGCCGAATTTGACACCCCCTTATCGTTTCAACATGAAGGGTTTGCGCAGCATATTTTGCTGGTTTGCCGCGTTACTGATCTGCGCGGGCGGTATGGCTGTTGCTGAACCGCTTGATCGCGATGTTATCGCCGGATTTGTCGCTCCACCGATGGAGCTGGGTGCCGCTGTCAATGATAAGGGTGTCTATGAACTGCTGAATTCCGGCGGTGCCCACGCAGGCTATGTCTTTGAAACAGAACCAATGGCGCCCTTGCCGGGTTTTTCCGGCGCGCCGGTAAATGTGTTGGTCGTGCTGGATCTGGAGGGGCGCTTTCTGGATGTCAGACTGATTTCACACAATGAACCTATTTTCGTATCCGGGTTGGGTCCGGCACCTTTTCATAAATTTTTCGAACAATATCGGGGCCATTCGATTTCTGACACTCTGGTTGTCGGATCGCCCTATGGGTCGGGTTCAGATAGCAGTGCTTTGATTTATCTTGATGGCGTCACCAAGGCGACCGCCAGCGTTCGGATCGCCCATGAAAGCGTTCTGGCTGCGGCCCTGCAGGTCGCGCGGGAAAAGATGGGCGGTGTCGCCGTCAGCGCACCGGCTTTTCCGAATAAAGCGTATGAGGAAGACCTGACATGGGATGACCTTATTCAGCAGGGGCTTGTGACCCGCAAGACTGTTCTGAACAGCGAGGTCCAGGCGGAATTTTCCGGAACGGTCTGGGCAGATGATGATCCGATTGCATTGACCGAGCCTGACGCGGAATATCTTGACCTGTGGATTGTCGATCTGGGCCCACCCGCGATTGCGCGCGCCGTTCTGGATGGCGACAGCTATGATGATCTGCAACGGTTCCTTGAAATCTCGGGCGATGATGAACCGATCCTGGTCATTGAAACGGCACGCCATGGGCTGGTGTCTGACGACTTTGTCCGAAACACTGCGCCCGATTGGATCAGTGCTGAACAAAACGGCTTCCCGATCGCGTTGCGTGACAGCGACCTTTTTGTCGAGTTGTCAGATGACCTGCCGATTGAACTGCATGATGGGGTCGCGCTGATTTTACGAACGGATCGCAGGCTGGGTTTCGACCCCGCAACTGAATGGACGCTGAAAGTTCAGGCCGTGCGCGAACATGGGATGTTCCACCCTGACATCGGTTCGGTGACGCTTTCAGCAACGCATGTCACAGATGATCGCTTTTTCACCAGACCCGAGGTGATTCAACCCGCGCCGCCCTGGTTAGAGGCATTGCGCGCGCGGTCGTCTGATCTGATTACTCTGGCCGTTTTTCTGGCCGGGCTGGTGGGAATACTTGCCTTCGGAATGAATGCCTTGGCGGCGCATCCAAACTTCACCGCCATAAGGTTAACCATTCTGGCATTTATGACCGGTTTCGTCGGTTGGTGGGGGCAGGGCCAGTTGTCTATTGTCACGCCATTGGCCACGCTTCGCACCGCGGTCGACGGCGGCAGTTACAGCTTTTTGCTATATGATCCGTTTTCATTGTTGATCTGGTTCGCGGCTATCATCGGCTTTTTCCTATGGGGACGTGCGCTGTTCTGCGGATGGCTTTGCCCTTTTGGCGCGTTGCAGGAATTTGCCAGCTATATCGGGCGCATGGTCCGCTTGCCACAGATCGAACCGTCACGCGATTGGGATGCGTGTCTGAAATGGCTCAAGTATGTTGTCTTGCTATCCCTGGTTCTGGTGGTTTTCATTGCGCCCGATCACGTTGATAAAGCGACCGAGGTCGAGCCCTTCAAAACCGCCATAACGACCTTTTTCATCCGCGAATGGTACTATGTTGTCTATGCGGTCTTTTGGCTGGTTTTGTCTATGGTCCTGTTCAAAGGCTTTTGCCGATACGTCTGCCCGTTGGGCGCTTTGATGGCGATCGGGGGTTTGATCCGTAGGCGCAATTGGATTGAACGGCGGCAGGAATGCGGAACGCCATGCCAGCTATGCAAGGTGAAATGCGCCTATCAGGCCATCGAAAAGTCAGGCAAGGTGCAGTATTCTGAATGCTTTGGTTGCCTGGACTGTGTGAAGATCCACGACGATGCCGAACAATGCGTGCCGCTGATCCTGGCTAGGCGCAAAAAGACCCGCGGGGTGGCGGCCCGATGATATCACGACGTCGATTTCTGATGATTGCGGCGTCGGTTACGGTGACACCGTCCCTGACACATGCACATCGCTGGCGGTGTTTTGCCTTGGGAACGGATGTCGAATTGATCCTGGATATGCCCCACAGCGATGCCGTCGATTTGACACGTCAGATTGAGCAAAAACTACGCCACATTGAGATGTTGTTCAGTTTGTATGACCAGAATTCCTGGCTGGTCAGGCTTAATCAGACCGGCTTTTTGCGCGATATGCCCGACGAATGGCTGACGTTGTTAGATCAGGTGGATCATCTGCATCAGGCGACCGAAGGCCTTTTCGACCCGACCGTTCAGATGCTGTGGCAGGCCGTTGCCGATGGTCGCCCACCCAATGATGTGACGGGCGATTTGGGTTGGGCAAGACGAAACCGCCAGCAGCGCGATCTGTTTTTGGCCAAGCGGCAAAGCATCAGTTTTAATGGCATCGCACAGGGTTTTGCGACGGATGCGGTTTGTGACCTGCTGCGCGCGCACGGCGTTCAGCAAACCTTGGTGAATATTGGTGAACATGCGGCCATCGGTGGTGCGTTTCGGCTTGGCCTTGAGGATCCCGATCATGGGGTTCTGGGACAGATCACATTGATGGATCAGGCTGTTGCAACATCCAGTCCAAGGGCTACGCTGATCAACGGTCGCGCGCATATTATGCATCCCTTGGCGCAACCGCGTTGGTCCACTGTGTCAGTTATGGCGCGCGACGCCGTTGTGGCGGATGGTGTTTCAACGGCGATGGTTTTGGCCAGCAAACCGCAGATCCGGCGCATTATGGCGCGGTTGCCCCAGATCAGTCGCGTTATTCTGGTTGATCAAAATGGTGATGTGCAGACCATTACCGCTCAGGCGGTTGAAAACTAAGCCCGTAATCCTTGTAGATCTGCTCAATCCGGCCATCTTGCAGCGCAGCATAAATCGCATCGTCAACGGTATAGGACAGCGGCCGATAGCGGAAATTCACAGCAACGCCTAGGGTCCATTTACCAACTGCGAAGCCGGGCAGTGGGGGTTGATGAATACCGATATCCTCCGTGCCCGCATGTTCCAGTTGCGCCAGCGGACCCATGGCGGCCATGCTTTCGGAATTGGCAAGGGCGGCCATCGCATCGGCCATCGTGGTGTAGTGCTGGACGTTCGATCGCATCTGCCCACCAGCAAATGAGCTAAGATAGAAATCGGAAATCGAGTCATTTTCAACCGCAACCGTGTCATAGCGAAAGTAGGCAGGCACGGGCTTTTCATCTGGATACTGATCCTTGCGATACGCAATAGCGATGCTTTCGGCCGCGTATTGACCTGTGAAAACCACCTGCTCAACCCGGCATGCAAAGGCGGAATCGTAAGGCACACGCATCATTACATTCGACACACGGCCACCGATAATTGGACCCTTCCAGATGTTGTTGCGCAGGTCAGCTTCCAGCGTTTCGCTCGCATCCACAAAGTTAAACCGGGCCTCGACCCCTATGTAGTCTGCGATCAGCCGGGCGATTTCAATATCGACACCGCGGGGCTGGCCCGCTTCTTCCCACGAATAGGGCGGAAAGTCTTCGTAAACCGCAAACAGCATATGGCCCTGATCAACGATCTGATCCAGTTCCTGCCCGACGATATCGCGGGACGCGTTTTGTGGCTTTGCCTGGGGTATATGGTCGGCACAGGGGTCATTGGCCAAAACAGTTTGGCCCGCCCAAAGGCTGGCCAGTAAAGCGCCATAGAAAATGCGCCTTTTCATGGGCTTAGTTCGCAGCAGACAGACCAATGGTCAGAATTTCGGCCGCTTCCTTATAGGCATCGGGGCGCTTTTCCAACAGGTTGGCCGCACGATACGCCACGCTGTCTGCGACGGGTGCGCCTGACAGGGTTTCGATTTCGACTGCGATTTCAAACAATTGGTCTTGAATAGCCTCACCATCCCCATCGGCACCATTTGCCAAACCGGCCAACTGATCCCGCAGGCCCTTCAATGTCTCACTGGCCTCTTCCATGGCGGCATCGTCGGGACGAGTTTCGATATAGGTGCGGATCGCCCAAGCAGCTTCCTGCCCCAATAGTTCCCCAAAAGCAGGCATCTTCGTGATCCCGTTCTGAGTATATCCTGTCTGGAACCGTTCGGCATACCATTCATCGCCATATTCTTCGGCCTCAAGAAACCGCAGATCGGGCGCCAGCCCGCCGGACACCACCTCTAGCCCATGGCAGCGCGCGCAGTTCTGGTTGTATCCAGATGCGCCGATCTCGACCGCGCGGGCCCAGACATCCTGCCCGGCCGTTTCCGCGCGATAGGGGTTTTCGATCAACCATTCTTCGCCAAGCTCAGGTAGCCCGCTGGTGTCAACGGCTTGCGGTGCAACATCGCCATGACCCAATGCCATCGTTGCGGCCAGACAGATTGCAGCGCTGGCGCCCCATGTCATTTTCATTCCAAGTGTCATCGCGTGATCCCCTGTGCCTGAACTTTTTCCTTTTCTAGCGGCCTGAATTTTGGAGTGGTATTGGACTTTGGTTTCAATTTAGACCAAAGTCGGACTGCGCCTTTTCCCTTCTACCGTGTAGCGTACCAAGGTGGGAGGATTTCGATGCGTTTGATCTACGCAATGCTTGCCGGTTGGTTAAGCGCCAGCACCGCCATGGCCGAGCTGACGTTGGACATTCGCTATCTGCTGATTGAACAGCCGCGCCCGCCCACTTTGTCAAACCTTGATCCTTTGCCGGAGTCTTTGGGGGTTGATGGCGCGCAGGTTGGTCTGCAAGACAACATCACTACGGGTCGTTTTCTGGGGCATAACTATACGTTGGAACTGGCCCGTGTTGCAGATGGGGATGATCCGATCGCTGCCGCGCAACAAGCGCTTTCAGAAACGGCTTTCGTCTTGATCGACGGACCTGCTGAGGCGCTGACGGCAATCGCTGATCTGCCACAGGCAAACGGTGCAATCTTGCTGAATGTCGCTGCACCGGATGCCGCGTTGCGCAGTGACGACTGCCGGGCAAATGTTCTGCACACCGTCTCGTCAATGGCTATGCGGACCGATGCCTTGGCGCAGTTTTTTGTCACAAAACGATGGGACGATCTGGTGATGATCGCCGGAACACACGCCGACGATGTAGCCTATGCCAACGCCATGCAGCGATCTTTGCAGAAATTCGGGCTTGAATTGGGTGCACAGAAAACATGGGCCTTTGATGCTGACATGCGTCGTAATGCAGCGCAAGAGGTTCCCTTGTTCACTCAGGAATTTGGCGATTACGATGCTTTGATCGTTGCGGATGAGTTGGGGGATTTCGGGCGCTACATCCTTTACAACACCTGGCAGGCCCGTCCGATAGTCGGGTCCGAAGGGCTGGCGGCTGCAACATGGGCACCTGTTGTTGAACAATGGGGTGCGGTGCAATTGCAAAACCGGTTCACCGATGAATTCGGGCGCGATATGGCACCGAAAGATTATGCAGCTTGGGCCGCCGTCCGCGCCTTGGGTGAAGCTGTCACTCGAACCAACAGCGCCGATGCGGCGACGTTACGCAGCTACATGCTGTCTGATCAATTTGAATTGGCAGGTTTCAAGGGGCGTCCGCTGACATTTCGCGCATGGAACGGTCAACTACGCCAACCGATCCCATTGGTTCATCCGCGTGCTCTGGTCGCCCAAGCCCCGTTGGAAGGCTTCCTACACCAACGGACCGAGTTGGACACACTTGGCCTTGATGAACCTGAAAGCAATTGCACGGAGTTTGCCCAATGATACGTCTGATGGTTGCATTAACCCTGACAGCAAGTCCTGTTTTTGCCGACGAAATCTGGGTGTCGAACGAAAAGGATGACACGATCAGCGTGATCGATGTTGAAACCCTTGAGGTGATCAAGACCTATCCGACGGGCGAACGGCCCCGCGGCATCACCTTTTCCAAGGACTACAGCCGTCTTTATATCTGTGCGTCCGACAGTGATACCGTTCAGGTCATGGACCCGAACACCGGGGAAATTCTGTTTGAACTGCCCTCGGGCGAAGACCCTGAACAGTTCGTTCTGCACCCTGACAACAGGCACCTTTACATCGCTAATGAAGATGATGCGATCACAACCGTCGTCGATACTGAAACCCGCAAGGTTGTCGCCCAAATCGATGTGGGCATCGAACCCGAAGGCATGGCCGTGTCACCCGACGGCAAAATCGCCATCACGACATCTGAAACGACAAACATGGCCCATTGGATCGATACCAGCACACAACAGCTTTTTGCCAATACGCTTGTCGACAGCCGTCCCAGACACGCCGAATTCGCCAAAGAGGGCAGCGAACTTTGGGTCAGTTCGGAAATCGGTGGCACAATTACGGTGTTCAGTGTCGCGGATCAGTCCGAAATCGCAAAGATCGATTTTGAGGTCACCGGCGTGCATCCTGACCGTGTTCAGCCGGTTGGTTTTGAGTTCACGACCGGCGATACGCATGCCTTTGTCGCACTTGGCCCGTCAAACCATGTGGCCGTTGTGAACGCCGAAACCTACGAAGTTGAGGACTATATCCTGGTCGGTCGTCGTGTCTGGCATATGGATTTCAACGCTGACCGGTCGCAGCTTTTCACAACGAATGGTGTGTCGGGCGATGTCACAGTCATTGACGTGGCCAGCCGCAAACCGGTGAAAACAATCAAGGTGGGTCGTTTCCCTTGGGGGGCGGCTTTCCGACCAACAGATCAATCAGGGGGATGATGATGAAATACGTTCTGTCACTTATGCTGGCTTTGGCTTTGCCGTTTACCGCCTTTGCAGATGATGCTGGCTTCGGATTGGCAGGTATTTTGTCGGCAAAAAACAAAGAGGATCTTGAGCCGGTTCAACTGAGTGCGGGTATGCCGCTGACCTCGGCCCCTTGGGTCCTGAAATCCGGGACATATTATGAATTCGAGATCCAAGGCGACGGCAGCCAGGAATTGGCCTTGATTGGACCTGAGTTTTTTCGCGCGATCTGGATAGATGAGATCGTCGTGGAAGGGTTGGAAATCCGCCCGCTTGGTCTGGATTCCATCGAATTTGACGAAGCCGGCGAGATGGAGATCGGCTTTCTGGCCATCAAGCCCGGCCGCTATTACATGAAGATACCTGGCTCAACCGGTGAAACGCAACGCCTTGAAATCACAATTGAATAACGGTCTTTCGGTTCAGAGCCTCAGCTTTTCCTTTGGACGTAAGCTGGCCCTGGACGATGTATCTTTCTTTGTTGCGCCTGGCACATTCTGCGCGCTGCTTGGACCAAACGGCGCTGGCAAGTCGACTCTGTTTTCGCTGCTGACGCGGCTATTTACGACCCCGACAGGCCAGATTCTGATCGGTGGTGATGATCTGGCCAAGACACCCCGTGCGGCCCTTGCCAAAATGGGGGTGGTCTTTCAGCAAACGACGTTGGACCTGGATCTGACGATCCGTCAGAACTTGCGGTATTTTGCAGCGCTGCACGGAATATCGGGCCGCGATTGTACCGTTCGTATCGATGCTGTTCTGGACCGTCTTCAATTGTCCGATCGTGCTGATGAAAAGGCGCGTACACTGAACGGCGGGCACAAACGCCGAACTGAAATCGCACGCGCATTGCTGCATGCCCCCGGTATCCTGTTACTGGACGAACCAACGGTTGGACTTGATGCGGCGACACGTCGGGCCATCACGGATCATGTCCATGAACTGGCCGATCAGGATGGCATAACAGTGCTTTGGGCGACGCATCTAACGGATGAGATCACATCGCCCGATCAGGTTGTGATCCTGCATCGGGGCCGGGTTCTGGTCGATGGGCAGGCTGATGAAATCGCGCAAGGCAGCCCGCTTGAGACCCGTTTTCTGCAGCTGACAGGCCAACCTGCATGAGCCATTTTCTAATCGCCCTAATCGCCATCGTGAAACGCGAAGCGCTGCGGTTCATCCATCAACGCGAAAGGTTTGTTGCGGCACTTGTCCGTCCGCTGGTGTGGCTTCTGGTCTTTGCAGTCGGCTTTCGCGCGGCATTGGGGCTGTCCATCACACCGCCCTATCAGACCTATATCACGTACGAGATTTACATCGTCCCCGGTCTGTGCGGCATGATCATGCTGTTCAATGGCATGCAAAGCTCACTCAGCTTGGTTTATGACCGTGAAATGGGTTCCATGCGGCTTTTGCTGACGGCGCCCTTGCCCCGGTGGTGGCTGCTGACCTGCAAACTGCTTGGGGCCACGATGATTTCGATCCTGCAGGTTTATACTTTCCTGTTCATCGCCTGGCTGTTTGACATCACCTTTGACCCACTTGGCTATATCTATGTCTTTCCAGCGCTGTTGATTGCGGGTTTGATGTTAGGTGCTTTGGGTCTGGCACTGTCCAGCTTTATCAAGCAGTTGGAGAATTTCGCGGGTGTGATGAACTTTGTCATCTTTCCGATGTTTTTCCTGTCATCGGCGCTTTATCCGCTTTGGAAGATGCAGGAAAGCTCGGTTCTGTTGTATCAGATTTGTTCGGTGAACCCGTTTACCCATGCTGTTGAACTGGTCCGCTTTGCGCTTTATGGGCAGTTCAACCTGACTGCTTTGATCTGGACGCTGCTTGCAACAGCGCTCTTCATGGCACTCGCCCTGTGGGGGTATGATCCGGCGCGTAGTCTGATCCGTCGAAAAGGTTAAACGGGTTTATTGTTCCTTAAATGCTCTCGCCCGAGGCGGCTGGTTCTTACGACCATTGGCAGACTGTCAGATTATGTAACTTCTGTTAGACTGCACCGAAAGGAGACATCCATGCGTGTAATAATATTGGTCCTTATCGCATTTACTTGGCCTGCGTTTGCTGATGTTGAGACAATCGAAGACGACGCAGGAACTCTTAATCCGCAAGACACCGGGTTGAACATGTTGAAACGCAAGATCGAGTTGGGGATGACTGATATGGTGACCTGTTCAATGGGATATTACGTCACCAAGTCGGGCAATCATGATCTGGCGCGGAAGTTTTTTCAGCAATGCGCCGAAGCCGGGTATCCCGGTGCGATGACCTGGATGAGCCAGATGGAAAACAACGGTCTTGGTGGTGACTATGATCCGGGTGCCAGCGCTGAATGGGACAGGCGCGCGGCCGAAGCTGGTGATCCCGTGGGCAAGTTCAACTATGGCTTGGATCTGATGCGTGGTCATGGCGTGCCGCAAGACACAGAACTAGGTCAGCAATATGTGGATCAGGCGGCAGCCGATGGCCTGGCGATTGCCAAACGTCTGCAGGGCGCTGATTATGATCTGGATGAGGTCACGCCAGACGCCGACAACTGGAAGTACGCGCCCTTATTCTGACGGTCCGAGACAATCTGGGCTGGACTCCCGCGCAGTTCGACGATGCGGCTGGCCAGTTTTTTGGCTTCGTCTTCGACATGGGTGACAAAGATCGTTGTGACGGAATACTTTGCCCGCAAAACGGCGAACAGGCGCATCATTTCTTTCACCAGCGGCGGGTCCAGCGAGACAAAGGGTTCATCCAAAAGCAAAAGATCCGGCTTGACCGCAAAGGCACGCGCGAGTGCCAGGCGGCGCTGTTCCCCCAGTGAAAGCTGATTGGGGAATTCAGTGTCACGACCGCCAAGCCCGACCTCGGCTAGTAAATGGCTGGTCTGATGATCGGACAGGCCGGTTGTGATTGTGATGTTTTGGGCAAGCGTGCGCCAAGGCAAAAGCGTAGGTTCCTGAAACACCATCGCGATCTTGTCAGGGGCGGACAGATGGCCCTGATAGTCCACCTCCAGCCCCGCGATGATCCGCAACAGCGTTGTTTTGCCAACACCTGATGGACCCACCAGTGCCAGTGTTTCACCAGGTTGTACTATCAGATCGATTGACCCCAGAACCCGCCGCTCGGCTGCAGACCAGCCTGACAGCTGCACCGACAGCAGCGGTCCGGATGTTCCAGTATCAACCAATTTTAGATGCATCAGCTTCCGCTTTGTAAAAACACCCCGTCTGGCAGGGTCTTGGCCTGACCCAGCAGCTCTTCTCCACCCAATGATACCATAAGTTCCAGCATCTTGGCAGCCGCGGTTTCATCAACGGGGGCCGCGTCTGGGATACCTGCGCGAAAACCTGCCTTGAGCGCTGCGAACTGCGCATCAGTATCGGCATTCATTCTGGGGCGTAGTCTGTCCCACTCTGCATCATTTGTTGCCAAGATGTCTTTCGCGGCACGGGATGCAGCGGCCAGACCGTTCACCAAGTCTGGGTTTTCACGCAGCAGCTCGCCTTTGACGACATAGCCCAGCAACGGTGTATTGGGATCAAGCCCTAATGCAGTTGCGGCGGTATCAACGTCGATCAACTTGCGCATACCAGCGGCTTCCATCTTGGCCGCGAAGTGCCAGTAGTTGATTGCGCCCTGCAGCTCACCCCCCAGGGCGGTTTTGAAGATCAACGGGGGCGCGCCATATACCTGTTGGGTCTCAGCCTTCAGGTCCATGCCATGAACCTGTTCCGCATATGCCTGAAGGATCAGCCAGCTTTTGTCCAATGGCCCACCCGCAATGCCGATCTTGCCACCCCTTAGGTCAGCCAGTGACTGCGCCTGACTGTCCGCAGGCACCATGACACCGCCCACGGATTTGGAATAAGGTATGAAAACATAGTCTTTCCCCGCCGCCCTTTGACGGGCGACCCACAACCAGTCGCTGACAATCACATCCGCCTCGCCCCCCTGAAACGCCACTTTTGCAGCTGATCCGCTGGCTACGCCCTGAACCTCAAGCGTAAAACCATTCGCGGTGTCCAGACCGTTGTGCTTGATCACATCCAATTCCCAGTTCACGGTCCCGAACTTCAGAACCGAGGCCCGCAGGGTCGGTGTTTCGGCCCAGGCCAATGCTGTTGTCAGTAGGGCCGCAGCCAACGCCGCGGCGATTGATTTCATGAATGACATGGCACGCCTCCCAGTGTTGGGGGATGTTAACAAGTCGCCGCCGCAGGTGAACCGCGACCAAAGCACAGTGGGCGCGCTGTCAAGCGTTTTTAGGTCGTACGACCATTGTTCAATACCGGCATCCGGGCATTCCGCGAATACTGAAAACGGGCTGATTGCTGTCGGTTGTCCCGGCCCAGCCTTGCAAATTAGAAGGGGAGGAAACCGATGAACAGGTTTGTCTTGGCTGTAACCGTTGGGCTTTTGGCGACAGGTGTCGCGCAGGCCGAGGTCACTGAAGCCGATCTTGCAAATGATCAAGCGACTGTTGGCGATGTGCTGACAAACGGGATGGGGCGACATCTGCAGCGCTATTCGCCGCTAGATACGTTGAACAAAGATAACGTCCAGAATTTGGTGCCCGCCTGGGCCTTTTCGCTTGGCGGCGAAAAGCAGCGCGGCCAGGAAACGCAGCCGATCGTCCACGATGGCGTGATGTATATCACCGGGTCGTATTCCCGTGTCTATGCCATCGATATCGAAACCGGTCGCGAAATCTGGCAGTATGATGCACGTCTGCCCGAAGGTATTCTGCCCTGCTGCGATGTCGTCAACCGGGGTGCCGCGATTTATGGCAACAATATCTACTTCGGCACCCTCGACGCGCGGATTGTGGCCTTGAACAAGGACACCGGCGATGTGGTCTGGCGCAAGAAGATTGCAGATTACAAGGCGGGCTACAGCTATACAGCAGCTCCGCTGATCGTCAACGGGTTGGTGATCACAGGTAATTCCGGTGGTGAATTCGGGATTGTGGGCGAAGTGCAGGCGCGCGATGCCGAAACTGGCGATCTGGTCTGGACCCGTCCCGTGATCGAAGGGCATATGGGCACGCTGAACGGTGAAGAAAGCACCATGACCGGTGAACTGAACGCGACCTGGCCGGGCGATATGTGGAAAACCGGTGGCGGTGCAACGTGGCTGGGCGGATCTTACGACGCCGATACAGATACGCTGGTGTTCGGCACGGGCAACCCCGCGCCCTGGAACAGTTGGTTGCGCAATGCGGGGCAACCGTTGGACGATAATTCAGGCGACAACCTTTATGCGGCCAGCCGTTTGGGCATTGATCCGGCCACCGGTGAAATCAAGTGGCATTTCCAGACCACCCCGCGTGAAGGTTGGGATTATGACGGCACCAACGAAGTGGTGTCCTATACCGACCGCGATGGCAATATGCGCTATGCCACTGCAGACCGGAACGGCTATTTCTATGTGCTGAACCGTGAAGATGGGGCCTTTGTCAGCGCGGTGCCTTTTGTGAAAGACATCACGTGGGCCAGTGGCATTGATGAAAATGGCCGACCGGTCTTTGTCGAAGAAAACCGCCCTGGTGATCCGGCTGAATCTGCCGATGGCAACAAGGGGCAGGTTGTGTTTTCTTCGCCGGGCTTCCTGGGTGGCAAGAACTGGATGCCCATGGCGTTTTCACAGCGCACGGGCAACTTCTATGTGCCGTCCAACGAATGGGGCATGGATATCTGGAACGAGCCGATCACCTATAAACAAGGTGCGGCCTATCTTGGGTCTGGCTTTACGATCAAGCCCAACTACGAAGACCATATCGGAAGTCTAAAGGCGATTGATCCCGACACTGGCGAAATCAAGTGGGAATACAAGAATGAAGCACCCCTTTGGGCTGGCGTTATGACAACAGCGGGTGGTCTGGTGTTCACCGGCACACCCGAAGGCCGCTTTATTGCCTTTGATGACGAAACCGGGGAAGAGCTTTGGAGCTTCCAGACCGGGTCCGGCATCGTAGGTCAGCCGGTGACCTGGGAACAGGATGGCGAACAATACGTCAGCGTGATTTCAGGCTGGGGCGGGGCCGTTCCGCTCTGGGGCGGTGAGGTGGCCAGCAAGGTCAACTATCTGAACCAGGGCGGTATGCTGTGGACTTTCAAGCTGCCGCGGCAGATGGCAGACGCGAACTGATCCTTCGTTATATCGCTGGAAAGGCGCATCACCAAGGTGCGCCTTTTTGTTTTCTGGACCCGCTCAAAGCTTACATGCTTTAAAGCCCGCCCAACTCACAAACGATCCGCCATTCATCCTCGGTCACTGGCTGCACCGACAGGCGGGCCTGTTTGACGAGGGCCATATCAGACAGCCGGCTGTCATCTTTGCACATGGCCAGTGTCACAGGTTTGGGAAGCGGTTCGATGGCTTTGATATCAACACATTCCCATCGGTCGTCATCGGTTGTGCTGTCTGGATGTGCCTCGGCGATGACTTCCACAATGCCCACAATCGCTTTATCCGATTGAGAATGATAGAAAAAACCGCGGTCGCCGATCTTTATCTCACGCATGAAATTCCGCGCCTGGTAGTTGCGCACGCCATCCCATTCTTCGCCCGCGTCGCCCTTGGCGACCTGATCGTCCCACGACCAGACATCAGGTTCAGATTTGAAAAGCCAGTACGCCATCAGTCGATCACTTTCTTCCACCGAAACAGTTGTACCGAAGCAAACAGCCCTGCTTTGGCATAGGGATCATTATCGGCCCATTCCCGTGCCTCGGCCAGGGTATCGACATCCAGAACAATCATCGATCCGCACATATCCCCGGCCTCATCAATGAAGGGTCCGCCCTGCTGAACAATCCCCGTCTCAGCGACATAGTCAAGATGGGCGGTTCGTGTTTGCATCCTAAGGTCCAGAGCATTTGGTTTATCAAGGGCGATCAGGGCGTAGGCCATTTCTTATTCCTTTTTTAAGGGGCGGTTCAGTAGGGCAAGCATCGCATCCTGGACGGTCAGATCGTTCCTGATCATTGCCGCCACTGTTTGCGTGATGGGCATATCGATGTTTTTATCTTTTGCAATTTTTGCGACGGCCTGGGCAGTCGCTGCACCCTCGACGGTTTCATCGCTGGTCCAGGATGTCTGACGGGCAAGGGCTTGGCCAAAGCGATAGTTGCGCGATTTGTCCGAGGTACAGGTCAGCACCAGATCCCCAAAGCCCGACAGCCCGGTTAATGTGTCAGATCTCGCATCCAAAGCCAGTGCAAAGCGACGCAGTTCGGCAAAGCCGCGGGTCATGATCGCGGCCCGTGCGCTTTCGCCAAAACCTGCGCCCATGGTGGCGCCACAGGCGATGGCGATCACATTCTTCAATGCCCCGCCCAATTCGGCGCCGGTTACATCATCGGTAACGTAAAGCCGAAGTGTGTCTGTCGATAGACCCTTTTGCAGTGCTTGCGCGACGCTGGCGTCTGCACAGGCTAGCGTCAGCGCTGTCGGCAGTCCGGTCGCGATATCGGTGGCAAAGCTGGGGCCTGTCAGGACTGCCGGTGTTTGGCACAATTCAGCCAGAATGGACGCCGGGCCGCGTCCGGTTTGCAGGTCGACCCCCTTGCAGCACGAAATCAGCTGCCGATCCTTCAGAACAGCTTGATGGCTTTGAACAAAATCCTGCAGCTTTTGTGTGGGGACTGACACCAGGATGGTGTCGCATTGACCAAGCCGTTCGGGGTCGCCGGTGATATGAACGCTATCTGGCAGCTTGACGCCGGGCAGCCGGCGTTTGTTTTCCCTGTTTTCAAGCATCGATTGGGCAGCACCCGGATCACGTGCCCAAAGCGTGACAGGCCCACGCGCAGACAGACTGATGGCCAGCGCCGTACCGAAGGCCCCGGCACCTGCTACGCCGACATTCATGCCTTGGCACCTTTCTTTCCGAACCCCAGCATCGGCGCGCTGCTTTGATCAAGCGGCCAGCGCGGCCGGGCCGACAAGGTCAGATCGTCAGAATGGCCAAGCTGAAACAGTTCGGCCCCAGCGTAGGCAATCATCGCTGCGTTGTCCGTACAAAGGGCCAGCGGCGGCGCGACAAATCGGGTGTTCAACTGTTCCGTCAGATGCAAAAGCCCGGTACGGATAGTCTGGTTGGCGGCCACCCCACCTGCGACCGCCAGGGCGGGATGGTCCGGTTTTTCGTCCAGGTATATTCGAAGCGCGCGACGTGTTTTTTCAACCAAAACGTCGGTCACGGCGGCCTGAAATCCGGCGCAAAGATCGGCGCGATCTTTGGTGGGAAGCCCCTGATGTTCAGCGATAACCGCATCCCGCGCGCGCAGAACGGCTGTTTTCAGCCCGGAAAAAGACATATCGCATCCGTCGCGATCTAACAGCGGACGGGGAAAGGCAAAGCGTTTGGGATCGCCTTTCAGGGCTTCTTGTTCCACCGACGGGCCGCCGGGTTGCGGCAGGCCCAAAAGCCGTGCGGTCTTGTCAAATGCCTCGCCCGGGGCATCATCAATCGTGCCGCCAAGGCGCGTGTAGTCGGTGGCCGACCGAACGATCAGAAACTGGCAGTGTCCGCCTGACACCAACAACATCAGATAGGGATATTGCAACTGATCTGTCAGCCGCGGGGTCAGGGCGTGGCCAGCCAGATGATTGACACCGATCAATGGCAGGCCAGTCGCCGCCGACAGCCCCTTGGCACACATGACCCCCGACAGCACACCGCCAATCAGTCCGGGTCCAGCCGTAACGGCAATGGCATCCAGATCAGTCAGCGTCATATCCGCATTCTGCAAGGCCAGCTCAATGCAATAGTCCAGCTTTTCGGTATGCGCGCGCGCGGCAATTTCGGGCACAACGCCGCCGTAAAGCGCGTGCAAATCCGTCTGACCTTCGACGACAGAAGACAAAATCGAAGGCCCGTCGGCATCCAGGCGCACAACCGCGGCGGCCGTATCATCACAGCTGCTTTCAAGCCCCAGAGCCGTCAGTGTTTTGGTCATCTGCCGCGTTGCCTTGTCATCGCTGTGCAGGTAACACCCTTGGTCATGAATGATCAATCCCGCCCACATCTGCTGTTGACGCGACCTAGGTCACAGTCAGAGATGTTTGCCCGGTTGTTGCATGATCGGATTGAGCAGGTTCAGGTGATAATATCGCCTATCATCAGGATATCGTTTTTAACAACAGATGACGAATTTGATCATTATTCGGCATTTATCTTTACATCAGGCAACGGTGTCGAAGCCTTTCTTCGTTTGGCGATGGATGGCCCCAGGGGTGCATATTGTGTCGGACAAAAAACTAGTGATCTGGCGCGGCAAGCCGGGTTTCAGGTGGCCGCGACCGCGCCGACGGTTGATGATTTGGTGAAAACGATCGTGCAAGCTAATCCGCGTGGCGAGTTGCTTCATATTCGGGGTGAACACTCGGTCGGTGATCTGGACAAAAGATTGACAGAGGCCGGATTGAAAATCCGATCGAAAACCTTGTACCAACAACTTGAAGAACCTCTGAATGATGCAGCTATGGCGCTGCTACAGCGCGACACTCACCTGATCTTGCCCGTTTTTTCACCCCGCAGCGCACGGCTGCTTGTCCCATACCTGCAGGATATTCGCGCCCGGATTGATTTTGTTGCAATAAGCGATGCTGTCAAAGCTGCCTTGGAACCTATATGGACGGACAGCAGTTTGGTTGCCAGGCGGCCGGATGCGGATGGCGTTTTTGATCGAATTAAAGAAATTGTGGCCTGCCGTCAGAATGCTTGAGGCAACGGGCAGGCCAAGATAAGCTGTTGTGGGGGTGCGGAAAATCCAAACCTGCCAGATTCGAAAGGGTGGGACGAGTGGCCAAGCGCAAAAAGCCAACCAAAGATCAGACAGATGATGCACCATCGAAAGCAGACGACGACGTAAAACCTGATGGTGCGGCAGATGCGGAGTCAGTTGCCGACGCACCGGCTGAGGCCGAAGAGAAAACGTCGCCTGATAATCAGGACGCGGCAGATGAGCTTGGCAAAGACGTTAAGGACAGCGTCGCTGCGCAGTCGGTTGATGACGATGCGGAGATATCGCTGACAAAGACTGAAGCGGATGTGTTTTTGGACGACACTGTCGAGGCATCCGAAAGTCAGAACACCCCGTGGGATACCCCTCCGGTTGATGAGGTTCAGGAAAAAGACACTGACGATACCTCGGAAGCCGTGGACAAAGAGACGATATCGGAAGCCCAGACCGACGAAGCTGTTGAAATGGATCAGACATCTGAGCATCACGACGAAGTAGACGATCCAGACAAGCAACCTGATGAGGGTGAAGACGTCCGTAGTTACACACCCGAACCTGATCCTCAGCCTGTTCAGGCCGAACGCAAGGGCGGGTTTGTTCCAATGTTGCTGGGTGGTGGTATCGCCGCCGCCATTGGATTTGGCGCCGCTTACATTCTGAATTTCTCAAACTCGAATGCCCCCGAAATCGAAGCGCTGTCGCAGCAGATTAGCCAGCTTGAGGGGTCGGTGAATGATCTGCGTGACGACATACCAGCGGCCTATGATGATACGACACTGGCGTCTTCGGTTCAGGCTGTTTCAGAACAATCGGCATCACTCAGCGCACAGCTTTCATCGCTAAGTGATCGGCTAACCGAACTTGATCAACGAATTACCGATGTTGAAACCCGTCCGGTCGCGGAAACATCTCAGGCGGCAATCGCGGCTTTTGAACGTGAACTTCAAAGCCTGCGTGATCAGGTCGCCGACGAAAGACAGGCGATCGAAGGTATTGCTGCCGAAGCTGCAGCGATGGAGGATAGCGCCGAAGATGCTGCAAATACAGCGGCCGCCCGCGCTGCCATGGGACGGATTCAGGCGGCATTGGAAAGCGGAAGTGCGTATGCGAATGCTTTGGGCGATCTAGAGCAGATAAGCGATATCGACGTTCCAGATGCCCTGAGCAATGCAGCGCAGACTGGTGTTGCAACAGTCATTGAACTGCAGGACAGCTTCCCTGATGCAGCCCGTTCTGCGCTGGCCGAGTATCGCAGTATTAATACGGGTGACACCGCCGGTAGCCGTTTGACAAACTTTCTGCGCACCCAGACCGGTGCCAGATCCGTTGAGCCACGCGAAGGCGATGACCCTGATGCGATTTTGTCCCGTGCCGAAGCGGCGACGCGCAATGACAACCTGACCGATGCCTTGGCCGAAATCGAAACCCTTCCTGATATTGCGCGGTCGCAGATGGCGGCCTGGGTTGAACAGGCACAAGCGCGATTAGATGCCCTGGCCGCGGCCGAGACATTATCACAAGAGCTCTTTTCAAACTAAGGACAACAGCAATGCTCTGGTCCCTGATCAAAATATTACTCTTTGTCACAATCGTTGCATTGCTGGCATATGGCGCAGTCCTATTGCTGGAAATGGATGGTAGCGTTCAGATCACATTTGGCGGCATGGAATACACGCTTGGCCCGCTGCTAAGCATCATTGGTGTCGTCACGCTGGTCTTCACGGTCTGGCTGTTTCTTAAACTTTTCGGGCTGTTGATCGCAACCTTGCGGTTCATCAACGGCGATGAAACCGCCATTTCGCGGTACTTTGACCGGAATCGTGAACGCAAGGGATTTCAGGCACTGTCAGATGGTCTGATGGCCTTGGCTTCGGGTGAAGGCCGTCTGGCGATGGCCAAAGCGTCGAAGGCCGAAAAATATCTGCGCCGCCCTGAACTGACCAACCTGATTTCCGCGCAGGCCGCTGAAATGGTCGGTGATACAAAGCAGGCGGCCGAGGTCTATAAAAGGCTGTTGCAGGATGACCGGACACGGTTCGTGGGCGTGCGGGGTATCATGAAACAGAAATTGGCCGAAGGCGACACCGAAACCGCGCTGGCCCTGGCTGAAAAGGCTTTTGCGCTGAAGCCCCGGCATGAGGAAACGCAAGATGTTCTGCTACGCTTACAGGCCGAAAAAGAAGACTGGTCCGGCGCACGTAATACGCTGAATGCAAAGCTGAAATATGGTGCCTTGCCGCGGGATGTGCATAAGCGTCGCGATGCTGTTCTGGCTTTGTCCGAGGCCAAGGAAATCGCCACCTTGCAGGGTTCAATTGAATCGCAGGAAACCGCGATCGAAGCGAACCGTCTATCCCCTGATCTGATCCCTGCTGCGACATTGGCCGCACGAACCTATACTGAGCAGGGTAAAAAGCGTTATGCCGCACGTGTCTTGAAAAAAGCATGGGAAGTCCAACCCCACCCCGATCTGGCTGCCGCTTTTGCCGATATCGAACCGGAAGAAACAGCCGGTCAGCGGATCAAACGGTTTCATGATCTGACCCGGTTGCAGCCCGACCATCCTGAAACGCAGATGCTGTTGGCCGAACTTTACATCGCGGCCGAGGATTTTCCGGCGGCGCGTCAGGCGGTGTCAAAAGTTGTGCTGGACCATCCGACGGCACGTAATCTGACGATTATGGCGGCTGTTGAACGCGGCGAAGGGGCCGACGACAGCGTTGTTCGCGGTTGGTTGACCAAGGCTTTGACGGCGTCACGCGGTCCGCAATGGGTATGTGACAACTGTCAGAACATCCATGCGGCCTGGGTGCCCGTTTGTGAAAACTGCGGGTCTTTCGATACCCTAAGTTGGCGCGAACCCACCGTCTCAGAGGGCGTGATGCCCACATCAACCGAGATGTTGCCACTGCTTGTGGGCCAACCTGCAGTGCCCGCGGTCGATGTTATAGACGAGTCTGAGTTGACGACATCCGAAGAAATCACCGATGCCGAGGTTCTGGAAGAAGAACGCCTGGAAAAATCGTCGACTTAGCAAGATACAGACTGGGTGACCGTTTTAGACGGTTATGTCAACTTGGCCTGACAATAAAGCCGTATTAAGGCAAAGGAACAGTTACGGTGAAACAGACCAACTGGGCAGTCGTGCTATTACTATGGTTTGCCGGCATTCTGGCAGCTGCGCAGTTTGGTAAAATTTCACTGGTACTGACAGAAATGGCGCTAGCCTATGATCTGTCTGAAGCGACAATGTCTTTGGCTATTTCATGCCTTAGCGTTGTCGGCATTTTATTAGGCGCGGTTGCGGGTATCCTGGTGGCTGGATTTGGGGCCAGGCCGATCATTCTAATCGCTTTGATCGTAGGCGCGGCTTTGTCTGTTTTGCAAAGTTTTCTGCTGCCTTTTCCGGTTTTGCTGGGAACCCGCCTGATTGAGGGTGCGTCGCATCTGGCATTGGTTGTCGCTGCGCCCACGTTAATGTTGCAGCTAAGTCGGCCCAAAGACCAAAGCACGATCATGGGGCTTTGGGGTACATTTTTTGGCCTAAGCTTTGCCGTAACGGCATGGATTTTGCCTTCTTTGATTGGCATTGGCGGGTTGCCGTTTGTTTTTATCATGCACGGCGCGGCTTTGATGGTGCTTGCCGTCCTGCTTTGGGCATTGTTGCCCGTCACGCCGCGAAATCGGTTTGATATAAAATGGGTGAAAGAACACGTACAGCTTTATTCTGATGCGCGAGTTGTGGCGCCGGCCCTTGGGTTTTTCTGGCATACGCTGATCTTTGTCGCGCTGCTGACGTTTTTGCCGGACCTGATCAGTGACCGCCCTTGGGTCGCAGCGGCCTTACCGCTTGTCAGTCTTGCGGGTACGTTCACTGCAGGTGTCCTCGCCCGATTTATACCTGCTGATCGAATTGTTGCTGTAGCGATGGGTTTGACGATCATCCTGATGCCGTTCTGTCAGATCCTTCCGGTTGCTTTGTTGGCGTTTTTCGTCATTGGGCTACAGCCCGGTGGCAGCTTTGCCAGTGTTCCTTATTTCAATCATTCCCCTGCCGCGATTGCGCGGGCGAATGGTGCCATAGCGCAGTTGGGCAATCTGGGAACGGCCAGTGGTACACCGCTTTTTGCGTTGGCGATTGCCTATGGCGGGTTGACTGCTGTTATCGTGACAACAGCCCTGATATGTCTGATTGGTCTGGTCTGTGTCTTGTGGATCGGGTTCAGGGCCAAGAGGCTTGGATGGGCCTAAACCCGATCCATCTTACACAAAAATAAGCGGCGGTCAGTCCAGAACATCCACAATCGACTTGGCCAGGATTGGCACAGTGTCCGTGTTGAGTCCCGCGATATTGATCCGACTGTCGGACACCATATAAATTGCGTGGTCCGAACGCAGTTTTTCGACTTGTTCTTGCGTCAGTCCAAGGCGGGAAAACATACCGCGGTGCTCTGCGATAAAGCCGAACCGATCAGAATTGGTATATCGCTGCAGTTCAGCCGCCAACTGACTGCGCAGGCCAAGCATGCCATTGCGAACCTCTTCCAGTTCGGCCTGCCAGTCGGTACGAAGGGCGTCATCTTTCAGAACCAAAGTGACCAGGCGTGCGCCGTGATCCGGTGGGAATGAATAGTTTTGCCGGTTCAGAAAGCCAAGTGTGCCTTGCGTCATCGCCCGAAGCGAGGCGTCCTGCGAAACAGCGATCAGAATGCCTGTCCGTTCGCGATAGATACCAAAGTTCTTGGAACAGCTTGCGGCAATCAGGGTTTCTGGCAGTGATGCAGCAACCAGACGCGTGGCCAGTGCATCATCGTCCAGACCGTCGCCAAATCCCTGATAGGCCAGGTCGATCATAGCGCCCAGGCCTTTTTCTTGCATAATCCGAATGATCTCATTCCATTGCGGCTGCGTCAGATTTGCGCCGGTGGGGTTGTGGCAACAGCCATGCAGTAGGATCACGTCGCCTGGGCTGGCCTCGTCCAGATCCTCTTTCATGCCTTCGAAATTGACGGCTCCGCTTTCGCTATCGAAATAGCGATAGGTTTGCATCGAGATCCCGAGGTATTTCAGGATGCTGACGTGATTTGGCCATGTGGGGTCCGAGATCCAGACAGTGGCTTTCGGATCAGCCATGCGGATCAATTCAAAAGCTTGCCGGACGGCGCCTGTTCCACCAGGTGTTGCGACTGAAGCGACAGAATCCCGTGGAACCGCATCCCCCAGAACCAGATCCACCATGACGTCGTTGAAACCGGCATCGCCTGCAATGGCAACATAGGATTTGCTGTCTTCTTTTTGCCACCATTTTTGCTCGGCTGTTTTAACAGAACGCATGATGGGTGTAACGCCATCTGCATTTTTATAGACGCCCACACCCAGATCGATTTTGGTTGGCCTGGGATCATCACGATACATCTGCATCAAAGCCAGAATTTTGTCTTTTGGCTGTTCTGTCAGCTTTTCAAACATCACGTATCCCCTGTTGCGACAGGCAGGTCCTTGTACATGCCCCATTCCGCCCATGATCCATCGTATAATGCATGATCAGTTTTCCCGATCTTTTCCAGCGCTAGGCTTAGGATTGCCGCCGTCACCCCTGATCCGCATGTTGTAATGGCGGGTTTGTTCAGGTTCACGCCAGCGGTGCGAAAGACAGATCGAATGCCATTGTCGTCTTTCATAGTGCCATCGTCGTTCAGCAAACTGGAATAATGCACATTCTTCGAATTCGGGATATGGCCCGCACGTAGACCGGGGCGGGGTTCCGGATCATCGCCACGAAAACGACTGGGGCTGCGCGCGTCTATGATCTCATAATCGCCAAGTTTAGAAGCCGACGCGACTTGGGTTACATCCTTGAATAGCTGATTTTGTTTCTGAACGGTCATATGGCGGTCACGAACAATGGGGGGCAGATCCTCGGTCGGTCGATCCTCTTTCTGCCATTTGGGAAACCCGCCATCCAGCACGGCAACATCGCGTTTTCCCATCAGCCGAAACAGCCACCAGACACGTGCGGCGGAAAAGATCCCGGCGCCATCATAAACAACGACCTGATGCCCGTCGCCAACGCCCATCGCACGCAGACGGCTGATGAATTTTTCAGGCGGGGGCGCCATGTGCGGCATGTCAGACCTTTGGTCGCTGATCTCATCCAGATCAAAGAACCGCGCACCTGGGATATGGGCCGCTTCGTATTCGGCTTTGGCGTCGCGTTTCATGTCCGGCAAATACCACGAGGCATCAAGAACACGCAGATCAGGGTCTTTCAGGTGATCCTCAAGCCAATTGGTCGAGACAAGCGTTCTTGGATCATCAGCAGACATTCATAACCCCCAAAATCTTTGTCTTTCTGAGTAGACGTAGCGTCAACTGCTTGCAAGAGCCACGCTGAAAACACTTGGAAGAAAACCGGGTCGATTTTGCAATGGCTGGCTAGTTTTCATTCTTTCGCAGAACGTGACCGGCCAGATAGAGTGACCCGCAGATCAGGATGCGGGCGGTTGGGGATGTTTTTTGGATATCTGAAAGGGCAGTTTCGATATCGTGGGCCGTTTTGGCGTCGAAACCCGCATCTTGCCCCGCTTTGGCGGTTTCATCTGCTGATAAAGTGTTGGCCTCACCGGGAATGCTGATCGCGGTCATGGCGCTGGTCAGATCGCGAAGTGGGGTCAGAAACCCATTGATGTCCTTGGTCTTCAACATGCCGCAGATAATATGCGTCTTGCGATTGGGCATCGCCGATAATGTTTGCGCCAGGGCGCGACCGGCCGCCGGGTTATGACCGCCGTCCAGCCAAAGCTCGGCATCGGGCACAATCGCTTTTAGCGCCCCATCAGTGATCTTTTGCAGCCGTCCGGGCCATTCGGCGCGTTCCATCGCGGCATCCGGGTTGCCTTTGCCCAATTCACGCAGCACCGCCAGTGCGATGCCTGCGTTTTGAATTTGATGGGGGCCGGGCAACACGGGCAATTTCAGATCCAGAAGGCCCATCTCATCCTGAAAAACCAGCCGCCCGTGTTCGCGATAGACATGCCAATGCTGGTTGTGCACCCGTAAGGGCGCCGCAAGACGCATCGCACGGTCCTCGATCACATCCAGCGCTGCATCATGCTGCGGGCCGACCACACAAAGTGTGTTGCGTTTTATGATGCCGGCTTTTTCTGCAGCAATTTCGGGCAATGTGTCACCCAGAAACTGTTGGTGGTCCATATCGACAGGCGTGATGGCTGTTATAGCAGGTTTTTCGATAACATTTGTCGCGTCCAGTCGCCCGCCCAAACCCACCTCAAGTAACGTGAAGTCGGCCTGGGTTTCGGAAAAGGCCAGAATGGCGGCAACCGTTGTAATCTCAAAATAAGTGATCGGGGCGCCGTCATTGGCCTGATAACAGCGATCCAGAATTTCGGTCAAAGTGGGTTCTGATATCAAATCACCTGCGACACGGATGCGTTCGTGAAATCGGACCAGATGCGGCGAGGTATAAGCGTGGCAGGTCAGACCAGCGCCCTCAAGTCCTGCATGGATCATGGCCAGGGTTGAGCCTTTGCCATTTGTTCCGGCAATATGAATGACCGGAGGCAGTCGATCCTGCGGATTGCCAAGCGCATCCAACAGGCGCCACACGCGATCAAGCGTGAGGTCGATGATTTTCGGATGCAGCGACATCATCCGTTCCAGGATGATGTCTGATTTTGCCATCACTTGGGGTCGCTCTGATCTTGGGCAGGTTCTGGTGGGGCTACTTGTAGGGGTTCGCCCGCTGTATCCGGGCCCGGCGCGGGTAAGTCAGCTTTGATTGCGCGGGGCATCTTCATCATCATTCGAATGATTTTGATCAGCTCATCGCGCTGTTCTGTACGCGGCGTCACACGGTCGACCATACCATGTTCCAACAGATATTCCGCGCGTTGAAACCCTTCGGGCAGTTTTTCACGGATCGTTTGTTCGATGACACTTGGGCCCGCAAAACAGATCAGTGCGTTGGGTTCTGCAATGTGCACATCGCCCAGCATCGCATAGCTGGCTGTCACACCGCCGGACGTCGGATTGGTCAGCACGACGATATATGGCAGGCGCGCCTCTTTCAGCATTTGGACTGCGACAGTGGTGCGGGGCATCTGCATCAAGCTAAGGATACCTTCCTGCATGCGCGCGCCGCCAGTGGCAGAAAACAGCACCATCGGTCGGCCCAGGCTGACCGCACGTTCCGCAGCCGCGATCATTGCATTGCCAACATACATGCCCATCGATCCGCCGATGAAGCGAAAATCCTGTCCCACAGCGACTACCGGGGTCCGACCAATTTCGCCCTCGACGACCAGCATGGCCTCTTTTTCACCAGTGGCCTTTTGCGCGGCCCGCATCCGGTCAGGATAGCGTTTCTGATCCCGAAAATGCAGCGGATCGGCCAAGGGGGCGGGAACCTCAACTTCGGAAAAGATACCGCCATCGAACAGTGCATGGAACCGTTCCCGGGGTGAAATCCCCATATGATGTCCGCAGTTGGTACAGACATTCATATTGTCGGTCAGTTCACGGTGAAACAGCATCGTGCCGCAGGCATCACACTTATGCCAGAGGTTTTCAGGTATCTCGCGCCGCGAAAAGATCGAGTTGATCCGCGGGCGGACATAGTTGGAAATCCAGTTCATTGGCGAACCTTATTTTGCATTTAGTGCCATCTAAGCGGGGTCACGGGAAAATGCAATCAGCGTCGTATCGCATTGCGGGCTGTTAGCCACAGAACAAAGACAAACCCCAACTGATAGATCAGATTATAGGTCAGTATCGGGTCGCTTGATCCCGACGCCCCAGTGCCGTCGCCATTTGCGAAAGGTTCAAATAAGATCAGCGCCAGCGCCGACCCAAAACCGTTTATCTCACCATAAAGCAAAATGGCCACTGTGTTGTTTGCCAGATGCATTGCAATGGCTGGTCCAAGATTGCCTGCACGCGCTGTTATGTCGGATGCGGCCAGACCGAAGAAAAAGGTCCATATGATGATCTGGGCATTTTCGGTAAAACTTGCGGATCCGCTCATATGGGCCAGCGCAAAAAGGCAGTTGGGCACGATCAGCCATACCAACGGGCTGTCGAAACGCGCCGCCAGCTGTTGTTGGATATAGCCACGATAAAATAGCTCTTCCGAACCTGTCTGGATCAACAGTCCCAGCATGGCAAATGGCAGGATGATCAGCCATGCCAGGATGTTTTTCATCTCAACGATATCGCTGGTATAGGATAGAACGAATACCGCTTCGATGATCATCAGAATGCTGAACATCCAGATCAGTGTCTGACGCAGATCGTAAACGACTTGGGCCAGGGGTCCGATCAATGACCCAAAACTGCGATTGTGATGCAGTTCTGCAACTGCAACAACGGCGATGCCGAAAAAGACAAAGACGAACAACTCAAGAAGGGCCAGGCCGACACTGCCATTCCCATCAATGCCTGTTCCCGTCTGATCCAGCATCATGGCCAGTGATCCGGCACTCAGCATAAAGGCCAGTTCGATAAAGATGATGCCAGCAATCAGATAATGCAGGCCAGCGGTGGCGCGCGCCGGGTGGACCAGCTGTTCATGAGCGGCATATGGCATTGGCCTTACCGCCGGATGGCCAGACACGCCGCCAGCCACGCGACAAGCATGCTTAGGAATTGCATTGGAAGAAAGGCGCGCAGTTCCGGATCGTCCATGCCGAAGGGATAGACATAAAGCGCAAGACCTGACAGTGGCCCTTGGGCCGAAAAAACTGCGATCCCAATGAAATTATTTATAAAATGCATGGCGATTGCAGGACCAAGATTGCCTGCGCGGGCTGTCAGATCGGCGGCGATGACACCGAACAGCGTTGCCCAGATGGCGACAACAATCGCATTTCCACCTTGCATGGATGGTGCGAAATGCAGGCTGCCAAAGATTAACGCCGGGGCCAGCATCCATATCACCGGATTTTTAAACCGCGCGGCCAATTGGCTTTGAAGGTATCCGCGAAAAACGATTTCCTCGGCGCTGACCTGGATCAGAATACCCAAAAACGTGAATGGCAATAGCCAAAGCCAGACATTTACGGCCATATTCTGGGTAGGTTCACGTGCGGGATCATCACCACCGTAAGGCGGAAGCAGAGTGGTGATAAAGGATAAGACCAGCAGCACACCCATCACCCGAAAAAAGTCGCTGATCAGCATGTCCCAGGGCCCCAGCAAAGTCGCTAAACCACGCCGATGCATGATCAGTGCTGACAGGACAACTGCCAGCATCATACAGACAAAGCTGTATAGCATCGCCATGGTGCTGCCTGGGGTGGCGGGCGCGGTTGGGTCAGCCAGCGCTGGAAGAACTTCGGAATCGGGGATCGTCAATGCCATGGCCCCGAAAAAGACTGCAATCAGCGCGATGTAAAACAGGGCTGAAAGCACCATGCCCAAGGCCGTACGCCAAAATTGCGGATAGGTCCGCGCCGGTTCGACAAGAAAATCGTGGTTACTATAATTCATGCACTCTACTCTTGATGACGCAAAGCCGCTTGTGCAAGGGCCAGCGCTATCTTATTCCCAACATATTGTAAATTCGGGGAGGCCAGCGATGCTGAAGGGCAAGCACGATAAATCCAAACTACCAAGTCGCCATGTGACCGAAGGCCCATCGCGCGCGCCGCATCGGTCGTATTATTATGCCATGGGTCTGAGCGAGGATGAGATTGCCCAACCCTTCGTCGGTGTGGCGACCTGCTGGAACGAAGCTGCCCCCTGCAACATCGCCCTGAACCGTCAGGCGCAAGCGGTCAAGCTGGGGGTGAAAAGTGCCGCTGGCACCCCGCGTGAATTCACAACGATCACAGTGACCGACGGCATCGCCATGGGTCACGAAGGGATGCGGTCTTCTCTGGCCAGTCGTGAAGCGATTGCTGATACGGTCGAACTGACGATGCGCGGGCATTGCTATGACGCGATTGTGGGGCTTGCGGGGTGTGACAAATCCTTGCCAGGCATGATGATGGCCATGGTCCGGCTGAATGTGCCGTCGGTCTTTATCTATGGCGGCTCGATCCTGCCTGGTCGTCTGGATGGCAAAGATGTCACCGTCCAGGACGTGTTTGAGGCAGTTGGCCAGCATCAGGCGGGGAACTACTCGGACGAGCAACTAGCGGTGCTAGAGCGCGTGGCCTGTCCATCTGCGGGGGCTTGTGGTGGCCAGTTTACGGCAAATACGATGGCCTGTGTATCTGAAGCCATTGGTCTAGCGTTGCCGAATTCCGCAGGTGCGCCCGCGCCTTATGAGAGCCGAGACCAGTATTGTGTCGCCTCGGGTGAGGCGGTGATGGCGCTTCTGGAAAAGAATATCCGCGCGCGCGATATCGTCACGCGTAAGTCGCTGGAAAATGCCGCGCGGATCGTGGCCTGCACAGGCGGCTCAACCAACGCAGGGTTGCACCTGCCTGCAATTGCGCATGAGGCGGGGATTGATTTCGACTTGGACGACGTCTGTGAGATTTTCCGTGACACGCCCTATTTCGTGGATTTGAAGCCCGGTGGTCAGTATGTGGCCAAGGATATGTACGAGGCGGGCGGTGTGCCGGTTGTGATGAAAGAACTGCGCAAGGCGGGCCTGATCCACGAAGACTGTATCACTGTGACCGGTCGCAGCATGGGCGAAGAACTGGATATTGTCACCAAGGAAGCCGATGGCACTGTAATCTATCCGGTTGAAAGCCCGCTAAGCAAAACCGGCGGCGTTGTCGGATTGAAAGGCAATCTGGCACCGGAAGGTGCGATTGTTAAGGTCGCTGGCATAGATAGCCAACATCAGATTTTCACCGGTCCGGCCCGTGTTTTTGAATGCGAAGAAGATGCCTTTGAGGCTGTCCAAAAGCGCGCCTATGAGGAAGGCGAAGTGATCGTCATTCGCAACGAAGGTCCCGCCGGTGGCCCAGGCATGCGTGAAATGCTTGCGACCACGGCTGCACTGTCGGGCCAGGGTATGGGCAAGAAAGTTGCGCTGATCACAGATGGTCGCTTTTCCGGTGCCACGCGAGGGTTTTGCGTGGGCCACGTTGGGCCTGAGGCCGCGCATGGTGGTCCGATCGCCCTGATCCAGAATGGCGATGTTATCACGATCAACGCGATTGAAGGGTCCCTGAGTGTCGCCCTTAGCGATGATGAACTGGCTGCCCGAAAGGAAGGCTGGACAGGCCCGCGTGAAACCATTTATGCCAGTGGGGCACTGTGGAAGTTTGCCCAGCTTGTTGGTGGGGCGAACAAGGGGGCGGTGACACACCCAGGGGGCAAAGCCGAACGGCATGTCTACATGGATATATAGAACAGCAGTTTTCTTGCTGGTTTTTGTTTTGGCCGGATGTTCCGACACCGGCCAGCAGATGGCTTTTCTCAGCCAGTCAAACATAATGCGGTCCGTGGGCGTCACAGCCCTGCGAGAGGCGCGGCTGGCCGATGGTGCCGTGCGAATTGTGGGCCTGTCTGGTTATTGTGTTGATCGATCCAGTGTTCAGGCGAACGCGGCAGTCATAATGCCCTGTGCAAATCTGGGCGCGCGCCGTGCTGATTGGCCAAAGACTCGTGCGGCTTTTCTGGTGACAGTCGGTCAGCAGGGTGGTGCCGATATTCTGCTGGCGCCAGATGCAACGGCAGTTTTTCTGCAGTCGACGCAAGGGCGTCGGATGTTAAGCCGGACAAATGATCCGAAAACTATCGATGTCACACGGCTGATATCGCGCAACGATGCCATCTATATCTTGGTGCAGGATCAAAGTCCAAATCCCTTCGGTCAGAACCATTTGCGCAATTGGCGTGCTTTCACACTGTTGAATGGCCATCTGACGACAATTGTTGCGACAGGGTATGGGGATATCAACTTGGCGGAAGATAATGGTTTTGCCCTTTTGCAAGCCTTTGTTAAACGTCTTCGTGCAGAAAACAGTGACTATGTGGAAACGGCTGTGACCCGCGCAGGGATGATACCGTTTTTTGTCGAACAATAACAGAACATCTGGCAGTGTATTTTGAAGTGGCACCATGGCTAAGACTGTAACGCAAAATCTGCTGCACCGCTGGGCCCGCAAACACTGGGCCCGTATCGCTGCGAACGCGGCAGATGCGGATTTGGCCAGTCTGCGTTATCATCGTGCCCGTGCGCGTGAATTGCGCGCGCAGATAAATGAGGTGTTGCATATTGCCGATGGTCGGCTGGCGGCATCGACGATGACCACTGTACCGGCCCTTGCGGCCCAGAACAGTGATTGGATATGGCGGCCGGAACTGTGGCGCGGGCCTATTCCGGGTGTCGATCAGGTTGGTGTGGTAAGCGGAACGAATTTGGGCGATCATCTGCACCTTTATCATGACTGCAAAGCGCCGGAAATCATCACCAGACAGTTGCGCAACCATGATGGACAGGGCCATGCCCCCTTTGGTTTGCGTTTGGACATTTTTCAAATGACCGGGGATTATCTGTCATTGGTCGTTCAGTTGCCCAAAGTGCTGGCCGATCAATTCAATAAGGACAACATCATCCGGCTTGATCTGAGTGGTAAATACGAAAGGACCTTGCCTGTTTTGCTTCGCCTGAACATCAGGCATGGTCCAAACACTGAACAAGTCAGCCAGTATTACGACGCATCCTCGGCAACAGTGTCAGCGGAATTCGATGTTTCCCATCTGAAAATCAATCATCATCGGGTTGAAGCGATGTGGGTCGATATCATTTTTACTGATCCATCTTTGAATGAGATAACGATATACGATCTGGTGTTCACAAGACATCCACGTGCAGAACTTTAGCAGAGGGGGCCTTTACTTGTCAGAGATGACGTTAACGAAAACACGCATGCAGGACGGGATCTGGGAAGGCATCTTGAAAACTGCCAGTGATCACGCACCGCAGATCAAAGTGTTATTCCTGGATGATGAGGTTGAAGGCGTTGATGTGGATAAGCATAATGATGGCTGGCGCATTCGTATTCCGATACCACGCCAGGCCATCACCGATGGTATTCAGACAATCTTGATAAAAGACGATATAACAGATCAGCTACTGAACAGTATTTCACTGGTATCTGGCGATCCGCTTGCCGATGATCTGCGCGCCGAGGTCAGCTTGCTGAGGGCAGAACTGGATTTGCTAAAGCGCAGCTTTCGAAAGTATCTGATCAAGTAAATACGAAAATGGGGGCATTATGCCCCCGCTCAACAGATTTTCAAACTACTGCAACAACGACTCAATTGTCGAATTGCTTTCAGCGGGACTTTCGCTGGATGTCACAACGGCATAAAGTTGCATTACCGTGTCACGGTCAAGCTCTGCCACATCAACGTCAAAACCGCGGATGGCTAGACGACTTTGCAGCTGCGCACGTACGTTATTTTCCGGTAGTTCGATCAAAACTCCATTTTCGTCACGAATTGCTGCACTTGGAGCATCTTCCAGAATTTGCTCAATGCGACGCTGTTTGTCCAACGGGCTGTCACCGGTTGTCATCGTCATGTAGATTGCACTGATCTGGTCTTCGGTCAGCATATCCACATTGACTTCTTTGTCATAGGTGTTCAATTCGTTTTCGACTGCGTCTTTCAGCTGATCATTGGTCATTGCAAAAGCGGCAGCGGAAGCTGACAGAACAAATGCTGTTGTTGTCAAAAGGCGTTTCATATCGATCTCCTTCTTACGTTGTTAAGACGCTCTTTGCGTCGTTCGCGATATCAACACGGCGCAGAGTGTCGAAGTTCCAAATAAGATGGCACTTTCTCGATAAAATATCGTAAATATATGTTTTTATTATATATTTTTTTTTCAAAAAATGAATTCGATATATGATTGCAGGTTTGGATAGGCCCAAAATAAAGGGCTGTCGAATAAAACCTTGACTTGATGTTGTCGCCATATCAGAAGGTTGCTCGACATAACCCGCAACCGGGCGTTCCGTGGGCGCCAAACTGACGAGGAGAGCCGTAAGATGGCCCAAATTTCTCTGACCCTTCCCGATGGTAACAAACGTGATTACCCGGCTGGCATAACGCCTGCGGACGTCGCTGCTGATATTTCATCATCACTGGCCAAGAAAGCGATTTCTGCGACTGTCGATGGTGCGCATTGGGACATGCAATGGCCGATCCAGCAAGATGCAGCCATCGCGATCCACACCATGAAAGACGCACCTCAGGCGCTTGAGCTGATCCGCCACGATCTGGCGCACATCATGGCGCGTGCGGTGCAGGAAATCTGGCCGGATGTGAAAGTGACCATCGGGCCCGTCATCGAAAACGGCTGGTATTACGATTTTGACCGGGCCGAGCCATTCACACCCGAAGATCTTGGCCAGATCGAAGCCAAGATGAAAGAAATCATTAATCGCCGCGATACCGTCACGACCGAGGTATGGGCGCGTGACCGCGCGATCAAATTCTATCACGCCAATAACGAACCTTATAAAGTTGAGCTGATTGAGGCCATTCCGGGCAATGAGCCGATCCGCATGTACTGGCATGGCCATTGGCAGGACCTGTGCCGCGGGCCGCACCTGCAGCACACCGGCCAGGTACCCGCCGATGCCTTTAAGCTGATGTCTGTCGCGGGGGCCTATTGGCGCGGCGACAGCAACCGCCCGATGCTGCAACGCATCTATGGTGTGGCCTTCCAAAGCCGCGATGATCTGAAGAAGTATCTGAACTTTCTGGAAGAGGCCGAAAAGCGCGATCACCGTCGTTTAGGTCGGGAAATGAACCTGTTCCATATGCAGGAAGAAGCGCCCGGTCAGGTCTTTTGGCACCCAAATGGCTGGACGATTTATACCGAGCTGCAGGATTACATCCGTCGTCAGCAGCGGCGCCATGGTTATCAGGAAATCAACACACCCGAGGTCGTTGATCGCAAACTATGGGAAGCCTCGGGCCATTGGGACAAATATCAGGAAAACATGTTCATCGTCGAAGTTGACGAAGAACACGCCCGTGAAAAGGCGATCAATGCTCTGAAACCGATGAACTGCCCGTGTCACGTGCAGGTTTTCAATCAGGGTCTGAAAAGCTATCGCGACCTGCCGTTGCGTCTGGCCGAATTTGGCGCCTGCCATCGGTATGAACCGTCGGGCGCCTTACATGGCATTATGCGCGTGCGGGGGTTCAAACAGGATGATGCCCACATCTTTTGTGAAGAAAGTCAGATCGAGGATGAGTGCGAGAATTTCATAAAGATGCTGTCAGAGATCTACAGTGATCTTGGATTTGATAACTATCGCATCAAATTTTCCGATCGTCCCGAAGTTCGGTCAGGATCGGATGAGGTCTGGGACAAGGCGGAAGCCGCACTTGAAACCGCCGTCAGACGCGTCACAAATGATTACGAAGTCAATCCGGGCGAAGGGGCTTTCTATGGTCCGAAGCTGGAATTTGTTTTGACCGATGCAATCGGACGGGACTGGCAATGCGGCACATTTCAGGTCGATTTTGTTCTGCCCGAACGTCTGAACGCCAATTACATCGGTAAAGACGGTGAAAAACACCGGCCCGTTATGCTGCACCGTGCGGTGGTCGGGTCTTTTGAACGTTTTATTGGCATTCTGATCGAAGAACACGCAGGCAAGCTGCCTTTCTGGCTGGCGCCACGGCAGGTTGTCGTCGCGTCGATTGTGTCCGATGCAGATGACTATGTGCATCAGGTCGTGGCCAAGCTGAAGGCCGCAGGCGTGCGTGCGGAAGCGGATGTGCGCAATGAAAAGATCAACTACAAGGTTCGCGAACATTCGGTGGGGAAAGTTCCCGTCATTCTGGCGTGCGGTATGCGAGAGGTCGATGATCACACTGTATCGCTGCGCCGTCTTGGTGAAAAACAGACCAAGACAGTTGCCTTGGATGAAGTTGTCACGTCGCTGGCTGCTGAAACCATACCACCTGATATGGCCGTTTAATCCAAGTATGAAAAATCGTGTGCCACAGACATATAATTGTCTGTGGCGGTGAAACATTTCGGTAAGTGACCATTGCGCCTGGCCAGGATTTGTAACAATTCGGCCATTCTGTCGCAGGTCTGCATCCTTGCCCAAAAGACCAAGGCCACTAAATAAAGAATATTGCGCTAAGCGCTGAAATAATCCTCACGAAAACCTCACACAGACTGACGCACCTGCGACACACGGCGACGTGAGTGGCAAACTGTCACACCGATTGATTAGTCTTCAATCACCGCAACAAGCGGGAATGACAGTAAAACCCGAGAGGAACAACATGTCCAAACACGTTAAAACCCTTGCCGTCGCCGGTGCTGTTGCCGCTGCTTTGACTGCACACTCGACAACAGCCGTAAACGCTCAGGCTCAGGAAAAATGCTTTGGCGTATCGCTGGCTGGCGAAAATGACTGTGCCGCTGGCCCAGGTACATCTTGCGCCGGTACATCGACTGTTGATTACCAAGGCAACGCTTGGACACTGGTTGAAGCTGGCACGTGCTCTGACATCGAACTGCCTGCGATGGCCGACGGTACCGCCCGCGAAGGATCGCTGGAAGCGCTGGATCGCGACCTACCAGCATAAATGGTATCATACCACGTGTCCCCCGCACAGGTTGGGGGACACAGATCAAACTTGCCGAGGTCACGATGCTTGATATCAGCCATTCCTTTGATCGACTGCCCACGCAGCCCGGTGTTGGCTATAAGGCGCAGCATTTTGCGGATATCATGGCGGACGCAGGCCCGGTTGGTTGGCTTGAGATACATGCCGAAAACTACATGGGGGACGGTGGTCGCCCGATTGCGCAGCTAAAGCATCTTGCCCAACGGTTTCCGATTTCGGTTCATGGTGTCGGCTTATCGATTGGCGGTGAAACACCGCTGGATCAGGATCATCTGGCGCGCTTGAAGCATTTGATCGATTGGTTAAACCCTGCCAGCTTTTCCGAACATTTAGCGTGGTCGACCCACGATACGCACTTCCTGAATGATCTGCTGCCCGTGCCCTATAACGACGCTACGCTGAACCGCGTCGTCGATCACATCAATCAAGTTCAGGATGCCCTGGGTCGCAGGATGTTGCTGGAAAACCCATCGACCTATTTGGCTTTCGAAGAAACCACGATGTCCGAGGTCGACTATCTGGCGCAGATTGTGCAGCGCACAGGGTGCGGTTTGCTTTTGGATGTGAACAACGTCTTTGTCTCTGCGACGAACCAGCAGACCGATCCGATCAGCTATATCAATGATTTTCCGGTCGAATATGTCGGCGAAATTCATCTGGGCGGTCATGACGAAGACCACGATGACCACGGCGCACCGCTTTTGATTGACAGTCACGGTCGTGAAGTCGTGGACCCGGTTTGGGCGCTCTATGATCACACTCTGACGCGCACAGGTCCTGTCCCAACGCTGATTGAATGGGACACAGATGTACCTGATTGGCAGCCCCTTGCGTCCGAAGCCGCCCGCGCTGAACGCGCCCTATCCAAAGTGCTTGCGTGATGGGTCAGTCAGACTTCACTCACGCGCTTTTGGACCCTGCGGCCGCTATTCCGAATGGCGTGATCGACCCGCAAGGCTTGCCAACGCCAAAGCGTTTTGCGGTTTATCGCAACAACGTCGCTGTCAGTTTGACCGACGCGTTAGAGGCCGCGTTTCCAGTCATCGTCAAACTGGTCGGACCAGAGTTTTTTCGCGCCATGGTTGGTGTCTATCTGCGGCAATACCCACCGACATCGCCGCTTATGATGTTCTACGGCGATCAGATGCCTGATTTTCTGAAAACTTTTGAGCCTGCGCAGAAGATACCGTATCTGCCGGATATCGCACGATTGGAACAGGCGATGCGCCAATCCTATCACGCCGCCGATGCCCAACCAATTCAGCCCAGCGTTTTGCAGGATATGCCGCCTGACCAACTGATGGGGTCTTACCTGCATCTGGCACCTGCCGTTAGGGTGATATCTTCGCCCTGGCCGATATATGCGATCTGGCAGTTCAATATGGCAGCTGATGCACCCAAGCCCGAAATGCGGGCCGAGGATGTTTTGATAACCCGTCCTGAATACGATCCTTATCTGACGTTGCTGCCACCCGGTGCCACCCTGTTTTTAGAGGCTTCGAAAGACATGTCCTTCGGCGAGGCCTATGAACAGGCCACCAAAATCGTACCTGACTTCGATCTAACCTCAACGCTTGGTGCCTTGATTGCCGGTGGCGCCATCACCGCCATAAGTGAGATCCCAAAATGAACCGCCTTGCCGCACTCTACACTGCTGTCTTTAGCCCGATTGAACGCGCGGGGGATTGGGTGACGCCCACACTGGCCCGTTTTCTGTTCGCGTCCGTCCTGCTGGTCTATTACTGGAATTCAGCGATGACGAAGCTGGGCGACGGTTTTGCAGGCCTGTTTCAGCCTTCGTTTGGGGCCTACACCCAGATTTTCCCAAAAGCGATGGAGGCGGTCAGTTACGATGCCAGTCAGCTTAGCCTGTTTCACAAGCTGGTCGTCATAGCCGGCACCTGGGCCGAGTTTATCTTGCCCGCGCTGATCTTGGTCGGTTTGCTGACGCGCCTTGCGGCACTGGGCATGATCGGATTTGTGATTGTGCAAAGCGTGGTCGATATTACGGGACATGGCGTTGCTGCAGGACTTTGGTTTGATCGACAATCAGCCGATATTATCCTGGATCAACGGGCCTTTTGGGTATTTACCTTGCTTGTTCTTGTGATCCGTGGGGCCGGTCCACTGTCGCTGGATTGGCTGTTCAGCAAAATCACGGGCGGTGGGGTGAATAAAGCAGACCTTCGGCTGGCTTAACTTGTCAATTCTTTCTGAACATCTGGCGCCCAGCCCAGATAAAGCGATCCGTTGTCGATAACGGGCCGCTTCATGACCAAAGGATGTGTCACCAAAAGGTCAACGACATCAAGCTGTTGTGCGGCATCATCCAGTTCGCGCCAGGTTTTCGATTTCTTATTCACAATGGCGTCGCCAAAGGTGTCGTGGAACCGTTTCAACTGATCTTTAGGCACGCCATCTGATCTGACATCGACGAACGAAACGGGCCGATCAGCGGCGGTTAGCGCTTTCAAAGCCTTTTTGCAGGTGTCGCAGGATTTCAACCCATATAGCTTCATTTGATCCCCCGTTTTTATCGGCACTATACTGCCGGTTTTGCGCGCGTCCAGGCAGAGTCGCTTGCATTTCAAGGTCGTTGGTTAATTTTTAACGTGTGACAATGGAATTCCTGATGCCAGCCTCTTCGAGGCAGCCGCAACGATGGAAGACTAGGCTGCACCACCCCGCCGCAATACCGTGGGCGGACCACCTGAGGGAGAAGATGAATGGCGACTGGAACCGTAAAATGGTTCAACACGACAAAGGGTTATGGGTTTATTGCACCTGATGATGGGGGCAAGGATGTATTTGTGCATATTTCGGCTGTTGAGCGCGCTGGCATGACTGGACTGGCGGACAACATGAAGATCGAGTTTGAAATGGTAGAAGGTCGCGATGGGCGACAATCCGCCGGTGAGCTGAAAGCGTTATAAGCAGGCGCTAGTTGTGGTTTTGTACGGCCCGTTCAAGCGGGCCGTTTTTCGTTTTAAGGCTTATTTTGTTAACAACTCTTGCTATAATTGCCGAAATACTACATCTACTGTCGTGTGATAACAGACTATACGTTCCCGCCTTCTTTTCAGCAGCCGGTTACCTCTACAGCCTGCAACACCAAGCCGCCGCATGCTGCGGGCGGTCCAAAAGAAGGAAAACGGAAATGGCCACTGGCACCGTGAAATGGTTCAATACGACAAAAGGCTTCGGCTTTATCGCACCCGAGGGTGGCGGACAGGATGTGTTTGTACATATCTCGGCCGTCGAACGTGCGGGTTTGACTGGGCTGGCTGATAACCAAAAGGTTGAATACGAACTGCAAGAAGGCCGCGATGGCCGCAAATCTGCAGGCGAAATAAAAGTCATATAAGCGCATTATGTACTTGGAAGCAGCCTGTTTTTGGCTGCTTTTTTATCTGTTTTGTTTTTTATCATATTTCGTGACTTTGCTTGTATTTTGGGCACCTATTCTGCAACGATGATGTATCGCGATGCCCCGCTCTTGTTCGAAGTCGGCATGACAGTATGGGTCAGATATGGCAAATCCGCTTAGAATTGTCGTTGTTGAACCGGATGCAGCGCGCGCAAAAGAAATAACAGATGGTCTTCGCGACAGTGGCTGGCCTGACATTCAGGTGATTGGTGAAACCAATGCTTTGGCCCGCAATCTGGCTGATTTGGACCCTGATCTGGTTCTGATCGATCTGGCCAATCCCAGCCGGGACGCCCTGGAAACATTAAGCATTGCATCAGGGGCCAAACAGCGGCCTGTCGCGATGTTTGTCGATCATTCTGACGATGAACTGACCCGGGCCGCGATTGCGGCAGGTCTAAGCGCTTATGTTGTTGATGGTTTGAAAAAAGATCGGATCAAGCCCGTTCTTGAAACAGCGATTGCGCGTTTTCAGATGGTCAGCCAAATGCGGGCTGAACTGGATGCTGCCAAGGCCGCATTGTCTGAACGTAAGACGATCGACCGTGCCAAGGGCCTTTTGATGCAGGCAAGGGGTCTGAGCGAGGATGAAGCCTATGGCCTGCTGCGCAAGACGGCGATGGATCAGGGACGCAAACTGATCGATATTGCCGAAGCGCTTGTCACAGCATCGGATTTGCTGAAATGAGGGCCCATCGGATCAATTGCGGTTATGTTCCGCTGGTTGACAGTGCCCCGCTGATCATCGCACGCGAGTTGAATTTTGCACAGGAAGAGGGCTTGGACCTTCAGCTGTTAAAGCAGCCATCGTGGTCGGCATTGCGCGATCTGTTGGCTTTGGGTCATCTGGACGCGGCTCATATTCTTTCGCCTTTGCCCATTGCAATGTCGCTAGGGCTTGGAGGGCTACCAGCGCAGGTCGATGCTCTGATGGTATTATCCGCCAATGGTAACGTCATCGGGGTTTCAAACACGCTGGCGGATCAGATGCGCGAAAACGGTTGGTCAGGCGATTTTCTGACCCCGTCTGAAACCGGCAAACATCTGATTGCTTCCGCGGGACCAGATTTGCGGATCGGTGTGCCGTTTCCCTTTTCGATGCATTCTGAACTTTTGTATTACTGGCTGGGTCATCTTGGCATCGATGTGGGCAACCAGCTTGACATACGCATCGTGCCGCCCCCTCAGATGGCAGATGCCATTGCCCAGGGTGAAATCGATGTCTTTTGTGTGGGTGAACCCTGGGGATCGATTGCGGTCGAACAAGGTGTCGCTGAATTGATTTTGCCGGGTGCCGCGATCTGGGCTTTTGCACCGGAAAAGGTGCTGGCAGCCCGCCGTGATTGGATCACTACAAACCCAGATCTGACGCGCCGGTTAATGCGTGCCGTTGCGCGTGCGGCGAAATGGCTGGGGGATCATGACAATCGAATGATGGCGGCCGAGGTACTGGCCCGCAGCGAACATCTTGATGTCGCAGATGACATCATTGATCGCGCCTTGGCCGGCCGTTTGATCATGCGCAGGCGCGCTTTTGCTCAGCAGGTTCCGCATTTCCTGCGGTTCCACGGCGGCGCTGCGAATTTCCCCTGGCGCAGTCAGGCCGCCTGGATTGCCAGTAACCTGGCGGGCCGGATGAAACTGGACCGATCCCAGGCGATACAGATTGCAAAAAGCTGTTTTCGGGCGGACTTATACCGCGATTATCTGTCCGAGATTTCTGTCGATATGCCCGGAGCTTCAGAAAAACTCGAGGGCGCATTGGTGCATCCCGAGGCCGTTGCATCTGAGCGGGGTGAGCTGATTCTGGGGCCAGATGCGTTTTTTGACGGCCAGATTTTTGATCCAAATGCGGCTGGCTGACTAATTATTGTGCATCTGCAGCAATTCCAAGGATCAAAGATGCAGTTTCCGGATCTTAGGCTTAGACAGCATCAATAATTGTCTTATGCATGACATAACACAGGGCAAAGGCGTTCTGTAGACTCATCGAAATTGAGTATTCCTGAGCAAAGCCGCTCGACCTGATCACGGTACTCTCCGTGGCCAGATCGTGCGGCTTTATTTTTTTCACCTGACAAGATGGCGAAGAAGGACAAACATATGAAAAAGACCTTAACCCTGACCTTTGCAGCGACAGCGATCTTTGTAACTGCAGCATCTGCCGAGTTTCTGGATGTTGAAAAAGATGAACTGACGTTGGGCTTCATCAAGCTGACCGACATGGCGCCTTTGGCGATAGCCTATGAGAAGGGATATTTCGAAGACGAAGGTTTGTTCGTCACACTTGAACCGCAAGCCAACTGGAAGGTTCTGCTGGACCGTGTGATTGATGGTGAATTAGACGGTGCACATATGCTGGCAGGTCAGCCTTTGGCCGCAACAATCGGATACGGCACCGAGGCGCATATCATCACACCCTTTTCGATGGATCTGAATGGCAATGGCATCACGGTATCCAACGAAGTCTGGGAAATGATGCGCCCTAATATCCCAAGCATGGATGATGGTCGTCCGGTTCACCCCATCAGTGCTTCGGCCCTGAAGCCTGTGGTCGAACAATTCAAAGACGAAGGGCGCCCATTCAATATGGGTATGGTTTTCCCGGTTTCGACCCACAATTATGAGTTGCGCTACTGGCTGGCGGCGGGTGGGCTGGAACCCGGTTATTATTCACCCGAGAATGTCTCGGGCCAGATCGGCGCGGATGTGTTTCTGTCTGTGACACCTCCGCCTCAGATGCCTGCCACGCTGGAGGCCGGAACAATCCACGGCTATTGCGTGGGCGAACCGTGGAACCAGCAAGCTGTGTTCAAGGGCATCGGTGTGCCGGTCATCACGGATTATCAGATCTGGAAAAATAACCCTGAAAAGGTTTTCGGCATATCGGCCGAATTTGCGGAAGAAAACCCAAACACAACATTGGCCCTGACCAAGGCGCTGATCCGGGCGGCGATCTGGCTGGATGAAAATGACAATGCCAACCGCGAAGAGGCGGTCGAGATTCTGGCCCGGTCCGAATATGTGGGTGCTGATGCCGAGGTGATTGCCAATTCGATGACCGGATTTTTCGAGTTTGAAAAAGGCGATAAACGCGACATCCCTGATTTCAATGTGTTTTTCCGCTATAACGCAACTTATCCTTATTATTCCGATGCGGTCTGGTACCTGACCCAGATGCGCCGCTGGGGCCAGATTTCTGAGGCAAAGCCAGACAACTGGTATGATGAGGTCGCCCGCGAGGTCTATAAGCCCGAGATTTACCTGGAAGCTGCCCGTATGCTGGTTGACGAAGGACTGGCGAATGAGGTTGATTTTCCTTGGGATACAGATGGTTACAAGGCGCCAACACCGGCAGCCGATATCATCGACGGTATTCCCTATGACGGTCGTCAGCCCAACGCCTATATCGACAGCCTGCCCATTGGGCTGAAGGGCGAACAAAAAGTCATCGGCAACGAAGTTCAAGGTTAACCCAGGCGACACTGTTCAGGACACGTGGCCAATCAAGAAGTTGGTCGGGTGACTGAACAGGGACCAAGGATCCAAAGGATAAATCCATGACCGCAATCGATCCAGATCAACTGAGCGCCGATCAGACGCGCGAGGCACGACGGGCCAGATTGTTTACCCGCATCAATAAAGCTGACGCCTGGTTTCAGGTTCTTGGTCTAAGCTGGGTAACGCCCGTACTGAAAGCCGCAGCCGGTGATAATCCAAAGGCACAGGTCAAAGAAATCTGGCGGCTGCTTGGTGTGCCAGTTTTGGCAATCATCTGCTTTATCGGGCTTTGGGCCACCCTGGCGCCTCAAGTTCAAACCTCGCTGGGGGCCATACCAGGCCCGGCTCAGGTGTGGGAACAGGTCGGCAACCTTCATGCTGATCATCTGCGCGAACGGGAAAAGGCCGCAGCATTCTATGAACGTCAAGAAGCCCGCAATGCATCCTTGATTGCGGAAGGAAACGAAGACCGTGTCAGATGGCGGGACTACACCGGGAAACCCACCTATTACGATCAGATCTGGACATCGATCAAAACGGTTTTCTTCGGTTTCCTGATCGCATCGATCATCGCCATTCCCTTGGGAATTCTGGCGGGCCTTAGCCCCACTGCAAACGCGGCACTTAACCCGCTGATCCAGATTTTCAAACCCGTCTCGCCACTGGCCTGGTTGCCGATCGTGACGATGGTCGTGTCGGCCCTTTATGTGACCAATGACGGCTGGTTTTCGAAGTCTTTTCTGAACTCGGCTATCACGGTGACGCTGTGTTCGCTGTGGGCCACACTGATCAACACGGCCCTTGGGGTCGCCAGCATCGACAAGGATCTGGTCAACGTCTCAAAAGTGCTGAAAATGAACACCTGGACCAAGATTACCAAACTGGTCCTACCCTCGGCGTTGCCGCTGATCTTCACCGGTCTGCGCTTGTCGCTTGGTGTGGGGTGGATGGTTCTAATTGCGGCTGAAATGCTGGCCCAGAATCCTGGTCTTGGCAAGTTTGTTTGGGACGAATTCCAAAACGGTTCCAGCCAATCGCTGGCGCGGATCATGGTGGCCGTGTTCACAATCGGCATCATCGGTTTTCTGTTGGACCGGCTGATGTACGCGATCCAGTCCATGTTCACCTACAGCGCGACACGGTGATCCCAGATGAGCATTCTGAAATTCACCAATGTAAATAAAGGCTATGGTCAGGGGTTATCCCGCACCGAAGTTTTGAAAGACATCAACCTGGAGGTCGCGGAAAGCGAGTTTGTTGCCATCCTTGGGTTTTCAGGCACGGGCAAAACAACGCTGATCAATCTGATCGCAGGGCTTGAGACCCCAGATCATGGTGCAGTCACATTCAAGGGGCAGGGCATCACCGGCCCTGGTCCTGAACGCGGGTTGGTTTTTCAGTCTTATTCGCTGATGCCTTGGCTGACGGTGAAAGGGAATGTCAGCCTGGCCGTGGACACCGTTTTCCCGAAACTCAGCAAAGCTGAACGGGCCGAAAAAGCGCTGCACTATATCAAGATGGTCGGGCTGGGCCATGCAGTTGACCGGCGCCCGGCCGAACTGTCCGGTGGTATGCGCCAACGCGTTGCGGTGGCCCGTGCCCTGGCGATGAACCCCGAAGTCCTGTTGTTGGATGAACCGCTGTCCGCACTGGATGCCCTGACACGCGCCAATCTGGCCGATGAAATCGAGGCGATCTGGGAGGCCGACAAAAAAACTTGTGTCCTGATCACCAATGATGTGGACGAAGCGATTTTGCTGGCGGATCGGATCATTCCTTTGAACCCTGACGGAACACTGGGCGAGGCGTTCACAGTCAATATCCCGCGCCCCCGTGACCGCACGGAAATGAATCACCACGACGGGTTCAAGCGTTTGCGGGCCGAGGTCACGAATTACCTGATGGATGTCGGCATCGAAGCCAAGGTCGAGGGCACCAAACAACTGCCCGATGTCACACCCATTCATGGCGTTCCGACAGCCGTGGCGCAGGCGCAGGATGGCCTGATCGAACATCGTTTTCTGGATTTCAGCCAACTTCACAAGGTTTATCCGACCCCGAAGGGACCGCTTACGGTGGTTGAGGACTTTGACCTCAAGATCAACAAAGGTGAGTTTATCAGCCTAATCGGTCACTCGGGCTGCGGGAAATCCACCGTGCTGACCATGGCCGCCGGTCTGAATGAGATCAGCAAAGGCGCGATCAAACTGGATGGTCGCCATGTGGAAGGCGCCGATCCGGAACGCGCTGTGGTCTTCCAGTCGCCTAACCTTTTCCCGTGGCTGACGGCCAAGGAAAACGTGGCGATTGGTGTTGATAAGGTTTATCCGCGCGCCTCGCAGGCGGAGCGGCAGGATGTTGTCGAATACTATCTGGAACGGGTCGGTCTGGTCGACAGCATGGATAAAGATGCCGCTAGCCTGTCGAATGGCATGAAGCAGCGTGTCGGCATCGCGCGGGCCTTTGCCCTTTCGCCGAAACTGCTTCTGCTGGATGAACCCTTTGGGATGCTGGACAGTCTGACCCGATGGGAACTGCAGGAAGTGCTGATGGAGGTCTGGTCGCGAACCAAGGTCACCACCATCTGCGTGACCCATGATGTCGACGAGGCCATTCTGCTGGCGGATCGTGTTGTCATGATGACGAACGGTCCGCGCGCGACCATCGGAAAGATCACGAATGTCGATCTGCCGCGTCCGCGGACCCGGAAAGCATTGCTGGAACACCCTGACTACTATGCCTACCGGCAAGAGGTTCTTGATTTCCTTGAAGAATACGAACACGGGGCCAAACCCACGCCCAAGCCAAAACCCAAAGCAATCGCGGCGGAGTAGGAACCAATGACACCCGAACAAATCAAACTTGTGCAGGATAGCTTTGGCAAAGTCGTACCCATCCGCGACGAGGCCGCTGCGCTGTTCTATCAGCGACTGTTTGAAATCGCACCCGAAGTACGGCCGCTTTTCAAAGGCGACATGACACAACAGGGCGCCAAACTGATGGCAATGCTGGGTGCGGTCGTGAACGGTCTGAATGATGTTGAAAAGATCGTACCGGTGGCCCGGGATCTGGCAGTCCGCCACATCGCTTATGGGGTCGAGGCCGGGCATTATCAGTCTGTTGGCCAAGCGCTGCTTGAGACCCTGGAAAAGGGTCTTGGTGCCGAATTCACCAATGATGTCAAAGACAGCTGGCTGGCAGCATATCAGACGCTTTCGGGCGTTATGATCGCCGCAGCCTATCCCACCGAGGTATCATCATGAAAGAAAAACTTGTTGTCATAGGGGCGGGCATGGCTTCTGGGCGGATGCTTGAGGAACTGTTCAAGCTGTCACCTGATGCCTATGATGTGACCCTTTTCGGGGCTGAGCCGCGCGGAAATTACAACAGGATCATGCTTTCGCCGGTTCTGTCCGGTGAAAAAACATATGATGAAATCGTCACTCATGATGCTGAATGGTATGCGACGCACAACGTGACCTGCCGTTTTGGCGAAGCCGTCACCGGCATTGATCGTGCCAGAAAGGTGGTTGTAACCGCTGCCGGTGAAACCCCCTATGACAAGCTGGTGATTGCGACAGGGTCGGCGCCCTTCATCATTCCGGTCGAGGGTAAGGATTTGCCCGGCGTGATCACCTATCGTGATCTGGATGACACCAACGCGATGATCACAGCTGCCGAAAAAGGTGGCAAGGCCGTGGTCATTGGTGGCGGCCTGCTTGGGCTTGAAGCTGCGGCAGGACTGAAAGAGCGGGGCATGCATGTCACCGTCTTGCATCTGATGGGCCATGTTATGGAACGCCAGTTGGATGAAAGCGCGGGCTTCTTGTTGCGCCGTGATCTGGAAAAGCGCGGCATCAAGGTGATGTGCCGCGCCTCGACCGCTGCCATTCTGGGCAAGGACCGGGTTGAGGGCGTTCTGCTGGAAGACAACATCGGGGTTGAGGCCGATCTGGTCGTCATGGCGGTGGGTATCCGACCCGAAACACGGCTGGCCAATAACGCCGGGCTGGAGGTTGCGCGGGGGATTGAAGTGAATGCCCAGATGCAAACCAGCGATCCTGATATCTTTGCCGTGGGCGAATGCGTTGAATTCGATGGGCATCTCTTTGGTCTTGTTGCGCCGTTATATGATCAGGCCAAGGTGCTGGCGCAGACGCTTGTCGGGTCACCTGCCGCCTTTGTGGTCAAAGAGCTTTCGACAAAGTTGAAGGTCACAGGGTGCGACTTGTTCAGTGCAGGGGATTTTGCAGACGCGGATGGGCGCGAAGATATCGTGTTCCGCGACCCGGCCCGTGGCGTTTACAAACGTCTGGTGTTGCAAGACGACCAGATTGTCGGTGCTGTCATGTATGGCGATACAGCCGACAGCAACTGGTTCTTTGGTCTGATCCGCGATGGTGAAGATATCAGCGAAATGCGCGACACCCTGATATTCGGGCCGTCGTTTCAAGGGGGATCTCCCCAGGACCCTATGGCGGCCGTTGCAGCCTTACCGCCTGACGCAGAAATCTGCGGCTGCAACGGCATTTGCAAAGGCGAAATTGTCGAGGCCATTGAAAACGGTGCGACCGATCTGAGCGCTGTGCGCGCGGTGACCAAGGCCAGCGGGTCCTGTGGCACCTGCACAGGTCTGGTGGAACAGGTACTGGCCGTGACTCTGGGTGACGACTTTGTCATTCCTGCGGCCCAGCCCATGTGCGGCTGTACCGATATGACGCACGAAGACGTGCGTCGTCTGATCAAATCTCAGGAACTGAAATCCATGCCAGCGGTCTGGCAGGAACTGGGCTGGAAAACATCCTGCGGCTGCCACGTCTGCCGTCCTGCGTTGAACTTCTATCTGTTGGCTGACTGGCCGCTGGACTATCAGGACGATCCGCAAAGCCGTTTCGTAAACGAACGCAAGCATGCAAATATTCAAAAGGATGGGACGTTCAGCGTCGTGCCCCGAATGTGGGGTGGTATTACAAACCCCGATGAATTGCGCGCTATTGCGGACGCTGCTGAGAAATACAACGTTCCGACCGTCAAGGTCACCGGTGGTCAGCGGATCGATCTGCTTGGCGTCAAAGGCGAGGACCTGCCCTATATCTGGGCCGATCTGAACAAGGCTGGGCTGGTTTCGGGGCATGCGTACTCAAAAGGGCTGCGTACGGTGAAAACCTGTGTGGGCACGGATCATTGCCGCTTTGGTACGCAGGATTCGACCGGCCTGGGCATCAAGCTGGAAAAGGTGCTGTGGGGGTCGTGGACGCCGCACAAGCTGAAACTGGCCGTCAGCGGCTGCCCCCGCAACTGCGCCGAGGCGACTTGTAAGGACATCGGCGTTGTCTGTGTGGACAGCGGGTATCAGATCGGTATCGGCGGGGCCGCCGGCATGGATGTGAAAGAAACCGAACTGTTGTGCCAGGTCGACACCGAAGAGGAAGCGATCGAGGTCGTCATGGCCGTCACCCAGGCTTATCGCGAGGGCGGCAAATATCTGGACCGGATTTACAAATGGATGGCCAAGGTCGGGTTGGACTGGATCAGGGCAACTGTCGTCGACGACCTGGACAGCCGCCGTGCACTGGTCGAGCGGTTTGAGCTATCACAGTCGATCTATCGCAAGGATCCCTGGGCTGAACATGCGCGCGACAAGGCCGAAATCTATGCGCCGCTGGCCAATCTGACGTTGGAGGCTGCAGAATGAGCTGGATTGATATCGGTGCCCTGGACGACATCCCTGCACGCGGTGCACGTGTTGTTAAAACGGTCCACGGGTGTGTGGCCGTGTTCCGCACCGGCGCGGATGAGGTTTTTGCCCTTGAAAATGCCTGTCCGCATAAGGCGGGTCCGCTGGCCGAAGGTATCGTGCACGGCAAGGCCGTGACCTGCCCTCTGCACAATTGGGTGATTTCGCTGGAAACGGGCTTGGCTCAGGATGCGGACGAAGGTCAGGTCAGCACTTATCCCGCCAAGGTCGAGGGCGGTCGCATCCTGCTGGATGCACATCGGCTGAAAGCCCGGACTGCAGCATGACTGTGTGCACCACATGCCCCTATTGCGGGGTAGGATGTGGCGTTCTGGCTGGTCCTGATGGTTCTATAAAAGGCGATCCGGACCACCCCGCAAATCTTGGAAGGCTATGTTCAAAGGGGTCGGCGCTCGGCGAGACCCTCGGACCCGAGGGTCGTCTTCTCACGCCGCAGATCGGCGGGCAAAAGGCAAGCTGGAACACCGCACTAGATCTGGTTGCAGACAAGTTCACCCAGGCCATTCAGGACTATGGGCCAGACAGTGTCGCCTTTTATGTGTCCGGCCAATTGCTGACCGAAGACTACTATGTCGCCAACAAGCTGATGAAGGGTTACATCGGCTCGGCCAATATCGATACAAATTCGCGGCTTTGCATGGCCTCGTCCGTGGCGGGGCACAAGCGGGCTTTTGGCAGCGATACTGTGCCCGGCTGTTATGAGGACCTGGAACTGGCTGATCTGGTCGTTCTGGTGGGTTCAAATCTGGCCTGGTGTCACCCGGTGCTGTATCAGCGCATTGCTGCGGCCAAGACTGCGCGACCACAGATGAAGGTCATCAATATCGACCCGCGTGTCACGGCAACATCCGATCTGGCTGATCTGCATTTGCAGATACGCCCCGATGGCGATGCCGCTTTGTTCAACGGATTGCTTGCGCAACTTGCCGCTGAGGATCGGTTGGATCGCCGCTATATCCTGGATCATGTTGATGGTTTTGAGGATGCTCTGCAGGCTGCGAAAGTATCTGATCCGCTTGAAAGCGGGTTAAGCCCCGACGAACTGGACGACTTTTATCGTCTGTGGATCGACACACCCAATGTTGTGACCGTCTATTCCCAGGGCGTCAATCAATCCTGTTGCGGCACCGACAAGGTCAACGCGATTATAAACTGTCATCTGGCCACCGGGCGGATTGGTTTGCCCGGATGTGGGCCGTTTTCTGTTACAGGCCAGCCCAACGCGATGGGTGGGCGGGAAGTCGGCGGCCTGGCGAATATGCTGGCCTGCCATCTGGATATCGAAAACAAGTCCCACCGTCAGGCTGTGCAAAAAGCCTGGAACAGCCCCACCATCTGTAAAACGCCGGGCCTGAAGGCCGTTGACCTGTTTCAGGCATGCGCGTCAGGTCAGATCAAGGCGCTATGGATCATGTCAACCAACCCCGCCGTCAGTATGCCGGACGCTGATGCTGTGACCAAAGCAATCAAGACTGTCCCTTTTGTTGTGGTCAGCGATATTCTTGAAAAAACAGATACGACCGAACATGCAGATATTCTGTTGCCCGCTGCGGGGTGGGGCGAGAAATCCGGTACCGTCACTAATTCAGAGCGACGTATATCGCGTCAGAGACAATTTACGAAAACGCCGGGTCAAGCGCGGCCAGACTGGCGCATAATCTGTGATGTTGCCGCACGCATGGGATGGGCCGAGGCCTTTGATTATTCCTCAGAAGCTTATGTTTTTCGGGAGTACGCAACGCTGTCTTCGGTTGCCGCAAAGTTAGGCAGCGATTTCGACATAAGTGGACTGATGCAGATCAGCGATGCGACCTATCATGAACTGATGCCGGTTCAGTGGCCCGTGCCAGAAGGGCAGATTTCCGGTGGACGCTTTTTTAGTAAAGGGAATTTTCATACCGCAAACGGTCGCGCGCGAATGTTGCCCATCACACCACCACGGCATAATCACTCTGATGAATACCCGTTCCGTCTGAATTCCGGTCGGATCCGTGACCAATGGCATACGATGACCCGTACGGGTCGCAGCGCACGTCTAAGCCAGCACATGGCCGAGCCATATGTCGAAATCCACCCGCAGGACGCCTTTGCGATCGGCCTGCGTCATGCTGATCTGGCGCGTCTGGTATCCGCTGCAGGACGGGCGATTTGCCGCGTTTTGATATCGGACCGGGTTCAACGCGGTCAGGTTTTTGTTCCGATGCATTGGACTAACAGCTTTGCGCCTGCGGGGCGGTCAAACCCGATGGTCATGGCGCAGACCGATCCAGTCTCGGGTCAGCCGGCACTTAAGGGAAGCAATGTTCGGATCGAACGTTTTGAAGCGGGATGGTATGGGTTTGTGGTCAGCGCGGATCATGTGCAGCCTGCGCGACCTTATGCGGCCGTTGGGCGAACGGAAACCGGCTGGCAGGCGGAGGTGGCAGGCGTGAAGGTGCCACGGGACTGGGTCGCCGAGGCAAGGTCGCTGACTGGTATTTACAGCGGTCAGGCGAGTGTTTTGAGTGACGTCAATCGCGGGACGGCTCGTGTCGCTTTGCATCAGGATGACCAGATTGTTGCGCTGATGTTTGCGGCGCGGACGCCTGTCAGTGTTTCCCGTCGTTATGTCACAGGGCTGATTGGTACGAAAACACCGGCTCAAGTTGCGCTGGCGGGTCGACCCGTTGGTGAGTTTGCAGACCCGGGCGCCATTGTCTGTTCTTGTTTCAATGTGGGCATCAACACCCTGCGCACCCAGATTGCGGGGGGCGTCATGACCGTTGAGGCTTTGGGCGCAAATACATGCGCGGGCACGAACTGTGGGTCTTGCAGGCCAGAGCTGGCCGCTTTGATCGCCAGTTCACAGCCAAAGGTAGCCGCGGAATGAGTTTGGCGCCGTATGTTCGTATTATGGGTCGCGGGCCAGGCCGGACCCGGTCCTTGACCCGGGACGAAGCGCGCCATGCTATGCAGATCATCTTGGATGGCAAGGCCGCGCCAGAGGCCTTGGGCGCACTGCTGATGCTGATGCGCTATCGCGGTGAAACTGCGGATGAAATTGCGGGCTTTGTCGACGCGCTCTCGTCTGATCTGGTACCCTGGACAATGCTGCGTCCGGCGCTGGACTGGCCAAGCTATGCTGCGGGCCGATCGCGGGGCGCCCCATATTTTTTGCTGTCCGCCAAACTAATCGCTCAGGCTGGATACAGCGTTCTGGTTCATGGTTGGAATAGTCACCAAAACGCCCTTGCATCGGTCAGTGATACAGTGCGCGCCCTTGGGATTGTAACGGCGACGACTGCTGCGGATGCCAATCAGGCGTTGGTGAAGGACGGGTTGGTTTATGTAACCTTGCCAGACATATCGCAGCCTGCGTTCGATCTCTTGCTGCTACGCGATGTTCTTGGGCTGCGGTCTTGTATCAACACAGTGTTGCGCATGCTGAATCCGTCGGGTGCGACGGCATCGGTGCAAGGCGTGTTTCATCCATCTTACCGTGATCTGCAGTCTGATGCGGGTCGATTGCTGGGCCGCGACAAGATCACTGTTATCAAGGGCGGCGGCGGTGAATTCGAACGTCATCCGGGTAAAGACATTGCGGTCCATGGTCTGATGCGGGGTCAGCCTTTGAACGACGTTGCCCCGGCGCTGATGAATACTGCACGCCGTCTGCACGAACCGGACGCACCGCTGCCAGCCCCGACTGATGTCTGGAACGGCACAGACACAAATACATTTGCCGAGGCGATTGTCTGCGGCACGGCCGGACTGGCGTTTTACACCCTGGGTGCCGCCAAAACGATTGCCGAAGCTGACAGTATGGCCCGAACATTTTGGCAAAGACGCCACCATGCAGATGCCGCCTGAAGGAGAAACGCGATGAAGACCTTTCCCATGTTTTTACGAATGACAGGCCGTCGTATTGTGATTGTTGGCGGTGGTGAACAGGCTGCACAGAAATGCCGCCTGGCGCTAAAGACCGAAGCACAGATAACTGTGGTGGCGACCGGTTTGGATGACGAACTGCAGGCTTTGGCAAATGCGGGCCGTATTTTGCATGATGACAAACCCATCACTAAAGAAATCTTTGTAGGGGCCGCGCTGGTTTTTATCGGATCTGGCTGCCCCGGCGCTGATGCCGCCCATGCCGATCTGGCCAAGGCGGGAGGTGCCTTGGTCAACGTCGTCGATCAGCCCGATCTTTGTGATGCGATCACGCCATCGATCGTGGATCGCGACCCGGTTGTCGTTGCGATCGGAACCGAAGGGACGGCGCCTGTTCTAGCGCGTCAGATCAAGACCCGCGTCGAACAGATGCTTGAGCCGCGTCTTGGCGATTTGGCGGCCCTTGCAGGGCGGCTGCGTGATAGCGCGGCGGCACGTCTGGGCTCCCGCGATCGCCGCGATCTTTGGCGGTGGGTTTTTAGCGGCGCACCGCGTATCGTCCATGCCCGTGGTTCTGAACGGCAGGCAGCCGATATGGTCAAAATTGCAATCACCACCGGAAAATTCGGTGACGAAAACTTGCCACAGGTTTCACTGGTCGGGGCAGGGGCTGGCAGCGCTGATCTGATCACCCTGCGTGGCGTTAATCGTTTGCAGGAAGCCGATATCATCTTTTACGACCGACTGATTGATCCCGGCATCCTAGAGCTGGTGCGACGTGATGCAGAACGTGTTTATGTCGGTAAAGCGCCCGGTGATCGCAGTTGGCCGCAGGATCGGATAAATGGCGTCATCGTTGCGGCGGCCAAGCAAGGCAAGCGGGTTGTCCGGCTAAAGTGCGGCGACCCTGGTGTATTTGCCCGCGGCGCTGAGGAGGCTGACGCTTTGACCGCAGCCGGTATTGACTATGAAATTGTACCTGGTGTCACGGCGGCCAGTGTTGCAGCCGCGACATCAGGTGATTTTCTGACCGAACGGGGGCAGACCGATACACTAATCCTGACCACAGCGTCTTGTCGAGCGGGCGATGATCTGCCAAATTTGACTCAAAACCTTTTGCCTGGCACGCGCACGGCGATTTATATGGGACTTGCTGCGGCCCCGCGGATTGAGGCCGCCCTTCTGGCCACGGGATTTTCGCACGAGATCAGTATCGATGTGGTCAGTGATGCCGGAACGCAAGACGAAAAACGCATTGCGTGCAGCCCGCGTAGTTTGACCAAGTCCATATCCGAAAATGGCCTTAGAAACCCTGCGATTATCTTTCTGAAGCGCCCTAAAAAGGTTAAAGAGGCCACACACCCCAGATTGGTAGTCGCCTGACACAACTTAATAAGCGTGGGCGTGACCATCCCATGTTTCGAAAATGCCAGTCGTTTCAAGGCTAAGATGCGCAAACCGTTCAACCAGACCGGCGGCAGCTTCTGTAACGCCAAGCTCGGCTTGATCGCCGCCCATGTCGGTCCGCACCCATCCGGGATGGTAAATGCCAACCGCGATTCCGATGTGTTTCATATCCGTTGCCAGATTACGCCCAAGGTTCAGAACAGCGGCCTTGGATGACCGATAAATATAGCTGCCACCCGGCGCGCGCGTGTGCGACGCCATTTGGCTGGAGATGATCGCGATTTTAGCGCCGGATGCCATTTGCAGATTGGGCAGAAGGGTCTGTATTGTCAGAAAAACACCGGTCACATTCACCGCGAAAGTATCGGCCCACATCTGCGGTGGATATCCATCTGCAAGATTTTCGGACTGATCCAGGTAAACGCCCGCGTTGCAGATCAATAGATCAATCGGTTGGCAATCCAGCTCTTTGCACATTTTGGCGTGCGAAGCGGGATCGGTCACCTCAAGCTGATGCCAGTTTTCTTCGGTCACGGGTGCGCGTGACGTTCCGTGAACGGCTTCACCGCGATCTTTGTAGGCATTGAATAGCGCCAGTCCGATGCCGCGATTGGCCCCGGTGATCAATACTGTCATCAGTTTGTCTTTCGCGTTGGAATAAAGGGCAATGGGGCGACCGGAATGCCGTCTTCCAAAAGCTTCTTGGCCTCATCCGGTTTTGCTTCGCCGTGTATAGACCTGACCTGGCTGTCGCCCTCATGCATCTTGCGCGCCTCGGCCGCGAAGTTCATGCCGACGTATTCAGAATTCGTCTCAAGATGCTTGCGCAGTTCTGTCACAGCCTGCTCGGTCGGTGACGCGGGTTCAGAAAGAGGCGCCTCGACCTTCGTTTCCGTTTTTTCGGAAGCGGCCCCAATGCGCGGTGCCATCAGCGTTTTTTCGACCTTATCCGACCCGCAAATGGCACACGCCAGATGGCCCGCCGATTTCAAAGTGTCAAACGCCGTGGCAGACTGAAACCAGCTTACAAAACTGTGGCCATGATCACATTTCAAAGCATACCGTATCATTCAGAACTCATTTCCAAGGTGACATCAGACAATAGGAATGATGCATCCATATATCAACGGTGTCTTAATGATTTCGGATCAAACGCAAGAATAATCTGTCTGAGTTCGGGTTCGGATATTCTCGACGCTGCCTTTTTCAATCCAAACCATTTTCGCTGGCGCTGCCCGGCCTCGGGGAAATCCTTTAGCATCTGTTTGACCTTCATAGGGTAAACCATTGCAAGGATTGGAAGATTGTCACCGTACTCAAGCGTTTTGGCATAGGAATAAACGCCCAGACAGATGTCGTACACCCGGCCTTTTGCACCGGCTTCTTCATAAGCTTCGATAGCGGCTGCATCGGCGGGTGTCTTGCCGTCCATCGGCCATCCTTTGGGGATGATCCAGCGTTTTGTCCGGCGGCTGGTCACAAGCAGAATTTGCGGCTTTCCATTGTTTAACCGATAGCAGAGCGTCGCGAACTGGGTTCGTACGGCATATTTATCAGCACCCGACAGGTTAACCGGTGCCGGTGCATACTTTAACAAAGTGATGGCCATTCCTGGACTCTGCTCTATCTACTCTTTCGTCTTGCCGGGTGTTAGTGATACGCTGAAAAACCTAATTTTTCCAGCATAATAACAAAAACCGGCGCTTTGATGGTTTCAAAGGGCTGAAAATGTGATCGTTGTGCGGTTTTGGTCGTCGTTCTGGCTTGGTTTGGGGGTGCTTCTGTCGGTTGCGGTCCTGACTGCACCAGCCTTTGCCAGATCGGATTTTAAATTCAGCTCAATCGATGGAGGCCAGCTTTCGTTTCGCGAATGGTCCGGACGGCCTATATTAGTCGTCAATACTGCATCTTTGTGCGGTTTTGTCGGGCAGTTCGATGGTCTGCAGACGCTTTATGATCAGTATCGTGATCAAGGTCTTGTTGTCTTGGCCATACCATCGAATGATTTCAGACAAGAGCTCGGCAGCGAAGAGGATGTAAAAGACTTCTGCGACGTTAATTTCGATCTTGACCTCCCCATGAGCGAGATCACGCCAGTGCTTGGCGCAGATGCCCATCCCTTTTACCAATGGCTTCGTTCAGAGCATGGCTTTGTTCCAAACTGGAACTTCAACAAGGTTCTGATCGGGCCAGATGGTGATATGGTCGATACCTGGCGCAGTCCGGTGCGCCCCATGTCGTCAAACATAACGACCCGGATCGAGCCGCTGTTGCCATAGTGAATGCTTTTGACAAGCCCTTGTTTATTGGATCTGAAATCTATCGCACATCGACTTACGGCGCCTGGCATCCTTTGCGTATTCCACGTGTTTCGACTGTTATTGATTTAAGCCGCGCTTTGGGTTGGCTGCCGCGAAATCAATATGTCATCAGTCCGATGGCCAAGCCCAAGGCGCTGCATATCTGGCATCAGCCGGACTATATTAGCGCCTTGCAACAGGCTGAACGTGATGGTGACGTTGATGATCATACGCGGCAACACTTCGGATTGGGCACACCATCAAATCCTGTCTTTCCCGAAATGTATCGCAGACCAGCTACAGCTGCGGGTGCGTCACTGTTGGCGGGTGAACTGCTGCGCTACGGTGGTGTGGTCTATTCGCCCGCCGGTGGCACGCATCACGGCTTGCCAGCGCGTGCGAATGGGTTTTGTTACTTGAACGACCCGGTTCTGGCGATCTTGTCGCTGCGGCGAAACGGTGCCGGCAAGATTGCTTATATCGATATTGATGCCCACCACCCCGACGGGGTTGAGCTGGCTTTTCAAAATGATCCCGATGTTCTGATGATTTCAGTCCATGAACAAGGGCGCTGGCCCAAAACCGGGGCAATTTCTGACTGCGGTGTTGGGAATGTTTTCAATCTGCCGGTTCCGCGGGGGCTGAATGATACTGAAATGCAGATGATATTGGACCGGTTGATCCTGCCTTTGACCCAGGGTTTCGGGCCTGACGCAATTGTACTGCAGTGTGGCGCAGATGCCGTCGAAGATGATCCGCTGTCTAACCTGTCGTTGTCAAATCAGGCGCATTGGAACGTTGTCGCGGCACTCCGTCCGCTCAGCCGCAGGTATCTTGTGCTTGGCGGTGGTGGCTACAATCCGTGGTCTGTGGGCCGTCTTTGGACGGGCGTCTGGGCGGTTCTGAACCAAATCCCCGTCCCGACGCGCCTGCCTGATCAGGCCGAAAGCGTCTTGCGTAATCTGCAATGGACTGGCAATCGCCGCGCCGGCGATAGGCCCGAGCACTGGTATACAACCCTGGAAGATCGACCGCGCAGTGGCCCGGTTCGCGATATCGTCCGTCAGCGCATCGACATGCTGCTTAATCGCTAGAGCATATCCGTTATGGCATCGATCAGGTGTTTCAAATCGGCAGACGAGGCAATATGCTTTTCTGCATTTGCAACGATTTCTTCACGCTTGGAGGGGTCCAGCAGTTGAGCAATCGCCGATGCCAGCTGATCGGCCGATCCAACGCAGATCGCGCCATTCTGCTGATCCAGCAGCTGATATATTCGCGCGAAGTTGGCTGTGCTGGGGCCGTGGATAACGGCTGATCCATAGCTTAGCGGCTCATAGGGGGTATGCCCCCCCTTATCGACCAGCGATCCCCCGACAAAACAGATGCTAGCCAGTTGGTACCATACATCCATCTCGCCCATGGTATCCGCCAGGGTAACTGCAGTCGTTGCATCGCGCCGTGCGCCGGTTGAATGTTGAACATAGGTTAGGTCATGCTGATGCAGCAGTGCCGTGATCTGGTCCCGTCTTTTGGGGTGCCGCGGTGCAAGGATCAGATGCAGACCGGGATGGTAGTCTCGCGCCTGCTTAAAGGCCTGCAAGACCAGATCATCTTCGCCATCATGGGTCGAGGCTGCCAGTATGGTGCTGTGCCGATCGTAAAGCTGCGCCACCGCGACTGGCACAGGCTGATCTGCCGGCTCAAAGAAGGATTTCAGATCTATAGTTGGCAGCCATTTGTCCTTTGCCAACCCCAGCTTGGTCAGCCGGTCTTTTGATAATTCATCCTGTGCACTGGCCCAGGTAATGCAGTGCAGCGTGTTTTTTATCAGCTGCGGAAATTTACCCCAGGTTTTGGCGCTTTTTTCAGACAAGCGGGCACCAATATAGCCGACTGGGATATCTTCTGCATGGCAAACCGTCAGGCGATTAGGCCAGAGTTCATTTTCGACAACGATCAACCCCGTCACATGCCAATTGCGAAGAATACGCCGTGTGCAGTTGCGCAGGTCAATAGGGGATAAAATACAGCTGACCCGCGGCAACATCCATCTATTCGCCATCGCACGGGCGGTCTGTGTGTTCGTCGTAATCAGAATACGAAGTGTTTCATCATGTTCCACCAAATGCTTGATCAAAAACCGGACCGATGCCAGTTCGCCATTACTGGCCGCATGTATCCAAAGCCGGGGAAAAGTGTCTTTGGCTTTCTGAAAACCAAGGCGGGCACACATATCGCCAAGTCGTAAAAGCAAAACCGGCGTGACAACCGAAATCAAAAGCCGATAGAGTATCATCAAGGGGTTCCAGTGCCGTGCCTTATCTAGGCATAACTCACACAAGCAACGTCATTTATCAATTGCCCCCGTCCCGGTTCCGTGTGTTCGTCATCTGAAAACTGGTAGGCCCGGCAGGACTTGAACCTGCGACCAATCCGTTATGAGCGGACTGCTCTAACCAACTGAGCTACAGGCCCCCAGTGTTTTTTGCCTAGCAGACAAATGATCTGCGTCAAGCGGCAAGTTTTGCGATTTATCACAAACAGACTTCACAGCAAGTATTATTATGGGGCGGGCGACAATGGTTTGAACCAGATGGACAACGATCAGACGCCCTGTTAGCACAATTTCACGATGCCAAGGGGGAAGCCATGACTGCCGATAAAAATGGACTAAGCTACGCAGATGCTGGCGTGGATATCGATGCAGGCAACGCATTGGTGGAACGGATCAAGCCTGCCGCGCAACGCACCAACAGGCCGGGTGTCATGACGAGTCTTGGCGGATTTGGCGCTTTGTTCGACCTCAAGGCCGCGGGTTACACGGACCCCGTTCTGGTGGCGGCGACCGACGGGGTTGGAACTAAGCTGCGCATTGCTATCGAGACGAACGAGGTTGAAACCATCGGGATCGATCTGGTCGCGATGTGTGTCAACGATCTGGTCTGTCAGGGCGCCGAGCCGCTGTTCTTTCTTGATTATCTGGCGACAGGTAAGCTGGATCAGGATCAGGCGGCGCGCGTGATTGAAAGCATTGCCGAAGGCTGCCTGCACGCGGGGTGCGCGCTGATCGGCGGCGAGACAGCCGAAATGCCTGGCATGTATTCCGAAGGTGATTTCGATCTGGCTGGCTTTGCCGTGGGTGCGATGGAGCGTGACACCGAGCTGCCCGCCAATGTCGAAGAGGGGGATATCATTCTTGGACTTGCATCGGATGGTGTGCATTCGAACGGTTATTCACTGGTGCGGAAAATCGTCGAAATCTCGGGCCTTGGCTGGCATGACAAGGCACCCTTTGCCGATATGGAGCTGGGTGCCGCGCTGCTGACGCCCACCAGGCTTTATGTCAAACCTGCTCTGGCCGCGATCCGTGCCGGTGGCGTCAAGGCCTTGGCCCATATTACAGGCGGTGGATTGACCGAAAATCTGCCCCGTGTTCTGCCGGATGGTCTGAGCGCTTCGATTGACTTGTCCTCGTGGGACCTGCCGCCTGTTTTTCAGTGGTTGGTCAAGGCTGGTGGATTGGATCAGGCCGAGCTTCTAAAGACATTCAACGCAGGCATCGGTATGGTGGTGATTGTCGATGAACATCAGCACCACAAACACGCGCAGATGCTGCAGGATGCCGGTGAAATAGTAACGATCCTGGGCCAGGTGCAGGCGGGCGACGGTGTCGTCACGACAGGTTCGCTGATTTGAAACGTGTTGCCATCCTGATTTCAGGCAGCGGGTCGAATATGGTCAAGCTGGTTGAAAGCATGACCGGTGACCACCCCGCGCGACCGGTTTTGGTGTTGTCGAACGATCCCGACGCTGCAGGTCTTGACAAGGCAAGATCTTTTGGCATTCCAGCGGTGGGCGTTGATCATCGCCCCTTTGGCAAGGATCGTGCCGCTTTTGAGAAAGCTCTGCAGGATCATCTGCTTGAGGCAAAGCCCGATATCATCTGTCTTGCGGGCTTTATGCGGATTCTGACGGCAGATTTCGTGCGTCAGTGGCAGGGGCGGATGCTGAATATCCATCCGTCGCTTCTGCCGAAGTATCGCGGATTGAACACCCATGCCCGTGCCCTGGCTTCAGCCGATACTGAACATGGCTGCACTGTTCATGAAGTGACCGCCGAACTGGATGACGGCCCAATTCTTGGGCAAGCGCGGGTTCCGATCCTTCCCAATGATACTGAGCAAGACCTTGCCGCCCGCGTTTTGGTCCAGGAACATCGTTTGTACCCTACGGTTCTGCGCCGTTTTTCAGCACAAGATCGGACGCTTGTACTGTTGTAGTATCCGGTGGGATCACAAGACTTTTCTTTTGCCCCGCGTTTTATTAAGACTTTTCAGGCACGGGTTGCGATGAAAACCAAAAAGAACGGCCCCAATGAAAACACTGACAACTACGGACGGTCTGGCCGCGTTCTGCAAAAAGGCCAGGAAATACGATTATATTACAGTAGATACCGAATTTCTGCGTGAACGGACCTACTATTCCAAACTCTGTTTGGTACAGCTTGCCGTCCCGGGGGACGGGGACGATGATGCTGTTCTGGTTGATCCACTGTCGAAAGATCTATCGCTTGCCCCGCTCTATGAGCTGTTTGGAAACACATCCATCGTCAAGGTGTTTCACGCAGCCCGCCAGGATCTGGAAATTTTCTTCAATGAGGCCGGGGTTTTTCCTGATCCGTTGTTTGACACGCAAGTTGCCGCGATGGTCTGCGGGTTTGGCGATCAGGTGGGCTATGAAACGCTTGTCCGCAAGATCACCAAGAAATCCCTTGATAAGACGTCCAGATTTACCGATTGGTCGCGCCGCCCCCTGACCGAGGCGCAGAAGAAATATGCCTTGGCTGATGTCACGCATCTGCGGCAGATTTATGAATATCTGTCAGCTGAACTGGAAAAAACAAAGCGCACTAAATGGGTTCAGGAAGAACTGCAGGTTCTGCTGACGCCTGAAACATATGTTGTTGAGCCTCAGGAAGCCTGGCGCAGGGTCAAGACTAGGACACAGTCAGGTCGGTTTCTGGCGCTGGTTCGTGAATTGGCGGCATTCCGAGAGCTATATGCACGAACCCGAAATATTCCGCGCAACCGCGTCTTTAAAGATGATGCTTTGCTTGAACTTGCTTCAACCAAACCTGCGACGATGAACGATCTTGGCCGGTCACGTCTGCTGTTGCGTGAAGCCCGCAGGGGTGAAGTTGCCGAAGGTATTCTGGCCGCTGTGACCGCTGGTATGGCCTGCCCGCCCGAAGATCAACCGCAGGCCGACCGCAGTCGTGACAAACTGCAGGTCAACCCGGCATTGGCTGATTTGTTACGAGTTCTACTGAAAGCCAAGTCCGAAGATGCAGGCGTTGCCCAAAAACTGATCGCGTCTACATCTGACCTTGATGAGATATCTGCAGGTTGCCGCGATACTTCAGCTTTAAAGGGCTGGCGAAAAGAGGTTTTCGGGCAGGATGCCTTGCGTCTTTGTGAAGGTAAAATCGGGCTTGCTGCAACCGATGGTCGGGTCATAATTGTCGACCTTGACGACTGAAGCTGTCGCGCAGGACAGACAGCATCGGTAAAAATTTAAATCTAAATGTATGAAGTCACATAACATTTAAGCGCCACTATCAACCAACTGTACATCATTTTTTGGCAATACTGACTGCGGGAATGAGATGGTGGTGTGAATGTATCTTAGTTGGCTTGGCCGGCTTGGTACCGGTATTGATGCGTTGGATTTTGATCTGCGCAACACGGAAATTGTGTCTATCGGTGATGAAAGCTTTCTATTGACGGTGAACGGCCCCGTCGGTGGTGTAACCAGTTATCGTTTGTCGGGGGATGGTAATCTACCTCAGGCCGTTGATTGGGAATATTTCTCGGTCTCGGGCCGCTATAACGGTTTTTCCCAGGTTATCGAAATCAACGGCAATCAGCAGTTGATCGTTGCTGCTGAAGGCGCATCCGAACTAAGCAGTTTTCAGATCGATGGAAACGGAAACTTCGAAAATCTGCAAAGCTTGATCCAGCTTTATCAAACGGGAACTGACATCGCCGATGCGGTTAGCATAGCAAGCGGTGGCGGATTTTTCCTTTATACCGTTGATGGCCGTACGGGTGAACTTAGCCTTTATACAGAACAGAATACGCATACAGCGCAATCAGGTGCACCGGTATCTCAGGTCGTATTTACCGGCCAGACACTGCTTGAAAGCGCACGGGTCGGGCAGACGAATTTCCTGTTGGCGACGGAAACAAATGAGGTTGTCGTGTACCGCGTCAACGCTGAGACCGGGCAGCTGACAGAAACCAGCCGATTGGGTTCAAATGACGGACTTGGCATTCAAGGTCCTACTGATCTTGAAATCGTTGAAGCGTTTGGTCACGTCTTCGCCGTTCTATCGTCTGCCGAAAGTAATTCCATCAGTGTCATGCTGCTTGATGATCAAGGTAATCTGCAAGCCACTGATCACATTATCGACAATCAGATGTCGCGATTTGACGGGATTCAATCGCTTAGCATCTCGCAGTCGGGGGATCGCGTGTTTGTTGTGGCCGGTGGCGGTGATGGCGGTCTCACTCTATTCACCTTGTTGCCGGATGGCCGCTTGATCCACCTGCAGACGCTGGTCGAAACCGGACAATACGGTCTGATGGATATCAATCAGATTCAGACCGCTGTCATCGATAACACTTTACAGGTTTTTGTTGGCAGCGAAACGGCTGGCGGCATGTCCCATCTTGCTTTGCCGCTTCAGGGTCTTGGTGTGACGATCCTGGATCAAAGGGTTGGTGGCCAACAGCTGATCGGAACGGCCCAGGACGATTTGATTATCGCCGGATTTTCCGGTGATGACACGCTGTCTGGTGGTGCAGGGAATGACATACTGGTTGCGTCCGACTCTGACGTGACAATGACGGGCGGAGCTGGATCTGATCGTTTTGTTCTGGCGCAAAATGAAAACGAAACGACAATCACCGACTTTCAAGCTGGTATAGATCGGCTTGATATGTCTGCATTTGAGATGCTGCGCGGTGTTTATCAGTTGACGATCGAGCCGCTATTGAGCGGCGCGCGCATCAGCTTTCGTGATACGTTTATCACTGTCTTTTCAGATGACGGCCAGCCGCTGGATGCGTTTGACCTTTTCGGTACTGGTTTTGATCATCCTGATCGTGTGCTGGTTTTGTCCACCCCGAGCGGCGTCCAGATATTGGGAACCGAGGCGGCGAATTTCATCATAGGATCGCAGGGTGGTGATACCATTGCAGGCTATCAGGGCGATGACACAATCTTGGCCGGTGCAGGTGATGATAGCATCGACGGTGGGATCGGCAATGATGCGCTAGCTGGCGAAGATGGTGATGACACGATATTGGCGGGCGCTGGTGCGGATCAGGTTTTTGCAGGTGTTGGCGATGACAGTATTGAGGGGGATTTGGGGCGGGACACGCTTTGGGGTGGTGATGGCAATGATACCATTTTGGGCGGAGAGGATCATGATAGCATTATGGGTGGCACAGGTCTGGACCGTGTGTTTGGGCAAGCCGGTAATGACACAATTCTGACCGGTCACGGGGATGACTATGCCGATGGTGGTGATGGGGATGACCTGCTTGATGGTTTCTTCGGAAATGACACCATTATCGGAGGCGAAGGAAATGATCAGTTATGGGGTGGCGATGGTCTGGACGTAATCTACGGTGATGACGGAAACGACTTGATGGGCGGTGGCGCCCTGAATGATCAGCTGAATGGCGGTGCGGGCAACGACACGATCTATGGTGGTGGTGGAGCTGATTTGATTGATGCCGGATATGGCGCCGATCTTGTCCTATCAGGTTGGGGCGACGATACTATCTGGGCCAATCATGGCGATGATACCATCAGAGGTGATGAAGGGAATGATCTGATTGGCGGCGGGTTCGGCCGCGATGTCATTTTTGCCGGCGGTGGTGCTGACACTGTTTACGGCGGCGACGGACATGACAGTATCGACGCCGGATATGGCGCCGACCTTATCTTGGCAGGAAATGGGAACGATACAGTTTGGGCAGGCTTTGGTGATGACTTGATCAGAGGCGATGCCGGCAATGATTTGATCGGTGGCGGTGCTGGCAATGACAGCGTTATTGCGGGCGGTGGCAATGATACGATATTTGGCGGCGATGGTCATGATAGCATCGATGCGGGACACGGCGCTGATCAGATAATTTCAGGTAATGGAAATGACACCGTTTGGGCCAATATCGGGGATGATCTGGTTCGAACGGACGGTGGGAATGATTTGATCGGCGGCGGTGCTGGGCATGACAGGATCTTTGCTGGTGCTGATAACGATACTGTCTTTGCTGGTGACGGGAATGACAGCATAGATGCCGCGTATGGGAATGACAGCGTAGATGCCGGGTATGGGGATGATGAAGTTTTGGCCGGCAACGGAAACGACACGGTTTGGGGTAACCAGGGGAACGATCGAATTGAAGGAAGTGCAGGCGACGATCTGATCGGAGGTGGCGCAGGAAACGATACACTTTTCGGCGGTGATGGCGCGGATCAGTTATGGGCCGGAACTGGTGACGATCTTCTGCTGGGTGGAGCTGATGCAGATGAGTTCATCTTTGGACCTAGCCAAGGCAATGACGAAATCCAGGATTTTCAGCCGGGCATGGATGTTATCAGAATAGCCGACAGTTCTCTTAGTTTTAATACCTTGGACATTCGTCAAATTGGTGCGAACGTCGAAATCAATCTGGGGACAGGCACAATCACGATATCGGATATCGCCCTTTCATCGATCTCGGCGGATGATTTTCTTTTCGGTTGGTAAGCGTGTCCGTCCATCAGTAATAGACTTACTTTCAGCCATTCAGCACCGGGTCAAAATAACTAGGCCTCGGCCTGGGCGGTTTCATAAGCCAACATTGTTCGTTTAACCGGCAGGCCCCAATGATATCCCCCCAACGCGCCGGATTTTCTGAGTGCCCGATGACAAGGGATTAACCAGCTTATGGGATTCCGACCCACAGCCGTCCCTACTGCACGCACAGCTTTCGGTGATCCGATGGCCTTGGCGATTTCAGAATAGGTTGTGACGTGCCCCATGGGGATCGATAGCAAAGCTTCCCATACTTTGATCTGGAATGGCCCGCCCAAAAGATGCAGATCGGCATGTCCCTTGCGTTTCAGCGCCGCGTCAACCCAATGACGAATGGCATCTGGGTTGCTAATATAAGTGGCATTGGGCCATCGCGATTGCATATCATCCAGCGCTGCGTCTTTGCCGGTTTCAGAGGCAAAGGCCATTCCACATAGCCCCTTTGAGGTTCCCATAGCGAGCATTTCGCCAAAGGGGCTGTCAAACCAACCATAATAAATCGTCAGACCCTCGCCGCGGCGGGCATATTCACCTGGACTCATCGCTTCCCAGGCCAAGAAAAGGTCATGCAAGCGGCTACTGCCCGAAAGTCCCGTTATGTTGCTGGTTTCCAGCAACGTAAAATGATCACGTAGCAAAGATTTTGCATGTCCAAGTGTCAGATACTGCTGATACCTTTTCGGAGATACACCAACCCACTGGCTGAACACGCGCTGAAAGTGTGATGGGCTCATCTGCATTTCGTCGGCCAGTTGCTCAAGCGATTTCGCTGCACCCTCGTCGCTGTCAATCACATCGAGCGCGCGGCGCATGACATTATAATGATAGGCAGATTCAAGCATCGGGTTTTCCTTTGTTCCCACAAATATAACCTGCCTGTCCGCCTATGCGACCCGTTTCTTGCTCCAAAGCTATTATGCAAGAAGCGTCTCGATCTTTATACCGGTCTGTCTACAAGACTGCATCAAGCTAATCAGTAACTGTGATAAAGTTTGTGATCGCTGGAACAAGATCTGCATGCAGTGGTAATTCAGGCTCAAAATAGGTCGCTAACTGTTGTCCAGGCACATGAGCTTTCAGCATATGTGTGGCCCCTGACAAGTCTATGCGAACAGCCTGAGGCATTGCATTCTGCAGCTTGTCGGCGTCCGAATTATAAACCTGAATATCCTTGGTCCCGTGAATGATCAAAGCTGGGCCTTGCCAATCAGATGCAACTATAGCCGGATCGTATGCGAATAAATCAGTCATATATCGCTGAACCTCAAGCCCAAACATCGGGCGCAAGGCAGGTGAAATTGTTTCAGGGTCGCGCATAACACCTGTTTCAATATCGGTGACGATATCCTTGAGTTCGGCCATTCGAAAAAGATTTGCCGGATTGCGGCGAAACTGCTCTGTTAGCAATTGACCGACAGGTCTCCCTGGGGTTGCGAGCAGTATAATGCCGCAAAGCGTCTCCGGTGCGCTTTGCGCAGCGACCAAAGCAACCAGCCCACCTTCTGAGTGACCGGCAATCCAAACACATGGTGCGATCTCAGAGCTGCGCTTAATCCAGTTACGGAGGTCTGTTGCATAATCATCAATCGTTACGTCGTTTGGATCAGCTAGTGCGGCTGAGCTGCCATAAAAGCCCCGTTTATCGACGCGTAACGTGGTAATACCCGTTTTTGCCAGACCTTCCGCAAGAAGTTTATAAGTATCGCTGTGCAGACCCATATGAATTGCATTACCGTTGCGGTCAGTTGGGCCAGAACCCGGGATAATGATCACGATATGGCGTGCATCCGGCGCAACGATAATTTCCCCTTCCAGCGGACCGTTGGGGCCAGATATCTGTAAAGTTTCTGCCACTGCCATTGAAGACAGGAAAATCCAGATTGTAATGAATAATCGCATTGCCTTGGCCTCAATTCTGGCGAACCACGCGATCTATCAACGCATTATACTCTTGGAGATACAAGGCACACCTGTGATTGGTGCGCCTTGTAAGAGTGTCATTTCTCTCTAGTGCGCAATCGCGCCAGAACCGCCGCCGCCTTTTTCAAGGGCCTTTTGTGCTGCCGCGGCCTCTTCTGCGGCCTCGTCCCATTCGACTGGTTCGGGCTCAGACACCAGCGCCAGTTTTAGAACTTCGCTGACGTGGCTTACGGGAATAATCTCAAGACCTTCTTTCACATTATCCGGAATCTCCGGCAGGTCTTTTTCATTTTCCTCTGGGATCAACACCGTTTTGATACCACCGCGCAGCGCGGCCAACAATTTTTCTTTCAAACCGCCTATGGGCATCGCATTTCCACGCAAGGAAACCTCGCCGGTCATGGCAATGTCTTTGCGCACAGGAATTTGCGTCAGCACCGAAACAATCGACGTCACCATCGCCAAGCCAGCCGAAGGGCCGTCTTTGGGCGTTGCGCCATCTGGGACGTGGACGTGGATATCCAGCTTGTCAAACTGCGGTGGTTTGATGCCAATCTGCGGACTAATCGACCGGACATAGCTGGACGCCGCATCAATGGACTCCTTCATCACGTCGCCAAGTTTACCAGTTGTTTTCATCCGACCCTTACCCGGCAGGCGCAGCGCTTCAATCGATAGCAGATCCCCACCAACGCTGGTCCAGGCCAGACCTGTTACAACACCGATCTGATCATCCTGTTCGGCCAGACCATAGCGGTGGCGCTTGACGCCCAGGTAGTCCTCAAGATTATCAGGCGTTACCTTCACGGTATCGACCTCTTTCTTGACGATCTTGGTCACGGCTTTCCGGGCCAGTTTTGCAAGCTCACGTTCCAGATTTCGCACGCCCGCCTCGCGGGTATAGGTGCGGATGATCTCTTGCAGTACCTCGTCCGAGACCTCGAATTCGGCCTTGCGCAGACCGTGATTTTTCTTCTGCTTTTCGATCAAATGCTGCTTGGCGATCTCGCGTTTTTCGTCCTCGGTGTAACCGGCCAAAGAAATGATCTCCATCCGGTCCAGCAATGGCCCCGGCATGTTATAACTGTTGGCCGTGGTCAGGAACATCACGTTCGACAAGTCATATTCGACCTCAAGATAGTGGTCGACAAACGTGCCGTTTTGTTCTGGGTCCAGTACCTCAAGCATTGCCGAAGCCGGGTCGCCGCGGAAATCCTGACCCATCTTATCGATCTCATCCAACAAGATCAGCGGATTGGTTGTCTTCGCCTTTTTCAGCGCCTGAATGATCTTGCCAGGCATCGACCCGATGTAGGTCCGACGGTGGCCGCGGATTTCGCTTTCGTCCCGCACACCGCCAAGTGAAATCCGGATAAACTCACGCCCCGTTGCCTTGGCCACAGACTTCCCAAGCGAGGTTTTACCAACGCCGGGCGGTCCCACAAGACATAAGATCGGGCCTTTCAGCTTGGAGGATCGTTGCTGAACGGCAAGGTATTCGACAATGCGTTCCTTGACCTTTTCCAAGCCATAGTGATCGGCATCCAGAACCTTTTCAGCGTTGCCAAGGTTCTTTTTCACGCGACTTTTGACACCCCAAGGAATTGACAACATCCAGTCAAGATAATTGCGCACGACCGTCGCCTCGGCCGACATTGGCGACATATTTTTCAGTTTCTTGATTTCCGCTTCGGCCTTTTCGCGGGCTTCTTTGCTAAGCTTTGTATCCGCAATGCGGGCCTCAAGCTCGGCCACTTCGTTGCCGCCTTCTTCGCCATCGCCCAGTTCTTTCTGAATGGCTTTCATCTGCTCATTCAGATAGTATTCGCGCTGTGTCCGCTCCATCTGGGACTTCACGCGCGTCTTGATCTTTTTCTCGACCTGCAGAACGCTCATTTCGCCCTGCATCAAGCCATAGACTTTTTCCAGACGTTCCGAGACAGACAGTGTTTCCAGAAGTTCCTGTTTTTGGGCGACTTCCACCCCTAGGTGCCCCGCGACAAGGTCGGCCAGTTTGGCAGGTTCGTTGGTTTCGGCAACTGCGGCCAGGGCCTCTTCAGGGATGTTTTTCTTGATCTTTGCATACCGTTCGAATTCTTTGCCGACAGAACGGATCAGCGCCTCAACAGCGGCTTCATCACCAATGGATTCCTCCATATATTCGGCGCTGGCTTCAAAAAAGCTGTCGTTTTCCAGAAATTCTGTAATTTGGACACGCGCACGGCCTTCGACCAACACCTTCACAGTGCCATCGGGCAGCTTGAGCAGCTGCAGCACATTTGCCAGAACACCGGCTTTGTAAATGCCGTCAATTTCGGGATCATCAACGCTTGGATCGATCTGACTGGACAACAGTATCTGCTTGTCGTCCTGCATCACATCTTCCAGCGCGCGCACTGATTTTTCGCGGCCGACAAACAGCGGCACAATCATGTGTGGAAAGACCACAATGTCGCGCAGTGGCAGAACGGGATAAGACTGATTGAGTGGCTCTTGCATGCTCATTCCTCGATTTTGCAAGAAGGCGCCGGTCCCGCTTGGCGGCAACATAAAGGCCTTCTCCGGTAAGATGCGTAACTTGGGGTATCGACCGCTAAGATTCAAGCGCAGCATCGAATTTGCCTCTAGCATAACGGTGCCTGTGTCGTGCACAAGGCAACAAGTGCAAAGAAAATTATGAAAATGCGACACAGTATTATCCACAGGCTGTCAAAAGTATGCCACATTAACAGGCCAACCAGCCGGATCAGGGGGCTGATAAGGCTATGATAAGACGTATTTTCCGCCAAAGGCGTCGTCTGATTTTATTTGCGTTTCTTGTCACATTGGCAGGTGTTCTGGCCTTTACCCAGGCGCAGGCTTTGACGTTACGACTGATCACGGCCGCCATCGTCTTTGGTGCCGTTTTTTTGATCGGTTCGCTGTTTATTATTCTGCTGCCGCGGTGGCGGCGGTTGTTGGAACTGACAGGAATCGGCCTTTTGGCCGAGTCGATGGTGAATTACTTTTTCCCGTCACAATATCAGTATGTGTCCGAAACTTTGATCGGCGGATCGGTTTTTGTTTTATCCACACTGCTTGCCTATGTCCTGCTATACGGGCGCTGGTCGGATTGGCTGGGCATCACCATGAGTGTCAGCAACAGGCATCGATATAAATTGCGCCGCAGTGTCGAAGAGATATGGTCAGCCATTGTGCCAGGTGCGGCCCCGCCCGATGAATATTGGACGGGCAATCTGGCGGGGTTTCATCAGGATCGTGAAGATCCCGATACGGTCAATTTACGCTTTCAGGTGGGTGAAGACAGTTTTGAAAATATGTCGATTACGTTCCTGGATCAGGATCCGCCGAATTCCTGCAGATACTATTTCGTTGGTGACGGGGTCGAAGATGCGCGTAGCTTTGACGAAGGGATATTTCAGATTGAGATCAGTGAGTTAAGATCCGGCAAGTCACGCGTGGATACGCAACTGCAACATACTGCCATGCGCCCGCGTGAGGTTTTGGATTACTGGCTGGATGACAGTTTCCGTGACGACAATGACAGTTTCCGCGCGCATATTCTGGGAAGCAGTGACTGGTCCATCAGAAATACCTATTAAAACAACTCTTTGCCCGGCTGATGCAATCGCGTAAAGCTGTTGCCGCTATGGGGGAGTAGGCCTTTGGACATTGCAACGCGCGTTTGGAACCACAAATGGAAAATCGATCCGATCGTGCGGTCGCTGATCGATACAGACTTCTACAAACTGTTGATGTGTCAGTCTGTTTTCCGCAATAAGCCGGACACTCAGGTCACATTCAGCCTGATCAATCGCACGAAAGACATTCGTCTGGCTGATCTGATTGACGAAGGCGAGTTGCGCGAACAACTGGATCATATCCGGTCCTTGTCCCTGGCCCGCGGTGAAAGCACCTGGCTGCGCGGGAACACGTTCTATGGTAAACGCCAGATGTTCCGCTCGGACTTTATGGAATGGTTCGAAGCACTTAGGTTGCCGCCCTATTATCTGGAAAAGCGGGACGGGCAATATGAGCTGACATTCGAAGGAAGCTGGCCCGAGGTGATGCTTTGGGAAATCCCGGCTTTGGCTGTGCTGATGGAGCTACGCAGTCGCGCCGTTTTGAAAGACCTGCGCAAGTTTGAGTTGCAGGTGCTTTATGCGCGGGCCATGACAAAACTGTGGGGTAAAATCGAACGCCTTCGTGAAGTAAACGGCCTGCGCATCGCCGATTTCGGAACGCGTCGGCGTCACGGCTATCTATGGCAGGACTGGTGTGTGCAGGCAATGATGGAGGGGCTTGGCGACAGTTTTGTCGGAACTTCAAACTGCCTGATCGCGATGAAGCGGGATATTGAGGCCATCGGGACCAATGCCCATGAATTGCCGATGGTGTATTCGGCTTTGGCTGAAAGTGATGACGCCTTGCGCGATGCGCCCTATAGGGTTCTGGCGGATTGGCATGACGAACACGACGGCAATCTGCGCATCATCCTACCTGACACCTATGGCACCGAAGGTTTCCTGCAGCACGCCCCGGACTGGCTGGCGGGTTGGACGGGCATCCGCATCGACAGCGGCGACCCCGTTCAGGGCGCCGAGATTGCCATCAAATGGTGGCAGGATCGTGGTGAAGATCCAACCCAGAAGCTGGTGATCTTTTCCGATGGTCTGGATGTTGAGAAGATTGAGGAATTAAGCATACGCTTTGCCGGGCGCGTACGGGTGTCATTTGGTTGGGGTACACTTTTGACCAATGATTTTCGCGGGTTGGTGCCCGGGGACGCGCTGGCACCATTTTCATTGGTTTGCAAAGCCGTTAGCGCGAATGGAAGACCCACAGTCAAGCTGAGTGACAACCCGCGCAAAGCCATGGGCCCGGACGACGAAATCCAGCGATACAAGAGTGTTTTCGGTGTTGGTCAGCAGGAAGCGTTAGAAGTAATTGTATAGACTTCGATGATCTGAACGTGGGGGCTGCCTGCCCCACACCCCCGGGAGTATTTTGGGGAACAATGAGGTTGGGGTTAATCCTTTAAGATGTATCGTTCTGCACACTGCAGAGCACGAGTTACGTAATAGGTGTGTCGGCGGTCCTCTGGCTGTGCGCGAGAGATAATCCAGCCTGCGGATTGAAGCGCGCGTAATGCCATAAAGCGGGGAACAGCGTCGAGAAGTAGTGCAAGGTTAACAGCGCGCTTTTGGGCGTAGCCGCTGCAAATGGCCTGCATCAGTTCGGGTAAATGCGACGCGTCCCAGTGCTGAACCAGCGCGACGCCCAGATCATAAAGGCGGTACCCGTGTCCGGCATCATCGAAGTCAATCAGCCATAGGTGATTGTCATCTATCAGGACATTTTCACCGATCGCATCAGCGTGGATTGCACCCGTATCCGCGTTTTGAAGCGATGACAGCCAATCACGCGCAGTGTCCCGCGCCGTGATGAGGGCGTTGCTTTGATCTGATGTTAAAATAGGATGTTCCCAGTACCGCCCCCACAGTGGATTGGGCCCGGTCATTACCTCACATTGCAATTCAGGGCGTTTCTCTGCGGGAAGATTGGCGCCGCTGTCAGTTAGATTATGCAGATCGGCCAGCAGGCGGCCCAATTTTAAGAAGCACTCGATCTGTTGGCGTGGGTCGTTGATCTTGGCCAACATCGGCGCATCAATCCATTCGACCACACTGATGATCACATCCTGTGCGTTGGTCAGCTGCCCGGACGTTGTGCGAATGGGGCGCGGGCAGGGAAAGCCTTGATCTGCCAGTGCCTCGGTCCAGAGCAGTTCAGCTTCGATCGCATCTGCGTCCTGATAACCTGCCCGATGAAAACGCAGGGCGGCGCGGGTTCCACTCTGTAACCTAACGTCGAAGATGGTGTTTTCCCGCTGTGCAACAAGGCGCGGTTGATCGATTAAACCGCCCCATGCCGCGGCTGCCTGCTGAGCTCTTTTGGTCCAATCGGTCAAAGAGCTGTTTCCTTTATCACCTGCTTAAGTGTGCCAATAGCCAAATCCGCGTTACCGCGGGAAAAAGGCATTGGCGGGCGCATTTTCAGGGTGTTCATATGCCGACCAATACGGTTCAGCAGCACACCGTTTTGGCGCATGCCCTCAACAACACGGGCTGTGAAATCAATCGCAGGCGCGCCATCGGGCAGTGTGAACTCGATCCCAAAGAACAACCCAAGACCACGGATCTGCGCGATGAAAGGGTGGTCGATTTCCCGCAGGCGTTCCAATGCATAGGCTCCGACTTTTTTTGCATTTTTGATCAATCCTTCCTGTTCTATGATGTCCAATGTCGCCAATGCAGCCGCCGCGCTGACGGGATTGCCGCCAAACGTATTGAAGTACCCAAAAGCGTTGCGGAACGCGGCCATGATATCGGGGCGTGTCACAACGGCAGCAACGGGGTGTCCGTTGGCCATCGGTTTGCCGAGTGTCACCACATCGGGAGCAAACCCAAGCCAATCGTGCCCCCACCAGCCCTGGCCGGTACGGCCGAAGCCGGGCTGTACCTCATCACATAAGATGAGACCGCCCGTGTCGCGGATCAGCTTGGCTGTTTCCTCCAAAAAGCCCGGTTTTAAGGCCGGAAACCCTTCATTCGCGAATGTCGGGCAGAGCATAAATCCAGAAAATCCGTGCCCCGCACGCTCAAGTTCACCGATGGCGCGGGCGATATTTTCCGCGAAGACTTGGGGTTGTTTTGCCAAACTTCCACCAAGTGAACCGATAGTATCGGGCGCGGGAACAAGGCGCACGTGATCAGGATAGCCGCCAATAGGCGGGCGTCGCGTGGACAGCTGCGCTGTTGCCGTTGTGTTGCCGTGGTATGTGTTGTCGGTCGCAATAATGCCGGTCTTGCCAGTTATGGCCTGTGCCATGCGCAGGGCAATATCATTGGCTTCCGAACCGGTGCAGACCATAATAACCTGCGATAAGTCGTGATTAAACTTTGCGGTCAGCCGATCTGCATAGTCTAGAATGCCGTCGTGCAGATAGCGCGTATGCGTATTCAGCCTGGCGGCTTGTCGGGAAATCGCGTCGACCACATGGGGGTGACAATGACCCACATGGGGCACGTTGTTGTAGCAATCCAGGTATTTACGCCCTTGTGCATCCCACAGCCAAACACCTTCACCCCGGACAATGTGCACGGGGTCATCGTAAAATGTTGGGACATTGGGTCCCATCAGCCGGGCGCGGCGTTCCGTCAGAGTTTTGGTCATTCGTCGGTGACTTTGTTGCGTAGGACCTTCACCTCACTTCGCCGGGTCTTTTGTGCCAATCTGCGCTTTTGGCTTCCAAGAGTGGGGCGTGTGGCGATACGGCGTTTCGGTGCAATCAGCGCTTTTTGAATAAGTTCGGTCAAGCGCGCCCGTGCGATATCTCGGTTGCGGGCCTGACTTCGTGTGTCCTGGACCTGTATGACAACTGCACCGTTGGTGGTCCAACGACGACCTGCGATGCGCTTCAGGCGCTGTTTAACCGGGGGTGGCAGGTGCGGGCTTCGCTGCGCTTCAAACCGCAATTCGACCGCCGTTGCGACCTTGTTGACATTTTGACCACCGGGCCCAGAAGCGCGGCTGAAACTTTCGCTTAGCTCCCAGTCTTGCAACGTGATATTATCATTTATGCGTAGCATATCACCATCATAGACAGTATCGTCTGCCGGAAGACAACGGTTTAGACGGCACCTTGTTATCCGATAGCGCAGCAAAACTTCGCTTAGAAAGCTGGTGATATTGGATAACAGAAGCAATATAGGCGATATGTGAATAAGACAGCGTACGCGCTGCGATGATATGAGCGAGGCAAAAATGATAAAACGTAAATCTTTAGCACTGGCGGCAATGGCATCCCTGATTTTTCTGGGGGCCTGTATGGATACATCTTCACCGTCTGCCAGTGATGACCCGAACCGGAATACAAAGCAAGGCGCGCTGATTGGTGGTCTGGTTGGCGCCGGTATCGGCGTAGCGGTCGGTGACGACGCAGATGAACGCCGTCGTGGCGCTGTTATTGGCGGTCTTGTCGGCGCGGGAAGTGGCGCATTGATTGGACGTCAGCTTGACAAGCAGGCGGCCGAACTGCGACAGGATTTCAACAATGGCGCGATCGACGTGGTGAATACCGGCGAACAACTGATCGTTACGATGCCGCAAGACATCCTGTTTGATTTTGACAGTACGGCTGTAAGATCCAGCTTGCGTCGTGACTTGGGTGTTCTGGCCGATAGTTTGAACCGTTATCCAAACAGCAATGTGATTGTCATTGGTCACACAGATAACGTCGGTAGCGCCAGCTATAATCAGGACCTGTCCGAGCGTCGCGCGCGTGCCGTGTCATCGGTGTTGATCAACAATGGTGTCAGAGGTGGGCGTTTGCGGTCAATTGGTCGCGGTGAAGACCAGCCCGTTGCCAGCAACCTTACGCCTGAAGGCCGTCAGCAAAACCGCCGTGTTGAGATTGTGATCCAACCGACAGGTCAGTAAATCACTGTCACTCACGGAAAAATGGTGAACGCCGCCTTGCATACCAAGGCGGCGTTTCATTTTTATCGGACTGGGCCAAAGTATTTTTCCATCAGCGCGTCATATGTGCCGTCTGCGCGCAGTTCTTCGACGGCAGCCCGCAACGCATCTGCTTTGTCAGCCGGGAAATTCGGGCTTGCAGCCAAATAAATCGTCCCGCTACCCTGTGATGCGCCCAGAACCAGCTGATTACTGCGCTTTTCTTGTTTCCAAACCCATTCCGCACGGCGATCGTGGGTGAACCAGGCCGAAGCGCGCCCCGCGTCTAACATGCGGACTGCTTGTTCCGGTGATCCGATTTCGCGGTATGGAATTCCTGATCCCGAAATGCGTCGCTCTTGCGGTGTTCCACTGCGGGCCAGTGTTTCGCCACGCTCTGCTGCAGTTTCGAACGTATCAATTGATGTTGTCGTTGTCACAAAAACGTTCGAATATTCGATCAGCGGCGTGATCCACTTATATAGTGGTTCACGCTTTTCCGTGCGCGTCAGATTGAAAGCAAGAAGATCGTCTGCCTCTTGCACCATCTTTTGGGCGCGCTTCCATGGTAAAAACTCGACTTCAAGCGTGTATCCCGCACGTTCGGCGGCCAAGCGTGACAGCTCAAGGTTAAAACCCTTAGCGCCATCTTCAATCGCGTAAGGCGGCAGGTTTGCAGCCACAGCTCGTAGTTCCGATGCCTTGGCCCATGTTGCGGCACTAAGACCAATAGTCAGTACCATCAGAGAAATATTGAGAATTCGCATAACTGTGCTCCGTAACTCCATCGGTTTGCGACGATATGGTGTAGGCAGTTAAGCTGAGATGAATCGCTGCAGAAAGAGCTGGACAAATATATATTCAATTAGAACTGAATTTGATGCATACGTAAAAATATGCTTCGTTTCAATATTTTGCGCGAAGCCGTGTTTCAAGTTTACGCAGCAGAATCGACAATGTAACTGTCATGAAAAGATAGATCAGCGCCACGACGTTATAGGTCTCAAAATATCGAAAGTTACCTGCTGCAGTGACTTTACCCAGCTGCGTAACATCCAGCACACCCAAGACGGAAACCAGGCTGGAATCTTTGATCATCGCGATGAAATCATTTCCTAGGGGCGGCATGATCGTGCGGATGGCCTGGGGAAAGACGATGTGGCGAAAGCGATGCCACGGGCGCAGGCCCAAAGCCTTGGCCGCTTCGATCTGACCGGGGTCGACTGACAGAAGGCCTGCGCGAAAGACTTCCGCGATAAAAGCTGAATAGCCAATGACCAGCGCCACAATCGCCCGCCATAGCATGGTGAAGTCACGGGTGCGGATGGGATCGAAACCAACAATTTCAGCGACCCAGTTCCATCCGGCGACCAGGGCTGGGGCCAATACGAAGGCCACATAAAGCAACAGAACGATGATCGGAACGCCGCGGATAATCTCGATATAAAACCGCGCAATCTGGCGCAGGACAATGAAGCGCGACAGGGATGCCATGGCCAGCAAAAGCCCCAGAGCTGAAGCCATGACAAAGCCCGCAAGCGTCACGAAGATAGTGATCCAGACACCACGCGAAAGAGTCGTAAGGACCTGAAAATAAAGATCATCCGCGATGATGCGGTATAGAAAGTAGAACCCTATGGCACCGGCTATGATCAGCCAGTAGGGGAAATCCTTATCGTGAGGAGGTGTGGGGATCATGTGGCCCCCATGGTTGGGGGCCGAACTGGTCTAGCCGCCAATTTTATAGTCCAGAAACCACTTTGTGTTCAGCGCGTCGATGGTGCCGTCCGCCTTCATTTCGGCAATGGCTGCGTTGATCGGTTCGACCAGATCCGAGCCCTTGGGGAAGATGAACCCGAAATCTTCGGTCCCCAGTTTTTCACCAATGATCTTCAGCCCGCCATCGCTGGCACTGACGTATCCTTCGCCCGCGGTGCCGTCGGTCAGAACCAGATCGACATCGCCCGTGCGAAGTGCCTGAACGCCTGCGCCAAAGGTTTCAAACAGTTTGATACGGGGGGTCGCCTCATCCCCGTCCAGCACGTCGTAGACGCCGACATAGAAGGGCGTCGTGCCGGGCTGGGCTGCCATCAGCAGGTCATCATCGACGGCAAAACTGGCGGCGTCGGTGAAGCGATCTTCATCGCCACGCACCAGCATCACCATCTCGGACCGCATGTAAGCATCTGAAAAATCGACCATTTCGGCGCGATCTTCACGGATCGTGATACCGGTCATCCCCAGATCAAACTGACCTTCACTGACGGCCGCGATCATCGCATCCCAGCTTATGTTTTCATAGGTGATGGTCATGTTTAGACGCTCGGCGATCTCGGCCATGGCGTCATATTCCCAGCCAATCGCATTGCCTGAAGCCGGATCGACGAACTGTAACGGAGGATAGGCGTTTTCGGTCACGACGACAATTTCGCGACCTTGCAGATCGGGCAAATCAGCAAAGGCAAAACCGATGGTTGCAACAAAGGCCGCAATAAGGATGGCAAGCCGTTTCATCTATATCTCCCTCTTGTTTGGACGGATTATGGCGCGGCAAATGGGATGTTCAAGGCGTGTGATGAGCCTCTTTTACAATAGCTGCTGCGAAAGTGGACGAACGCCCGAAAAACGGGCGATTTACAGCCCCTAAAATAGGACCCGCAACGACTTGACGTGATGAATGGGGTCAGGGTGAAGTCCAGCATACGTTATTTGCGAAGTTGTGGAACGTCAGATAACTTTGACCCTGTCCTTCGTCAGATAATTTGGGACAGCTGAGCGTTTTTTGATCGGAGGCTCTTGCTCGTCCTTGATTGAGTTTATGCGTTTTCAGTTTTGTGACGCAAGCGCCGTTTATTCATGGTTTTTCGTTTGATCGCCTCTCTCTGTTCCAGATTTGCTCTGCGAACAAAGCCGTCCTCGGTGCATTGATCGAGGCGCGAAAAGCGGCTGGCCTTTTGCAGGCCGCTCTGGCTGGCAGGCTTGGGAAGCCACCGCCGTGTTGGCAGTTATGTCTGGACGCGGGAGGGTTGGCTGTATTTGGCCGTGCTCTTTGATCTGCATTCCCGACGTGTGATCGGTTGGGCCGTCAGCAATCGCATGAAGCGTGACTTGGC
>NZ_JACNMP010000008.1 GCF_017592335.1 Pseudaestuariivita rosea | reverse complement strand
TGCTTGGCCAATTCCAGCAGCCCGAGCTTCGGTTTGATGATCTTCTCTTGAATGCTTGTCATTGATCGACACTCCTTCTTGCGCTCCATAAGAGCAGAAATGTCAGATCAAATCGTGTGCTTTACACATCAGGCCCTAAACATGCGTCCGCCCATTCCAGAAACACTGCTCAAAACTGGCCCATAGAAATGGGGCTGGACATGGGTCCGTCTTGGTCGTCTTGCCATTTTCGCTCCTTCGTCCCGGCACGCTGCCGGATCAAGAGCAGAAAATCCACCTAACTCACCTATTCAGATTTGTCGGGCCAACTTTAGCGTTGGTTTAGTTAATCAGTGGTTTATTCGCCGTATTTATTTTCTATGTGTCTATAAATTTTTACTTATCTCAAATGAGTCTTTTAGATCTAAAATGATTGAATTATTTGAATCAGGGTGTTTGGCTAAATCGATACAGCTTTGTTTAAGCGTCTCTTGCAATTCTTGAAGTACTTCTTTCAAATCCATTTCTATCTTGATACCAGAAAAAGAAAGCGAAGCAATTTTCCTATCTCCATCAAAAATCGATTTATGACCGTCGTCAAAAGTATAGGATTCTTTTGTTGAATTTATATAAGCTGTATAAGCCATCCCAAAAAAGTTAAGTAATTCAACATAAACCATGTAATTTTTGGAGGACTGAGCATCTTCACTACTTAGTCCGGTTTTTTTGTCTTTTAAATGTAACCATCCGATATCGTATGGATCTGGATAATCTTCACCGGCTTTTGTAATGTAAAACACTACTAGCTTCCTCCTAACATAGGATACATTGTTACAACCTCATCGGTGGCCGTATCAACGACAACCTTATAGTTTGCTCTCATACCATTAATTGTCATTCGCTTTGTGAAAGTTTGAACTTTATTCGTTGGTGGCGTTTGCCGGGTGCCGTTTTGAACAATTTCATCCGCCGCATCCTGAAGTTGCTCACGCGTTGTTCCAGGAGCGAAAAGGTCTGCCTCCCCATCTGGTTGCATATGTCGTTTTTGAATATGTTCCCAGCCCTTTCTAGAATTACCATCTAGGATTCTGGGCCGTCCTACTTTCCGCACAATTCTGATCGGAACTGGATTTGAATAGAGTGTACCGGGATTAAACCCGACAAACTCCGCCTTATACTGGTTCAGCGGCCGAACTATGCGGGCGGTACCGTTCGCTGCGATCTCGACCATGTCGCCCATGGATTTGTGCAGGCCGCGGCCGATTTTGCCCAGGGCGGTGATCCCGGTGCGGAAGGCGGTGATGATATCGGCGATTACCCCCAGACAGCGGGCGACCTGGATCGTGGCAAGATCGACAGCCTCGGTGGCCAGTTTGCCTGTTCTAGTGGTCAAACATAAGAATAAGCTCGCTAAATCAATAACCTAGAAATCGAAGCGCACTCTTTTGACACCGCGATTGAGATCTTCGCTATTTGGCTCTGTTCCAGGTAAAAGGCCATCTATAAAATCTTCCATAGATCTTGATACTAGGCTAAGCGCTGCCGGGCTTCCCTCACCATCTTGACATTCATGATGCCAAAATAGGACATTTCTTGTCAGAGTATCGATTACAAAAGCATTGCCTAAACTGTCATCCGCAATAGGGATACAATTACCGTGAATACGGTCTTTAAGTCTTTCAAATTCTGATACAATTCCATGATCACCACGACCAAGTCCAAATAAAGTCGATACAGCTTGTTTATTGTTGCTACCCACTAATGGATTTTTTTCTTGAGGCTCTATTTCAACAGTCATGTTGAAGCCTGCAGCTTGACCATCGGATGGAAGAAGTTTTACTAAACTTTCTGGAATATGTATCCCTACTATTTTCTCAACTTCAGTTTTGGATAATACAGAATCTTGCTTTGATAGCGGAACAATTTTTATTTTTGGATTAAGTGACATATCAAAGAACACTCCTCATATCTGAAGCTGAGCCTATGTGTGGAACGTTTCCATGTAATTTAGTCGGTATCAGTTGAATTAAGGTGTCGCTATGGTGATGAGGAGTCAATCCAATATCTCGCAGATATTGTCGCGCTGCATCATTTGAGGGTAATCCTTTCGCATTTTTGACTTGCTCATAAACTCGGGTAAAATCTTGTGAACTCCCATCAAGAACACCAGGTTCAAATTCTAATTCACCTTTGGACCACCTACTAAAATCAGGACGCCCGTTTTCAAATGGCACACCATCATTACCTAAAACAGATTTAGCATCAGTGTTGTCAGGATACCAAGTTCCATTTCCCGGCTCGCCATCCCAACGACCGTTTTTCTTGGAATACGCGTTCGAGGGTTTTTCCGCACAATCCTGATCGGAACTGGATTTGAATAGAGTGTACCGGGATTAAACCCGACAAACTCCGCCTTATACTGGTTCAGCGGCCGAACTATGCGGGCGGTACCGTTCGCTGCGATCTCGACCATGTCGCCCATGGTTTTGTGCAACCCGCGTCCGATCTTGCAAAGAGCAGTGATCGACGCTCGGAAAGCATTGATTTAGCGAAAATTTTTTAGATATTGGGAAACGTAGGCTTTTCTAATCAATCAGTTTTTGATCTGCTAAATGTTTTAGATAACCAAATGGTTCTTCTTTGAAGATATCACGACCTTCCATCATATAAGCACGTAACAGTGGATTAGTTGCTTCATCTTTACGATCAAGATCATAAAGCGATACCCCAAGACCAAACTGAACAAATGCGTTCATCGCACCGTCGCCGGATGCATTCGCAGACTGAAAGGCAGAAAGAGCATTTTCATGATCATTTTTGGCCCGGTAAGCATCGCCAAGGGATGCATAAAGCCACATCGCCGCATCCCATTTCGACTGCGGCTCCGGCAACAAACCAAGCGCTTTCCTCCAATATCCAATGGCTTCATCAGGCTTGCCCGTATCTAAGGCGACGTTTCCATCTTCGGACAAGACTTCGATTTGCTCAAAAATATCGTCTGGAAGCTCATCCACGTCTTTTTGCTCGCTCTTTTAGATAAAATTCAAGGTATTCCAAATGCTCGCCTTTGAAGCCATCACGATCATAAAGTTCATAGATACGGCCAAAGACATCATATGCTTCTTCTTTTAGTCCAAGTTTGTAAAGTGCGCTGCCTTCAATCATAAGCGTATAATGATCTTGACGATCTGGGTCACCATACATTTCGTAAACAGTATTTATCCATTTTTTTGTCTCGGAAACCTTGCCCAAACGAGAAAAGTCCTCAACGAAGCTAGTTGATAGGCTTTGAGGATAATAGTCCCAGTGCGATTTTGGATCAGGAATGATATTCCAAGCCTCAATACCAAGCTTCAGAGATAACTCAAGATTGTTTTCTTGATAAGCTTTGCCTGAACGTTGAAGAATAGAATCGATTTCTATTCTAAGCGGTCCTTCAATTTCTGGTTTACGTACCATAATTCTTACTCCGTAGCTGGTGGCAAGTATCTTGATGGTGTTGCACCACCACGAGATGTGTTGAGTGGCCCATACTCAAAGCGGTAGTTGCTTGAATCCAGCATCCAATCCCGGACCTGCGATGATTTTGCCCCATGATATCGTCCTGTATTATTCCAATAATCGACAGCATCAACTGGATGGTGTCCCATATGAGTATTTGGACTATCAACTAGCCGCCAAGTTCCATTTTCATCAAGAAATTCATCTTTCCCAGTACGAGGGTTTGTTCTAAGAGTTCCTTCTCGCCGCATTCGCTCACGAACTTCTCGTCCCGTTTTTGAGTACTTACTTGGCGTAGCTCCAAGATACTGTCGTCGCAAACTCTTCCGCACGATTCTAACGACAGCGAGCGGATTAGAATATAGTGTGCCTGGCTGATATCCGATATATTCAAGCTTATACTGGTTCAGCGGTCTCACAATCCGGGCAGTACCGTTCGCTGCGATCTCGACCATGTCGCCCATGGTTTTGTGCAACCCGCGGCCGATTTTACCCAAACCAGTGACAGCAATGCGAAAGGCGTTGATGATGTCAACGATAATGCCTAGGCAACAGGCAGCCCGAATGATCACAATATACTTGGCTGTGGTCGCCAGCGTGGCTGCTGTAGGGTCAAGTCTCTTCGAGCAGCATGTTAACTTCGTTCAACAGAAACTCGCCGAAACTGTCTGCGACTTTCTCACATTCGACTTCATAACCACCGGCTGAAACTAAGTAAACTGGCGCTTCGCCATCAGCATCCATCTTAGAGCAATCAATGACGAAAAAGGGTCCGTAGCCAGACGGCATGATCTCAATCATACTTTGCGAAATTTCTGAGTTTTCAATACGATCTTTAGTTACAAATACGACATTTGGAGCCGAGTTGCCAAAAACTCCAGTTTTGCCGAGACCATAGATCATATTACCCTCAAACATAAGTATACCAAAGTCACGAAGCATACATTTGTATGAAATCGGTAGTGCTATCTCTAAATGTTGTTCAAGTTTAGAAATATTATCATTGGATGCGGGGAACTTAACAAGTGGTTTAATCCCAGCCTGTTCTAATTGATCTATCGCGCGAATATATGCCTCTTTACCTGTCAATTTAGAAGTCATTTGCTCGCTCTTTCCAATATTCACGTTTCCAACGGTTGAAAGGCCCTCTGTTCATAGACGGTGGGGCACTTGAGTAAGGTCGACGAACCCCGTCTGGACCAACCCAAGTTTTATCATACTGATTTGAATACATGTGTAAAATCCTATCATTCTCACTGTGCATTCGTCCACCTACTTCGGCCATAACGCCAGGCTCATCTTGAGTCATATGGTGTAAATTTACAGGCCGACCATCATGACCAATAGGGGCTTGACCATCTTGCATAAGCTGACGGTTTGTTAAGCCTGTTTCAGGATCTACATAATCGGGATCAAACAAATCATCCCTTTGATAAACCCTTCGTCCGGCAACATCTTTTGCGGTCCAGCGCGGGTCTGCTTTCCTCACAATCCTGATACTTCCGCCATTAATTCCAAGAGTGGTCGGATCAATCTCGACCTTGTATTGGTTCAGCGGCCTCACAATTCGGGCCGTTCCGTTTGCGGCTGTTTCAACCAGGTCGCTCATGGATTTGTGCAGGCCGCGGCCGATTTTGCCCAGGGCGGTGATCCCGGTGCGGAAGGCTTCGACAATGCTGACGATGACATTCAGGCATTTGGCCACAGGACCCGAGGCGATCTTCGCCATGTTAGCCCACTTTGCCACCATTCCGCCCACTTTCGTCACAAGCCCTGCGGCAAGCGTTCCACCTGATAGCGCCGCGATGACCGCCAGAACCACGGTAATGACGATCTCGGGCAGGATGAACCCCTCTATGACACCGATCATCTCGGCCCAGAAGTTGGGCGTCATGTTCATTAATACCGCGCCAAGCACATGGAAGACAGCTTCGAACGCATTGGTTTCGCTGGCGATCAGCACCATACGTTCTTTCCATTCCTGCCCGGTTTCCCATGCATGTTTCAGCCCGGCGGCCAGATCACCGGGCAGGTCCATCAGCGCCTCGATCGCCTTTTGCATCACATCAACCGTGCCAGACGCCAGATCGCGCAAGGCGGTCATTATGGTATCGATATAATCTGCCAGGCCTTCATTATCCGAAAAGAAACTTGAAACACCATCGGCAATCGTGCCGTAGAACCACTTTGTGTAATCCGCGTACAAAACACCCACAGCCAATGGACTATCAAGCATGGCTTGTTCCATTGGGCTTTTATTTTCGTAATACTCATTATACCAGTTTTGTGCGCGTTCTGCCTGTTGTATGGCAAATGTGCTTACGCCGCCCCAAAACTCGGTCTCGCCCTTCCACCAGGCGTTCAGCCCGTTCATAACACCGCGTTTCTTGGCATCATAGATCGACATAATGCCGCGTTCTTCCCAGGCCGTGACCCATTCAGAAAGGTTTTCGATGGACTGGTCGCGAAAGGTTGTCAGGGCCGCCCCCAACTCATCCATGCCGGCGTCCGCTTCGGCATCGCCTGACGGATCAGGCATAAGGCCTGCCCAAACCGGACCATAAGCAACTTCTTCTTCCGCAAAAGTGCCGAGTGTTACAATCGGTTCGACCGGCGCATCGCCATCTGTCAAATCATGAGCATTAAGCCCTTCGGTCAGATATGCCCCTTCGCAGACTACACGTTCGCTATCTTCGATATAGATCGGTGCATTGGTGATCGATGTTCGCCAGTGATCTGCAAACGCAGCTTCAAGGTCAATGGTGCCGCGGCAGGGCTGCACGATCCGATTTATAGGTCCGGGACTGTTGCCACCCGCAGATGCACGGGCAGCGATATCGGATGGGGAAGGTGTTTCTGAACCAGCCATCAAAGCAATTCCTTTTGGTGTAAATCGGTGATGCGGGCTTCAAGCTGCTTAAATTTCTTGGTTTCAGGCGTACAGGATTGACAGATATCTTGCAACATTCCGTCTGGGTCTTTACCTTCAAAATTGGGGCCATAAAACAACTCCCACGCGGCCAGAACACGTAGATTTTGGCGTTTCTGGAAACCGTGGGCCTGCATGTGGTCAATCGTTTTGGCGACGAACGCGGTCAGAGAATCGGGGTTCAGGTCTTGGGTCTGGTCCGGGAAGTCCTCGCGCAGGTCTGTGGCGATCAGGCGGATGTGGCGGGCGCGGGTGGCGCGGGCGAAGGCATCTAGGTCGGATTGCGTCAGAAAGAACCCTTGTCGCTGTTCGGGGTCGGGGGTGAAGGGGTTGGCCGTATAAAGCGTCGTGCGTCCCCAGGACTGGCAGCAGAGAATGCTATGGATCATCTCGCCCCTGGCGGTTTGATAGAACATGCGGAACCGCTGATCCTCGCCCGCGACATTGGCCAGGTAGGCATCGGCCACCAACGGCTCCCAAAAGCGGAAGAAATAGGATTTACCAGTCTTATCAGTGAATTTGGTGAACTTGCGGAAATGCTGCCATAGCGCTGTCAGCGAGGCCGTCGCGCGAATATAGATGCCCGGGTCTTTGGCCCAATGGACCCAGGGCATGTCGTCCTGTGGGTCATCGGTGAAAAGGCTGCGCGTCAGACTGTGGTCTTCGTCCAGCTTGACGATCCAGGGGCCAACCGCGCCCAGGTCTTCTTCGCCCTTACCTTTGAACAGGCAGCGATGCTCCAGATCAGTGCCTGCCAGGATATCCGGCAGGTTGGCGATTTTGGCTGCATCCAAAATGGCGTAGGTGTGTAAGGGCACGTCTGGGTCAGTTTGGCCGAATAAAGGTTCATAGAGCGCATCTGGCATGGGTTTGGGTGGGAAAACGCCCAATTGGTCATCCAGCGGCTGGACATCCTCAAAGGTCTGGATTTCCAAAGGGTTTTGCGACATCTGCCTTCAAGAGAATGTGAACACTCAATATCCCTTGGATAGAGCAATCTCGAGCTTGAGTCACGCGCAAAAAGAATTGGTCTGGTTCCGGTATAATGACCGCTTCAACCATCCGGGATGGCTGACCTTCATGCGGAACTGAACCGCTCTGGGTTTTCCGGAGCGGTGCACATCTTGACAAGGGGCCCGCTGCGCGCCCCCGTTGTATGCCCCAGGGCCATGGCTCGGATCACCGACATGTCACTCATTCTTTAGGCTGCGCGTTTTTTGCTGTGACAAAAACTCGTGCAGCTTAAGCGGCCCACAGCAATTTGTCAGAAAAGTTCCAGATCGCCACCAGTAACAACAGGTTTGGGCTTACGCTTACTGATAATCGTATCGACCGCCTTGACGAGTCTTTGTCTGACCCGTCCCGTTGCTGGCCAGAACTGAATACGGCGGGCCTGCTGCCCTCCTAGACTTTTTGCCAGACATGGTATGCCTTCCTGCTCAAGAAACTTGACTGCAAAAACGCCATTCTGCTCGCCTATTTCCGAAAGCCCCTTCACCATCTGGGCGCCGCCAAAAACCTTTGCCTGCAGATTGCGTTTTAGGGCGCCCGCCTTGATCAACGCGTTCACCAAAAGCTCCATCGCGTGAACGTCCTGAAATTCCCAAGTGTGGCTGTTTTTGGTATGATCAGGAAGTAACATATGGTTCATACCGCCGCATTTCAGAACCGGGTCCCAAAGACAGACAGAAACACATGACCCCAATGTTGTCGAGATCATGACGTTCGGATCCGAACTGATCAGGTAATCACCTTGTGCAAGGTGCAATATCTGATCCTTTGTTTTAGTCGGGTCATTCATTGCGCAGCGCCTCTTTCAAGCGCATTCGTGCGCGATAAAATCAAATCAGCGATTTTGTCAATTGGCGCGGATTGAACCACTGCACCGTCCTCAACCGCGGCCCGGGGCATTCCATACACAACCGAGGTTTGTTCATCCTGCGCGACTGTATAGGCGTTTGCCTGTCTTAGCTGCAGCATGCCTTCGGCACCATCGCGCCCCATTCCGGTCAAGACAACTCCGACGACCTTTGATCCAAGTTGCACACCTGACTTAAAAAGCACATCGACAGATGGTGAATACATGTCCTCAGGCTGCCCCGGTTGCAAACTGCACATCAATGCATTTCTTCCTTGAACCTGCAAATCCATGCCGCCCCCCGGCGCTAGATAAAGATGGCCCGGCGTCAGTTTTTCGTTATGTTCAGCGATTTTGACGCGGGGCTGAAACATTCTGTCCAGCCGGGTTGCAAAACTTCGCAGGAAGCCTTCAGGCATGTGTTGCGCAATCAGAATTGGCGGACAGCGGGCGGGCATTCCAGCAAGGATCGCCTCAATTGCGCCAACGCCACCAGTTGACGCACCCAGAAGCACGATTTTACCATTCCATTTCCAGCTGCTTGAGCTTTCGACACGCATCGAAACACTGCTGGTATGGGTTTTTGCGTGCGCCACTGTGTATAGGCGGTCGGCCAGTGACTTTAGCTCATTACCCGCAATAGATTTTGGTTTACCGATACAGTCAACGGCCCCCAAACTTAGCGCCTCAAGGGCGCGTTGGCTACCTTTTTCCGTCTGACTTGAGACCATCATGACCGGCATCGGGCGCAAACGCATCAGACGTTTTAGAAACTCAAGGCCGCTCATCACGGGCATTTCGACATCCAGTGTCAATACATCAGGGTTAAGCGTCTTGATAGCTGCACGTGCTTCATGCGCGCTGGCAGCTTCGCCTGCGATCATAAAACGGCCGTCCTTTTCAAGATTTGCACGGATTATTTTTCGAGCCGTTGCCGAGTCGTCGACAATCAAAACGCTTACTGGTTTCATATCAGCCTCTTGCTTGAAGTGCCTTGACCGCGGGCTTTAAAAGTCCTGCCAATCGTCTTCATCGCTTTCGATCGGCTGCTCTAGTTTGGTGTTTCCGACAACTGTCGATCCTGATTTTTGAACTGGCGGTGACATTTTCACCGGGGCTTGCGGACGAACTTGCGCACCAGGTGCAGTGCTGCCTGCCGTGTGAAATTTGTCGACCGTCCGCTTAAGTTCTTCGGCAGCCTTTGTCAGGGCGTGGCTGGCCGCGGTGGTTTCCTCGAACATGGCGACGTTTTGCTGTGTCACCTGATCAAGCTGAGTCACCGCCTGATTGATTTCAGCCAAACCTGTGGACTGTTCTTGTGAAGACGCTGCAATTTCTGCGACCTGAGTGGCAACTTCAGAAACCGACGTAACCATTTCCTCAAGGGCGTGTCCGGTTTCCCCAACCAGATCAACACCGCGTTTGACGTGATCACGGCTGGTCGTGATCAGTTGATTGATTTCACGCGCCGCGTCAGAAGATCGCTGCGCCAAAGCGCGGACCTCCGATGCAACCACCGCAAAACCGCGGCCAGCATCCCCAGCTCGGGCCGCTTCGACACCGGCATTCAGAGCCAAGAGGTTCGTCTGAAACGCTATTTCTTCGATCACATCGGTAATCTTCGCAATTTCACCAGACGAACTTTGAATTTCACCCATCGCGGTAATCGCATCCTGAACAACACCACTGCTGGCTTCGGCATTGGCTTTGGCATTATCGACAATGCTATTGGCACGACTTGCGCCGTCTGCAGCTGACTTGACCGATGATGTGAGTTGATCCAAAGCCGAGGCCGTTTGTTCCAGGGTCGATGCCTGACGTTCGGTTCGTTGTGACAGATCATCAGCCGAAGAACTGATTTCGGCTGCTTCGTGACGAATGCCGTCAGCATTTTGCAGAAAATCCAACATGGCCTGGGAAAGATTTGCGGCAGTCATGTTGAAATGATCCCGAATAGCGTCGTATTCGGATTTAAACTGACTATCAATCGTAACTGAAAGGTCACCTTTCGACATTTTTGCCAATCCAGCGCCAAGGGCTTCGATGATCATCTTAAGCTCTTCCACGTCGGCAACATCCTGTTCGCTGGCCGTGGTATGAGCGAGATAAAGTGATGTTACATCCGTGCCGGCAAAAACAGTTTTGACAAGTTGTCCCGAGGATTTGCGGACTTCGGCAAAGACACCCTTCAAGCAAAGATCACCTTTACGGCTTGGCACAACGAACATGTCACTGGCGCCTTGATCTGGTGTGAACATGTCATCGATCGTCTTTCCTGCCAAAGTCGTGTCATTATCTGCAGTGGCCGCTTTAAAGCCTTCATCGGCCTGCAAAAAATGCCCCTGCGCATCAAATTCGACGACCAAAGCATCCCTCTGGAATGCGCGGCTAATCGCATGACCAATAATATCAACAGAAACATCACGAATGCTGATCGCCGTTCCTGACCCGTTTGCTGTTTCCACAGCGACCACGTTGATGCTGAAAAACTGATCTTCGACCACTACATCAAACTCGGTTTCGCCCTTCTTCAAAGCCTGGACGATCTGCTGACCCAATGGACCATACGTCGCGATATCCGTTCCTGCTATATCTTCGGATCTGGACATCTGGCCATTATTCAGCAGATCAAGGGCGGCGGGATTACAGCCAATGACCCGTTGTTCGCTATCAAGAACAAGATGTGGCAGATTCGAATCCTTAAAGAATTGCCGATAGATTGCCGCATCTTGCAGATCGGTTTTTTGGGTTTTAAGCAAATCGCCGATATGCTGAATTTTAACACCAAGATCGCCTGTCGGGTCGTCAACAATGTCGTCAACTGCGGCTTCGAGCAAAGCAAGGTGCATACGGTTTGACCGTATTGTCAAAAGGCAGCCCAGGACCGCCACACCGACAGCCACTGGTATGGCCAAAAGACCACCCTGCCCCATGATCTGCAAAACTGTCATCACTGCTGCCAATGAAACGACCGTAAATACAGGCCATGCCCAAACCGCATTTCTACCGTTGCGAATTTGCATTTCGACTTCTCCGCGTCTTTCAAAGCTATTTTCGGGGCAGAATCTGGCCCGCATACGACGATTTCCGTCTAGCAATGGAGGCAATGAATGAAGAAAGTCTTTAAGTCCGATGCAAGACCCGGCGTTGTGCAAGGCCAAATCAATAAAAATTTATTGACGCGGCGCACGGCCCGCAGATTTGATCGCTGTGGCCTTGAAAATTGCATGGCAGGTCTGACCGACCTTCAGCCGCAGATGCTGAAGGGACTTTTGTGTGACGCGCGCCATCAATCGCGTATCCCCCTTGCGCAGAATGACCGCAGCCCCCGGGCCACCGCCTAAATGGATCGTTTCGATCTGGCCTGTCAGTTGGTTCAGGGCAGTGATCTGGTCGATTGGCTGCGTCGACAGAATGACATCACTGGCCCTGATCTGTACGCGGTGCATTTCGTCAATTTCGCCAATGATCCGGGGTAGAAACAAACGACCGGCTTCACTGTCAAGCTCTGTCAGACCTTCGGAATGATGTGCCCGTATTCTGGCCGAAATCACCGAGCCGCCCTGATGCAAGCCGAAATGCGGCAAAAGCGATGGATCGGACAAAAGCCTTTCGCTGTCGCCTGCTGCAATCATCTGACCCTTGTCCAGCACAACAATCTGATTGGCCAGACGCGCGACCTCGTCCAGGTCATGACTGACATAGAGGATTGGCATATCCGTCTGATCGCGCAGCTTTTCCAAATAGTTCAATATCCCATCGCGACGGGTTCGGTCCAAGGCCGAAAGCGGTTCGTCCATCAGCAAAATCTGCGGATCAGACAAAAGCGCGCGTCCGATCGCGACCCGCTGCTGTTCACCGCCTGAAAGATGCCTTGGCCAACGCTGTAAAAGATCCAAAAGATCCAGCAAATCAACGACTTGGTCAAACATATCACGCCTGCTGGTCACCGAATACATCAGGTTTCGTTCGACAGACAAATGGGGAAAAAGACGTGGATTTTGAAATATATAGCCGACGCGCCTTTTGGGAACGGCGGAATTTATCGACTTTGTGCGGTCATAAAAGGTCCGGTCGCCAAGACGGATTACGCCCTGATCCGGTTGCACCAGCCCGGCGACACAGTTGATCAATGTGGTTTTGCCAGACCCCGACGGCCCAAAGATCGCGGTTATCCCGGCATTGGTGCGAAACGCGGCCGACAGATGAAAACCTGTACGGTTGACCTTGATATCTATGTCCAACATCAGTCAGCCAACCGTTTTGCCAATTTGCGGGCAATGACTTCGCTGATCAGAACGGCCAGCAGTGCAATACTGGCGGAAAAGATCACCAGCCAATAGACAATCTGTTCAGCACCGGGCACCTGCAGAAAGGCATAGATCGCGGATGGAATGGTCTGGGTTTCCCCGGGGATACTTGCGACAAAGGTGATCGTGGCGCCGAATTCCCCCATCGCTTTGGCAAATGTCAGAACCGTACCAGCCAATATGCCGGGCAGGATCATCGGCAACGTAATGGTCATGAAGCAGCGCAATCGTGAGGCACCAAGCGTCGCCGCCGCCTGTTCCAACCCCTGATCCACGGCTTCGATGGACAGGCGAATAGACCGTACCATCAGCGGAAAAGCCATGATCCCCGCCGCCAGCACGGCACCGGTCCAGCGAAAGGCAAAGATGATGCCAAAACTATCTGCCAGCCACCGTCCGACAAAGGCGTTCGGACCCAACATCAGCAACAAAGCGTATCCCGTCACGACGGGCGGCAGCACAAGGGGCAGATGCACCAGGCCGTTCAGCAGACCTTTCCCCCAGAAAGACCATCGCGCCAATGCATAGGCCACCAGCAAACCCAACGGCAGCGACACGATCGTTGCCCAGATTGCCACGCGCAGGGACAATGCCAGCGCCTGCAAGACTTCGGGAGGTAAACCGGTGATCATTGCAACACAATAAATCCGTGCGTTTCGAAATGCTGAAGGGCGCTGTCCGACGACATGTGGTCCAAAAATGCGTCCGCGCCGGGATCGGCGACGGTTGTCAAAGCCGCCGCATAGGTAATGGCCGGGTGAGTGTCGGCCGGGAACTGTATGACAATCGCGACCCGAGGCTCAACCATAGCATCTGTCCTATAGACCAGCCCCAGGGGTGCGGCCCCCCGGGCGACTAGGGCCAGGGCAGTGCGTACGTTGTCGGTTTCCGCCAGATGATCTGCGACGATAGGCCAAAGCCCTGTCGCCTCTAACGCTGCTTTTCCATATTGACCTGCTGGAACCGCGCGGGTGATGGGAATGGCAAACCGGCCTTGTCCCAGACGGGAAATAATCTGATCCTGATCCGTTATCGCAATCGGACCTGCTGGCGCGGGGGCCACAATAACCAGCCGATTGCTGAGGATTTCCCGCCGCGTGTCGGGCTGGATTGCGCCGCGGTCCTGCAGGTAGTGCATCCAGTCCACATTGGCCGACAGAAAGACCGAAGCCGGTGCGCCATATTCTATCTGGCGGGCCATCGACGAACTGCCTCCATAGGACACCAGAACCTTTTGGTCACTGTTTTCATTCCAGTCTGACACAACCTGGTCCAAAGCTGTTTTCAAACTGGCCGCTGCGAAAACAATAATGTCATCACGGGCGGATGCCGGGCCGGACAGAGAAACAAATGCGACAAGCGTCAGGAAAAGCCGTCTCATGCTTTCTGGGTTTCCTTCAGCAGGGCTTTCAAAGCATCCATATCGGGTTGCGCCGCCTGCCATGCCGCCCCATGCATATCACGGTAATGTTTCAGCACCTTTTGCCCCATATCGGTCAAGGCCGCCCCGCCGCCCTGGGCCCCACCGCGGCTGCTTGACACGACCGGAGCCTTGAAAATCGTATTCATCGTATCGACCAGCATCCAGGCGCGCTTATAGCTCATACCCATTTGACGCCCGGCCGCCGAGATCGATCCCGTTTCATCGATTTTCTGCAAAAGATCAGCCTTGCCCGGGCCGATCATGCCCGCGTTGTCAAAGACCACACGCACCCGGAATTCCTTGTCAGGATCAGTCATCAGATTTCCGCCGTTATTCCCCGTCGAACATATCGAAAAGTGATTTCCTGTCTACCCCCTGTCATGGATTTCAGGCAGACTGCCACAAGGTGGGAAAAAGGGGATCAGCATGAAAGTAGGAGTCGTGGGCGCAGGTATGGTGGGAAGCGCCTCTGCGTATGCAATGGCCTTGATGGGCGTGGGCAGTCAGATCGTTCTGGTGGACCAGAATGACAAGCTGTCGCTGGCCCATGCGCAGGATATCTCGCACGCGACGCCTTTTGCCGCACCGGTGCAGGTGACCTCTGGCGGCTACGAAGATCTGAAAGGTGCGCGCGTTGTTGTGATAGCAGCGGGGGTCAACCAGCAACCCGGTGAAAGCCGCGTGGCTCTGCTGGACCGCAATGCAGATGTTTTCCGACAGGTGATCGGACAGATTGAAGAATACGCTCCCGATGCTTTGCTGGTTGTGGCTACGAATCCCGTCGATGTCATGACCTATGTGGCCTGGAAGTTGTCAGACAACACGAAACAGCAGGTGATCGGCACCGGCACGGTTCTGGACACCGCCCGTTTTCGAACGCTTCTGGGGGGGTATCTGGGCATCACACCGCAGTCGGTGCATGCCTATGTTTTGGGCGAACATGGCGATAGCGAGGTGCCGATCTGGTCCAGCGCGATGGCGGGCAGTGTACCAGTGACACAATTGGCCGAACAGATGAAAAAGCCCTTGGGTGCGAAACAGATCGAAGATATCTCAACCCAGGTGCGCGATGCGGCCTACAGCATTATCGATGGCAAAGGGTCGACCTATTACGGCATCGGTGCCGGTGTCGCGCGGATCGTTCGCGCCATTCTGGATGACGAAAGATCGGTGTTGAGCGTGTCGATCATGTCGGATGACATTTTGGGGGTGAAGGACGTGCCCGTTTCCCTGCCCCGCGTGATCGGCGCCGATGGTGTCATAACCGACCTGATGCCGGACCTGAGTGAGACCGAAACAGAAGCGCTGATCAAAAGCGCGACACTGATCCGGGACCTAGCCGATAGGCTATCGCTTTGACTACAACTTGACCGCGCGCATCCTGCGCAGCACCGCCACAGAGTAAACAGCAAGTGCCAGCCAGATCAGCGGGAAGGCGATTGCATGCCAGATCGTAAAGGGTTCCAGAAAGATTAAAACGGCACAACCGAATTGCAGCGTGGGGTTTATGTACTGGATCAGCCCCAGACTGGCCATGTCGACCCGCTTGCTGGCATAGCTGAACAACATCAGCGGGCCACCCGTCATTGGTCCCGTTGCGATTAACAGCGCGGTCGTCGTCACATCCAACCCCCAGACTGCGCCGGGCCTGCCTTCTGTGGCAAGACCACTGTGCATCAGATACAGCCATAGCGCGGCGATCGGCAACAAGATCAGAACCTCGGCCGCAACGGGGCCAATGGATAGTCTTTTCTTTACAACGCCATAAAGTCCGAACGTGATCGCAAGCGTCAAAGCGATCCACGGCGGAACAGCCAGACCGATCGTCAAAACAACGACAGCAGCAGCAGCCAGCACCACGGCCCCCCACTGAACCAGAACCAGCCTTTCACGGAAAACAACCGTGCCCAGAAAAACCGCCACCAAGGGGAAGATATAATAGCCAAGCGATGCCTCTAAGACGCGCCCGACCTGTACCGAATAGATGAATAAAAACCAGTTCGTTGCGATCATCAGACTGGCGAAAAATATGATGCAAAATGATCGAGCCGACGCAATGGATTGAAATAACGCTATAAATCGGCCCTGCACTATCAGGATGACAGCGAAGAACACAAAGGACCAGATCGTTCTGTGGGCCAAGACCTCACCCGGCGGAACGGCGGCAAGCAGTTTGTAGAACAGCGGCGACAGGCCCCAAATCGTGCAGGCCGCGATCATTGCCGATATGCCTTTCCTGGTCTCGCTCATCCCGACTGCAGTGCAGTTCCGGGCAGATCGGGTCAAGCGTTAATTGTTGTCGGTCAGGTGGTTGCGTATTTGTGTTCCAGAGTATCGCTGCTCCAACCAGCCAGCTTTTCGGAGCTTGTGTAAAGGCTGTTTAGGAAATCAAGCAAAGCAGCCGTTGGGTCATCAGCACTGCGCACGTCGTCATAATTCAGCACGGCCAAAGCACCGCCGTTCTTTTCCACCCATTGCGCTGCTGCGGGCTGCAAAGGCACGGTGTTCAATCTCTCTGGCTCGGGGTAGGCATATCCATAAAACGCAGGGTTTGGATAACTGTCATCCCCCGGCCAGAACCCGACCGAGATCACCTCGTGCGAATAGGCCTCTCGATCCGACTGGGTACGCGCATTTTCCAGCGGCGCGGGCAGACCCGAAAACCGCGTGACGACCAGATCGAAGGAATGCCAATAAAGCTGCACCGGCGTCTGCTTGCCGCAAAACCGGGTGCGATAGGTTTCGAAAACCGAAGCCACCCAGCACAATACCCGCCAGAAATCGGTGGCCGCCACGGCATCATAGGTTTTATGCGTGTCATCCTCTGGGAATGGAATTGTACTTTTGTTTTCATATGGTTTCGCGTTGATCTTAACGTGAACATCAAGAGCGCTCAGCGCCTCAAGAAGACGCGCGTAGAACTGTGCAACCGTCAGCCCCTGAACCACAAAGCTTTGTATACCGCCACCACGGCGCACCCGCAGTTCATGGTCGATCATATCAAAATCGATCGTGAAACCGCCGCTGGGATAAGGGATCAACTCGGTCGTCAGACCACTAACGGACGGATAGAGCGTGACATGCCACCAATGGTTCAGCTTCGGGTGCAACGTCATACGAATCTTGCCGATGATCTGTAGAAAAAGATGCAGCGTTTCCTTGGTATCGACCCAACCCTAGTAATCGAGTTCTGGCAATGTAGTCGCAGTCATTTCCGCCCCTCCCCTTTAATATGTCAAAACCATATTGGATTTGAATAGCACAAATAAGAATGCCACGCCGTTGAAACAGCGTGGCATCAAGAACCTTTTTCAGCGATACGGTTCTACATGCGCGATGCGACGTTTTCCCAGTTCACCAGGTTATCCAAGAAGTTCGTCAGATAAGCCGGACGTTTGTTGCGGAAGTCGATGTAATAGCTGTGTTCCCACACATCGCAGCCCAACAAAGCGGTCTGGCCAAAGCACACAGGGTTCACACCGTTTTCCGTCTTGGTCACCTTCAGGCTGCCGTCCGTATCTTTCACCAGCCAGGCCCAACCCGAGCCGAACTGCCCGGCCCCCGCCGCGCTGAAGTCATCCTTGAACTTATCGACCGACCCGAAGGCCTCGGTCAGGGCGCTTTCCAACTCACCCGGCATCTTGCTGTCGCCCGGCCCCATCATTTCCCAAAACTGGTTGTGGTTCCAAAGCTGGCTGATGTTGTTGAAAATACCGTTCTGAGCCACCGCATTCGGGTCATAGGTGCCCTTGATGATCTCTTCCATCGACTTGTCAGCCCACTCTGTACCCTCAATCAACTTATTGCCGTTGTCGACATAAGCCTTGTGGTGCAGGTCGTGGTGATATTCCAACGTCTCTTTCGACATGCCTTTGTCGGCCAAGGCGTCATGTGCATAAGGAAGATCAGGAAGTTCAAATGCCATTTTGGGCCCCTCTGCTTTTTGAATGTTCCGATATGGGTGTTACCTGAGGCGGCGCCCCCCTAACGTCAAGTCATGAAATGACAAATACTTAACTATAAAAATATCTAGCCTAGAGATCTTCTAATCTAAAAACGTACAATATCCACGGGCATTGATTGAAGTGCTATCACCCCATGTCTTTCTGGCATTTGATGTCGTCGTTATTAGTGCTCTATTCGTTTTGGTTAAGATAGTAAGACGAGTTGACAGATCATATGATTTCTGACGAAGCCTAAGCAATTTTGTGCCTTCCTCATCTTGGAAGCCTGGTACGCTCCACCGAAAAACAATACGATTTTCGGTTATCTGCTGCAAAACTGCTTCGGTGCTACTGCCAATATTCATCCTAATAATTCTATCAGTAACAGTTATACTGCTGAATTCAGGCAACCCGGTTATCATCCGCTTGCCGCTTGGCACTAGTTCGATTGTCACATCCTCGGCAATCCAATCGCCGTTTGCGCCAGCCGGCTTGAAATTGCATTGAATGGTTTCAGCGGAAGCTGCGCCGATAGAAATAATGAATGCCGCTAAAGCCTTGAGTAAATTTGTCATTTTGATCCACTATCAGTTCATTTTGCAAAATCTTAATCCATAAAAAACAATCTGAGCGGAAGATCACAGTCGAAAAGAAAATCAGTCATTGCAAGAAAGTCAAAAGTAATCGGCGTTACTCTTTGCACGTCCCGCATTCACCAAAAGACCCTCGACATAGTCCGCGACGGAACGGAAACAGATCAAGGTGACGGTATCCGCACTGCTTTGCCAGAACGCCACGGGCACCTGTGCCAGTCGGGTGCGACGAAAGTGACCCTGCTGAAAGCTGTCAGGGTGAACGTCAGCGGGTGTCAGCTTGGCCAGAACATCGCGCCAGTGTGGTCCGGTGATCGTGAACATGGCGCGGGCGTCTGAGACATCGGCGGCCAAAAAATGGGTACTGTTCAGCGCTTTTTCGATCTGAGCCAAAGTCGACTGAATCTGATCATGGGGCATCAACACCAGCAGCTCATCCGGTGACATCCAGGAAAGACCGCTTTTTCCTTCAAAGACACACATACCCGTTTCGGGAAAAGCCACACCCGCTGCATCTGTCGCGGCTTTTTGCAAGGCCGTTGAAGACAAGTCGCCGCGCAGAGTGATCATGCCATAAGGCGCGGCGCGGTGGATCTTCACGAGAATATCAGACATCCTGCTTCGCCCCCTCTTTGTCGTAGAACACCGGATCGACGATCTTGGCGAAAACGCTAGTGCCGTCGATCTTGGGGAATTCCAGCCGTTCACCCATCCGGTCCGGACCGTTGTGAACCAACCCCATCGCAATGCCGCGCTTGAGGGTGGGCGAATAATAGGTCGAGGTTACACGCCCTTGCACATTACGTTGCCCGTTCTCATTCGTGCCCCCAGCCACCGCATAGGCGCCGTCCGGAATGACCGACCCATCAATGGTTTCCAGCCCGACCAGCTGCCAGCGATCCGGATCAACCATATGCGACCGTTCGTGCGCGCGTTTGCCCAAATAGTCGTCCTTTTTCTTCGAAATCGCCCAGTGCAGCCCCAGATCTTGCGGGATAACAGTGCCATCGGTTTCGTCCCCGATCATGATAAAGCCCTTCTCAGCCCGCATCACATGCAGCGCCTCGGTGCCATAGGGCATCACGCCAAATTCCTGCCCGGCCTCGACCAAGGCATCCCATAACGCACGCCCCTGCCCGGCGCGCACGGCAATCTCATAGCTCAACTCGCCCGAGAAGCTGATGCGATAGACCCGCACATCGATCCCACCGATCTGGCCGTCTGCCCAAGCCATAAACGGCAGCGTGTCCTTGCTGACATCCATACCGCCCAGCTTTTCCAGCACTTTCCGCGCGTTCGGGCCAACCACCGCGATCTGCGCATATTGTTCGGTCAGGTTCACGGTCCAGACCTTCCAGTCCCACCATTCGGTCTGCAGCCATTCTTCCATATGCGCGTGGATGCGATCCGCGCCGCCGGTGGTCGTGTGGCACAGGAACGTGTCATCATCGATCCGCGCCACCACACCATCGTCGATCAGAAACCCGTTTTCTGAACACATCAGACCATAGCGACAACGCCCCGGCTTCAGTGTGCTGATCATGTTGGTGTAAAGCATATCCAGAAACTCCCCCGCATCCGGCCCTTTGACCACGATCTTACCCAGGGTTGAGGCATCCAGCAGCCCCAGGTTTTCGCGGGTGTTCGTGACCTCTCGGTTCACCGCGTCCGCATGGCTTTCACCGTCGCGCGGATAGCAATAGGGGCGACGCCAGTGGCCCACAGGCTCCCAATAAGCGCCATTGTCGTCGTGCCACTCATGGATCGGGGTCTTGCGAATGGGCTGGAACAGCTCGGCCCGCGCTTCACCCGCGATGGCACCCATCGAGATCGGCGTATAAGGCGGGCGGAAGGTGGTTGTACCCACCTGCGGAATATCGGCATTCAGCGCGTTAGAAAGTACCGCAAGGCCATTGATATTGCTCAGCTTTCCCTGATCTGTTGCCATGCCAAGCGTCGTATAACGCTTGGTATGTTCGACGCTTTCGAACCCTTCCTGCGCGGCCAGTTGCACGTCGCTGACCTTCACATCGTTCTGATAATCTAGCCACATCTTGTTGCGCAGTTTGACGCCCGCCCCCTGAGGCATCATCCAGACGGGCTGCATCGGCGCCTCAGTCACGCTGTCGCCTTCGGGCGTGGCGATGCGCTTTGGCTTCAGCCCTGCACGCTCAACCGCCATTTGACCCGCCGCAACCCCACCGGCCAGCACATTGGCCAGTGACATCGACCCGTTCGCGGCACCTGCGGGAATGACAAAGGGTTCACCATCGGCCCCTGTGGGCGCACGACCGATATCGGGGTGAAAATGCGCCTTTTCCTGATCCCACAGCAGTTTGCCGCCGCAATGGCTCCACAGATGCACAACGGGCGACCAGCCGCCTGACATGGCCACGGCGTCGCAGGGGATTTCCTCCAGCACCGCGCCCTCGCCCGCTTGGGCACAAATCTTCACGCCCTGCACCTGCTTGCCGCCGCTCACACCGGCGATGCCTTTGCCTGTCAGAACGCGCACGCCGCGGTCCTTGACCTGCTGCATCAACGCGCCGCCGCCCTCAGGCCGGGCATCGACGACGGCGGGCACCTCAAGGCCTGCGTCTTTCAAAGCCAAGGCCGTGCGATATGCATCGTCGTTATTGGTCACAATCACTGTGCGGTCGCCGGGCGAAACCGCATAGTTGACAACATAATCCCGAATGGCCGAAGCCAGCATGACCCCCGGCACATCATTGCCCGCGAAACTCAGCGGTCGTTCAATCGCGCCAGTGGCCGTCACGATCTGTTTGGCCCGAATGCGCCACAACCGATGCCGCGGACCGTCCTGGTCGGGGGTATGATCAGTCAGCCGTTCGTAGCCCAGCACATAGCCGTGGTCATAAATCCCTGTCCCCATCATGCGGGCGCCCAGGATGATATTTTTCATTTTCTCAAGGGCTTGCAGGGTTTTCTTCACCCACTCATCGGGATCAAGACCATCAATCGTACCACCGTCCACGGGCGCCCGGCCGCCCCAATGAGCGGTCTGTTCGATCACCAAAACCCGCGCACCAGACTTGCCCGCTGTCAAAGCCGCGGCCAGCCCCGCGACCCCGCCGCCGATGATCAGAATATCGACATGGGCGTAGAAATGATCATAGGTATCGGCATCGCGCGCCTTGGGGGCCTTGCCCAGACCGGCGGACTGGCGGATGAAGGGTTCATAGATGTACTTCCAGAACGGCCGTGGATGGATGAACATCTTGTAGTAAAAACCCGCAGGCAGGAACCGCGCCAAACGCGCATTGATGGCGCCTACGTCGAAGTCCAGACTGGGCCAATGGTTTTGCGAGGCGGCTTTCAGGCCCTCAAACACTTCGGTCGTTGTGGCGCGTGCATTGGGTTCAAACCGCCCCTCGGCACCAAGGTTGACCAACGCGTTCGGCTCCTCAGCCCCGCTGGCCACCACGCCGCGCGGGCGGTGGTATTTGAACGACCGCCCAACCAGCGTCTGCCCGTTTGCAAGCAGGGCCGAGGCCAGCGTGTCGCCCTCAAAACCCCGCAGTTGCTTGCCGTTAAAGGTGAACTTTATCGCCTTGGATTTGTTCAGAAAACGCCCGTCACGGGCCAGACGCGTGCTCATCCAAAGTCCCTCCACGACCAGCCGGGACGTTTTGCAGTGATCTTGTCGCGGATGTCCTTGGGCGGTTCGGTGGTTTGGGCGGGATACGTACCAAAAACCTCAAGCGTCACCGTGCAGCGCGCCGCATGAAACCACTTGCCACAGCCATAGGCATGCCGCCAGCGTTCAAAGTGCACGCCCTTGGGGTTTTCGCGCTTGAACAGATAGCCTTCGAAGGCTGCGTCATCAGCCCCCACGGTTTCCCGCGTCAAATGCGCCTCACCACCCGGGGTAAGTTCCGTTTCATCGGCCGCAACGCCGCAATAGGGGCAGGTCAGGATCAGCATGCAAGGGGCCTTTTGCGATGGAACTCATTGAAAAGCACAGCAGCGGGTCGTACATCTATATTATGGATACAGTTTTTTTCATCGCCCTGATCGGCGCCGTTTTCTTTGGGCTTTACAAAGCGATCCGGTATTTTCGCAGATCGAAACCGGTTCAAGTCCAGACACACCAGCCGCATAAGCCGGGCATAGATTATGACAAAGCCGCGATATGCCGCAGCACTCTGGCGGGCACAAATAATAGATAGGCGAATTGCAAACAGCTCAATCATCGATAAATGGCATCGAAGCACAGGTGTTAAATGAAATGGCTTCTTATCATCGTTCTGGTCATCTTCACGATGAGCGTCCCCGCGCTGTTGCTCTATATCGGTGAGACATGGAAAACGCGCAGAAAACGCCGTGGGTCTGGTAAAAATCTTCGCACAGGCGAGTCTCAGATACGACCCGATCATTATTCCGACGGAGGCTCTTTCGGCGGAGATGGTGGGGGGGAATGAAGTAAATCTATCAATCCAAAAGCAAATTTGATGCTTATCTAAGCTTGGACCATCACCGATAATAAGTTTGGTTCTATGAACAATAGTTTCTAAGAAGCGATGAAAAACAAATGACAACTATTCATCTCCTTCTTCATGACGCCAAACTGAACCAAAGTTCATCGGCACGCTAAACTCAATTACATGAGCACTTCTGTCGTTGCTTTCTTTCCCACCCTCAACACCAGCACGCCCAGAAATGACAGATACGAAATTGGCGTTGGCTTCTATTTTTCCAGACTTCGTACTCTGTTCGGCAACTTCTACAGTGACCGAGAATTTCACTAGTTGTTCGCCATGCTCAGTCATTTTGCCGCCAACTCCTGCAGGTGCGATTGGTACACTATTGTCATCTTTCGATTTTTTCTGCGCGCGTGTTACACCATTTGAGATTGCGGTAAGTGTCTCAAATATAAAATCTTCTAGTGATAGTTGGGCCATCAGTGCGCCACCCCCGCGGCTACGCTCTCGTCAATAAACCGCCCTTCGCGGAACCGGTCCAATGTAAACGCATCCGTCAGCGGTGACGCCCCCTTGGCCATCAGTTCCGCCATGCCCCAGCCTGATCCGGGGATGGCTTTGAACCCGCCAGTGCCCCATCCGCAGTTGATGAAACAGCCCTCAAGCGGTGTTTTCGATAGGATGGGCGACCGGTCCCCCGTCATATCCACGATCCCGCCCCATTGCCGAAGCATTTTCAACCGGCTGATCATCGGGAAGGTTTCGATCAGCGCGCGCACGGTTTCCTCGATATGATGAAAGCTGCCCCGTTGGGTGTAGTTGTTATACCCGTCCGCGCCGCCGCCGATGACCATTTCGCCCTTGTCCGACTGGCTCATATACCCATGCACGGTGTTGGCCATCACGACGACGTCCATGCAGGGCTTTATGGGCTCGGACACCAGCGCCTGAAGCGCCACGCTTTCGATGGGCAGACGGAAACCCGCCATATCGGCCAGAACGCCTGAATGCCCCGCCACGACGATGCCTAGCTTATCGCAGTCAATCTCGCCCTTCGTGGTGCTGACGCCGGTGACCTTGCTGCCCGACTGGCGCACGGCGGTCACTTCGCATTGCTGGATGATGTCCATTCCCATGTCCGAACACGCCCGCGCATAGCCCCAGGCCACTGCGTCGTGCCGGGCTGTGCCACCGCGGGGCTGCCAGAGCGCGCCAAGCACAGGGTACCGCGGCCCGTCGATGTCGATGATCGGGCATAGCTCTTTCACGCGCTGCGGGCTGATGTATTCGGTGGCCACCCCTTGCAGGGCATTTGCGTGGGCCGTGCGTTGATATCCCCGTACCTCATGGTGGGTCTGGGCCAGCATCATCACGCCGCGCGGGCTGAACATGACGTTGTAGTTCAGATCCTGTGACAGCGTTTCATACAAGCTGCGCGATTTTTCGTAGATCGCGGCGGACGGGTCCTGCAGGTAATTCGACCGGATAATCGTCGTGTTCCGCCCGGTATTGCCGCCGCCCAACCAGCCCTTTTCCAGCACCGCGACGTTCCTGATCCCGTGGTTGCGGCCCAGATAGTAAGCAGTCGCCAACCCGTGACCACCCGCACCCACAATGATCACATCATACTTCTTTTTCGGCGCGCGCGCGGCCCAGGCCCGTTCCCACCCGGTATGATAGCGTGCGGCCTCTCGGGCGATGGCGAAAACCGAATAGCGCTTCATGGCGATAAAATCCCAGTCTGGTCTGGCCAATAGTGTTAGGCGATTGCTACTGTGGCCCACGACCGGCAGCGGCACAATACCCCACATCTGCGACATCTTGCGATTGGGGGTTTTGCCGCGCAGCGATTGGGCTTAGGTAAGCAAAATGATGTTCTGGATCCTGACTATATTAATGACCGCGGCGGTTGCGCTGCTGCTGATTTCCGCGCTGCGCCGCGCCGGTGCCGATGCTGTGCCCGCTGCAGCTTTTGACATGCAGGTCTATCGTGAGCAGCTAAAAGAGATCGACCGCGATCTGGCCCGCAACGTGATAGACGCAGAAGAGGCCGAGCGGCTGCGCATCGAGGTATCGCGCCGCATTCTGGATGCGGACAAAAAGATTCAGAAAGAGACCGCGCAGGGCCATAAAGGCAAACGGTTCGATCCGGTCACGGCCGGTGTAACGGTGCTGATTGTCTTTGCTATCACTTTTGCTACCTATGCCGGTAGCGCGCGAATTTTAAACTGGCTCGGGGTAAGCGATGCTCGGCTGATAACTTTGAAAGAACAAACGGATTTTTCAGTATCAGTCTTTGGCAGAGACTACACGTTGGCCCTTATCTTTGATGGTGTGGGCGCGCCCGGTTATGGCGACCTGCCCCATCAGGCGCGGATTCAGACAGCCGAAATGGCCCGCGACACCCGTCCGTCGCAGGCGGTAGCCGAACAGGAATTTGAGACCCGCCGCACCTCAGCCGGACGCCCCCCTGCCGTCAGCCGTGATCAGGCGCTGTTGCAGCAGTTACGTGATATTCTAGAAAACCGCCCCGATGACCTGCAGGGCTACGTTCTGCTGGCCACGACCGAAGCGCGGATGCAGAACTTTGCGGCCGCCCATCGCGCTCAAGCCCGTGTGATCGAGTTGCTGGGCGATCAGGTCACCGCCGAGGATTACGCAGACCATGCCGAACTTATGGTGCTGGCTGCGGGCGGTTATGTGTCACCCGAGGCCGAGGCGGCGCTGGATGGCGCATTGGCCCGCGATCCGAACAACGGTCGTGCCCGGTATTACTCGGGCCTGATGTTCAGCCAGATCGGGCGTCCCGACGTTGCTTTCCGCATATGGCAACAGCAGTTGGATGAAGGCCCTGCCAACGCCCCCTGGATCGCGCCGATCATGCGTCAGATCGAATTGGTGGCAATGCGCGCGGGCGCTCAGTTCACACTGCCCGATATGCTGACAGGCCCCACCGCCGATGATATCGCCGCCGCGCAGGATATGGACCCCGAAGATCGCAACGCAATGATCCAAGGAATGGTGAATGGGCTGGCCGACCGCCTTAGCACCGCCGGTGGCCCGCCCGAAGACTGGGCGCGGCTGATCCAGGCCTATGGCGTTCTGGGCCAGACCGATCGCGCACGCGCCGTCTGGGTTGATGCTCAGCAGGCGTTTCAGGGGCTGGACGACGCCCTTGAGGTTATTGAAAGCGCGGCGCGTCGTGCAGGGGTGGCGGATTGATCTGCGAAACGCTTGAGGACTTCGCCGCAACAGCGCAACCGATGACAGCGCTGGCAGGCCTTGATCTGGGCACGCACACCATCGGGGTGGCGGTGTCTGATAGCTTGCGGTCGGTGTCTTCGCCGCTTGAGACAATAAAACGCAAGAAATTCACCCTAGATGCCCAACGCCTGCTTCAGATTGCCAAGACCCGCAATCTGGGCGGCTTTATCCTCGGCCTGCCGCGCAATATGGACGGTACCGAAGGCCCCCGCTGTCAATCCACCCGCGCCTTTGCCCGCAATTTGTCGCGCCTGACCGACCTGCCCATCGGGTTCTGGGACGAACGCCTGTCGACCGTCGCCGCCGAACGCGCGCTGCTTGAGGCAGATACGACACGAAAACGTCGCGCCGAGGTGATCGATCACGTTGCCGCTGGATATATTCTGCAAGGTGCACTAGATCGATTAAATCACATAAGGCAGCCGCATGAGCAGTGACATCTGGAAACGGGCTGAAATAGAAAGCCCCTGCATAAACATCTGCGTGGTCCACCCGACCGAACGCATTTGCACCGGCTGTTTTCGGTCCATCGACGAAATCACGAACTGGGGCCGCATGACCCCCGAGGCGCGCAGCCAGGTGATGGAAGAGCTGCCAACACGCGCACCCCGCCTGCAAAAACGTCGCGGCGGACGCGCAGCACGGCTGTCCGAGCGCTGAAAACCTATGGTATCCTGCGGCAATGTCGTCTAATAAACGGCCTGCACACTTGATATGACAAGGACCACATCATGGATAAATTTGAGAAATTGACCGGAATTGCGGCACCCCTGCCCCTGATCAATGTCGACACCGATATGATCATTCCCAAACAGTTCCTCAAAACCATCAAACGCTCGGGCCTTGGTGTGAACCTTTTTGACGAGATGCGTTATGACGACAACGGGAACGAGATCGAAGATTTTGTTCTGAACCAACCCGCCTATCGCAATGCCGAAATTCTGGTGGCCGGCGATAACTTTGGCTGCGGATCATCGCGCGAACATGCCCCCTGGGCAATCAAGGATTTCGGGATTCGCTGCGTTATCGCCCCATCATTTGCGGATATCTTTTATAACAATTGCTTCAAGAACGGCATTCTGCCCATCGCCCTGCCGCAAGAGGTTGTCGATGTCTTAATGAAAGATGCCGAAAAAGGGGCAAACGCCCGCATGACCATTGATCTTGAGGCACAGACCGTCACGACATCTGACGGCGAGAGTTTTTCCTTTGAAGTTGATGCGTTTAAAAAACACTGCCTGCTCAATGGCTTGGACGACATCGCTTTGTCGCTTGAAAAAGCACCCGCCATCGCCGCCTATGAAAACACGATGCAACAGCAGCGTCCCTGGGTCTGACAAAACTCCGATCTTGCGAACAATAGGGCCATTCGTGGCCCTTTTTTTGTTATCAAGAAACACCAATATGGCGCCAAATTCACCACGAATTTGCCTCATTTGTTAAGTCAAAGTTAAGAAATGGCGATTAGCAAAACAGGGTCGCCGCGCTGTGGGTCTTTCGTGTGTTTGCTGCTGAACCCGTCAAACAGTGCCAGGAACAGGGGGATGTAAGTGGTAATTCGGTTTGCCAGTTCAGTGTTACGTGCATTTTTGGTGATCGTTCTGATCGCAACGCCGTCTATCCTGTTGCCTGGGCTGACGGTCGACACGCTACAAATCGTGGCGCTGATCGCCCTTTTCGCGGCGGGTATGACGATCTTTGAATATGCGTCAACCTACCCCAGCCTTATTGAGTTTCGCGACGCCCCGCCCTTCAACCGCATACGGTTCCTGTCGCTTTTCGCGACGGTCGTGGTGCTTAGCCTGATCTGCCGCGGGCTTTACGAACCCACTGCCCTGACCGAATTTCTGACGAAAATCGGCGCGACAGTTGCTGCGCAGATCGACGCACCGTTTTCACCTGTCAGGTTGATGATCACCATGCTGCCCGAAGGGTCAGAAGATCAGGCGCAGATGTTACTGATCGCGGCTGGCCTTAGCTATGCTATGTCGTTTTTGTCGGTGATCTTTTTCATGTTTTTTCTGGGATTTAGCCGATGGCCCGCCCGCAGCGTTTTCAATGTTTGGGTCAATCTGCCCACCTTTGACCCAACGGCCGGTGGCGATGTTATCAAAAGACTGAACCGGGATTCTTACATTAACGTTACTTTAGGGGTTTTGCTGCCATTTATCGTACCAGTCATGATCGGGGGCGTTGCGCATGTGTTTGATGCCTTCTCCCTTGCTCACTATCAAACGATGATCTGGGTTGTTGCTGCATGGGCCTTTATCCCCGCCAGTCTGTTTATGCGTGGCCTCGCCATGGGGCGGGTCGCAAAGCTGATCATGAAAAAGCGACGCAGCGCCTATCCGCAAGGCGAAGAGGATGGTTTGGTCTTTGCCTGATATGGTGTCTAGCTGTTTGCGCACAGGCTGAAACGGTACGGGTTGCCAGTTTTCATACTGAACTGTCGCGGAAAGGCCCGGGTCTTTTATTGCGTGATATTGTCCGTCAGGACGCCGATATCATCACAATCGCCAGGATTATTGCAGCTGCGAACCCCGATCTTATCACCCTGCAAGGCGTTGATTATGATTATCACGGCATCACCGCCAAAGCTCTGCGTGATCTGATTGCGGATCAAGGCGCTGAATACCCCCACATTTTCACTAGGCAGCCAAATGCTGGCCGCGCCACGGGTCTGGATATGGACGGCGACGGGCGCACAGGAACGCCGCGCGACGGCCAGGGGTACGGTCTGTTTCACGGTCAGAACGGTTTACTGGTGCTGTCCAAACATCCCATCCAGTTGGATCAGACAACAGATTTTTCCGATGTGATCTGGGCCGAACTGCCCTGGGCGACGCTGCCTAAAGTCGACGAGGCGCCCTTCCCCAGCCCCGAGGTCCAGAAAATCCAGCGCCTCTCCTCCACCGCACATTGGTCAGTTCCCATCCGCCTGCTTAATGATCGTGTGCTGACCCTGCTGACCTATCACGCCACGCCACCGGTCTTCGACGGGCCTGAAGATCGCAATGGCCTTAGAAACCAAGATGAAAACCTGTTCTGGCTTCACCATATCGAAGGCCAAAATGCCCCGCGTGATTTTGTGATAGTCGGTGTCAGCAATCTGGACCCGGAAAAGGGCGATGGTCGCAGTAAAGCCATGCAAGACATCCTGACCCATCCGAAAATCCAAGACCCGCATGGCCCCACAGATACCGCCTTTTTCGACGATATCGGCGCCCTTCGATTGGACTATGTTTTGCCTGCGCAAAGCTGGCGCATCAAGGCGGCGGGCGTGTTTTCACCAACCGAGGATGAAGCAAGCCGATATGACCTGCCCGCCGATTGGACCCAAGCCAGCCGCCATCGCCTGCTCTGGGTGGATCTCTACCTCGATTGATCCTTTCTTGACCATCTGGGCCGAACTCGCTAGCCACGGGCGCGATCTGTTGAATGAAAAGGACACCGCATGAGTAACCCGTCGATTCTGATACTGGCCGGCGACGGCATTGGCCCCGAAGTCATGGGCCAGGTGACGCGGATCATCGACTGGTTTGGTCACAAGCGGGGGCTGACCTTTGACGTCAGCGAAGATCTGGTCGGCGGTGCCGCCTATGATGCACACGGCACGCCGCTGCATGATGACACGATGGCCAAAGCGCAGGAGGTTGACGCAGTGCTGCTGGGCGCCGTGGGCGGGCCGAAATACGATGACCTGGATTTCAGCGTCAAACCCGAACGCGGGCTGCTGCGTTTGCGCAAGGAAATGGACCTCTTTGCCAACCTGCGCCCGGCACAATGCTTTGACGCGCTGGCCGATTTTTCGTCACTGAAAAAAGATGTCGTCGCAGGTCTGGACATTATGATCGTGCGCGAACTGACGTCTGGTATTTATTTCGGCGAACCCCGTGGGATCATTGAAGAGGGCAACGAGCGTGTGGGCATCAACACCCAACGCTATACGGAATCTGAGATCGACCGCGTTGCCCGATCCGCCTTTGAACTGGCCCGTCGGCGGGGCAATAAAGTGTGTTCGATGGAAAAAGCGAATGTCATGGAGTCGGGCATTTTGTGGCGCGAGATTGTGCAAAAGGTCCACGACGAAGATTACCCGGATGTCGAGCTAAGCCATATGTACGCCGATGCAGGCGTCATGCAACTGTGCCGCTGGCCCAAGCAGTTCGATGTCATCGTCACCGACAACCTGTTTGGTGATCTACTGTCTGATGCCGCCGCGATGCTGACCGGGTCGCTTGGGATGCTGCCCTCGGCCAGTCTTGGGGCACCGATGGCGAATGGCCGCCCCAAGGCACTATATGAACCCGTCCACGGCTCGGCCCCCGATATCGCAGGGCAAAACAAAGCCAACCCGATTGCCTGCATCCTAAGTTTCGCGATGGCCCTGCGCTATTCCTTCGACAAGGGGGATGAGGCCGATCGCATTGAAAAGGCAGTCGAAAATGTACTGGCCAACGGAGTGCGTACCGCCGATCTGATGCCGTCGGCAGGTGAAACGCCCGCCACAACCCGGGATATGGGCGATGCGGTTCTGGCCGAATTGGACAAAACGCTTTAGGCCGACTTGTGGCGCAGGTATTCAGCCCTTGCATTCAGCGCGCTGTTACGCACTGAATACATCGAAACCGTAAGGGACAAACTGGATGAGCGCGCCTGTTTCAAACACCAAAGGGGCCTTGCTTGCGCTGGCGGCCTTTGGTGTCTTTGCAACGCATGATGCCATCGTAAAGGTCTTGGGTGCGCAATATGCGGCCTTTCAGATTGTGTTTTTCAGCGTACTTCTGGGTTTTCCCCTGGTTCTGCTGATGTTGATGCGCGACAAAACGCGTGGTGATCTGCGCCCGAAATTCCCGGTCTGGACGGCGGTGCGAACTTTGGCGGTGGTGATCACCGGGGCATCTGCCTTTTACGCGTTTTCAGTGCTGCCGCTAGCCCAGACCTATGCGATCCTTTTTGCATCGCCCCTGCTGATTACTATCCTGGCCATTCCGGTTCTGGGCGAAAAGGTCGGCATCCGGCGCTGGCTGGCTGTGATCGTCGGACTGGTCGGTGTGATCATCGTGTTGCGCCCCGGCTCAGCCGAGCTGTCATTGGGCCACGCCGCCGCCCTGACCGCCGCCATTGGGGGCGCGACGGCCTCGGTCATTGTGCGCAAGATCGGGCGGGTGGAACGCAGTGCTGTTCTGATGGTCTATCCCATGGTCGCCACCTTTATCGTGATGGCCTGCCTGCTGCCCTTTGTCTATGTGCCCATGCCGCTTGTCGATTTCGCCCTAAGCGGCGTGATTGCCGCCCTCGCCTTCATCGCCACGCTTTGCCTGATCGCCGCTTATCGCAACGGCGAAGCCGTGATCGTGGCCCCCATGCAGTATTCGCAGATCATCTGGGCCAGCGCTTTTGGGTATTTCTATTTCAAAGAGGTCGTGGATGTGCCGACCTTTGTCGGGGCCGGTATCATCATTGCCAGCGGCCTTTACATTGTCTTGCGCGAAGGTCGCAAGAACGTATCGAACACAACACCTGTCCTGCGCACCCGGACGCGGTTCGAAACGGGAACGAACCTGCGGGTGGGGCCAATACTGCACAGTCAGGATCAGGAAAAAACTGATACGGACGCATGATGCGCCCCTAAGAGACCACAATTTCTGCGCCGATGGCCGCGATCAGCAAAAACACCGTCGTCGCCACTAGAATAAACGCAGCGCGCGGGCCCAATTTCGCCATTTCGGCCAATGATGTCTTGACCCCCAACGCCGCAATCGCCACCAGCAACAGCGCGCCAGATACGGTCCGCACGAAGTCCGTCAGCCACACCGGCAAGCTCAAAAGGTTATTGGCCAGCATCAGGACAATAAACAGCACCAAAAACCAGGGCAGCCCGATACCGCCCTTGCCGCCATCCTTGTTTCGCATCAGCAGCACCAGCGCGAACAATACCACTGGCAACAGCGCCACGCGCTGCAGTTTCACGAATGTCGCAATGTCGCCCGTCTGTTCGCCCATCGAATACCCTGCCCCCACGACCTGCGCCACGTCATGGATCGTCGCGCCGATCAGAAAGCCAGCCTCGCGCGGGGAATGCTCCATCACTGAAAACAGTACCGGATACAGGATCATCGCCAGCGTCGACAGCGTCGTGACCCCGGCCACTGTGAACAATACATCCCGTTCCGGCGCGCGTTTCGATCCTAATACAGCGGCAATCGCCAAGGCGGCCGAGGCACCACAGATCGCCACGGCGCCGCCTGCCAGAATGCCAAAGGATTTTGTCCGCCCAAGTGCGACCGCCAAAACAACGCCAATGACTGTTGTGCAAGCGACCAAGGCAATCACCGCCAGAACCGGTGCCCACCCAAGTGATGCGATGTCCTCGAACGACAGTCGCAGCCCCAACAAACCCACCCCAAGCCGCAATAAATCACGCGAAGCAAAGCCGATCCCCGGTGCAATTCGGGCATCGCTGGACAGGTGGAAAAAGATCATTCCCAACAGCAGCGCAAACAACATCGCAGGCGCGCCATAGTGGCTGGACAAGGCATGCGCGGCCAGCGCGATAACCCCGGCAAAAGCCACGCCGGGCAGGAAACCACGTATTTTTGCGAAATATGCCGTGATCACGGGGCAAAGACCATTTTTTGAAGCAGTGCCAATGCAATAGTGGGAAAACATCCTGGCGACAACACGGAAGTCCCATCAGGTCCAGTCCAGCACGACCTTTCCGCTTTGACCTGATCGCATAACATCAAACCCCTGTTTGAAATCATCGATCTTGAAGCGGTGCGTGATCACACGGCTGACATCCAGACCGTTCTGCAGCATCGCGGGCGGCCTTCAACTGTGCCTCAAGATCATCCATATCAGAATTGGCAAACCGGTAGCGCTTGGCCTTGCACAGCCGGATCCCATCAATGATCGACGCATGGTTCAGCGCATCCGACACAATCGCGTCCTCTGGCCCCAAAAGCGGTTCAAACAGCCCGCCATTCGCATCAAAACAGGCCGCAAACAAAATCGCGTCGTCCATGCCCAGAAACGCCGCCAGCTTCTGTTCCAGCACGCGGTGCATATCCTGGGTGCCGCAGATGAACCGGACCGAGGCCATGCCGTACCCGTGATCCGCCAAGGCATCCTGTGCCGCCTTGATCAGCGCCGGATGATCGGCCAGCCCCAGATAATTGTTCGCACACAGGTTCAGCACATCGCGATCGGCCACTGTGATATGCCCCGCCTGCGGCGACGTGATCGGGCGTTCGCGCTTATGCAGCCCTGCCGCGTCGATTTCCCGCAATGTGGCCTGAACATCGTCGATGAATTTGGACATGGCTTTTCCCCTTTTGATCGACACTGTGCCGATATCCCGTCTAAAGACAGCGCTATAAACGACCTGATATGACGAAAACAGAGCATCCGAGTGACGAAACGTCATAGCTGCGTTGCGCCGATGGAATAGACATAGTGACATGAAACGAAGGGAGGTTGAACATGAGCGATATCGTCATCTTATCCGGGGCCCGCACGGCCATTGGCACCTTTGGCGGCGCATTGGCCGGCACACCGCCGATTGACCTGGGCACTGTCGCTGCAAAAGCCGCGCTGGATCGTGCGGGGGTCGAGGGTGGCCAGATCGGCCATGTGTCCTTCGGTCATGTGATCAATACCCAGCCGCGCGATATGTATCTTTCGCGTGTTGCAGCGATGCAGGCGGGTGTGCCAGAAACCGTGCCCGCGATGAATGTCAACCGCCTGTGCGGGTCGGGTGTTCAGGCAATTGTGTCTGTTATTCAAAGCCTTATGCTGGGGGACGCCGATTTTGGACTGGCAGGCGGGGCCGAAAACATGAGCCGGTCGCCCTTTATCATCCCGGACCAGCGGTGGGGTGCCAAGATGGGTGACATCAAGACGCTGGACATGATGCTGGGCGCACTCAACTGCCCATTTGGCACGGGTCACATGGGCGTCACAGCCGAAAACGTCGCCGCCGAACACCAGATCACGCGGCAGGCGCAGGATGATTTCGCGATGGAAAGCCAGACGCGCGCCGCCAAGGCGATCGAAGCGGGGCATTTCAAAGACCAAATCGCCCCGGTCGAGGTCCGCGTGAAACGCGACACCGTGGCGTTTGAGGTCGACGAACACCCCAAGGCCACGTCCCCCGAACAACTGGCCGGTCTGCGCCCTGTGTTCCAGAAAGACGGCACGGTGACCGCTGGCAATGCCTCGGGTATCAACGACGGGGCGGCTGCGATTGTGCTGGCCCGGGCCGAGGCCGCGCAAGCCGCCGGTCTGACCCCGAAATTCCGCATTCTGGGCTATGCTCACGCCGGTGTGCGCCCCGAGGTCATGGGCATCGGCCCCGTCCCCGCCGTGCGCAACCTGCTGGACCGCACCGGCCTGACCGCTGACGATTTCGACGTGATCGAGTCGAACGAGGCCTTCGCGTCCCAGGCCCTGGCCGTATCGCAGGAACTGGGCCTTGATGCGGCCAAGGTAAACCCAAACGGCGGCGCCATCGCCCTGGGCCACCCCGTCGGCGCCACCGGTGCTATAATCACCGTCAAAGCGATGTATGAACTGGAACGTACGGGTGGCAACAAAGCCCTGATCACCATGTGCATCGGCGGCGGCCAGGGCATCGCACTGGCGATTGAGAGGTTGTAAGAGTATGGGCCAGCCCTAAAGCCTTGTGACTGGCCCACCAAAGATTTTTTGCAAGAGAGTTTGCAATTCAACAAAATCGCAAAAGCGACATGTCGAAGAACGCACGGCGAAAGTCCGGAACGAGCCATGTTGGCACATGTGGTTGTCTCAAAATATCCTGGTGACCTTACCTCAACGCAAAGCAAATCATCGGCCTACTGAAACAAAGCGAGACTTCCGCAGCAGGCTCCTTTAAAGAAAAGCCTTTCTGCGGAAGTTATGGTTAAGTTAAGTGTTGAGAGGAAATCTACGCCCCTCAGCTAGGTTGGATTTGATCAGGCCGCTGCGGTTATAGCCCGTAGCGCATAGTAGTCCTGACCGTTTTTCTCAACACGCTCTTGCGCAAGTGCTGGGAAGTTCAGGCTGAGCGTCCCGGTCATGTCATAGACATTGGCAAAAAGCGCCGGGGTGCTGTCCACCGGGGTCGAGACAATCGACGGCTCGGATACGGGGAACTGCCAGATTGTGCCATCACTTGCCTTGAAGACGTCGATCTGAATGACCTCGAGGCCCACGTGGCCTGCCGGCGGTGCATAGGTGATGCGCTCGCTTTCCACGGTTTCGGTCTCGATCTCTTCGCGGAACTCGCTTGATGTGGTCACCGACAAGCCAAAGGTCGTGCTGGCCTTGGCGGTGAATTCACCCGCTACACCGCCGCTCTCAGTCGTGCTTTCGATGGTTGACACGATCTCAAGAAACAGGCTGGAGGCCGACAGTTTCGACACCCGGCTGGACACGAAGGTTTCCGTGGTCTGCCCCTGCGGGATCACGCCGATGATGGCCAGGGCACCTTGGTCAATGACGTCCGAGGGCGTGTAATCCTTGATGTAGCGCACCCGCAGCTTGTCCAGTTCGTCACCGCTTTTGCCGCCAAGACCCAGAACGCGCATACCAGTCAGCGTGGTCTTTGTGCCGGATTCCTTGCCCACCGTCAGCGTGCGGCCCCGGCTTGTGCGCAGAAAGATCTTGTGGATGCGCGTCGACCGGTTCTTGTAGCGACCCGACCAGATTTCCATGTGATCGATATACTCATCGCCCTGCATCTCAAGGACCTTGCTTTCCCGGCCACCGCCGCCGCCGTTGCGCTTGCCATTCAGGACAAGTGCGTCGACACGGTTGCCCGAGCGAAATCCGATCGTGCGAACGGCTTCAATATCGAAAGATTTCCCGCCATCTCCACCAATTGGTTTTGTTACAATAGACATTACAGTATCTCCTTTTTTCAGTGTGTTGAACTTGACCAAGACATCGTTGTCCCGGCCTTGTGGTGGAGTTACGCGGCAGGGCAGTGGTTTATTCTCGCTGTGGTGAAAAAAGTTTTTGCGCGCGCAATTAAAAGGCGTAAGCGCCACAGCTTAAGTTCTGCTTTCGTAATTTTACTATGGTATTTTCAAATGCGGTGAAGCTGCGCTTTCCAAAGATGTTTTTCGCCATAATCTAGCAGCGCATAAAGCGGTCGTTCATACCGAACATTCCCAAATTCACTTTGTCCGCATTTTCATTGTTTAACTGCAGCCAGTTGAAAGGGCGTTATCTCACCTGTTCGAATACAATAATATTATTTGCTTGTGACCGTGCCACCCGTGCGCATCAAACCTCCTCCACCAGCACCACGCCGTCTAGCGATTTGATCGCGCCTTTGATTTGGGGGTTCACAGGGAAATCCTTTTTAAGGGCCATCTCGACCTCGCCCGGCAGGTCTGGGTCCATCAGGCAGAATACAATCGGGCCTTTGCCACCTGATTTCACAGTCTCGGCCGCCTGTTGCAACACATTGGACACCGGCCCGATCGCATCCTGATTGTCGACGAATATCTTCAGACCGCTGGCCGCACTGCCCGCAATTGCGGCGTCAACGGGTTGTGCGCCGCGGCAGAGCAGTTTTAGCTGATCGCCCTCCATCGTCGCCTCGGCCGTGATCAGAACCTTGTTGCCGGTTTCCAGATGTTCGCGCGCGGCTTCCAGCGTGTCGGAAAACACCGTTACCTCGTACCCGCCCGTCGGGTCGGACAGCTGCACAAAGGCAAAGCGGTTCCCGCGGGCCGATTTGCGTTCCTGACGGCCCGACACAGTCCCCGCCATTTTGGCGACAAAGGCGCCCTGTTCGGCCTTGGCGGTCACGTCATCCAGCGTCAACACACCCTTGCGTTTCAGCGACACCATGTAGTCGTCCAGCGGATGACCCGACAGGTAGAAGCCGATCGCCTTGAATTCTTCGCCCAACCGTTCCGCAGGCAACCAGTCACCCACCGGTGACAGACGTGGTTCCGGCAGGTCATCGCCCGCATCGCCGAACAGGCTGACCTGACTGGAATTACGTTGATCATGGATCGCCGTTGAATAATTCACCAATGCATCCAGGCTTTCAAAAACCCGCCGCCGGTTTGGATCAAGCTGATCAAAGCCCCCAGCCCGCGCCAGCATCTCAAGCGGGCGCTTGCCCACGCGTTTAAGATCCACCCGTCGCGCAAAATCAAACAGAGTCACAAAGGGCTTGTCACCGCGCGCGTCCGTGACCAGCCGCATCGCCTCAACCCCCACATTCTTCAGCGCGCCCAGGGCATAGACCAGTTTGCCGTCATCCACCGTGAACAGCGCCTGCGACCGGTTCACGCAGGGCGGCACATAGGGCAGTCCAAGGCCTTTTTTCACCTCTTGAAAATAGACATTCAGCTTGTCGGTCAGATGGATATCGCAGTTCATGACGCCCGCCATGAACTCAACCGGATAATTCGCCTTCAGCCAGGCGGTCTGGTAACTGACCACCGCATAGGCCGCAGCATGCGACTTGTTGAAACCATAGTTGGCGAACTTGTCCAGCAGGTTCCACACCTCAAGCGCCTTGTCCTTGTCGACGCCGTTTTCCGCAGCGCCTGCCAGGAACTTGGGTCGCTCGGCATCCATCGCCTCTTGGATCTTCTTACCCATCGCGCGCCGCAGCAGGTCCGCACCGCCCAGGGAATATCCCGCCATTTCCTGCGCGATCTGCATCACCTGTTCCTGATAAACGATGATCCCTTGCGTTTCGTCCAGAATATGGTCAATCGACGGATGCAGCCGTTCACGGTCGGCCTTGCCGTTCTTCACGTCGCAATACTGCGGAATATTTTCCATCGGACCGGGCCGGTAAAGCGCCACCAGCGCCACGATATCCTCGATGCAGGTGGGTTTCATCCGCTTCAGCGCATCCATCATGCCTGAGCTTTCCACCTGAAACACCGCAACCGTCTTGGCCTTCGAGTAAAGCTCATAGCTTTTCTCATCCTCCAGATCGATCGCGCCTATATCGATCTCAACCCCGCGCTTTTTCAGCAAATCCAATGCGTTCTGGATCACAGTTAAAGTCTTAAGACCCAGAAAGTCGAACTTCACCAACCCCGCCTGTTCGACCCATTTCATATTGAACTGCGTGGCTGGCATATCGGACCGCGGATCCTGATACAGCGGCACCAGCGCATCCAGTGGCCGGTCGCCGATCACCACTCCTGCGGCGTGGGTCGAGGCATTGCGCAGCAGCCCCTCGATCTGCTGGCCATAGGTCAACAGTCGCTCGACAACCTCTTCCGCCTTCGCCTCTTCCCGCAGGCGTGGTTCATCGGCCAAGGCTTTTTCGATACTGACGGGTTTGACGCCCTCAACCGGGATCATCTTCGACAGGCGATCCACCTGCCCATAGGGCATCTGCAACACGCGCCCCACATCGCGCACCGCGGCCTTGGACAACAGCGCACCAAAGGTGATGATCTGCCCTACTTTATCGCGCCCGTATTTTTCCTGCACATAGCGGATCACTTCCTCGCGTCGGTCCATACAGAAGTCGATATCAAAGTCGGGCATCGAGACCCGCTCGGGGTTCAAAAACCGTTCAAACAGAAGGCTATAGCGCAGGGGATCAAGATCGGTGATCGTCAGCGCATAGGCCACCAAAGACCCCGCGCCTGACCCGCGCCCCGGCCCCACGGGGATGTCCTTTTCCTTGGCCCATTTGATAAAATCCGCAACGATCAGGAAATAGCCGGGAAAGCCCATGCCCTCGATAATGCCCAGCTCAAACTCCAGCCGCTTCTCATAGTCCTCAACCGGTGCCGCATGGGGGATCACGGCCAGACGGTCCTTCAGCCCCTGCTGCGCCTGCCTGCGCAGTTCCTCAACCTCATCATCGGCGAATTTCGGCAAGATCGGATCACGTGTATAGGCCTTGAATGCGCAGCGGCGCGCAATTTCAACGGTGTTCTCCAGCGCCTCGGGCAGATCAGCGAAAAGCGCCGCCATCTCCTCGGGCGATTTGAAATAATGCTGCGGTGTCAAACGCCTGCGCGGTTCCTGTTGATCGACATAGGCGCCTTCAGCAATACAGATCAGCGCATCATGGGCCTCGTAAATCTCGGGCCGCGGAAAATAGACATCATTCGTCGCGACCAGCGGCAACTCCATCGCATAGGCCATCTCGACAAACCCACGCTCAGTCTGCGCCTCGGCCTCGGGCAAGCCGTTTTCCCCCGGATGCCGCTGTAATTCGATATAAAGCCTGTCGCCATAAATCCCTGCCAACTGAGTCATCAAGGCCTGCGCGCGGGCCTGCTGCCCATTCCGCAAGAACCGCCCAACAGGTCCATCCGCCCCACCCGACAGGCAAATCACACCATCCGAGTATTGCGCCAATTCATCCAAAGTGACCTGAGGCAGCTGACCGCCCTTATCAAGATACAGACAGGAGTTCAGCTTCATCAGGCACTCATACCCACGCTCGGACTGCACCAACAATACAACCGCCGCCGGATCGCGCGGCTTTTCCCCGGGTGCGGCCGGATCATAGGCCACATTCACTTGACACCCCAAAATCGGCTGCACCCCGGCCTTGGCTGCACCTTCGGAAAACTCCAGTGCGCAGAACATGTTGTTCGTATCTGTGACCGCCACGGCGGGCATGCCTGCATCGCCACACAGTCCCGGCAGCTTCTTAACAGGTACTGCCCCCTCCAACAGGGAATATTCAGTGTGAACACGCAGGTGAATGAATCGGGGGCTATCTGTCATAGACGCACCCTAAACCTGCACCCGAAAAACCAAAACCCATTATTGTTCCTTAAGTACTCCGGGGTTTGGGGCAGAGCCCCAAATCGCACGCAGTGCCAGAAGTAGCGCGCGCGACAGCGCGCACAATTTTTAAACAGATGCCACAAAAATACGTTCCCCGGGCATCAGCACACTTGCAAACCCCGACCAATATGCGCTTTTCTAGCGGGTGACACAAAACAGTGCCCTGCGTTCTACGCCGCATCGAGCGCGCGCTGTGTAATTATAATTCGGTAAGGCGGCGGGTTTTCTTCGATGACAATTACGTTTCTTCTGAACGGAGAGACAGTGCAGGTGGACGCGCCGCCGACCCGCACCCTGCTCGACTGGCTGCGCGAGGACCGCGGTCTGACCGGGACGAAAGAAGGCTGCAACGAAGGCGACTGCGGCGCCTGCACGGTGATCGTCACCGATGATGACGGCCCCAAAACCCTGAATGCCTGCATTCTTTTCCTGCCACAACTGCACGGAAAAGCCGTTCGCACGGTCGAAGGCATCTCAGGCCCCGGCGGTAAATTGCACCCTGTGCAACAAGCCATGATTGACCACCACGGATCGCAATGCGGCTTCTGCACCCCCGGCTTTGTCGTCAGCATGGCCTGCGCGCACATGAAAAAACGGTCTGACTTTGACGATCAACTGGCGGGCAACCTGTGTCGCTGCACCGGCTACGCGCCGATCATCCGTGCGGCCAAAGCCGCGGCGTCCGAACCAGTACCGGATTGGATGATCGACACACCGCTGGAAAATGTGCAAAATGCACATCTTCCCGAAAACACCGATGAACTAGCCGCGTGGTACGCCGACCATCCCGACGCCACCCTGATCGCAGGTGCGACAGACGTCGGTCTTTGGGTCACAAAGCAGCTTCGTGATCTGGCCCCCGTCGCCTTTCTTCATCGCTGCAACGACCTGCAACGCATTGATATTGCAAAAGATCACACACACATCGGAGCTGGATGCACGATGACACAGGTTCTTGAATGGGCCAGTGACCATTTCCCCTCATACGCCGAACTGATCCGCCGCTATGGCTCAACCCAGGTTCGAAACGCTGCGACCATCGGCGGGAATATCGCCAATGGCTCACCCATCGGGGATAACCCGCCCGCGTTGATCGCGCTGGATGCCAAGCTGCATCTGCGCCACGGTGACATGCAACGCGTTATAAACATTGAGGATTTCTTCATCGACTACGGCAAACAAGACAGCGCACCTGGTGAATTTGTCGAAGCTGTCAGTATCCCTCACCAGCCCAATCATCTAAAATGCTACAAACTCAGCAAGCGCTTCGATCAGGATATTTCGGCCGTCTGTGGCTGTTTCAATATCTCCATTGAAAACAATCATGTAACAGCCGCGCGCATCGCCTTTGGCGGCATGGCCGGCATCCCGAAACGTGCAAGCCATGTGGAACAGACCCTGATAGGTCAGACATGGTCCAAGGAAACGATCAAGACCGCTCAAACTGTTTTTTCAAAAGATTTCCAACCCTTGTCTGATATGCGCGCCTCGGCGGTGTATCGCCTTCAAACTGCCGAAAACATGCTGATGCGCTATTATCTTGAAAGTATTGGTGAAAAGACATCGGTGCTAGAGGTCCAGCCATGACCGTCGCCAAACCCCTGCCGCATGATGCAGCACACCTGCACGTCACCGGTCAGGCGCGCTATGTTGATGACATTCCGACGCCTGCGCACTGTCTGCATCTAGTGTTCGGCTTGTCTGATATCGCCCATGGCATCATTACCGAAATCGACCTTGACCCGGTGCGTCAGGCCCCCGGCGTACTGGCCGTTTTGACCGCAGATGACCTGCCGTTTGATAATGATGTCTCGCCCTCGGCCCATGACGAACCACTGCTGTCAAAAGGCGAAATCTTTTATCTGGGTCAGCCGATTTTTCTTGTCATTGCAGAAAGTTACCTTGCCGCACGAAAGGCGGCGCGCTTGGGGGAAATCACCTATGACGAACGCCCCGCGATCCTGACGATTGACGACGCCATGGCCGCGAACAGCCGGTTCGAGGACGGCCCGCGCATCTATGCGAAGGGTGACGTTGAACGGGCGATATCCGAGGCCCCGCATCAGGTGCGGGGCAGTATCGAGGTCGGCGGTCAGGAACATTTTTACCTTGAGGGCCAGGCGGCAGTGGCGCTGCCGCAAGAGGGGGGCGATATGATCGTCCATTCCTCAACCCAGCATCCCACGGAAATTCAGCATAAGGTGGCCGAAGCCATCGGTCAGCCCATGCACAGCGTCCGGGTTGAGGTCCGCCGGATGGGCGGTGGCTTTGGTGGAAAAGAAAGTCAGGGCAATGCTTTAGCCGTTGCTTGCGCTGTTGCCGCGCGGGCCACGGGCCGCCCCTGCAAGATGCGCTATGACCGCGATGACGACATGATGGTTACCGGCAAGCGGCATGATCTGCGGATCAACTACCACGTCGGGTTTGACGATGAGGGGCGGATTGCGGGCGTCGATTTTACTCACCTTATGCGCTGCGGATGGGCGCAGGATCTGTCCCTGCCCGTCGCCGACCGCGCGATGCTGCATGCCGATAATGCCTATCATCTGCCCACTGCACGCGTCACCTCGCACCGGCTGAAGACGCATACGCAGTCTGCGACGGCTTTTCGCGGGTTCGGTGGGCCGCAGGGAATGGTCGGCATCGAACGCGTGCTGGATCATATCGCGCATTTTCTGGGGCGGGATGGGTTGGAGGTTCGGCGTCGTAACTTTTATGCCTCCGGCGGGAGTATTTCGAGAACAATAAAGCCGCACACCACGCATTATGGAATGGAGGTGACGGATTTCATTCTGCATGAGATGGTTGAGGCGTTAGAGGTATCTTCGGATTATCACGCGCGGCGGGCGGCGGTTGCTGAATGGAATGCCCGTAACCCTTTGTTAAAAAAAGGAATTGCGCTGACGCCCGTGAAGTTTGGGATCAGCTTTACCCTGACCCATCTAAACCAGGCGGGCGCTTTGGTGCATGTGTATCAGGACGGGTCGATCCACTTGAACCATGGCGGGACCGAGATGGGCCAAGGGCTGTTTCAGAAGGTCGCGCAGGTCGCAGCCGACAGGTTCGGCGTGCCCTTGGCGGCGGTCAAGATCACGGCAACGGATACGGGGAAGGTGCCCAATACCTCGGCCACGGCGGCGTCGTCTGGGTCGGACCTGAACGGGATGGCTGTGAAGATCGCCTGTGACGAAATCCGCGACCGGATGGCGCGTTGCCTGGCGGAATTGCATCAGGCCGATCCGGCTAAAGTCGTGTTTCGGGATGGTCATGTTGAGGTCGGCGCGGACCGTCTCAGCTTTGCCGAGGCCGCAGCACTGACCTATCAGAACCGCGTCAGCCTGTCGGCCACGGGGTTCTATAAAACGCCGAAATTGCAATGGGACAGGATCAAGGGCTATGGGCGGCCGTTCTTCTATTTCGCCTATGGCGCGGCGGTGACCGAGGTGGTGATCGACACGCTGACCGGCGAAAACCGCATTTTGCGCGCGGATATTCTGCATGACTGCGGCGCTTCTCTGAACCCCGCGTTGGACATCGGGCAGATTGAAGGCGGCTATGTTCAGGGCGCTGGCTGGCTGACCACCGAAGAACTGGTCTGGGACGACAAAGGGCGGCTGCGCACCCATGCGCCATCAACCTATAAAATCCCGGCGTGCTCGGACAGACCCGATATCTTCAATGTGGCTTTGTGGGATGGTCAGAACCGGGAAGAGACAATCTATCGGTCCAAAGCCGTGGGTGAGCCGCCGTTCATGCTGGGGATTTCCGCCTTTCTGGCGCTGTCGGATGCGGTGGCCGCCTGCGGTGCGGACTATCCGGCGCTGGATGCACCCGCAACAGCCGAGCGGATCTTGGCAGCAGTCAATCGGGTGCACGCATGAGCTTTGATCTGTGTGGACTAGGTCAGGCCGTCTCAGAACACGGTACTGTTGCGCGCGTTGTTGTGGCCGATATCAACGGCTCGACCCCGCGTGAGGTCGGGGCGGCGATGCTGGTGTGGGCAGACGGGCAAAGCGGAACGATTGGCGGCGGTGCGCTGGAGTTTGAAGCGATAAAAATGGCGCGTAAGCTGCTGATATTACGTCAGGATCAGGTTACAAAACATCCCCTTGGCCCCGCCCTTGGACAGTGTTGCGGCGGGGCGGTGACACTGCTGACCGAGGTCTATGATGCTGCACGGCTGGCTGATCTGCCAGACGATATCATCGCGCGTGGCCCCGGCGATATGCCCCTGTCGGTGCAACGAATGCTGGCCACCGCGCGCAACAGTTCACAGCCGCTGACCCCGCATATGACCGATAGTTGGATGGTTGAACCCGTCCTGCGCCCCGCACGCGATATATGGATCTGGGGCGCGGGGCATGTGGGGCGCGCTTTGGTTGATGTGCTGGCCCCCCTGCCCGATCTGAAGATCACGTGGGCGGATACGGGGCCAGAGCGTTTCCCCAAGGGGCACCACGGCGTCACAACTGTGCCTGCCGCCGACCTGTCCGCACTTGTCCCACATGCGGCCACGGGTGCTGAACATTTCATCCTGACATACTCTCACACCATTGATCTTGAGCTGTGTCACCGGCTGCTGCTGCATGATTTCCGCTTTGCCGGACTGATCGGATCGGCCACCAAATGGGCGCGGTTTCGGTCCCGTTTGCGCGACCTTGGGCACACTGACACATCCATCGCGCGTATTACCTGCCCCATCGGTGATCCAGGCCTTGGAAAACACCCGCACGCCATTGCAGTGGGCGTTGCCGCTGCGCTACTACAGCCGCAAAAGACAGCTGCCATTCGGGAACGCACGGGGTGACGGGAACGCTTATAAAGATTGACGGCCTGACCAAGGCCTACCCCGGCGTGATCGCCAACGATAACGTATCTTTTCAGATCGACGCGGGCGAGGTGCACGCGCTGCTTGGGGAAAACGGGGCGGGCAAGTCGACGCTGGTCAAGATGATTTACGGGCTGGTCAAGCCGGACGCGGGTCAGATGCAGCTGCGCGGCAAACCCTATGCCCCGGCTGAACCAAGGGCTGCGCGCGCCGCGGGCGTGGCGATGGTGTTCCAGCACTTCAGTCTGTTTGAGGCCCTGACCGTCGCTGAAAACATCGCCCTTGGCATGGAAAATCCGCCCCCCATGCGCCAGTTGTCGGATCGGATCACCACCGTCAGTCAGGACTACGGCCTGCCGCTGGACCCGCATCGCACAGTGGGCGATCTGTCGGCGGGCGAACGGCAACGGGTTGAGATCATTCGATGCCTGCTGCAGGACCCCAAGCTGTTGATCATGGATGAACCCACCAGCGTTCTGACCCCGCAAGAGGTCGATATTCTGTTTGCCACACTGCGTCTGCTGCGTGACCAGGGCACCTCGATCCTTTATATCAGCCATAAGCTTGAGGAAATTCGCGCGCTGTGTGACACGGCCACGATCCTGCGCGGCGGGCAGAATGTTGGGACCTGTGATCCGCGCCAGACTGCGGCCCGCGACATGGCCGAGATGATGGTGGGCAGCCGTCTGCATGTGCCGGAAAAGGTCAGCCATGCCACCGATCAGGTCGCTTTGACCGTAAACCGTCTGACGTCCCGCGCCGTATCGCCTTTTGGCACGCGGCTGCGCGATGTCTCATTTCAGCTTTGGCAGGGTGAAATCCTTGGTATCGGTGGGGTGGCAGGCAATGGTCAGGACGAACTGCTGGCCGCGATGTCGGGCGAAATGCAGGTTAATCCCGACGCGATCCGGCTTGGCAACCGCCCTATAGGGCATCTTGGGCCGAACAAGCGGCGACGCCTCGGTCTTTTGGCCGCACCCGAAGAACGACTGGGCCATGCCGCCGCCCCAGACATGACCCTGACCGAAAATGCCCTGCTCAGCGGAAAAGTCCGTAAGGCGCTGGAAGAGAACGGCTTTCTGAATTGGAATAAAGCACGTAGATTTGCCGATCAGATCATTGATCGGTTCGACGTTCGCACGCCCAATGCTGCGAATGCGGCGCGATCTCTGTCGGGCGGAAACCTGCAGAAATTCGTCATCGGGCGTGAGATCCTGCAAAATCCGCTGGTTCTGGTCGTGAACCAACCGACCTGGGGCGTCGATGCGCAGGCGGCCGCGGCGATCCGTCAGGCGCTGTTGGATCTGGCGGCAGAAGGCGCTGCGGTTATCGTGATCAGTCAGGATCTGGACGAACTGATGGAGATCACGGACCGGTTTGCGGCCCTGAACGAAGGGCGGCTAAGCGCACCGCGACCAACGGCGGACCTGGATGTCGAACAGATTGGCCTGATGCTGGGCGGCGCGCATGGGATGGAAGTGGCGCATGCCCCCGAAGAAAGCACCGCAGCCCAATGATACGCCTTGAAAAACGCCGCCAACCGTCAAAGCGTTGGACATATCTGACGCCCCCGCTGGCCGTTGTCGCCATCATGATCGCGGGTGGGTTCATGTTCTGGCTATTAGGCAAAGACCCGGTCGAGGCGATCCGCATTATCTTCTGGGATCCACTGTTCAATGAACAGTTCGCCAGCTATTCGCGCCCACAGATTCTGGTCAAAGCCGCACCGCTGATCCTGATCGCCATCGGTCTGTCGTTTGGCTTTCGCGCGGGCGTCTGGAACATCGGGGCCGAGGGGCAGTATATCATGGGCGCCATTGCAGGCGCGGCGGTCGGGTTGGCGTTCTTTCCCACTGAAAGCGCGTTGATCTTTCCGCTGATGGTCATCGCCGGGGCTTTGGGCGGATTTTTGTGGGCGATGATCCCTGCCCTGCTGAAAATCGCGTTCCGCACGAACGAAATCCTGGTGTCGCTGTTGCTGGTCTATGTCGCGGACCTTTATCTGGCCTCGGTATCCTTCGGCGCGCTGCGCAATCCCGACGGCGGCGGGTTTCCCGGCAGTCGAAACCTGCAGCAATATCCAAGTGCGGCGAACCCCGAACTGATCGCGGGCACCGGCGCGCATTGGGGCGTCGTCACGGCCATCTTCGCCGTCGCAGTGGCTTACGTCCTGCTGAACCACCACCGCATCGGGTTTGAGATCAAGCTGACCGGTCAAAGCCCCCGCGCCGCCCGCTTTGCCGGCGTGAACCCCAATCTGATCATCGCGGTCTGCCTTGGGTTTTCCGGTATTCTGGCGGGGCTGGCGGGATTGTTTGAGGTCTCGGGCCCCTCGGGTCAGATCAATATCGACTTTGCCAGCGGATACGGTTTCACCGCGATCATCGTGGCCTTCCTTGGCCGTCTGCATCCTGTCGGTATCCTGCTGGCCGGGCTTCTGATGGCGCTGACCTACATCGGCGGAGAGCTGGCACAATTGATGCTGGGCATCCCTGCTGCGGCCATTCTGGCGTTTCAGGGCATGCTGTTATTCTTTCTATTGGCCATGGATGTGCTGACGGATTATCGGATTTTGGTTGGGAAGAAGGGTCTTAACTAATGGATTTATCGGCCATCAATCCCATTGTTCTGTTCGCGTCGCTGATGGTGGCGTCGACCCCCATCCTGCTGGCCGCACTTGGGGAACTGGTGGTCGAGAAGACCGGCGTGCTGAATCTGGGGGTCGAGGGGATGATGATCACCGGCGCCATCTGCGGGTTTGCGGTGGCGATCGAAACGGGATCACCCGCGCTTGGGTTTCTGGGCGGTGCCCTTGGGGGCGCGGTATTATCGCTGATCTTCGCGTTTCTGACCCAGGTGCTGTTGTCCAACCAAGTCGCAACGGGCCTTGCGCTGACACTGTTCGGGTTGGGGCTATCGGCGCTGATCGGGCAAGGGTACATCGGGCAAAGGCCGCCAAGCTCGGGCGATTTGGTGCTGGGGCTGGACCTGATGGTGTTTCTGGGCATCGGACTGGTGGCGCTGATCTGGTGGGCGCTGCGGGCCACGCGGCTTGGGCTGATCCTGCGGGCGGTCGGTGAAAACCACGACGCCGCCCATGCGCTTGGCTATAAGGTGGTGCGCATCCGGATTGCCGCAATTGCCTTTGGCGGGGCCTGTGCCGGGCTTGGCGGCGCCTACCTTAGCCTGATCCGTGTGCCGCAGTGGACCGAAGGCATGACCGCGGGCGCGGGCTGGATCGCGCTGGCGCTGGTCGTCTTTGCCAGCTGGAAGCCCTGGCGTGTGTTACTGGGTGCCTATCTTTTCGGCGGAATTACCGTTCTGCAGCTAAACCTGCAGGCCGCTGGCGTGAAAATCCCAGTCGAGTATTTATCGATGAGCCGCTATCTGATTACCATCCTTGTGCTTGTTCTTATATCGGTCGACCGAACGCGGGCCACGCTGAATGCGCCCGCGATGTTGGGCCGAAAATTCCATGCCTCAAGCTAGAGGCCACCAACCGGGAGAAACCTGAATGAAAATCAAAACAATGCTGACAACCGCCGCCGCGGCCCTTGGGCTGGCCACCGCCGCCATGGCCGAGGACCCCACCAAGGTCGGCTTCATCTATGTGGGCCCTGTGGGCGACTATGGCTGGTCCTACGAACACAACGAAGGCCGCTTGGCGATCGAGGAAGAATTCGGTGATGCGGTTGAAACCACCTTTGTCGAAAGCGTGCCCGAAGGCGCCGATGCTGAGCGTGTTTTGACGCAAATGGCACTTTCGGGTCATGACCTGATTTTCACGACATCTTTCGGTTTTATGGATGCGACGATGAACGTGGCGTCGAAGTTTCCGAATGTTCGGTTTGAACATGCCACTGGCTATAAGCGCGCCGACAATGTGTCGACCTATTCCGCCCGCTTTTACGAAGGTCGTGCGGTGATCGGCCATATCGCGGGGCACATGACGGAAACGAACAAGGTGGGCTATATCGCGTCCTATCCGATCCCCGAAGTGATCCGAGGGATCAACGCCGCTTACCTGCATGCCAAGAAGGTGAACCCTGATGTCGAATTCAATGTCGTTTGGGTCTACACATGGTTCGATCCAGCCAAGGAAGCCGACGCTGCAACAGCGCTGATCGAACAGGGCGCAGACGTGATCATGCAGCACACAGATTCCACCGCACCGATGACAATTGCCGAAGAAAAAGGGATAGTTGCCTTCGGTCAGGCCTCGGATATGGGCAATTTCGGCCCCAATGCGCAGTTGACTGCGATCATTGATAACTGGGCGCCTTACTACATCGATCGGGTTCGCGCGGTGAAGGATGGCACCTGGGAAAGCGCCGACACCTGGGACGGTATCGCGCCTGGCATGGTCGAACTTGCGCCGATCTCGGACCGCGTTCCAGCCGACGTTAAAGCAGAAGCAGAAGCCATGGCAGCCGCGATTGCGGCGGGCGAATATCACCCTTTTACCGGCCCGATAAATCGTCAGGACGGCACCCCGTGGCTGGCCGAAGGTGAGGTCGCAGATGACGGAACCCTGGCCGGTATGGATTTCTATATCGAGGGTCTGACAGGCGAAATTCCGAACTAAAATCCGCCTACTGAAGTGACAATAGCTCGGCATTTTGCCGGGCTATTTTTATGATGTATTCACGGGTGATTCTATTTCCCGCACGTCAAGTCTTAGTAACCATGTCATATTTTGGCCGCAATATGTTGGGCCTACCACAAATTGTGGCACAACTTGTGGTTGCGGACACAATTATTTCAAGAAGTGTTTGACAGACCATGTATCTATTGAAAACCTAAGGTTGTATTAACCATATCCTCAGGAGATAACGATGACCCTTCGCGACACACTTGATGCCGGCCTCGTTCACATCGCCAACAAATCACCGATTTTCGAGACCGAATTCGATCACGTGACTGACGCGGGCCGTGTTCACATCGCAAACAAATCCCCTGCTTTCCGTACCGAGTTCGCCGATACGAAAGACATCGGAAACGTTAACATCGCAAACAAGTCGCCTGCGTTTAACGTCGATTGCGAAGACCAAGGCCGCGTTCATATTGCCAACAAATCACCATCTTTCCGTACGGATTGTGACGACGCTGGCCGCGTTCATATCGCAAACAAATCGCCCGCTTTCAGCACCGACTGTACAGACGCAGGTAACGTGCATATTGCGAATAAATCACCTGCTTTCGCAGTGGATTGCGAAGATGTCGGCACTGTTCACATTGCCAACAAGTCACCTGCGTTCAGCACGGATTGCGAAGATGCTGGCACTGTTCACATCGCCAACAAGTCGCCCGCATTCAGCACGGACTGTGTAGACGCAGGTAACGTCCACATCGCAAACAAATCACCAGCTTTCAGCGTGGATTGCGAAGATGCGGGCAGCGTCCACATCGCCAACAAGTCACCTGCCTTCAGCACCGATTGCGAAGACGCCGGTCGCGTGCACATCGCGAACAAATCACCAGCTTTCGACATCGCTGCCTGATTTGTTCTGAATGCACGACGGACAAAAGACCGATACCGTCAGCGCCCCTGAAACAGAGGCGCTGGCGACGTTTTACCGGATGGTCCCATCGGCCAGCCAACCTGTGCCCGCCGATCAAGCCGCGGGCGGCACCCTGCCCCTGCGCGCCTATCGCTATTGCGAACCGATCCGCGTAGCATCGGGCCTGGGGTGGTATGTGTTCCCGCCGATCGACTTTTCGCTGATGTGGGATGGCACTCAGATCCATTGGACCTATGATGGTGCCGCTGACTGGATGCCGCTGGATGCCGCGCAATTTCCCAAGTTCGCGGCCGAGTTTGATTCTCACTGCCCCGAAGATATCCGCGGATATTCGCCGCCCTTTCTGGCGTCCGTTCTGCAGCCCGGTGTGCTGCAAATCTGGTCAGGCCTGATTGCGCGCACGGCGCCCGACTGGTGCCTGCTGATCCGTGAACCGGCCAACCTGCCGAAAAATCAGCACTTTCAGGGATTTGAAGGGGTGGTCGAAACCGACCGCTGGTTCGGCCCGCTGTTCACGAACATCCGTCTGACCAAGACGGACACACGTGTGGATTTTAAACACAATCACCCACTTTTTACAATTCAGCCCTTGCATCGCAGCCATCTAGACCCGAAAATCAACCAAAGCGCGAAAAAGGTTGCAGGGATGCACGACATGACAGAGGCTGACTGGAACGATTATCGTGCTACAATTGTCGAACGCGTAGGCGATAAACGCGTGCCTGGTGATTATGCCAAAACGGCACGCAAGCGAAGAAAGAGCGACCCGGGTGCGATTTAAAGGTATTCCTGCTTTTGGGATAATGCTGGCCAGCATTGCCTATGTGATCGAAATAACGACTTTCCCGATGATTTTGGAAAGTATGTCCCAGTCGCTTGGGTTCGATGATGAATTCGCCAGATTGCTGATCGTGGCCTATAGCGTGGCACTTGTCACCTCGGTTCTGGTCGGTGGTTGGCTGGGCGATAAATTTTCGCGCGAAACAGTCTTTGCCGGTGGTGCGCTGTTGTTTGGGGCGTCAGCTGTTGCCGTTCTTTTTGCGCAATCGGGCGAACAGGCGCTTGTCTTCCGCATTGTGCAGGGCATCGGCGCGGGGTTGTTTTCGCCCATGGTGCCCGCCCTTCTGGCGGCCCGTAAACCGCATGATCCGATTGCAGCCCTGGGGTTCTGGGGAATGCTGACGGGGGCCGCTGCCGCGCTTTATCCTTTTATCGGCGCGGTTCTGACAGATAATTTCAGCTGGCAGATCGGCTGGCTGATGGTGCCCATGGTCACGATCATTGCATTCTTCGGGCTGCCCTCGTCCCGCGACGTGGTCAGCTATGAAACCGCAACACCCGAACTTTCGGAAATGCGCCAACGCATCAGTGCCAAGGTCTGGGCGGTCATGGCTTATGTCGCGCTGAACTATGGTATGACGACTTGGTTCATCGTGTCATTGTCGCTCAGCTATGGGGACGAGGGCGGAACTTTCACTGAAATCGGCTTTATCCTGTTCCTGCTTTGGGCGACCTTCAGCCTGGGCAATTTCATCATCGCCAAAACCGGCAAATGGGTGAACGTGGGCTTTATGCTGAACGCAGGTGTCCTGCTGAACCTTGGCGGTGTCGGAATCTTTACCCTGCTTGAGCCGACACTGCTGTTGACCAGCATCGCCGCCATTTGCATCGGTATGGGCATGGCGTTGAACAACGCGCCGACCACCGATCTGGCCTTCCGTCTAAGCGACAAGGTGCAGCACGGGCGCATTGCCAGCCTGGACATCATCGCAGCCCGCATCGGCGGCGCAGCCTTTGTGTTTGCCATTCCTGTGGCAAGCATGGCGGGGTTATACATCGGCCTTGCTGCCACGATCCTGTCGCTTTTACTGACCGCCTATTGCGTGCGCGCCATGCGAAAGCCCGTGCCGATATCTGTGGTACGCACAAACATCAGATTTCAGGCAGATCAGGCGTAAATAGGCAGATACTCAGCCGAGCCAATGGTGCGATAAGCGGCTGGAAACGGCGTTTTCTGCAGCTTCAACGCAGGAAACCGCGCCGTGATTTCAGCGCGGGCCGTTTCATCGACACAAGACAGCGCCTCGACCGTCGGGCGGAATGACTCGACCGGCAGACCATTGGCAAAGATGATTTCGTGGTGATCGAACACCAGGTTAAAGAACTCACCCGCCTGGCCATTCGCATCATAATACGCCAAGGCGTTTGACCCCGCCAGACCGGACGCAGCCAGAAAGCAAGCCTGATCTGCGTCATCAGCACTGGCCACAAGATAGGACGGCACGAGAACCTTGTGATCAGGTGCCAGGATCAACGGTTTCATTGGCATCATGGGGCCAACGGCACGCGTTTTCAGGCAAACAGGCGACCTTGGCTTTGACGGTTGCAGGACGTCATGCAGATGATAGCTCCAGACCATGCGGACAGGTTGCAAGCCGTTGTCGCGCGTGATGATCAGATCGCCGGGCCGGATACAGGAAATGCGGCGCGGCCCGCACGGTGTGCGAATTTCACTGTTCGATGCCAGACCGGATAGAAGATGCTGCAGCATCCTATCTTTTTCAGACAGGTGTCCCATGTGTACAAGCGCCCCAAGTTTCCCCACTACAGTTCAGCGTTAACACCAAATGCGGCAAAATCAGGGAAAAGGCTTGGCATTTCGTGATCGATTTTGACCCGATCAGGTGATATCTGCGCGGATTGTCGCGTTTTTGGGGTCATATGGGCTGTCTTCTGCCACTTCGGCGTCCCAAAGCTGGTCAAACATCTTAACCTTCAGCTGTGTGCCAGGTGCGGCCAGATCCGGTGTGACATAGCCCATGCCGATGGATTTCCCGAAATGCACCGAATACCCGCCCGAGGTCAGGCGCCCAACGCGCGTGTCGCCATGATAAAGCGCCTCACGCCCCCAGGGGTCCGCATCCGATGGGCCATCAATCAGGAACGTCGCGCATTTGAAGCGCACGCCGGTGTCCAGCATCGCCTGCTTGCCGTGATAATCTTTCTCAAGATCAACAAACCGATCCAGCCCTGCCTCAAGCGGCGTCGCGTCACGGCCCAGTTCGGTGCCAAAGGCGCGATAGCTTTTTTCCTGCCGCAGCCAGTTTTGCGCCCGCGCGCCCACCAGCCTCAGGCCATGGGGCTCGCCCGCGACCATCAGCTGGTCCCACAGATAGTTCTGCATCTCAATCGGGTGGTGCAGTTCCCACCCCAACTCGCCCGTATAGGCCACCCGCACCGCACGCACCGGGCACATGCCCAGTTCGATGTTCCGCATGGACAGCCACGGAAAGCGCTTGTTGCTTAACACAGTTTCGGGGTCAGCATCCCTGACCAGGCTTTGCAGCACATCCCGCGACTTTGGCCCTGCAATGGCGAAGACGCCCCATTGGGTCGTCACGTCCTGTTCGTTGATGCGGCCGAACTCGGGTTCCTTATCCATGATCGCGTTATAAAGATAATCCTGATCATAGGCATGCCATGCGCCTGCGGAAATCAGGTAATAATCATCCTCGGCCACCCGCACGATGGTATATTCAGTGCGGGTCGTGCCATGGCTGGTCAGCACATAGGTCAGGTTGATCCGCCCGACCTTGGGCAGACGGTTGCAGGTGAACCAATCCAGAAACGCCGTCGCGCCCGGGCCGCTGATGCGATGTTTGGCAAAGGCGGTGGCATCGATCAGACCAACACCGCTGCGGATCGCTTTCGCCTCGTCCACAGCATATTGCCACCACCCGCCGCGGCGGAAACTGCGGCTGTCGTGGTCATTGAACCCGTCAGGTGCATAATAATTCGGCCGTTCCCATCCATTCACCTGCCCAAACTGAGCCCCCGCCGCTTTTTGCCGGTCATAGGCCGGGCTGGTGCGCAGGGGGCGGCAGGCCGGGCGTTCTTCGTCCGGGTGGTGCAGGATATAGACGTGTTCATACGCCTCTTCATTCTTGCGGGCGGCGTATTCGGTGGTCATCCAGGGCCCATAGCGCTTGGGATCAAGGCTGGCCATGTCGATCTCGGCCTCGCCCTCGACCATCAGCTGCGCCAGATAGTGCCCTGCCCCACCGGCCGCCGTGATGCCAAAGCTGAACCCCTCGGCCAGCCACATGTTCTGCAGCCCCGGCGCAGGCCCCAGCAAGGGGTTGCCGTCGGGTGTATAGCAGATCGGACCGTTATAGTCGTCCTTCAGCCCCACGGTTTCCGAAGACGGAATGCGGTGGATCATGCTCATGTATTCTTCTTCAATCCGCTCCAGATCCAGCGGGAACAGATCCGCGCGGAAGCTGTCCGGCACGGCATATTCAAACCGCGCAGGGGCATTGCGTTCATAAGGGCCCAAGATCCAGCCGCCGCGTTCTTCGCGCACGTACCACTTGGCGTCGGCGTCCCGCAGCACCGGGTGTTCGGGGTTCGACTTGCGCCACTCGACCAGCGCCGGATCGGGTTCGGTGACGATATATTGATGCTCAACCGGAATGGCCGGGATTTTCAGCCCCAACAACTGCGCCGTCCGCTGCGCATGGTTGCCGGTGGCCGTGACCACATGTTCGGCAGTGATAACCGTCTGCTCGTCCGAGGGCACAAGGTTGCCGCCCTTTTCCACCATCTTCGTGACCGTCACACGCCATTCAGACCCGGTCCAGTCATAGCCATCCACCTGCCACTTGCGTTCGATCACTGCGCCATGCTGCCGCGCGCCCTTGGCCATCGCCATGGTCACATCCGCGGGGTTTATATAGCCATCGGTCGGGTGATAAATCGCGCCTTTCAGGTCCTCGGTCCGGACCAGCGGATAGCGATCCTTGATCTGCGCAGGTGACAGCCATTCATATGGCACACCGCATGTTTCAGCCGTGGACGCATAAAGCATATATTCATCCATCCGCGCGTCGGTTTGGGCCATCCGCAGGTTGCCCACGACATAGAAGCCAGCGTTCAGGCCCGTTTCGGCCTCAAGCCCCTTATAGAATTTGATCGAATAGTCATGAATGTGGGTCGTCGCATAGGACATATTGAAATACGGCAAAAGCCCCGCCGCATGCCAGGTCGAACCGCTGGTCAGCTCATCCCGTTCCAGCAACATCGTGTCCCACCCTGCGCGGGCAAGGTGATAGGCAATCGAGGTCCCCACAGCGCCCCCACCGACAACCAGGGCTTTGACATGTGTTTTCATGGGCGCTCTCCGTCTTTTTGGATCAGTTTGGCGCAATCGTTCAAAACCTGCGCCGTTCTTCCGACGCATCAGACTGCAAAACCGACCATGATCTGGTTGTAGATCAGAAAGTTGCGCAGTATCAAACCGTCTGAATGACGTTTGGGAAGGCGTATGAGCCCCAGAATGCGTAACGCGGGATTGCCAATTCATCTTATTCGCCCGGTGGGCACCACCGGGCCGCGCCGACCCGCCCCCCAGGGCGGCGCGTTTGCGCCCCCCTCGGGCCGGCGCCGCCCTGCACGCTTCGTTGCGTCGGCTGTGTCAAAGATACAATGTCGATATCTATGAGGGTTTGTCGCCACATTGCTGATCTGCGCGCAACGGTGTCAGCCTTTCGCGCGGCCTCTGAAAGCGTCGCATTGGTCCCCACCATGGGGTTTCTGCACGCAGGGCATATGGCGCTGGTGGATCAGGCCAAGGAAAGCGCCGATCGCGTGGTCGTGACAATCTTTGTGAACCCCACTCAGTTTGGGCAAGCGGCTGATCTTGAGGCCTATCCCAGGGATGAAACCCGCGATCTGGACATGCTGCGCGCGGCGGGCGTGGACGCGGTGCTGATCCCCGAGGTCGCCGATGTCTATCCCGAGGGCGATGAAACCATTGTCGAAACCACGCGCATGGCCAATATGCTGCACGGGCAGGTCCGCCGCGGCCATTTTCGCGGGGTGACAACCGTTGTCGCGCGGCTGTTTAACATGGTGCAGCCTGATATCGCTGTGTTCGGCGAAAAGGACTATCAACAACTGCAGATCATCAAACGAATGGTCCGCGACCTGCATTTTCCGATCCGGATCATCGGCGTGCCAACGATGCGCGAAGCGGACGGCTTGGCGATGTCATCGCGCAACGTGCGCCTGTCAGACCCGGACCGCGCTGTGGCCACCGTTCTGTCGCGCGCTTTGGATGCGGCGGAAAACACTGATACTATAGAAGCCGCCGAAAAAACGATCCGCGACACCATCTCCGCTGAACCACGCGCCACACTCAAAGGTCTTGATATCGTCCACGCCGAAACGCTGGCCCCGCTATCAGGCCCCCTATCCCATCCCACCGCCATCATGCTGTCGGCCGAATTCGGCGGCATTCTGTTAATCGATCAAAGGGTCATCACACCATGAGCGTCCAGAACAAAATCCGCCGCAACACCGTTCCACAGATTGCCGCGCGCAAGGGGGGTGATCCGATTGTCTCGCTCACGTCCTATCACGCCCACACCGCAGCGATCGTCGATAAATATGCCGATTTCATCCTTGTAGGGGACAGTCTGGGTATGGTGATGCACGGAATGGAAACCACCGTGGGTGTGCCGCTGGACCTGATGATCATGCATGGCAAGGCCGTGGTGCGCGGCACGCAGAAAGCGCTGATTGTGGTCGACATGCCCTTTGGCACCTATGAGGAAAGCCCGAACATCGCCTTCCGCAACGCGGCCCGCGTCATGAAGGAAACCGGTTGCGGTGCGGTCAAGCTGGAAGGCGGCGAACGGATGGCTGAAACGATCCAATTCCTGACCGAACGCGGCATCCCGGTGATGGCGCACACCGGCCTGACCCCGCAATCCAGTCACGTGATGGGCGGGTTCAAGACCCAAGGCCGTCAGGAAGACACCTGGCCCGCCCACGAAGCCGACGCCAAAGCGGTGGCCGAAGCGGGTGCCTTTGCCGTCGTGCTGGAAGGCATGGTCGAACCCCTGGCCGCGAAAATCACCAAACAGATCGACATCCCCACCATCGGCATCGGCGCCAGTGCGGATTGCGACGGTCAGATCCTGGTGCTGGAGGATATGCTGGGCATGAACCCCTGGACCCCGAAATTCGTCAAGGTCTACGGCACCCTGGGCCCGATGATCGAAAAAGCCGTCAGCGACTACGCCGATGAGGTCAAATCGCGCAGCTTCCCCGGCGAAGACCAGGTCTATCGGTGATTTCGGACGTAACGTGACGCATCCATTTTAAGCAGATTTGGCCAGGCCATTCGAATTTTCTTGTGTGAACCGATGCGTTCAGCGCGACTCGTCACGTAATCACGCGACAAGGAAAATAAGGCATTTTCGCCAAATTTCCTGAACTCAAAGCGCTTTGAATTTTCAAAAGTTGCGCAAAACACGGGTAAGACTTCCTTTACCTTTCGTCAGCTATTGAATGACGCCGCGTTACAATTACCCTTAGGTCAAGAAAGCTTGTAAGAAACGCCTACGAGCCGCATTTGACCGGTCATTCAACAACACGCGAGAGAAATGATCATGACTGGTACAACTATGACTATTCGTGAAATGTGTGATGCGTTCCAAGTGACTCCTCGCACATTGCGGTTCTACGAAGCCAAGGAACTGCTGTTCCCGATCCGTGAGGGTCAGAAACGGCTGTTCACCCGGCGCGATCGCGCCCGCCTTAAGCTGATCCTGCGCGGCAAGCGCTTTGGTTTCAGCCTTGAGGAAATCCGCCAACTGCTGGATCTGTATGATCTGAACGATCAGCAGGCCACACAACTTATCAAAACTCAGGAGCTTGGCCAAAAGCACCTTGCAGACATGGAACGCCAGCGCAGTGAACTGGATCTGGCAATTCGTGACCTAAAGGAACAGCTGACATGGGTCGATGAAATGGTTAAATCGCTTCATAGCTCACAAGCCGCTGAGTAATCGTTAGTCTCAAGGGAGAGAGAGATGCCGCATTACACCGCCCCGACCAAAGACATGCAATTTGTTCTGCATGACGTTTTGCAAGTGTCGGAACAATCTACACCTGGTTACGCCGATCTGGACCGCGACTTCACAAGCGCGATCCTGGAAGAGGCCGGCAAGGTTTCGGTTGAGGTGCTGGCACCGCTTAATCCCGTAGGCGACGAAGAAGGCTGCCACCTGGAAAACGGCGTCGTGCGGACGCCCAAGGGGTTCAAGGCAGCCTATGACCAGATGGTCGAAGGGGGCTGGCTGGGTCTGGATGCAGATCCCGAATACGGTGGGCAGGGTATGCCTTTCGTGTTGGGGTCTGCTGTGGGTGAAATGTTCACCGCCTCGAACATGGCGTTCAACATGTATCAGGGCCTGACCCACGGTGCCTATTCCGCGATCCATGAACATGGGTCGGACCAACAAAAAGCAACCTACCTGCCCAAGATGATCGAAGGCACCTGGACAGGTACAATGAACCTGACCGAACCGCATTGCGGCACCGATCTGGGCCTGATCCGCACAAAGGCGGAACCTCAGGACGATGGCACCTATAAAATCTCGGGTCAGAAAATCTGGATTTCGGCCGGCGAACACGACCTGTCGGACAACATCATTCACCTTGTTCTGGCGAAAATTCCCGGCGGGCCCGACGGCGTTAAGGGTATCTCACTGTTCATCGTTCCGAAGTTCATGGTCAAGGAAGATGGCAGCCTGGGCGAACGCAACAGCCTGTCCTGTGGTGGTCTGGAAAAGAAAATGGGCATCCACGGCAACGCGACCTGTGTGATGAACTATGACGGCGCCACCGGCTTCCTGATTGGTGAAATGCACAAAGGCATGCGCGCGATGTTCACCATGATGAACGAAGCCCGCATCGGCGTTGGCCTGCAGGGCTATGCCCAAGGCGTGGTGGCCTATCAGAACGCGCTGGCCTTCGCGCAGGACCGACTGCAGGGTCGCGCGGTCACCGGGACCGAGGCACCTGACAAACCCGCCGATCCGATCATCGTCCACCCCGACGTGCGTCGGAACCTGATGGATCAGAAATCCTTCATCGAAGGTGCCCGTGCCTTTGCCCTGTGGGCCGCGACACTGATCGACAAAGCCAAGCGTGATGAGGATAAAGCAGCCGACGACCTGGTGTCGCTGCTGACCCCGATCGTCAAGGGCTTCCTGACCGATAAAGGCTTTGAAACCACCGTTCTGGCCCAACAAACCCTGGGCGGCAGCGGCTTTACCAAGGAATGGGGCCTGGAACAGTTCGTTCGCGATAGCCGGATCACCATGATCTACGAAGGTACAAACGGCGTGCAGTCGTTGGACCTGGTCGGGCGCAAATTGCCCATGAACGGCGGCCAGACCTTTATGGGCTTCTTTGAGCTGATCAAGGGCTTTATCAAAGAAAACGAAGCCAACGAAGACCTGAACAAAGCCTTCCTGGAACCGCTGAAGAAAGCGTCCAAGGACCTGCAGGCCGCTGGCATGTATTTCATGCAGAACGGGATGCAGAACCCGAACAATGCGCTGTCGGGCAGCTATGATTTCATGCACCTCTTCGGTCAGGTCTGCATGGGCTATGTCTGGTCGATGATGGCCAAGGCATCCTACACCGCGCTGGAAAACGGCACATCCGACACCGAGTTCCATGAAACCAAAATCGCCACGGGTAAATACTACATGGCCCGCCAGCTGCCCGTCACCGGCACCCATCTGGCCCGCATCGAAAGCGGCGCAGACACGGTCATGGCGCTGGATGCGGCGAACTTCTAAAGTCTAACCACTCACGTGATCAGCGGGCGTCCGAACTCTCGGGCGCCCGTTTTATTTTACGTGCATCGGCCTGAAGTTTTGAAGCATGGATACTAAAACGAAGAGGGCAGCGGCCGTCCGCGGGTGGGCGTGAAGCGCCCGCCCATGGGGGGCGGTCGGGCGCTGCCCGGTGGTGCCCACCGGGCGGGTTGGTTGAACAAAGCAATTTCATTTTAGGAAGATGAATCAGCCAAGCCCCAAAGCGGCCGCCAATTCCTCAGCTGAATAAACCTTCTGCCCCCCTTGTTCAGCCTGATGAATCAAATCCACCAGCTTTGCGTTCAGCGGTGCGGTTTGCCCAGTCTTGGCGGCCAGATCGACGATTTCCTGGTTGATCACCTCAATCTCGGTCTTGCGCCCATCGCGCAGGTCTACGGCCATGGACGTCATGCTGTCGCGGTCCAGCTTCTGAATACGCAAAGCAAGTCCAAACAGAAAATCAGGGCTGCGCAGCAGGCGGATGATCAGACCGGGCGACATTGGCCCGACCTTTTCGTGGTGGATACCCGCGGCACGATAAACGGTCAGGGTTTCTTCCAAGACAGCCGCATAAATGCGACGAAAGCCGCGGTCAGACATCTGCTGATAAAGCGTCACTCCCGACAGCGCATTAACAGGATTATTCAAATTTAACAATAGCTTGCCGTATTGAATGGATGTTATATCGATCACAGGATCAACCGGCGCTCCGCTATCTTGAACCTGACGCGCCAGCGCGGCTGTCTCGGGGCTGCGCTGCACGACAACCTGGCCCAGACTTGACCGATGCAGGTGATTGCCCGACTTCCAAACCACGTTGAACGGCACCATCCCAGCCAAAACGCAGCGTTCCGGCAGTTCACGCGCCAGTGTGGCCGCGGGTCTGACGCCGTTCAGCAAACTCAATACCGGCGTCATTTCCCCGGCATGGGCCGTGATTTCAGCAATCGCAGTCGGCAACCCATGGGACTTGATCGCCAGAACGATCAGATCCGCCTGCCCCAGAACGGCCGGATCGGTGGCCAACTGATATCGATCAGGCGCGACAGATATCTGCCCCGCGTCACTGCCCAGAACCAATCCGCCCGACAGCGCGTCCAGCTTGCCCGCGCGGCCCAACAGCGTGACATCAGCACCAGCGGCGGCCCAATGCCCGCCCACGAAACACCCAATGCTGCCGGCCCCCAATATGACGATTTTTTGCAATGTCATCCGCCCTGCCCCTTTTGTCCGCTTGAAGAATGCCCCGCAGTGCGTTCAAATACCAGCACATATCCAGGAGCCACCCCATGACCATAAAACTGCACTGTTTCGGCGAAAGCGGCCATTCCTACAAGGTTGCGCTGGCATTGACCCTGGCCAAACTGGATTGGCAGCCCGTCTTTGTTGATTTCTTCAACGGCGAAAACCGCACGCCCGACTATCTGGCCCTGAACCCCATGGGCGAAGCGCCTGTGATGGTCGACGGTGATGTCACGTTGACACAATCTGGTGTGATATTGGATTATCTGTCGGAAAAGACGGGGCTTTTCGGGCTGCATGATCCTGCCATCCGGCGGGATGTTCTGAAATGGGTGCTGTGGGACAATCACAAAATGTCGTCAAACATCGGCGTCCTGCGCTTTCTGAAAAACTTTCTGCCAGCGGACAAACGCCCCGCTGAGACGATCGCCTTTCTAGAAGGCCGCCAACGTGTCGCGTTCAAAATCCTCAACACCGCCCTGCAGGATCAGCCATGGTTGGTGGGCGATACCATCACCGCGGCTGACCTAAGCTGCTGCAGCTATCTGTATTATCCCGAAGACATGGGCTTTGATCGCAAAGACTGGCCCCATATCGACGCCTGGCTGACCCGTATCTCAGACCTGCCCGATTGGGCACCGCCTTATGATTTGATGCCACGGGCATTAAAAGCAGCCTAACGTCAGCTTGCCGTAAGGTCGTTCTGGTCTGAATGGGGCACCACCCACAGACAGAGGATCAGATATGACACATATCCAGCAAGCAACGGCGGGCAGTATCGCGAAAACGCCCGCGCCCACAGTGGACAAGGCTGATTTTGGCACTGCCTTGGCCCAGCAAAGCACCCAGGCGCCCGCCGTCGCAAACCGTTTCACACGGCCCGACCCCTTGGGCCCCAATGAGATCCGCTTTTCTGTTTCGCAATCCGTCCGAAACAACGACACCGTGACGGCGGCTGATATCACCTCGACCTCAGACCCCCAGACCCGTGAAAAGATCGCCACGCTGCGCAACCAGATCACTGAAAACGGCGGCTTGAACCAAGCCATTGCCAACAGCGTCGAAGGCGATCCTAAGATCGACTGGTCTGATGTGTTGGACCCTGGCATCTATGCTGTGACGGCGGCGATCAACCTGGGGCCAGCGACGGGTCTGGCCGATCACCGACACTTTATCCGTATTCCGGCCGATGGCTCGCCCGCGCAGATCATCAATGCGGGGCCGTCCAGTGACCCGGATGTGAACGGCGTCGATCAGACCAAGCTGAATGTCCAGGTCATGAGCTTGGGTGACTTTCTGAAAAGCTACAGCATCGGCGGACAGTGGAACCTGTTTAAGGCTCAGAACGGAGCCCAGGTGAATGAAGGCGCGCGATGGGCCGACATGCAGGACGCTGCACGTGAAATCGGCGCGGCCGACCTGAACTATAACTTCAGATCGCAGAATTCGAACAGTGTCGCAGGCACCGTCGCCGAAGCGGGTGATCTGAACGTTAACTATCTTGGGCCTGCACCGATTGGGTGGGGTAATAATCTGCGGGACGAAATCAACGGCGGACCCCAGCCTGATAGTGAAGATGGTAATTTCCGATCCCCGTCAAGCTGAACCGAATGCCGTGGCCCCTTCCTTTCGGAGGGGGCTTTGATCATCTGCGACAGTTCAGCGGGCCAGCAGATCCATGCGGGATATCGCGAAATGATCTTTTAGAACGCGGTCGATGTCCTGATTGCTCAGATCCCCGGTTCGTCCAGAAAAGCCCGGATTGCAGTCGTTGTGATCATGAATGGCGCGAATAAAGCTGGGGGGGTCGCAGTCTGAAAACACATTAAAAAACTGCCCTAAGATCCTGTGATTGCGGCGATAAATATTATCCGTGTAGTCAACGGGCGCCAATAATGCTGTACCGACAGACAAGGGCGTCTTTTCCGTGGCGCTGAACAGATTGGGCGGTGTGCTGCGATAATCGACATATAGCCCGTGCTGAAAAGATATCGCCGTGGGCCGTGTCACGGCCAGATGACCCGCCAGATCATCGCAGGTGCGTCGAAGCCGTTCGATAAACCGCATGTCCACCGCGTCGTCGTCGTCCAACCGAAACGTCGTGCGATGCGTAAAGCCATCGCGGCTGATCTCGGCAAAAGCGGATTTGATCGCGTTATAGTGTTTGCGCGGCGCGTAGCGGATGATCTTGATCCAGTCATAGCCCGCCACCAGATCATTCAGACGGCTGCTATAGGCGTGCGGCAGGTCGCGACCGGTCAGGATCAGCACTGTCATATCCTGGTCAGTCTGCTTGATCAGGCTGGGTAAGGTCAGACGTTCGAACAGGCGGAAACGCTGTTCAAGACGGTTCGGGTCATAAAGATAAGCCCTTGTTTTTTCATCGCTATCCTGGCTTTGCTTAAAGCCGCCGATCGATGGATAGGAAAAACGGATCAGTCCGACGATCTGGTTTTTAACGGGCTGTCCCACCATAATCCCCTATCCAAGTCACCCCACTGTTATAGGACGCATCCGGGCAACAAAAAAGGCCCGCATGATGCGGGCCTTTTCTATTCGTTTGAACCGTTTAGCGACTTTCGGGCGTATCGATCATTTCGCCCTCGGCCTCATTGCTGCCAAAAACATCTTCGGCCGATGTTGTGGGGGCCGCCAGGGCCGCAGCGGCTTCGGCCTCTTCCCGGCGGGCTTCCAACACGACATTGTCACGCTCTTGCGCGATGCGGCGCATGCGCTGTGTCGCACCACCGGTTCCCGCAGGGATCAGACGCCCGACAATCACGTTTTCCTTCAGGCCGACCAGCTTGTCTCTCTTGCCCTGCACCGAAGCCTCGGTCAGAACGCGGGTCGTTTCCTGGAAGGACGCAGCCGAGATGAACGACCGTGTCTGCAGCGATGCCTTGGTGATACCAAGCAGGATCGGTTCGCCCTGCGCCGGACGCCCGCCTTTGGCCAGCGCCTTGTCATTGGCGGCATCGAATTCCTGCTTGTCGACGTGTTCACCTTTCAGCAACGTGGTGTCACCGCTTTCGCTGATTTCCCACTTTTGCAGCATCTGGCGCACGATCACTTCGATATGCTTATCGTTGATCTTCACGCCCTGCAGACGGTAAACATCCTGAACCTCGTCAATCATGTAGTCGGCCAGGGCCTCAATCCCCATGATCGACAGGATGTCATGCGGCGCCGGGTTGCCGTCCATGATGTAGTCGCCCTTCTGAACGAAGTCACCTTCCTGAACAGGAATGTGCTTGCCCTTGGGCACCATGTATTCGACGGGCTCTAGGCTTTCGTCCGCAGGTTCGATGCTGATGCGACGCTTGTTCTTGTAGTCGCGGCCAAAGCGCACGTAACCATCGATTTCGGCGATGATCGCGTGATCTTTCGGACGACGGGCTTCGAACAGTTCCGCCACGCGGGGCAGACCACCGGTGATGTCTTTCGTTTTCGCACCTTCCCGCGGGATACGCGCGACGACGTCACCGGCCTTGATGTCTTGACCGTCTTCGACTGACAGGATCGCGTCAACCGACATCGGATAGGTCACAGGGTTGCCCTGTTCGTTCCGCACCGGTTCGCCATCGCTGCCCACGATGATAATCTCGGGCTTCAGTTCGTTGCCCTTTGGGGCTGCGCGCCAGTCTGACACGATCTTCTGTGTCATGCCCGTTGCATCATCAGTTTCATCACGAACAGCAATCCCGCTGACCAGATCAACATAGCGTACCATACCCGCCTTTTCAGCGATGATCGGCAGGGTATAGGGATCCCATTCGAACAGTTTATCCCCACGATTGACCTTGGCACCGTCTTTGATCAACAGCTTCGAACCATAGCCCAGCTTGTGGCTGGCACGTTCTTCGCCGTTATCGTCAATGATGGCGATCTGCATGTTGCGGCCCATGACGATCTGTTCGCCACCGGCGTTTTCCAGCACATTCGCGTTGCGGAATTCGACCTTACCAGCCTGGCTGGCTTCCAGGAACGACTGTTGACCACCCTGCGCGATGCCGCCGATGTGGAAGGTCCGCATCGTCAGCTGCGTGCCGGGTTCACCGATGGACTGCGCGGCGATGATACCGACGGCCTCGCCCTGGTTGACAAGCGTACCGCGGGCCAGGTCACGACCGTAACACATCGCACAGACGCCCTCTTCGCTTTCGCAGGTCAAGGGCGACCGGATGCGGACATTGGCCAGACCTGCGGCCTCGATCGCATCGGCTTTGCGTTCGTCGATCAGTTCGTTCTTCGACACCAGCACTTCGTCCGTGCCGGGTTTCAGAACGTCATCGGCGGCCACACGACCCAGAATGCGTTCGGACAGCGACGACACGATCTCACCATCGTTCACGGCGGCTTCGGCCGTGATGGCGTTTTCAGTGCCACAGTCGTGTTCGCGCACGATACAATCCTGTGCCACGTCCACCAGACGACGGGTCAGATAGCCCGAGTTCGCAGTCTTCAACGCCGTATCCGCCAGACCCTTACGGGCCCCGTGGGTCGAGTTGAAGTATTCCAGAACGGTCAGACCTTCCTTAAAGTTCGAGATAATCGGCGTTTCGATAATCTCACCGGATGGTTTGGCCATCAGACCGCGCATCCCGCCCAACTGCTTCATCTGAGCGGGCGAACCACGGGCCTTGGAATGGGCCATCATGAAGACCGAGTTCGGTTCCTGTTCGACACCATCCTCAACCCGCATCGCGCTGATATCGGACATCATCGAATCCGCCACCTGATCTGAACACTTCGACCAGGCATCGATCACCTTGTTGTATTTTTCGCCCTGAGTGATCAGGCCGTCCATATACTGCTGTTCGAACTCTTTGACCTGGTCGCGCACGCCATCGACGATGTCCCACTTGTTGTCGGGGATCACCATGTCGTCTTTACCAAAGCTGATGCCAGCCTTGAACGCCTCGCGGAAGCCCATGGTCATGATCTGGTCACAGAAGATCACCGACTCTTTCTGACCGCAGTAACGATAGACTGTGTCGATCACCTGCTGCACTTCGCCTTTTTTCAGCAGACGGTTGACCAGATCAAACGGTGCCTTGGCGTTCAGCGGCAGCAGCGCCCCCAGTCGGACACGGCCGGGGGTGGTTTCGAACCGTTTGTAGACCTCGTTGCCTTCGTCATCGATCTGCTTGATACGCGCGATGATCTTAGAGTGCAGATGCACCTCGCCCGCGTCCAGGGCGTGCTGAACTTCGTCAACGCTGGCAAAGGCCATGCCTTCGCCCTTCATGCCCTTACGTTCCAGGGTCACATAGTAAAGACCCAGGATCATATCCTGCGACGGCACGATGATCGGCGCACCGTTGGCAGGCGACAGAACGTTGTTCGTCGACATCATCAACACGCGCGCTTCCAACTGGGCTTCCAGCGAAAGCGGCACGTGCACCGCCATCTGATCGCCGTCAAAGTCGGCGTTAAAGGCCGAACATACCAGTGGGTGCAGCTGGATCGCCTTGCCTTCGATCAGCACAGGTTCAAACGCCTGAATACCCAAACGGTGCAGCGTAGGCGCACGGTTCAGCATCACGGGGTGTTCGCGGATGACCTCGTCCAGAATATCCCAGACCTCGGGACGTTCCTTTTCGACCAGCTTCTTGGCCTGTTTGACGGTGGACGATAGCCCCTTCGCCTCAAGCCGCGAATAGATGAACGGCTTGAACAGCTCCAACGCCATTTTCTTGGGTAAGCCGCATTGATGCAGCTTCAGTTCCGGCCCGGTCACAATGACCGAACGGCCCGAGAAGTCGACGCGTTTCCCCAGAAGGTTCTGACGGAAGCGGCCCTGCTTGCCCTTCAACATGTCTGACAGCGATTTCAGCGGGCGTTTGTTGGCCCCCGTGATCACGCGGCCGCGACGGCCGTTGTCGAACAGCGCATCCACAGATTCCTGCAGCATCCGCTTTTCGTTCCGCACGATGATATCAGGCGCGCGCAGTTCGATCAGACGCTTCAGACGGTTGTTCCGGTTGATCACACGACGATACAAATCGTTCAGATCCGACGTCGCAAAGCGGCCACCATCCAGCGGCACCAGCGGGCGCAGTTCCGGCGGGATCACAGGCACGACGGTCAGGATCATCCATTCCGGGCGGTTGCCGGATTCGATGAAGCTTTCGACGATTTTCAGACGCTTGATGATCTTTTTCGGCTTCAGTTCACCCGTTGCCTCTTTCAGATCGGCGCGCAGCTGTTCGGCCTCGGCCTCAAGATCAATCGCCTGCAGCATCTCGCGGATCGCCTCGGCGCCGATGTTGGCGGTAAAGGCGTCCATGCCATAGGCGTCCTGAGCGTCCATGAACTCTTCTTCGGTCATCAGCTGACCGTAGGTCAGATCGGTCAGACCGGGTTCGATCACCACGTAGTTTTCGAAATAAAGGATCCGTTCCAGATCGCGCAGCGTCATATCCAGCATCAGGCCGATGCGGCTTGGCAGCGACTTCAGAAACCAGATGTGGGCCACGGGCGCGGCCAGTTCGATGTGGCCCATCCGTTCACGGCGCACCTTTTGCAGAGTCACCTCAACCCCACATTTTTCGCAGACAACGCCGCGATACTTCATGCGCTTATATTTACCGCACAGACATTCATAGTCCTTGATCGGCCCAAAAATCCGCGCACAGAACAGACCGTCGCGTTCAGGCTTGAACGTCCGGTAGTTGATGGTCTCGGGCTTTTTGATTTCGCCATAAGACCACGACAGGATTCGCTCGGGCGACGCCAGAGAGACCTTGATTTCGTCGAACACCTTTGGGGGCGTCAACGGGTTGAACGGGTTGTTTGTCAGTTCCTGGTTCATTCGGAAACCTCTCTAAGTTCGGGGCAAACGTAGAACGTCGCACGCCGGTAGATATTTTCAGACATTGGCCCGCCCTCAGTTGTGGCTCTCCACAGAACGTCACGCGGCGGAGGGGCAATTTCCTGCCTCTCCGATGAATAGCTGCAGGCTGATAACCTGTGTGGTGAACTGGTATCCCATTCCGCATAGATCAGGGAGTTGTCGCGAGTGTCCACGAAATCCATACCACCAATAGGATCGCAACCCGCCAATATCGGTGCTGCGACGCCTAAGGAAATCATGCGTTTGCCCACTGTCATTCGGCTGGAATCCCGCCGTCGTCCTCCTCCGCATCCAGAAGCTCCATGTTCAGGCCAAGGCCGCGGACTTCTTTCACAAGCACGTTGAACGACTCGGGCACGCCAGCCTCAAAGTTGTCTTCGCCCTTCACGATGGACTCGTACACTTTGGTCCGCCCTGCCACGTCGTCCGACTTCACAGTCAGCATTTCCTGCAGGGTATAGGCCGCGCCGTATGCTTCCAGCGCCCAGACCTCCATTTCCCCGAAACGCTGGCCACCGAACTGGGCTTTACCGCCCAACGGTTGCTGCGTCACAAGGCTGTATGGCCCGGTGGAGCGCGCATGGATCTTGTCGTCCACCAGGTGGTGCAGTTTCAGCAGGTACTTGATGCCCACCGTCACAGGCCGCGCGAATTGTTCGCCCGTCCGACCATCAAACAGCACCGACTGACCGCTTTCGCTAAAGCCCGCACGCACCAGCGCGTCATTCACGTCGGCTTCCTTGGCACCGTCGAAAACAGGCGTTGCGATCGGAACACCGCGGGTCACATTGCCCGCAGCCTCGACCAGCGTGTCTTCATCCATGCCCTGGATGCCTTCGTCGTAGACGTCATCGCCATAGGCAATCTTCAACGCATCCCGCACAGGTGTCAGATCACCGGACCGGCGATATTCCCCAAGCGCTTCGTCGATGTGAATACCCAGACCACGTGCGGCCCAACCCATGTGGGTTTCCAGGATCTGACCGACGTTCATCCGTGACGGCACCCCAAGCGGGTTCAGCACGAAATCAACGGGCGTACCGTCTGCAAGGAACGGCATATCCTCCATCGGGACCACCTTGGAAATCACACCCTTGTTGCCGTGACGACCGGCCATCTTGTCACCAGGCTGCAGCTTGCGCTTCACAGCCACGAAGACCTTGACCATCTTCATCACACCGGGGGGCAGATCATCGCCGCGGCGGACCTTTTCGACTTTATCCTCGAACCGGGCATCAAGGGCGCGTTTCTGCACCTCATACTGCTCGTTCAGGGCCTCGACCTGGCTGGCGTCTTTTTCATCGCCCAAGGCCAACTGCCACCACTGGCCACGGCTGAGCGTTTCCAGCAGATCTTCGGTGATTTCCGAATTCGGCTTCACGCCCTTCGGACCCTTCACCGCGGTCTTGCCCAGGATCATGCCTTTGAGACGGGCATAGATATTCCGATCCAGGATCGCCAGCTCGTCATCGCGGTCACGGGCCAGGCGTTCGACCTCTTCGCGTTCTATCTGCAGGGCACGTTCGTCTTTTTCCACGCCGTGGCGGTTAAAGACGCGCACCTCAACAACCGTCCCGTAGTCACCGGGCGGCAGACGCAGGGATGTGTCGCGCACGTCGCTGGCCTTTTCGCCAAAGATCGCACGCAGCAGCTTTTCTTCCGGCGTCATCGGGCTTTCGCCCTTGGGTGTGATTTTACCCACCAGAATATCCGCTGGCCCGACCTCGGCCCCGATATAGACGATGCCCGCCTCATCCAGGTTCCGCAGGGCCTCTTCGCCGACGTTCGGAATATCGCGGGTGATTTCCTCAGGCCCCAGTTTCGTGTCACGAGCGGCGACTTCGAATTCCTCGATATGGACGCTGGTGAAGACGTCATCGCGCACGATACGTTCCGAAATCAGGATCGAGTCTTCGTAGTTGTAGCCATTCCAGGGCATAAACGCGACGACCACGTTCTTGCCAAGCGCCAGTTCCCCCATATCGGTGGACGGACCATCGGCAATCACTTCGCCTTTCTGAACCGTATCACCCACCTTCACCAGCGGACGCTGGTTGATGCAGGTGTTCTGGTTCGACCGCTGGAATTTGCGCATGCGGTAAATATCAACGCCCGCATCGCCCAGCTCCAGATCAGCAGTGGCACGCACAACGATCCGGGTGGCGTCCACCTGGTCGATGATCCCTGCCCGCTTGGCCATGATGGCGGCGCCAGAGTCGCGCGCAACGACTTCTTCGATACCGGTGCCGACCAGCGGGGCTTCCGCCTGCAGCAATGGAACGGCCTGACGTTGCATGTTTGACCCCATCAGCGCCCGGTTCGCATCGTCGTTTTCCAGGAACGGAATAAGCGAGGCCGCAACCGACACCAGCTGTTTCGGCGACACGTCGATCAGATCGACATTTTCATTGGGCGCCAAGGTGTATTCGCCCGACTGACGGGTCGACACCAGATCATTCACAAACTTGCCACTTTCGTCCAGGTTCGCGTTGGCCTGCGCCACGGTGTGGCGCATTTCTTCGGTCGCGGACATATAGTGCACTTCGTCTGTCACCTGACCGTTTTCAACCTTGCGGTAAGGCGTTTCGATAAAGCCGTATTTGTTCACCCGCGCGAAAGTCGCAAGACTGTTGATCAGACCGATGTTCGGACCTTCGGGCGTTTCAATCGGGCACATGCGGCCGTAGTGGGTCGGGTGCACGTCGCGCACCTCAAAGCCCGCGCGTTCACGGGTCAGACCGCCTGGCCCAAGCGCGGACAGACGGCGTTTATGGGTGACCTCGGATAGCGGATTCGTTTGGTCCATGAACTGCGACAGCTGAGATGAGCCAAAGAATTCACGCACAGCCGCTGCGGCAGGCTTCGCATTGATCAGATCCTGCGGCATCACCGTGTCGATTTCGACCGACGACATGCGTTCCTTGATCGCGCGTTCCATCCGCAACAGACCCACGCGATACTGGTTTTCCATCAACTCGCCAACGGACCGCACCCGGCGGTTTCCAAGGTGGTCGATATCGTCGATATCACCGCGCCCGTCGCGCAGATCAACCAGAGCCTTGACACAGGCCACGATGTCTTCCTTGCGCAGGGTGCGCACGGTGTCTTCGGCATCCAGCGCCAGACGCATGTTCATCTTGACGCGACCCACGGCTGACAGATCATAACGCTCACTGTCAAAGAACAGGCTGTCGAACAAGGTGCTGGCCGCATCCACGGTGGGCGGCTCGCCCGGACGCATGACGCGATAGATATCCATCAGCGCCGTGTCGCGGTTCATGTTCTTGTCGTTGGCCATGGTGTTGCGCATGTAGGGGCCGACGGTAATGTTATCGATATCCAGAACCGGAATGTCGGTGATGCCCGCATCCATCAGCTCTTTCAGCGTACCACCGGTGACGTCGCCGTCTTTGTCGGTTTCCCAGGTCAGCTCATCCCCGGCTTCGACATAAATCGCGCCGTTTTCTTCGTTGATGATATCCCTGGCCGCAAACTTGCCGACGATATAGTCAAAAGGCACCAGCAATTCGGTGACCTTGCCGTCGTCGATCAGCTTTTTGACCGCACGTGGCGTAACCTTCTTACCGGCCTCGGCAATCACCTCACCCGTCTTGGCATCCACCAGATCAAACGTCGGCCGCGTCCCGCGCACACGTTCAGGGAAGAACTTGGTAATCCAGCCCTTGTTCTTCTTATATTTATAGTCGATCGTATCATAATAGGCATCCATGATGCCTTCCTGATCCAGACCCAAAGCATAAAGCAGCGTCGTCACGGGCAGTTTGCGGCGGCGGTCAATGCGGGCGAAAACCAGATCCTTGGCGTCGAATTCAAAATCCAGCCAGCTGCCGCGATATGGGATAATACGGCAGGTAAACAGCAGTTTGCCCGAGCTGTGCGTTTTGCCTTTGTCGTGGTCAAAGAACACGCCGGGTGACCGGTGCATCTGAGATACGATCACCCGTTCGGTCCCGTTCACGATGAACGTGCCGTTGGGTGTCATCAGGGGCATATCGCCCATGAACACATCCTGTTCCTTGATATCCTTGACCGATTTCGCGCCGGTGTCTTCGTCAACATCAAACACGATCAGCCGCAGCGTCACCTTCAACGGCGCGCTGTAAGTCATGTCACGTTGCTGACATTCCTCAACATCGTATTTCGGCTTTTCCAGTTCGTATTTCACAAACTCAAGAACCGCCGTTTCGTTGAAATCCTTGATCGGGAAAACCGATTGGAAAACACCTTTGATCCCCTCGCCGTCAAGCGGTTCAAGCTGATCGCCGGATTTCAGAAACAGATCGTAAGAGCTTTTCTGAACCTCGATCAGGTTCGGCATTTCCAGAACTTCGCGGATTTTTCCGTAGTATTTGCGCAAGCGTTTTTGGCCAAGGAAGGACTGAGCCATGTGTGATAACACCTTTCGTTTCTCATCGGATCGCATCCGCCGTCGGGCCCCGGCGATGCACCCAGTTGAGACAGGGGGTTCAGATCTATTCCTGGCGACCGTCCCACCGGGCGCCTCCCGATCATGAAACCTTCCCTAAAAGTGCCCCGTGCTGGCGGGGAACTATTAAGACAGGTCAGGCTGGACCCGCATAAATCGGGTCCAGCCACAGAATTACAAGGCCTGCGCCCTGAAAAACGTGATTTAGGCCAATTCGACCTCGGCGCCAGCTGCTTCCAGCTTGCCCTTGATCTCTTCGGCTTCGGCTTTGTCAACGCCTTCCTTGATCTTGCCGCCGGCTTCAACCAGATCCTTGGCTTCTTTCAGACCAAGACCGGTGATGCCGCGAACTTCTTTGATCACGTTGATTTTCGACGCACCAGCGTTCTTCAGAACAACGTCGAATTCCGACTTCTCTTCTGCAGCCGCACCCGCGTCACCGCCAGCAGGGCCTGCCATCATCACTGCGCCACCGGCTGCAGGTTCGATGCCATACTCATCCTTCAGGATGGTTTTCAGTTCTTGGGCTTCGAGAAGCGTCAGACCAACGATCTCTTCAGCAAGTTTTTTCAGATCAGCCATTTGATATGCTTTCCGTTTACTAAGTGTGTTCCAACGTCAGGGTCTTCCCTACGCCGGTCTTAAGCTGCTGCCTTGTCCTCGATCGTGGACAAGATGCTTGCGATGTTCGAAGCGGGCGCGCCAATCGCACCGGCGATATTCGAAGCAGGCGCACCGATACAACCGACGATCGAAGCAATAAGCTCCTCTCTCGATGGCATCGCTGCGACGGCTTTGACACCGGCAACGTCCAATGCCGTCTCGCCCATGGCACCACCAAGGATTTCCAACTTATCGTTGTCCTTGGCGTATTTATCCACGACCTTGGCCGCGGCCACAGGGTCTTCGGAATAGGCAAGTACGGTCATACCCGACAGAAAGTCAGCAATGCTTTCGCAGGGCTTTCCTTCCAGGGCGATCTTGGCAAGCCTGTTTTTGGCAACGCGAACGGACCCGCCAACGTCACGCATTTGCGCGCGCAGGTCCTGCATCTCAGCAACTGTCAGACCTTCGTAGTGGGCCACCACAACGACGCCAGAGCTTTCGAAGATCTGGCCGAGTTCCTCGACCACTTTCTCTTTCTGGGCTCTATCCACAGTTTTACTCCAAATCTGGGGGTTACCCCCCGGCTCATGTTTGCCCCGGTCTCGGGGCGTTCGGGTCCGCATTCAGGGTCCCGAGGCCGGATCGCCCGAGGAAACATCCCTCGGAAACCTTAAACTCGTTCCCCATCTCAGGAAGGAATTATGAACTTACGCTCACCCTCCGTCTCGGACGAAGTAGACCCGCACGAATCACTTCGACGGGTCAGGTGTTCCGCTTATGCCCAACGCGCGGATATGAAAACCCCCGAGCAAGAGTTTTTTAGCAAATACAGCGTTTTTTATAATGCTCAATTGCCGTGGCGCCTGGTAAAGGCCGTCTCATGAGTATTTTCAGAACAATGATGCGCATTACACTGGGCTCCGCCCGTTCGGGCCTGAAACGCTCCCCCAGAGCGTTTCCAAGACGGCCCTCACTCTTCTTGGCCCAAATACTCAAATCCCAACATCGCTATCCGCGCAGCGTCTAACACTCAGCTCAATTCCCACCACCTACGCAGTCCCGGACCTGATCCGGGACCTTACAGCACCACCGCACGCATCCCCAAGGCGGCATTAACCTTTCACGCCTAAAACCCGTTCCCGGTACCAACGCGGGCGAGTGACGCCCCCGCACATCAGGAAATGGTTTCGATTGCCCAACTCACGGGAATTTTGAACCAGCTGGATCAGGGATAACTCCCAACGGGCCAAAGGGGCCTCAAACCCTTTGAATGAAACCGCAGCCGAACAGGCGGCGCCGCCTATTTCAGTCAAACCGGATCGCACATCAGACGATCCACACGATCAACGCCTAACACCCGCTCGGCCCCAACGCCGCTGCGGGCGCTAATGACAACCAGAAATACAGCCAGGCCGTATCGAAGCATGAAAGCAGACCCTGAAAATAAAAACGGCCCCAAACCGGGGCCGCTTGAAAGACTGTCTTAATTGCCGGTCGCGTTGTCGATCGATACGCTGACACCCGGCCCCATGGTCGAGCTGAGCGCGATTTTCTTCATATAGGCACCCTTGGCCCCGGCGGGTTTGGCCTTGGCCACCGCATCCACAAAGGCGCGGATGTTTTCGACCAGCTTGGCTTCATCAAAGGACGCCTTGCCGACGCCTGCGTGCACCACACCGGCCTTTTCGACCTTGAATTGCACTTCGCCGCCCTTGGCCGCTTTCACAGCCTCGGCCACGTCCATCGTCACGGTGCCAACCTTTGGGTTCGGCATCAGGTTGCGTGGGCCCAGCACCTTACCCAGACGGCCAACAATCGGCATCATGTCAGGGGTCGCGATGCAGCGGTCGAATTCGATCTTGCCGCCCTGCACTGTTTCCATCAGGTCCTCGGCCCCAACGATATCAGCACCAGCCTCTTTCGCCTCGTCCGCTTTGGGACCGCGGGCGAAGACAGCGACGCGGACGTCTTTACCTGTGCCGTTGGGCAGGCTGACAACACCGCGGACCATCTGATCGGCGTGACGCGGGTCAACCCCTAGGTTCACGGCAATCTCGACCGTTTCGTCGAACTTGGCCTTGGCATTGCCCTTGACCAGGGCAACGGCTTCCTCAACCGTGACATTTTCCTTACCGGCAAATGCCTCACGCGCAGCTGTTGTGCGTTTTCCATACTTGGCCATGACTTACCCTTTCACCTCGATACCCATCGACCGGGCCGAGCCCACGATGATCAGCATTGCGCCTTCGATATCGTTGGCGTTCAGGTCCTTCATCTTGGCCTCAGCAATCTCACGTACCTGAGCCGCCGTGACAGACCCCACCGTTTCACGGCTTGGGTTGTTGGCGCCAGATTTCACCTTGGCGGCTTTCTTCAGGTAATAAGACGCAGGCGGCGTCTTGATGTCCATGGTGAAGGACTTGTCCTGATAATAGGTGATCACGGTCGGGCACGGCGCACCGGGCTCCATATCCTGGGTCTTGGCGTTGAACGCCTTGCAGAATTCCATGATGTTGATCCCACGCTGACCCAGAGCGGGTCCGACGGGCGGGGATGGGTTGGCTTGACCTGCAGGAACCTGCAGCTTCATCGTGCCAGCGACTTTCTTGGCCATATGGCCTCTCCTTCTTTCAACACCACACCTGACGCGTCAGGCGGGTTTTCGGTTGCCGTGGTCCGGTTCAAACAGCGCGCTGCCGTCACCTCCCACATCAGAATCTGCCACTGAAAATGGCAGAGTGGCCGGTTACACGCAGGCGTTCGCTTTGGCAAGGGGGTATACGCGGAACGACTGGACTTTTCGCCGTATCGCAGCGTCGCGGCAAGCGAAATTACTTTCCCTAAGATTTGTATTGTTAGTTCAATGAACGTAGGTCCGAGGTCCTGGTCACCTTTGTTCCCTATTCACGGATACCACTGTTGTTCACAACGTATACAGGCGTTGGTGCAACTGCCCCAAAGAACAGCAAGCCCAAAATAATTATACCAACCAAAAATATTCCGAGCAGAAAAGATACGAGGAAACCAAGCACATAAGCCGATATGAACATCAATATATGCCAACACAAAAGATACGTAGAAAAGACAGCAGCAAAAGCAGTTATGTCAAAAAATATGAAATGCCAGCGTGTATCTGGTTCAGACCGTTTCAGACGGAAAGCCTCTATAATGTTTCCCAAAGCGGCAATACAAAGAACACCACTTGAAATAATGCTAATCCACCACAAGACAGGGTATTCATTGCCACCATATGCCCAGAACTCAATCACTTTGGGCCAGTATTCAGATAACAAAAGCCATGGGTAAGGAAACTGAGAGCTGAACTCAGTTTCGAGAGGATCTCCGATCAGGACACGCCATGCTGACAAAATGGGGCTAAATGCCTCTCCAAGACGAATGACACTCGCTGTGCTCAAAAACATCAGACCAAATGCCAAATACTTAGCTGAATTAAGCAGCGGCAAGCGATACTTTGGCTTGCACTCAGGATCTGAAAGCAACGCTCTGATCAAAAGACCTGCTAATAAAAGCATTCCGATGACCGCGAAAAGCCCCACAACATGCAAAAAACCAACCCAAAAACTCATAACAACTCCAATAACTTAATACACACAACCTAATCATTCGGCATACACAGATCGCCTAAGAAAAACATTAGTATGTTAACAAACTATTAATTTAAGTCGAATTTCTAGTATTAAACACAGCCAATACTGATGCTATGTTAAATTTTCTAGTGGCATCAAATACACAAATTCTGTTCAAAAAATACCATTAATCTGTCTTACGGTTTTCCGTAGCATATTAACTTTCATCGAAAGCGACTAATCAGCTCTGCTTCGTCACCTGAGTGTATTCCAGTTCAACAGGTGTCGCGCGGCCGAAGATGGACACAGTCACCTTCAGGCGCTGGTTTTCGTCGTCGACTTCTTCGACCATGCCGTCGAAATCCTCGAACGGACCTTCGTTCACTTTCACCTTCTCGCCGACCTCGAAGTGGATCAGCGTGCGTGGGGCGGCCTCGCCCTCTTCCACGCGGTTCAGGATCGCATTCACTTCGGCGTCGCGCATGGGCATCGGGCGGCCTTGCGGGCCCAGAAAGCCTGTGACGCGGTTGATGGAACTGATCAGGTGATAGCCCTGATCCGTCATTTCCATCCGCACCAGAACATAGCCCGGCATGAACCGGCGTTCGGCCGTCACCTTTTTGCCGCGGCGCACCTCGATCACCTCTTCGGTGGGCACCAGGACCTCTTCGATCTGGTCTTCCAGACCAGCCTCGGCCACAGCCGTTCTGATCTGCTCGGCGATCTTCTTTTCGAAATTCGAAAGAACACTAACCGAATACCACCGCTTCGCCATGACTGTCAGAACCCTTTGATGCCTGGGCGCACGCGCCCGATATTCCCATTATTCCAAGCGGTTAACCGCAAAGCCCCGAAACAAAAAGCGGCGTGCCACACGAATCGAAGCACGCCCTGTCCGGAAAGTAAGGGCCGCAATACCGGTCACGCCACCCTATTTCAAGGCCCCGGGCGCAGTTTTCTTGGGCAAATCCCTAGTTCAGGATAAAGCCCAGACCGCTGCGGATCAGCCAATCGACCAGAAAGAAGAAAGCCGACGTCAGCATGGCCATGATAAACACCATGATGCTGGTCAGGGCAACTTCCCTGCGGGTTGGCCAGACAACCTTTGCCACCTCAGCGCGCACCTGCTGAATGAACTGAAATGGATTTGCCTTGGCCATCTGATACCCTTTCGCCTTGTTACGGGGCCAGATACGGCGTCTTGCGTTATAATTCAAGACCAAGTCTTCACGGGGTGATCAACGTCACCTTGTCCATCTGCGCGATCCGATCGATATCCTTGTCATATCGCCTCAGGCTGTCGGCCTGTTCCGCAGCCGTCCAGGGCTCAAAGGTGGGGTATTCCTCGGATTGGGGATACTGCCGGCGCAGTTTTTCGGCATCGGCCCGCGTCATCGGCAGGCCCCGCGCGACGTGATCGAACAGCTGAAAGATCGCCTCGGCCGACAGGCTGTCATTCTTGCGGTTGCCGATCAGGGTGACCTTTTCGGCCAGATCGGGCGATATCATATGCGACAGAATGGTTTTCACGGTCGCCGGGTAATCTTCGTACCGCCAGACAAAGATGCGCGACACCTCGGGCATTTTCGAAAATCGGGTCATCACCCGGAACCAGCGCGCTGATTTATGATGCGTCTGGGCGATGAAGTTTTCGAATGAGATATGCCGCCCCGACACAAGTTGCTGGCAATAGAGCGATCTGTAAAAATCGCCCGTGTTGCGGATCGCGATGAACAGCTCGATCTGATGGCCCGGGCACGCGCGGACGAATTTTTTCAGCTCGGCCGTGGCGCGTGGGTAAAACAGGGTCACATCGGGCGCTTTGCGGTTGTGGACCCGGCCCAGAAGGTTTTCATCCGAAAAGATGATCTGGCCCTGCCCTTTGGCCATCTGCTGCAAAATCTGCTGCGGATCGGTGCCAGGGGGCCGTTTGCGCCCAAAGCGGTGATCGAAATTGCGCCCAGGCCCGCGCAGCTTACGCGGCGGATAATATTGCACACCCGCGTCCCGCAGATGCGCACGGTTCTTGAACAGAGACGCCTGAAAATGCGTTGTGGCCGTTTTATGGCCCCCCAGATGAAAGGAAAGACGTAAAGCAGGGTGATCTGTCATCACCGCCACCATCTGCAAAACAGCCTGTTCTGAGATTTGGCAGGGGCTGAGGGACTCGAACCCACGACCCTCGGTTTTGGAGACCGATGCTCTACCAACTGAGCTAAACCCCTACGTCAGAGCGACCAGTTACGGCAGCTTGTGCCGTTAATCAAGCCCCGTCGCGATGAAAGATCACAAAAACCCATCAATATTTCAACCGCAGCAGAATTGCATCGCGCAGATAACCCGCCGCGATCAGATCCTGTGCGAAATCGCCGATGCGATCTTCGTCCAGATCCGCCGCGACGGCCAGATCAAGTTGCACATAGGCCTCGTCCAGCCTGTCCAGATACACCAGCGCCGTTGCGGTATAGAAAAAGCCATAGGCGTTGGTCCCATCCAGTCTTGCAGCTTCGGCGCCGTGCACCAGGGCCAGATCATAGTTTTCCAGTTGCAAGGCAATAAAGGCTTTCTGGATGTGGCCCCAATGATCTTCGGGGGCCAGTTCGATGCTGTTGTCGATCATAAGCAGCGCCTTGTCATATTGCAGATCACGCGCCAGAACGTCCGAGTACCAGTAATAGAAATAACTGTCGCGGGCGTGGACTTTGACCCCTTTCAAAGCGTCCAGCGCGTCACCCCGGCGCGCCAGACCGATCAGCGCGCGCGATTTCTGGACATAGCCCTCACTGTCGCCCGGCAGCAGCTCTATCGTTTTGTCCGCATCGACAACCGCCTGCGCATTCCGCCCCAGGTTCCGCAGAATGGCGCTGCGTTGGGCGTAATACCAGGCATAGTCGGGATCAAGTGCTACGGCCTCGTTGATCATCAGCAGCGCCTCGTCGTTCTGACCCAGATCGTTGAGAACCCGCGCCAGGCCGTAAAGTGCGTTTTCGTCCAGACCATTCAGATCCAGCGCGCGACGAAAGGCCTGCTCGGCGTCCTCAAGCCGGCCGATATCGCGATAGATCCAGCCCTTTGACCGAATGGCCCAGTCGTAATTCGGCGTGACCGCGATGGCCCCGTCCAGATACTGCAGCGCGATGTCCGGATCACCGCCGGTTTCAAAGGTCATCTGCCCCAGACCGGCCAGGACCTCATCCCGCGGGTCGATGTCAAAGGCGGTCTGAAAGGCCTGCAAGGCCTCCTCATCCCGGTCCTGCGACCGCAGCGCCCACCCCAGCCCCGCCAGGGCCGGGACATTCAACGGAGCCTGCTCCAGAATACTGCGATACGTCTCTTCGGCCTTTTTATGGTCCCCCTGATCCAGATGCGCATCGCCTAACGTATTCATCAGTTGCGCGCGTTCGCTTTGGGTCAGATTGCCGCCGTCCAGGGCCTGCTGACACAGACGGATCAAACGGTCGGGCGTGTCGGCATAGGCCAGACAGGCCCGCGCCGCAGTATCCTCGGACGAGGTGATCAAGGGTTTCGCCGCGGCAGACCCGCAGACAAAAACAGATATCAGCAGAATAATGCGCAGCATCATAACCCCAGTCCGGCCGAATTATGCCGACCCTATATCGCGGTTGTTAAACAAGTGTAACCCGGCAAGAACATGCACGTTTTGGCGTGTGCCGCGCAAGATCACGCCCAGACTCTGCCCCAAAATGTCATTTGAAAGCAACAGCTTGACCAAGTCATGCCCGCCCCTGTTCCCGCAGCCGATCTTTGATGCCTAAGCCTTTGGACGTGAACTTTAGCGAGGGAATAGCAATGAAAAAAAATATGATGATCTGTGCCGCTGGCTTGGCTTTCATGCTGCCGCAAACAGCATCCGCCCAAGACTGGAACGGCATTTATGTGGGTGGTCAGCTTGGCTATAACAGCTACGACGTCGACACGGATGTCGATGGCCTGACCTACGGTGTTGTTGCCGGTTTCGGCGGCACCAGCGGCGGGCTTTACGGCGCTATCGAGGCCGAATTCAACCTGTCGAACGTTGAAGGCGAAGGCAGCGGCGTCGAGTTTGAGGAAAATTCGATCGGTGCAATCAACCTGATTGCGGGTGCCCCAATTGCCCCCAATACCCTGCTTTACGGCAAACTGGGGTTTTTCCGATCCGATGTCGAATATGAAATTTTTGGCGTCAATTTCGATGACACCGGAACCGGCTATGAACTGGCCTTCGGTGGTGAATTCGCGCTGCAGAACAACCTTAGTATTCGTGGCGAGGTCGGGTTCTTTGATGGCGAATTCGACGATGTCGATGTTGAGTTCGACGGCACATCGCTGTCACTTGGCGTGATCTCACGTTTCTAAAATCGAGCAGATAAAAACGAAAAGGACCGGCGCTGGCTGGTCCTTTTTTATTGCGGTATCTCTGCGGCGTCTTCGACTGTGTCGGGGGTGAATTGTGTTGACCTACGATGGTTAGGCGACCATCGCCGGGTCTTCTCAACCGCTGGTTTTTCGACAACGCAACCCGGCAGAAACACGCGCGTTCTGAAGACTGCCGCGCAAGATCATGCTTAAACTCAGGCCCAAAATGTTATTCAAAAGCAATAGCTTAGCCAAGCCTGACCTGCCCGTATTCCCTGAATCGATCATTGGCACCTAAGCCAGTTTTCGTGAACTTTAATGAGGGACTGAAATGAAAAATTACATTATGATCTGTGCGGCCGGAATGACTTTCATGCTGCCGCAGATGACATTTGCACAGGATTGGACGGGACTTTATATTGGTGCCCAGGGTGGCTATTCCAGCTATGGGGAAGATGAAAATACCAATATCAGCTTTGACGGTTTGCAATATGGTATATTGGGCGGTTACAGCGTCCTAAGCGGTGGACTGTATATTGCTGGCGAAGCAGAATTCAGTCTGTCAAACGTTGGTGCAGAAAGCTCGATTGATTCCTTGGGGATATCTGCGTCTGTTGATGAAACATCAATCGGTTCGATCAGTCTTATCATTGGCGGACTGACAACGCCCAACACGTTGATATACGGTAAAGTCGGTGCCTTCAGCACGAATTTTGAGGCCAAAGTTGACACGCCCTTATTCGACATCGACACCGACGAAACCGGCACCGGATATAAGTTGGGCATCGGCGCCGAGTTTGTTTCGCAAAACAACATCAGCTTCCGGGGTGAGGTCAGCTATTTCAACGGGTCTGTAGATATCGACGGACTGCCCGATGGTATCGAATATGAAGGGGGATCATTGTCACTGGGTGTTATCAGCCGGTTCTGATGTGGCATAAACAAAAAAGGACCGGCCCTGGCTGGTCCTTTTTTATTTGCTTTATTCAGCGGCCTCGGGGGCCTCGGGCGGTGGGGCCTGTTCTGCCGTTTCGACCGGGGCGGGTTTTGGTTTGCGGGGGCGGCGTTGGCGCTTGATCTTTTCATCCGAAGCTTCGGGCGTTTCGACCAATCCGCCATTTTCCTGCGCTTCGGGCGTTTCGACCAGATCAGGCTGCGGGGATTGTGCCGGATCGCCGTCCTGGGGCTGACGATCAGGCCGGTCGCGATCACGCTCGGCCTGGCGTTCGCGATTTTCGCGTTCCTGCTGTTCGCGGCGTGCGTCTATTTCACGCTGTGCCTCGCCCAGAAGGCGCGTGTAATGTTCCGCGTGTTGCTGAAAGTTTTCGGCCGCGACGCGGTCGTTGCTCAGCTGAGCATCGCGCGCCAACTGGCTGTACTTGTCAATAATCTGCTGCGGCGTGCCGCGTACTTTGCCCTCGGGCCCCGAACTGTCAAACACACGGTTGACAATATTGCCCGTAGGCCGACTGCGGTTCGATTTCGACCGCGAACGTGACTTAGATGATCTCATAAACTTGCTGTCCAGCCTTATGTATGGCTTGTGCCCTTTCCGACACCACGAAATCAGTGGTTAAGCATCGGGAGGTGCGATTTTCTGCTTGTTGTCGAGGGGAGCGCTGTTGCCCTCACCCGTTCCGATTTCTTGGTGATATCACGGTTATTCGATGGGGCAAGCGAAAACTGCGTCTTTTTGTTTAAAGTTGCGCCTTTTCGCTGGTTTTCCATATTTTTTTCCCGATTTTTCCCGAAACGACACGATCACGCCCATCAAGATCGCTGTGAATCACGATATCATCCAGTTTTGCATTCTGAAACAGGATGCGGACGGCATCGCCCTGCCCTGCCCCGATTTCCACGATCAGACGCCCACCCGGTGTCAGATAGTCTGCCGCGTGACGGGTGATGATCCGATAGGCGTCCAACCCGTCACCGCCGGGCGTCAAGGCCACATGTGGTTCCCAGTCGGTCACGTCGGGCGACAGATCGGCCATCTCAGCGGTACTGATATAGGGCGGGTTCGATACGATCAGATCGAACACGCCTTCTATATGGGTCAGCCAGTCCGATTGCACAAGGCGGGCACGGTCAGACAGACCCAGATCGGTCATATTCTGCCGCGCAACCGCCAGCGCTTTATCTGAAATGTCGGTGCCGGTCCCGGTTGCATCGGGCTGTTCCGCCAGTAGGGTCAGCAGAATGCAGCCCGACCCAACGCCCAGATCCAGCACGCGCCGAAACGCGGCCTGCAGGGCGACCTCAATCAGGGTTTCGGTGTCCGGGCGCGGGTCCAGCACATCGGGGGTGACGCGGAACCGGCGGCCGTAAAACATGCGATGCCCGATGATCTGGGCCACCGGCTGATACTGCTGCCGTGCGGCGATATGGGCCTGAAATTGCTGTAGTTTTTCGGCGGCCACAGGGTCGGCGGCCATCAGGGTGATCCGCATCGGCTCAACCCCCAGGGCATCGGCCAAAAGCCAGCGCGCGTCGCCTGCAGCATTTGGAATGCCGCCTTCCGTCAGTTGCCCGGCGCCCCATTGCAGCGCCTCGGCCACTGTCATGCGCCCATCTCGGCCAGTTGGTTGGCCTGAGCTTCGGCGGTCAGGGCATCGATGATTTCATCCAGATCGCCCTGCATTACCTGATCCAGCTTATAAAGCGTCAGGTTGATGCGATGATCCGTCATGCGGCCTTGGGGGAAATTATAGGTGCGGATGCGTTCCGACCGATCACCCGACCCGACCTGAGCTTTCCGGTCCGCCGATCGTTCACTGTCCACCCGCTGCCGTTCCAGATCGTAAAGCCGCGTTTTCAGCACCTGCATGGCAATCTCGCGGTTGCGGTGCTGGGACTTTTCCGAACTGGTCACAACCAGCCCGGTGGGAATATGCGTGATCCGCACGGCAGAGTCGGTGGTGTTCACATGCTGACCGCCGGCCCCGCTGGCGCGCATGGTGTCGATGCGGATGTCCTGCGGGTCGATCTGGATATCGACGTCTTCGGCCTCGGGCAATACCGCCACCGTCGCGGCACTGGTATGAATGCGCCCGCCGCTTTCGGTCGTGGGCACCCGCTGCACCCGATGCACGCCGCTTTCATATTTCAGCCGCGCGAAAACGCCGTCGCCCTGCACATGGGCGGTGACTTCCTTGATGCCGCCCAGTTCGGTCACCTGTTCTTCGATGATCTCGAATTTCCAGCCGTGGGTTTCGGCATAGCGCTGATACATCCGCAACAGATCGCCCGCGAACAGCGCGGCCTCGTCCCCGCCTGTACCGGGGCGGATTTCGATCATCGCAGGGCGCGCATCAGCGGCATCCTTGGGCAGAAGCGCCAGTTGCAACGATTGTTCGACCTGCGGCAGGCGGGCCTTGAGCCCCGGCAGCTCTTCCTCGGCCAGTTCCTTCATTTCGGGATCGGCCAGCATCGCTTCGGCCTCGGCAATATCATCCAGCAACTGGCGATAGTCGCGGATTTCCTCGACCACCGGCTTCATGTCGGAATATTCCTTGGCCAGTTTGGCAATATCGCCCGATCCATCGGCCATCTGAGCCTCAAGATATTCAAAGCGCTGCGTGATTTGTTCTAGTTTTTCAAAAGGAACCATCCGGTTTCACTGTCCTATCGTCGGACTTTGGTCAAGCCCGATCCTGTGCTATGCTGGCAAAATGCGACAGATCCTTTTGACGACATTCTGTGTGTTCATCGGCATCAGCGGCGCGATGGCCGAAGGACGCAAAACGACGGATTGCTATTGCACCGATGCAGGCGGCAATCGGGTGGAACTGGGACAGATGATGTGCCTTTCAGTCGACGGGCGCAGCTTTACGGCGCAATGTCAGATGTCCCTGAACGTGCCGATGTGGCGCGAGGTGCAGCAGGGGTGCTTGTCATCTGACCTGACCCCGACGACAGGCGAAACGCCGTCCTGACCTCACATTCGCGTGTCATTGGCAAAGACCAACGCATTGATATCCTGTCAGTAAGCTGAATAAAGCCGACAATACCCGCCCCGGTTGCGATCCGGGTCGGGGGCACACAGGTTATAGCCCAATAAATCGCAGGAGCAGACATGCAAAACAAAAGACTGGATCTTCAGCGCCCCCGCCCGACCGGCGGCAGCGTCGTGTCATTCCAACCCGGTGTCGATCTGAAAACACAGCAAAGCATTCTGGCCGATCTGGCGGGCAGTAACATCCGGTCCTATGTTCCCCGCAGCGGGCATTTCCCCGATGAGGCCAGCGATATGGCCGCTGTCATTCTGGAACATATGAACATCGGATTCATTTCCGAACACCTGGGTTTATCTGAAAATTCGAACATCCGGTCTAAGCTGAAAGATGACGACCGTGTGCGGTCGGTCCGGCCCGAGTTTTACTTCTTTGCGCTGGATACCTTTCAGGATGATGACGACAAGACCTGGGGTGTCGATGCGGTGGGCGCCTGGACCAGTTCGTTCACCGGTGCTGGCATCAAGGTGGCCATTCTGGACACAGGGCTTGATCTGCAGCATCCCGATTATCAGGGCCGCACGATCATCAGCGAAAGTTTCGTGCGCGGGCAGTCGGTGCAGGATGGTCAGGGCCATGGCACCCATTGTGCGGGCACCGCTGTGGGCGGAACGGTGACCGGAAACGGCTTTCGCTATGGTGTGGCGTCCGAGGCGGATTTGTACGTGGCCAAGGTTCTGGGCGACAACGGCAGCGGGCGCGAACGCGATATCCTGACCGGCATGGCCTGGGCGATTGAACAGGGGTGCGAGGTGATTTCGATGTCCCTGGGCGCTGCTGTGCGCGAGGGTGAGACATTTATCCCGGAATACGAAGACCTGGCCCGCATGGCCCTGGACAACGGCTGTCTGATCATTGCGGCCGCGGGTAACGAAAGTTCGCGCGCTTTTGGCTTTATCGCGCCCGTGGGCAGCCCGGCCAACGCGCCCTCGATCATGGCCGTGGCCGCCGTGGATCAGGCGCTGGCGGTGGCCGAGTTTTCCAGCGGTGGCATTAATCCCGACGGGGGAGAGGTTGATATCGCAGGGCCTGGTGTTGGGGTCTTTTCATCGACCCCCACCCCGCAGCTTTACGCGACGCTATCGGGCACCAGCATGGCCTGCCCGCATGTGGCCGGTGCCGCGGCGCTTTGGGCGCAGTCCGATCCGAATTTACGGGGCCGCGCGCTGTGGGACCGCTTGGTTCAGACGGCACAGCCCCTAAATGATAGTGTACGAGATATCGGCGCAGGGCTGGTCCAGGTGCCGGGGCCGCTCAGTTAGGGGGTGATCCATGTCCAAAATCGAAATCAAGGTAATCTTTGACACCAAGGCGGGTGTTGATGCTGACGAAATTCAACGCTGTGTGACCGATGCCGGGATGGAGGTCGACCGCTGTATCCCCGCCATCGGCGCGCTGTTTGGATCGTGCGAAGAAAGCGAAATTCCCAAGCTGCAGGATATCAAGGGCGTTTTGCGCGTGGCCCCTGAAGGCACCGTTCAACTGCCGCCCTTTTCGCCCAAAGTGCCGCAGTGATCCGTCGCGATTAGGGCATCGACGAACTCGAGGGTGCCCACTGGGCGGGATGGGTGGATATAACGCTGCAAATTTTAGAGCGATACCTTAGCGCGTCGCGTTAGGGAAAAACAACTGCTGCCCGTCGATCTGATAGGCGGCGATGGCGGCTTGGCCTTCGGCACCGGTCAGCCAGTCGATAAAGGCCTGACCGGCGTCGGCTTTGATATTGTCGTGCTTTTCGGGGTTCACAAGGATCACGCCGTACTGGTTGAACATCCGCGGATCACCCTGCACCAGAACCTGATGATCCCCCTTGTTGCCAAAGGAAATCCATGTGGCGCGGTCGGTCATGATATAGGCGCCCATGCCGGTGCCGGTGTTCAGCGTGGCGCCCATGCCTGACCCGGTTTCGCGGTACCAGGTGCCCGATTGCGCGGCGACGTCGATGCCTGTGGCGGCCCAGAGCCTGATCTCAGCCTTGTGGGTACCTGAATCATCACCGCGGGATGCGAAAACAGCCCCAGCCTGGGCAATCCGGGTCAGGGCGTCGACCACGTCCTCACTGCCCGCAACGCCCGCGGGGTCTGACGCGGGGCCGACGATGACAAAGTCATTATACATCACATCGAACCGCTGCACGCCCCAGCCATTGGCGACGAATTGTTCTTCGGAGGGCTTGGAATGCACCAGCAGCACATCGCCGTCGCCGTTTTGTGCATTGCGGATGGCCTGCCCTGTACCAACCGCGACGACCCGTACCTCAATCCCCGTCTTATCCTGAAATTGCGGCAGGATCGCGTCCAGCAGGCCCGAATTCTGCGTGGATGTCGTCGACTGCACAATTATGAAGCTGTCGTCCGCCGCGGCCAGCCCCGCCATCATTCCGGTGGCCACTGCCGCCTGACACAGTGTCACGCATATCCGTTTCAGCATTCCATACTCCCCCGCGGCGGTCTCAGATCAGCAACCCGCCCGCCAGATAATGCCGGGCAGCATCGGATTTGGGGGATTGCAGAAAATGTTGGATCGGCGTCTGTTCTATGACGCGACCCTTGTTCATGAATATGACCTCGCCCCCGATGCGCTTGGCTTGGCCTGCGTCGTGGGTGACCATGATGACCTTGGTGCCGGTACGATTTGCCTGAGCGATCAGCTGTTCAATGGATTGGGTCGCGGTGGGGTCAAGGTTTGATGTCGGTTCGTCCAGAAACAGGATGTCGGGCTTGCGGGCCAGGGCCGAGACCAGCGCCAGCTTTTGCTGTTCGCCGCCCGACAGGGACCGCGCGGACTGCCGTGCCAGATCGGTCAGACCCGCCTGCGCCAGCGCCCGCGCCACCCGCGCCTTGCGATGCCTGCGGGGGATGCCTGCGGATTTCAGAACAAAATCCACATTCCCGGCGACCGAGCGACGCAGCAGAACGGGCCGCTGAAACACCATGGCCTGATCGAAGGGTTCCGCCAGGCTGACCTGACCGCGGGTCGGGCGGATTAGCCCATGCAAAACACGCAGCAGCAGGCTTTTGCCGGCGCCGTTCGGCCCCATGATCAGGGTCGGGCCATGATTTTGCACCTGCAGGCGGGGAATATCCAGCAATGCCGTATCGCCCTTGTCGAGCAACAGGTTTGTCGCCGTCAGGATCGGTATGCCTGTGTCTTCGCCCCGGATCGGGACGACGGTCAGGTCATGGGCCGCCGTGTCACGCATAGGCCACCTGCCGCGCCCGCAGGCCAAGCAGCCCTACAACCGCATTGACCGCAACCGCCATAATCAGCAGGACCGTCCCCAGGGCCATCGCCAGCGATAGATTGCCCTTGGATGTTTCCAGTGCGATTGTTGTGGTCATGACCCGTGTGACGTGATTGATATTGCCACCCACGATGATCACCGCGCCGACCTCGGCAATGGCGCGGCCGAAACCGGCCAGAACGGCTGTCATCAGCGCGAACCGGCCATCCCACAGCAGAACGGGCACCGTTGCCAGACGCGACAGACCGATTGAGCGCAGATGTTCATGATATTCGGCGTCCAGGGTTTCGATCACCTGACGGGTCAAGGCGGTAACGATCGGGGTGACCAACACAACCTGGGCAATGATCATCGCCGTTGGTGTATATAGCAGTTGCAAGACGCCCAATGGGCCCGCGTTCGACAGCATCAGATACACCATCAACCCGACCACCACCGGCGGAAGCCCCATCAGAGCATTCACCAAAACTATGACGACCTGACGTCCCGGAAAGCGACTGACGGCAAGTGCGGCGCCAAGGGGCAGCCCAATCACAGCGGCAATCAGAACAGCCGCTATCGAAACTTGCAGTGACAGCAGAATAATGGCCCACAACGCCGGATCACCGGACCAAATTAGGCCGATAGCATTCGAGAAAATAGATGCAAAATTTTGCATTTTGTGTTATTATTTCCCAAAATAGTACAAAACTGAAAATTACACATCCTTTGCAAGCTGTCCAGCCCACACGACTCAGTCCGGTGCGGAACACTGACGCACCCTAAAACTGCCATAATTTTTATGCATACCGGGTTTGCAGTACGTGCAAATCTGTCGTAATTTTGAAATTTGTAATCAAATTGCCCAATTTTGCCTTATTTTTCTTATTTCGAGCACAATCACGCCAAAATAAGCCAATAAAGTATTACCAAGATGCAATATAGCAAATTATTTAGGCAATAAATTGCTTGTCATTACCTGGTATCGGCTTGGAAGGAGTACCACGTGTCAAAAAAAATAAATCTACTGAGATCTACGGCACATCTCGCGTTTGCGATCTGTGCTTCGATTGCAGTGTCAGGGGCAGCAAGTGCGCAGGAAGTCAGGCTTCAGTCCACTGACGGGTCTTTCACAGCGCGCGGCGAAATTGTCACGTTTGAGGGTGGCTTTTACACTATCCGCACCAGTCTGGGAACGATGCGTATCTCGGCCACCAACATCAACTGCGAAGGCGCAGGGTGCCCCAGCCTGAACACCGCAGTTGAAGGTGTGACGATTGTCGGGTCTGGCTCGATGGGTGAGGCGCTTATGCCGCTGCTGCTGCAGGGTTTTGCAGCCAACCAGGATGCTGTCGTGGACACCAAGGAACAAGGCGGCACGATGGAGGCAACCGTTATCGGTGAAGCCGGCTTTGGTGATGAACTGGCCAAATATATTCTGAGACCATCAAGTTCGACCGAAGGATTCCGCGACCTGCGGGATGACAGCGTGGAAATCAATATGTCGTCCCGTCGTATTCTGCCCGCCGAGGCACGTTCGCTGCGCGATGCGGGCGCGGGCAACATGATCGACGTTGGTCAGGAACACATCGTTGCGGTGGACAGTATTTCTGTAATCGTCCATCCCAACAATCCGATCCAGTCGATTTCCCTTCAAAATCTGGACCTGATCTATAGCGGCAACATCACGAACTGGGCTGAAATCGGCGGACCAAGCGCCCCGATCACCGTTTATGGCCGTGAAACGGGCAGTGGTACAGCCGCGGTTTTCGAAGAGAAAATTTTCTCGGCATCCGGCCGCAGCAAGTCGAACTTTGTCCGTTCCGTGGATAACGATCAGGAAGTCAGCCGTCTTGTGAATGCTGATCCGGGTGCCATCGGATATGTCGGTTCGGCCTTTGTGCGCGGCGCCAAACCGCTGGATATCCAGGCCAGTTGCGGCATCACCACCAGCCCGACATCCTTCCTGGCCAAAACCGAGGAATACCCCCTTCAGCGCCGCCTGTACCTTTATAACCGGGCCGACAACCTTAGCTTTGAAGGCCAGGATCTGATCGATTTCGCAATCTCAAGCGAAGCGGACAGCCTTGTGGCCAAAGCAGGCTTTGTTGATCTGGGGGTCAGACGATTGGCGATGGACAGCGCGGGCAGCCGGATGCGCGACCTGATCCAATCCACCAACGATCCTTTTGAACTGGGTCTTATGCGCGAAATGCTGGTGGATATGTTCCAGTGGGACCGTTTGTCGACAACCTTCCGTTTCTCATCCGGTTCCAGCCGGTTGGATGGTAAGGCCCAGGTAGACCTGCAGCGTCTGGTCACTTATCTGCAAACGCAACCCGAAGGCACCGAAGTTGCATTTGTCGGCTTTACCGACAGTGACGGTGCGTTTGAGGCAAACCGCGCCCTGTCCGTAGGCCGCGCGCAGCAGGTGGCTGAAACAATTCAGATATTTGCCGGCCCTCAGCTTGGCAAGATTGAATTCACTGCCAAAGGATACGGTGAAATGGCACCGGTGGCCTGTAACGACACATTGGACGGCAAGCGTATCAACCGCCGCGTCGAAGTGTGGGTCCGCAAGCCCTAATGCAAACACGATCGAGGTCCTGCCATACAACTGGCGGGACCCGCTTCAAAGCTTGTAAAAGTTAATTCCGAACAAACGTGCTGACCATGCAGTCCGTCCGTTTTTCGCCCTATCGGAGATTTAAAATGTCACTTCGCGCAAAACTGGTCGCTGCGCTGTCCACCCTTCTGATCCCAGTGACGGCCATGGCTGAACCCGGTGTTTCTGATGATGCCGTCATGTTTGGTCAGATTGCTGCCCTTGATGGCCCTGCCGCCCAGCTTGGTCTTGGCATGCAAGTTGGTCTGATGGCCGCGTTCGAGGAAGTCAATCGCAACGGCGGTGTCAACGGCCGCATGCTGAAACTGGAAAGTTTCGACGACGGGTATGAACCCGACAGATCGACCGCCCATATCAACCAGATGATCAGCAACAACCAGCATTTCGCGCTGATCGGCACGGTCGGAACACCAACGAACGTGGCGTTGCAGCCAATTGCGACCCAGGCCAACCTGCCTTTGGTTGGTCCCTTCACCGGTGCAGGCTTCCTGCGGAATGCCGACAACAACAATGTCTACAATGTGCGCGGCAGCTATGATGCCGAAACCGAAGCATGGATTGCCGAACTGGTCGACAACATGGGTCTGCAGCGCATTGCGATCCTCTATCAGGATGACAGCTTTGGTCAGGCGGGTCTAAGCGGTGTGAACAAAGCGCTGACGCGCCGTAACATGCAACTGGTGGCCGAGGGCACCTACACCCGGAACACAACCGACGTCAAAGACGCGCTGATCACCATCCGCGATGCGTCACCCGACGCCGTTGTGATGGTCGGCGCCTATCGCCCTGTAGGTGAGTTCATCAAGCTGTCGCGATCCTATGATTTCACGCCCGAATTCGTGACGATTTCCTTCGTGGGATCTCAGGCCTTGGCCGATGAGCTGTGGCCAGAGGGTGCAGGCGTCATCATCAGCCAAGTCGTGCCGTTCCCGTGGGACAAGAACATTCCGATTGTCAGTGATTATCAGACAGCGCTGAAGGCCTATAATGATAATGCGTCGTTCGGCTTCGTTTCACTGGAAGGCTATCTGGTCGGGCGGCTTACGATTGATGCATTGGCGAAAGCCGGTCCCAACCCGACACGCGAAAGCTTCCTGGCTGCTTTGGAAGGCACATCGTCGCTGGATCTGGGCGGGGTTGAGCTGAGCTTCAACCCCGATGACAACCAGGGGATCGACCAGATCTTTATGACACGTCTGCTGCCGGATGGTTTCTTTGAGCCGATGTAAGGCAGTCTTGTCATAATGCTTATGCGCCAGCCTGATCGGGCTGGCGTTTTTGTTTTTGGGGCATCTTTCTAAAAACCCGTAACACCATATCCACTCATTCCGCCCGGTGGGCACCACCGGGCAGCGCCCGACCCGCCCCCCGTCACGCCGAAGGCGTGCTTCCAGCACGACGGCGGGCGCTTGTCTCGCACCCACCCTCAGGCCGGTCGCTGCCCTAGCGTCTAATTCAATACACTGTGGCTTTTAAAAAGGTACTCTACCGGATATCGAACAGCGGCATCTGCCGCACGTCCCGCAACAGGTCGATGAAACCCGCCACCTGATGGGCCGCTGTCTGATGCCCTTTTTCGGCAGTGGCCAGATGCGCCTGTCCTACGGTCCCGTCGGGGTTCAGGTCGCTGGCGATCCAGCCGTAGGAAATCGGGCCGATGGGCGGGATCGACGAAATTTCCGCCGTCGACCGGAAATCCCGCGCCTGATCCATGTCGACCGTTTCCGGGCGAAAGGCCAGCATAAGCGAGGTTTCCAGATCGCCGCCATGGATGCCAAAACTGCGTTCCTGATCGGCGTAAAGCCCCCCGGGCACACCAAAACTGCCCCACTGCGCCTTGACGGCCAGCATATCGGCCTGCACGCGCAATTCGCGTGACAGGATAGAAATCAGATCAAGATTTCCGCCGTGCGAGTTGATCAGGACGATCTTGCGGATGCCTGCGCGGGCGACAGACAGGCCGATCTCGGTCCAGACGGCCAGCGCATTGGCGGCGGACAGGGTCAATGTGCCCTTGGCCCACAGATGTTCGTTCGACTTCCCCACCGCCTGCACCGGCAGAATGCGCACGTCCAGATCTTCGGGGCACTGAGTGCGGAACACGCCCAACATCCCCTCGGCAATCAGGGTATCCGTGCCAACGGGCAGATGCGGCCCGTGCTGTTCAATGGCTGCGGTCGGCAAAACGGCGATGGTTTCCATCGGGTCGATGGTGTCAAAATCGGACGCTTTCAGATCGGCCCAGTCGCGCGCGGCCATCAGGTGGCCCCTTTCGGGGCATAAGTCGCATCCAGCCGCGATTGCAGATAATCCGCCGCCCGGATCGGCGGGTATTTCGCAGCGCCCGTTCCGGGCAGGGCCTGAATGATGGTGTCAGGGTTCGCCTCGACAAAGAACGCGACCGACCGGCGCTGGCGTTTGGGGGGCAGAACGCGGTGGGGGGTGGACATATATATGTCATTCGTCCAGCGCATCAGGCAGTCGCCGATATTGACGATATAGGCGCCATCGACATGGGGCACATCCTGCCAGTCGCCGCCGCGCGGTTTAACCTGCAGACCCGGTTCGCCATCCGTCATCAGCAGCGTGATCGCCCCGTAATCCGTATGCGCCCCGGCCCCGATTTCATTGTCAGCCCCGGTGCCCGGCGGATAATGCAGCAGGCGCATGGCGGCCAGGGGTTCGTCGAAGGCTTTTGCAAAGCTGTCCTCGGCCAGGCCCAGATCGGCGGCAAAGGCCCGGTGGATCTGCCGCCCCAGATCAAGGGCTGCATCGAAATAGGTCAACATGGTCTGGCGAAAGCCCGGCAGATCGGGCCAGACATTCACCCCGCGAAAGGGCTCGCCCGCCAGCACGCGTGGGTCATGGGCGGCCAGATCGTAGCCGATGTTGAAACTTTCCTTCAGGTCGACCTGCGCGGTGCTGTCATCAAGCGACTCAACCCCCTGCGCCGCCCACCCGCGATAGTGCGGCGTTTTCCGGATATCCAGCTTGGTTTTCTCTTGGGCTGGCAATGCAAAGAACGTGTCTGCCTGACGAAAGACCTCTGCCCGCAGATCGGCAGGCACGGGCGGGTTCTTTAGCAGGAAAAACCCCGGCCCCCGGCAAGCTGCGCCGATGGCCGAGACGAAAGCGTCGCGGTTCGTTTCAAAATCCTGCCAGTCTAGTAAGGGGATCATGCGCGGACCTCACGGGTTGCGGATCGGGGGGCGGCGCCGATGAACTGATCCATTTTGCGGGCCACACGCTGCAGGTGGGCCTGCCGCGTTGCATCGGTCGAGCTGTCCATCAGGTAATGCGCCACGTACATCGTTTTGCAGCGGGTATGGCAGATTGACCGGACCCCGCGCAAAATCGTCCGTTTGCCCGGCGCGCCCAGCATATGGGTCAGCCCCCAACTGGCCCCGCAGGTCGTCAGCACGCCAAGCCGCTTTATATGCGTCAGACCCCGACGGATATCGGCGTTCTGTTCATCGGGCATCAGAAAGGCCACATCGGGCAGCAGCACCCGGTCCAGCCAGCCTTTCAGCATCGCGGGCAGGCCGTACCACCATGTGGGATAGACAAAGATCAGCGTATCGCACCACAGGATATCATCGACATCCGAACTGACGGGGTCGCGATTGGCGGGTGTGTCCAGGTAAATATCCATCTCATGCGCGCTGAGCACCGGGTCAAAGCCGCGTTTATAAAGGTCGGTCAGGCGGACCTCGGCCCCCGCATCCTGTAACTTGGCCAGGACCAGATCGCGGATGGCTGCGGTAAAGCTTCCCTCTTTCGGATGACAATAGACCACCAAAGCGCGCATTTTAAAGTGCCTCCATCTCTCGGCCCACCTGCGCAAGGAACTGACCGCGTTTCTGATCGGTGGCGCGATTCATATCATAAAGCGCCAGGTATTTCGTCTTGTCGGGTCGGCAGACATGCCAGACCGCGCGGGTGACGCATTTGCGCGGCGGGTCGCCTGCCATGATCGCCCGCATCCGCGTGCCGCCATAGGTCGTGACCGCGGCCAGTTTGCGAATGTGCGTCAGGTTGGGTTTGACATGCCCGTCGACCAGCTTGAAGGACACGCCGGGTAGGAAAACGCGATCCAGAAATCCCTTCAGGATCGCGGGATAGCCGAAATTCCAGACCGGGAACACCATGATCAGCGCCTGCGCCTGCCGCAGCCGGTCGACATAGGCGCGGACGGGTTCGATGTTGACCTCTTCCTGATGATAGGCGCGGCGTTCGGCCTCGGTCAGCAAGGGCGAAAAGCCTTCGGCGTTCAGGTCACAGTCGTCGACGTCCCAGCCCCGGTTTTGCAGACTTTCCACAACGGTTTTATGCAGCGCCGACGAGAAGCTCTCGGGGCACGGATGAGCATAAAGGACCAGCGCGCGGGTCATGGCCCTGCGCAGTCCCGGACTTGATCCGGGACCTCTATGTCACGCCACCTCATTCCGCTGCCTGTATCTTGGGATAGCTGTACATCTGATCATAGGCCCAATCAGGATCGTCCCAGGCGATCATCTTGCCGGGGTTCAAGAGGCCCTTTGGATCGGCCTCTTTCTTGAACTGCAACTGGCGGTCGTCGACGGTCTGGCGGCCGCCTTCCTCCAGCGTATAGCGGTGGGGGTTGAAGATCATCGCGCCCGCGTCCTCGTGCAGTTTTATGATTTCGTCCAGGCGGTCCTCGGTGGTGAATTTCACCAGGCTGAGGCCCGCAAACATCACCTTGCCGTTTTCGCGCAGGACCTCAAGATGCTGCAGCACCTCGGGGCTGAACTGGTCGCGCATCTGTTCGACCAGCTTCAGGTGATCGGGGAACCCATAGCGGACCTGCAGATAGGTGATCGACGGATCGACCTTCAGCGCGCGCAGGGTTGTGTGGTTCCAACCATATTCGAAAACCGCGCCGGGCGTGCGTGGCCAATCGTTGTCGTCCGAGCGATAGATCAGCCGGGCCACGGGACGGCGGGCCAGGAACGTCAGAAACCCGTCCATCGACTGCGGTGCGACCATCAGCGCGATCAGATGCGTGCCGTCGTCGACATGGGGGGCGACGCGCTGGAAATAATCCTTGGCCGTCGGGGCCTCAAACACGCTGGCCAGTTTGATCAGGATGCCGTCTTCATTGGCCAGTTCTTCGGCAAAGCGGGCGGCGTCCATGAAATCGTCGCAGGCCACGAACATCTCGACCCAGTCATAGGCGGGGGCCAGGGGGATTTCGACCTGCGTGATGATCCCGTTCGTGCCGTAGGCGTGGCTGACACGGGCCAGTTCTTCGCCGCGGAAGTCCAGAATGCGCGGCTCTTCCTCCATCGTCACGACGCGCAGGCGGATGATGTTGCCCAGATCGCGCAGGCTGCCCCAGGTGCACGACCCCACGCCGCCCGAGCCACCGGCGATAAACCCGCCGATCGTCGCTGTGGCCCAGGTCGAGGAAAACATGCGGATTTCCTGACCCGTCTCATTGCAGGCGGCATCGAGATCTTTCAGCAGGCAACCCGGTTCAACGATCACGCGGCCGGGGTGAATTTCCTTGACTGCGTTCATATGCGTCAGGTGCATCACGCAGCCACCCGACAGGGGCATCGCTTGCCCGTAGTTCCCCGTCCCGGCCCCGCGGGTCGTGACCGGCACGTCGTGGGCATAGCAGACCTTCAGAACCTCGATCACCTCGGCCTCAGTCCGGGGCGAGACGACGAAATCAGCCACGATGTGATCCAGACGGTCTTTCAGCACCGGGGAATACCAGAAGAAATCGCGGCTTTTGGCGCGTATGGCGGTGTCTTTTTCCTCGATCTCAAGATGGCTGAGCGCGGCTTTTGCCGCAGTTATGTTTGGCGTCATGGGGTCCTCATCAAATCGTCAAGGTCGGCGTAGTCGGGCAAGGTTCGGTCGATCTGGCGGCCCTGTCGCAGGACGATGCGATCGGATTGCGGGCGGGCGAACAGTTCGGTCCAGCTTCGTGCCTTGCAGATGACCAGATCGGCGGGCGCACCGTGCGTTAGGCTGGGTTGGTCAAAGCCGCAGGCGCGGGCGGGGTTTGTCAGAAAGGCATGCGTCCAGTCGGTGCCTGCATGGTCCAGATGACCGATGCGCGTGGCTTCGCGCATGACTTCCAGCATATCCATATCGCCATAGGCATAAAACGGATCGCGGGTGTTGTCCGAGGCGAAACTGACCGGAATGCCCCGCGCCTTCATTTCGTGGACCAGAGTGATACCGCGGAAGCGCGGCGTGCTGGGCCCGCGGTCCTGCAGATAAAGGTTGCACATGGGCAGCGACACGACGTTCAGCCCCGCCTTGGCGACCAGATCCAGCGTATCCAGCGCGCGGGCCTCATCCTGGGTCGATAGCGAACACAGGTGGCCCACGGTGACGGGCGCGGAAAAGCCGGTTTCCAGCACGGTTTCCGCGATCAGGCGCAAAGTCTCGGACGCGGGGTCCAGCGTTTCGTCGACGTGAAAATCGGCCGCCAACCCGCGGGCCTCGGCCAGTTTGAAAAACCCCAGCAAGCGGTCTTTTAGGTCAGGCAACGGATAGGTGACCATGCCCAAGACACCGCCCGCATCCGCCACCAAATCGGCGGTGTGGACAAAGCGGTCGTTCATCCGGTCGCAGCCGATCAGGCAGACGGCCTGCAGATCGATCCGGCCCGCCCATTCGGTGCGGATATCCTTGAACAAGGGCCAGCTGATGTCGTCCTGCGGCGGGATACTGTCCAGATGCGTGCGAATGGCGCGGGTGCCGTGGGCATAGGCGCAGCGCAGCGAAAACTCCATCCGTTGACGCACGTCGTCCGCCGACCAGTTCGCGGCACTGTCGGCGCGCACGGTGTCCAAGGCGCCCTGGAAAGTGCCATCGGGGTTCGGCGCACGCGCCCAGATATGGCCCTTGTCCAGATGGGTGTGCATGTCGATGAAAGCGGGAAAGACCATCGCGCCCCGCATATCGACCCCCTGCCCCGGCTGGTCCGTCAGATGACCGTCGGCGATGTTCAGATCGATGCGGATCAAATCACCCGATTGCCCCATCAGGCACGCAGGCACCGTCAGGTTTTGCAGCGTCACCGGACCTGTGGGCAGCGTCTGAAAATCCATCATCCGTCCCGTTTCAACGCGCTTTCGTGCCATTTGCGCAGCAGCATATGACTGAGAAAGCTGAGACCGACAAAGATGATCACCCCCGTCGCCGCGATCAGGATCAGGGCGGCAAACATGCGTGGGATGTTCAGGCGATAGCCGGCCTCAAGAATACGGAACGCCAGCCCGGATTGCAGACCACCGGTGCCTGCCACATATTCCGCCACAACCGCGCCGATCAGGCTAAGACCGCCCGCAATGCGCAAGCCCCCCAGGAAGTACGGCAGGGCCGAGGGCAGTTGCAGGTACCGCAGTTTCTGCCATCGCGTGGCACCGTAAATCCGGAACAGATCGCGCAGGTTGTGGTCGGCCGAGTTCAGCCCAAGCGTCGTATTGGCCAGAATGGGAAAGAAGGCAACAATCCAGGCGCAGAGCAGCAGACCAGCGATACGGCTGTCGATGTAGATAAAGATCAGCGGGGCGATGGCGATGACCGGCGTGACCTGCAGGATGACGGCATAGGGGTAAAAGCTCATCTCGATCCAGCGGGACTGGTTGAACAGAACCGCCAGCCCCACCCCGCCGATCACCGCGACGGCCAGCGCCATCAGCGTGATCTGCAACGTGATCAGAAGTGCCTGGAACAGCATCACCCAATCCTGCACCAGTGTTGTCAGAACCAGCGTGGGCCCAGGCAGAATGTAATGCGGGATATCGTTCCACCAGACGATGAATTCCCAAAGCCCCAGCCCCGCCCCCAGGGCAACGACCGGCAACAGCCATTTCGCGGCTTTTTCGATCTGCATCGATTTGCGGCGGGCTTTTTCCTCGGCGTCTTCGATGACCGTTTCGGGGGCGTTTTCGGCGATGCTCATGCGGCCTCTTCCATTGCGGTGTGCAGGGCGTCGCTGGCCTTGCGGGTAAAGCCCGCGTATTCGCTGGATGTGCGGAACACATCATCGCGGGGATAAGGTGCGTCGACCTGCAGTTCCTCGATCACGCGGCCCGGCCGGGCGGCCATGACCAGAATGCGGTCCGACAGAAAGACGGATTCAAAGACCGAGTGGGTGACGAAAATCACCGTGCAGCCGATCTTTTCTTTTAGGGCCAACAGATCGTTGTTCAGCTTGAACCGCGTGATTTCATCCAGCGCAGCAAAGGGTTCATCCATCAGGATCAATTTCGGACGCGTGACCATCGCGCGGGCAATGGACACGCGCATTTTCATGCCGCCGGACAATTCGCGAGGGTACGACGTTTGGAACTTATCCAGCCCGACCAGACGCAGGGCTTCAAGGATATCATCGCGCACCTCGACATAGGTTTTGCCCTGCAGGCGAAACGGCAGCCAGACGTTTTGGGCGACCGTGGCCCAGGGCATCAATGTGGGTTCCTGAAAGACGACGCCCAGATCATTGCGCTTGGGCGGATCAACCCAGGTCAGCCGCCCGGATGTGGGCCGCATCAGGCCGGAAATCAGCCGCAGGACTGTGGATTTCCCACAGCCCGACGGCCCAAGCAGGGAAATGAAATCGCCCTGATTGACCTGAACCGACATCCCCTGCAGCGCGGTGACGGTGCCGAACGTCTTATCGACCCCGTCCAGCCGCATTAGCGGCGGGCGTTGATCCAGCGGCAGCGTTTTGGGCATCTAGGGCTTCAGCTCCATCCCAACTTTCTGGTTGGTGAACTCCAGCGTATAAGCCGACTGCCAATCCAGCCCGTCCTCTAACACACCGGCTTCGACCATCTTGGCATAGAAACCACCGATCACCTCATCCGTCATGGCGCCGATCCCCAGTTCCAGCGCATCACCGCTGTCAACGATGCCCTCGTCCTTCATCATCGCCTTGGCGAAATCGATCTTATCCTGAGACATATCGGGGTTGGCCGCCATGATCAGCGCATCCGCCGCGCTACTGTCGCCATAAAGATAATTGTACCATCCGGTCAGTGATCCATCGACGAAACACTTCACCTTTTCAGGGTTGTTTTCGATGGTATCGGCCATGGTTTCGATCGTAGTCGCATAGGACGAATAACCAGCGTCAGCGATCAGGAAGACATTCGGTTTGATACCTGCCTCTTTTTCAATGGCATAGGGTTCGGAACTAAGGTATCCCTGCATCCCCTTGCGTTTATCAGCCACGAAAGGCGCGGGATTAAAGGTATAGGGTTCGCGCTGTTCGACCGTAAAGCCGTGTTCCGCGATCATCCATTGGTAATAGCTGGTAAAGCCATTGTCACCGATCAGCAGCGTCAGGTCTTTCAGTTCATTCCAACTGTCGGCCTCGCCCGGGTGGGCCAGGATGACCTGGGGATGTTTCTGGAAAATTGCCGCGACAGACACCACGGGGATGCCTTCGTTGACCGCGTTGAAGGCCTGCAGCATATCGCCGCCCATGTGAAAATCGATCCGCCCCGCCAGCATCAGCGCGCGGTTGTTGACCTGTGGCCCGCCCGAGATGATTTGGACATCCAAGCCACATTCAGCATAGGTGCCATCGGCGACCGATTGATAGAAACCACCATGTTCCGCCTGGGCCAGCCAGTTGGTGCCGAAAACGACGGGGGTCAGATTATCTTGTGCGATGGCGCTGCTGGCCACCATGATTGCACCGGCGGCAACCGCGCAGGTTCTTTTGATGAACATCGATACCTCCAAGTATTTTTATTTGTGACATCCTTGGAAAAGCTGGAAACATTGAAAGACTGATCCAGAGATTAAAGCAGATTTTTGCATCAGTTGGTGAAAATATCAGCGGTCGGTGGCATTTTGCTGAAATTTTACGCGACACCCTGGCTGATTTATGGTCAAGGCGGCCAGATCGTGGTTCTGTTAACCGTTCTTTTACCCATCCACAGGACGCGCCATGCCCCCCTTGATCCCGACCACAATCGCCCCGCCTTTTGCCAGATATGCGCACGGATTTACGGTCCCTGTCGGGCATCAACTGGTCATGACATCGGGGCAACTGGGGATGGCGGCCGACGGCATGATCCCCGATAATGCAAGCGCGCAGGCCGATATATGTTTTACCAATATCAGTGAAATTCTAAACTCCGCAGGCGCATCACCAGCGGATGTCGTCAAGTTGACAGCCTATGTCACCGATCGCGCCCATATGCAGGGATACATGGCCGCGCGCGACGCCTGGCTGGCGGATCACGATGTGCTGCCGGCCTCGACCCTGGTGATCGTGTCGGGCTTTACCCGGCCCGAATTTCTGGTTGAGGTCGAGGCAATCGCCAGTATTCTCGCCACTGCAAGCTGAAATAATTTCCCGCACCCTCTTTCATGCGGAACGGCATTGCATATGTCATCTGGAGTAACGGTTTTCAGCCCGCAGTCATGCCAGCCCGGTGATCAGTACACTCTTTGCCCCAGTCAAATGAGGACGCATTGATCTTGACCTGCCTGAGCACACACCATGGCTGACGCCCTGACCGGATATCTGTTTTATGAAGTGGCCGCCCTTTTGGTGCTGGCCGCCGGTGTCGGGTTTATCGGCTTGCTGCTGCGCCAGCCGCTGATCGTCAGTTTCATCGCCGTAGGCATTATCGCAGGCCCGTCGGTTCTGAACATCGCGCAATCCGACGAACAGATTGACCTGCTGGCCGAACTGGGCATAGCCGTTTTGCTGTTTCTCGTCGGTCTGAAACTGGATCTGAAGTTGGTGCGCACAGTCGGCCCGGTTGCGCTGATGACCGGTCTGGGTCAGGTGATCTTTACCACGATTTTTGGCTTTATGATCGGTCTGGCGCTTGGGCTGGGGCCGTTGACCAGCCTGTATGTCGCCATCGCCCTGACGTTTTCATCCACCATCATCATCGTAAAACTTCTGTCGGATAAGCGAGAGATCGACTCACTCCACGGCCGCATCGCCCTGGGGTTTCTGATCGTCCAGGACATCGTCGTGGTGCTGGCGATGATCATTTTGTCGGCGGTTGGCGTGGGTGCCGCCAGCGATGGCGCGTTTGGTGATGTCATCCGCGTTTTTGCCTATGGCGCGGCGATGCTGGTCGGCGTGATCCTGTTTGTGCGTTTCATTGCCAACCCGCTGGTCGAACGTCTGTCACGCGCGCCGGAACTGCTGGTATCCTTTGCCATCGGATGGGCGGCATTGCTGGCGGCCCTGGGCCACTATCTGGGCTTCGGAAAGGAGTTGGGCGGATTGCTGGCGGGTGTCTCGCTGGCCTCAACCCCCTTTCGGGAAGCCATCGCCGCGCGCCTGTCCGCGTTGCGGGATTTTCTGCTGTTGTTTTTCTTCATCGCCCTTGGCGCCGCGCTGGACCTGTCTATCCTGGGCGATAACGTGATCGCCGCACTGGTGTTTTCCGCCTTTGTCCTGATCGGCAACCCCCTGATCGTGCTGGTGATCATGGGCGCGCTTGGGTACCGCAAACGCACCGGGTTTCTGGCCGGGCTGACCGTGGCCCAGATCAGCGAATTTTCCCTGATCTTCATGGCCATGGGCGTCAGCATCGGGCATGTTGCGCCCGATGCGCTTGGGCTGGTCACGCTGGTCGGTCTGATCACGATCGCCGCGTCGACCTATATGATCACCTATTCGCACCAGCTTTATGCGGTTTTTGAGCCCGCTCTTGGCCCCTTCGAACGCAAATCGGCTGAAAAACGCGAAGATACAGTGCATGCGCAAAAGCAAAGCTATGACATCCTGATCTTTGGGTTGGGGCGCTATGGCCTTGGGATCGCGCAGGCGCTGAAACAATCGGGCAAAGCCGTTTTAGGCATCGATTTCGACCCCGTCGCCGTGCGCTATGCCCGTGCGCAGGGCATTGATGTGATATTCGGCGATGCCAGCGACCCCGAATTTCTGGCCCATCTGCCCTTGCAACAGGCGCACTACGCGATTTCGGCCGTGCCGGACCATCAGACCGGTATCACGCACAATGAGGGGCGAAAAATGCTGATCCAAACCCTGCGCGACAACCGCTTTACCGGCAAAATCGCCGTGGCGGCCCAGAATGAGGCCAGCGGTGATGATCTTCGCGTGATCGATGGCGTCGATCTGGTGCTGCTACCTTATCGGGACGCCGCCATGCAGGCCGCCGATCTGGTGCTGGGCCGTGACACCGTGTCGTCAGAACCGGCCATAGATGCCAGCGGACAAAAGGCGCTTCTGACATGACGGGTCACAGCACAGATCGCATCCTGTTCGTCTTTACCGGGCAGGCGCGCGATCAGATCACCTTCGCGCAGGCCCGAACGCTGGCCCAGACGCATCAGGCCGAACTGATCATCATGGGTGTGATCGAAGACCCGGTATCCCATCCCGCGCTGCCCGATATCACCGGGCTGTCGCATAAGCAAATTCGCGACCATCTTGTGCAGGATTTACATGACGAAATCCTGGAAACGCTTGAGATTCGTGAAAACGACATTCCGGTTGAGGTAGGGTTCGGAAAGCTTTTCTTTGAAACGATCCGATATGTCCTGCGCCATGATATCGATCTGGTGCTGAAAAGCGCTGAAAGCCACCATGGCCTGCCTGGATACTTTTTCACCAGCACAGATCAGCACCTTTTGCGCAAATGCCCCTGCCCCGTCTGGCTGCAAACCCGAGACCAGATGCCCGCGACACAAACAGCCATCGCCGCCGTCGATGTCGTGCCGGATGGCAGCTGCGACGCGCTGAACGCCCGGATCCTGCAAACGGCGGTGGACTGCGTGTCATCCGGCCCGGCCGAGATCCATCTGACCCACATCTGGCAGGCGCCCGAGGCCGGGATGCTATGGCTGTGGTCAAACACACCCGATCCTGGCTATGCGCGCCAGAAATACATTCGGGATATCCAGGACGAACACGAACGCGCGCTGGACCAACTGATCGCCAACCAAAAAACGCCACCCGGCATCTCGATCATTCCACAACTGCACGAAGGCTTCGCCAGACAAAAACTGGTCACACTGACCAACGATCTGAACGCTGACCTGCTGATCATCGGCAGCATCGCCCGAAGTGGTGTGCCCGGGGTGATCATCGGCAACACTGCCGAAGACATCATCAACAGCACCGATTGTTCCGTCGTCACCGTCAAACCGCCTGGATTTATCTCTCCTTTGGCTTAAACATCATCGCAGTTCCAAAGGTTTTGCGCCGCGCTTCGCGCGTCGCGGTGCCTCCGGCGGGAGTATTTATGGAACAATAATGATGGAGCATCTCATTATTGTTCCTAAAATACTCTGGGGGGCGCCGTCAGGCGCGGGGGCAACGCCCCCAACCGCACGAAGTGCCAGAAGGAATGCGCGCCGCGGGCGCGCGCATTTGCTTTGACCCTTTCAGATAAATCCCCTAAAGGCTGTCGTCCGAACCGCAAAGGACCAGATCCCATGCCGATCAAAATTCCATCAAACCTGCCCGCCTACGATGTGCTGACGCACGAAGGCGTGATGGTCATGGATGATGACACGGCCGCGCGTCAGGACATCCGCCCGCTGCGGATCGGGCTGTTGAATCTGATGCCCAAGAAAATCCAGACGGAAAACCAGTTCGCCCGACTGATCGGCGCTACACCGCTGCAAATCGAACTGACCCTGATCCGGATGAGCGAACATCGCACAAAAAACACCGCCGCCGAACATATGCGCGAATTTTATCGGCCATTTCAGCAGGTGCGCGATCAGAAATTTGACGGACTGATCATCACCGGTGCCCCGATCGAACATCTGCCCTTCGAGGATGTGACCTATTGGGATGAGTTGAAACAGGTCTTTGACTGGACGCAAACCCATGTGCATTCGACCTTTGGCGTCTGTTGGGGAGGCATGGCGATGATCAACTATTTCCACGGTGTGCAGAAACACATGCTGCCCGCCAAGGCTTTTGGCTGCTTTCGTCACAAGAACCTGTCCCCGGCCTCTCCCTATCTGCGGGGGTTTTCGGATGATTGTGTCATCCCTGTCAGCCGCTGGACCGAAATGCGCCAGAATGAAATCGATGTCGCACCAGGGTTGAGCACACTGCTTGGTAGCGATCAGGTTGGGCCCTGTCTGGTCGAAGACCCGGCGCACCGCGCGCTTTATATCTTCAACCATTTCGAATATGACAGCGGCACTTTGAAACAGGAATATGACCGCGATATCGAAAACGGCACCGCAATCAACGTGCCTATCAACTATTATCCTGATGATGACCCCTCGCAGCAGCCGCAGAACCGGTGGCGGTCGCATGCGCATCTGCTTTATGGCAACTGGATCAACCAAATCTATCAGTCCACGCCCTTTGACATGGAACGCATCGGATCATCTGGTCAAAGCTGAGGCGCCCTCTATATAGACACCTAGCCATCACCGTTTGCTGTCCCAGTGTAAAGTCTTGAAAAAATTGACCTTTAGCCTTCTGCTTTCGACCCTTGCCCTTGCCGGATGCGGGGCCTATGTGGATCAGCGTGCCGACAAACAGGAAATCCGCGCCACGCAAAGCTATCCGCCCACAGGCCGTTTTGTTGACGTCGATGGCACCCGCGTTCATGCGCATATCGAAGGGCGCGGCCCCGATCTGATCCTGATCCATGGCGCATCGGGCAACACGCGTGATTTCACCTTTGATTTCGTCGATCGGGTCAAGGACCGCTATCGCGTCATCGCCTTTGACCGGCCCGGACTGGGCTGGACCGAAAGGCTGGGCGATCGTCAGACCGGCCCCATCAACACCCGCGCCGAAACACCCGCGCAGCAAGCCAGATTGCTGAAGGCCGCAGCGGACCAACTGGGCGTGCGCGACCCCATCATTCTGGGCCACAGTTATGGCGGTGCCATCGCGCTGGCCTGGGCGTTAGAGTTTTCCGACCACCCTGCCGCCCTTGTGCCTGTGTCTGCGGCCTCAAACCCCTGGCCCGGTGGTCTTGGGCCGCTTTACGCTGTGAATTCGTCACGCGTGGGGGGCGCGGTTGTCGTGCCGCTGATCACGGCCTTTGCCCCGAAAGACCGGGCCGAGACAGCCATCGCCGCGATTTTCGCGCCCCAGTCGCCACCGCAAGGTTATGCAGACTATATCGGCGTGGGTCTGACCCTGCGCCGCGAAACACTGCGGGCCAACGCACAACAGGTCAACAGCCTGCGCCCCCATGTTGTTGACATGTCGAAAGAATACCCCTTGATCGATATACCGGTCGAAATCGTGCACGGCGCAAAAGACCGTATCGTGCCGCTGGACATCCATTCGACGCCCCTGGCACAGCAAATCCCCGCGGCCAATCTGACCATCCTGCCCGACGTGGGCCATATGCCCCACCATGTCGCGCCACAGGCCGTCATCAATGCCATTGATCGTGCCGCCGCGCGTGCCGGATTGCGCTGACGGGCGCATCGGACCATATTGGCGAAAAAGGATATGATCCCGATGCAACTGCCCTTTGACGGAGCCATCAGTAATTTCTACAAGCATGACGCGCCCGACGCTGTGCGCCAAGCCATTGAAACGGCACATAAAGGCGACATCATCAATCCGCTTTATCCCTATCGCGAACGGATGGATCGCAAGCAGTATGAAGATCACCTTTATGCGCTGCAGATCGAACTGGTAAAGCTACAGAACTGGGCCAAAGCCACCGGTGCGCGCGTGGCCATCGTGTTCGAAGGTCGCGATGCGGCGGGAAAGGGCGGCACAATCAAGCGGTTCCGCGAAAACCTGAACCCCCGCGGCGCGCGGCTGGTGGCGCTGTCAAAACCGACCGAACGCGAACGCACGCAGTGGTATTTTCAGCGCTATATCGATCACCTGCCCTCGGGCGGGGAAATCGTTTTCTTTGACCGGTCCTGGTATAATCGCGGCGTGGTCGAGCATGTGTTTGGCTTTTGCACCAATGAAGAACGCGAACAGTTCTTTCAACAGGTCTACCCCTTTGAGGGGATGCTGGTGCGCGAAGGGATCAACCTGTGCAAGATCTGGCTGAATGTCGGGCGCGCCGAACAGTTGCGCCGCTTCCTGGTGCGCGAAAATGACCCGCTGAAGCAATGGAAGCTAAGCAGTATCGACATCAAGGGCCTGTCGAAATGGGACGCATATACTGAAGCCATAAGCGAGACCATCAACCGCACCCATACAGAAGACGCGCCCTGGACCGTGATCCGGTCTGACGGCAAGCGGCGCGCGCGGCTGGCGGCGATCCAGACCGTTCTGCAAGGTATTGATTACGCCCACAAAAACGAAAAGGCGATTGGGCAGATTGACAATCATGTGGCAGGCGGACCGGTCATCTGGGATGCCTAAACGCGGATATCACCACGGCAATCTACGCGAGGCGCTGATCACAGCGGCGCTTGAGTTGATCGAACAGCGCGGCCCGACGGGATTTACTCTGTCTGAGGCCGCCAAGACCGCAGGCGTCACCCCCGCCGCCGTCTATCGCCACTTCGCCGGGCGCGAAGACCTGATCGCCGAGATTGCACGTCAGGGCTATGCGATTTTTGCTGATCTTCTGGATTATGCATATGCGGGCGGCCAGCCTTCGGCCCTGTCGGCGTTTTCGGCGACGGGCCGCGCCTATCTGGCCTTTGCTCGCAAGTATCCTGGCCACTACATCGCGATGTTTGAAAGTGGCATTTCAATCCAGCGCACGCCGGAACTGAACGCCGTCGCTACGCGTGCCTTGGGTGTTCTGGAAAAGGCCGCCGTGCAACTGTCTGAACATATCCCCGCCGAAAAACGCCCCCCGCCGCAGATGTTTTCGGCGCATATCTGGGCGATGTCGCATGGCGTGGTCGAACTGTTTGCGCGCGGATCACCCGGTACCCGGTCGCCCTTTCCGCCCGAGGATTTGCTGGAAACCGGTATCGGGATTTATCTGCGCGGGCTGGGGTTGATCCCGCCGGACTAAGGTGGCGCCAAGGGCCTATTCAAGCGCCTTGATCATCTGGACACGGTGCGTATGCCTGCCACCATCGAAAGGCGCGGCCAGAAATGCATCGACAATGTCCAATGCCAGCCCCGGCCCGACAACCCGCGCGCCCAGTGACAGCATATTGGCATCGTTGTGCTGGCGGATCATCCGGGCCGAAAACGTATCGCTGCAGACACCACAGCGCACCCCCTTGATCTTGTTGGCCGCCATCATGATGCCCTGCCCTGTGCCGCAGAGTATGATGCCGAACCGACAGTCTCCATCGGCCACCTGACGCGCAGCAGCTGCACCGTGTCTGGGATACGGCGTGCTTTCAGACAAGGTCGGTCCGATATCCACCACATCCCACCCCTGCGCTGCGCTGCGATGTGGTCCGCAATGGTCTGCCTTAGCGCAATCGCCGTGTGGTCGCTGGATAGAACAATTCGGTTGTTTGTGGTCATCAGACCCCCTTTCCCACCTATCCCAACAAGAACAGCATCGCATAAAGCGTCAGGCCGCCTGCGAAAATCGAAGCAATAACGTTTTTCGTCACCACGCCGACCAGCACGGCCATACCGGCGGCGGTTAGTCGCGCCGGGTCAAGCTGCCCGTCTGTGGCGGCGGGCCAGACCACCAGCGGGGCCACCAGCCCCGGCAGCACAGCGACGGACGTGTATCGCAGATGCCGCAGGAACCACTCGGGCAGTTGACGGTCGCCAATCAGCCCCAGAAACGAAAAACGGATCAGAAAAGTGCCCAGCCCCAGGATGACGATGACCAGCCAGATGGGGGTGCCCTCGGGGATCATTTGCGCGGCCTCATCATGACTTCGGCCTGCGCCCCCACCATCATCGCGACGATCGCAGCGATAATCAGGCCGACGTTATAGGGTAACCCGGCCAGCGCCAGCGCCAGCACGATTGACGTCACCGCGGCTGCGACATGGGGCAGCGTCCGCAAGGCGGGGGCGACCAGGGCCAGGAATGTGATGGGCACTGCGAAATCCAGAGCCCAGGCGTCGGGGATGGCTTCGCCCAGCATCGCGCCAGTCAACGTCAGCACGTACCACATAGGGCAGATCGGCAGGACGACGCCAAAGAAATACGCCAGTTTCTGCGGCAAAGACCAGTCGCTGCGCTCGTATTTATCAACGCTGACGGCATAGGTCTGATCGACCAGAAAATAGGCCACCAACGCGCGTTTCCAAAGGGGTGCGGCACCCAGATGCGGCGTGATTGACGCCGAATACATGGCCATGCGCAGGTTTACCGCCAGTGCCGTGGCCAGCACGATTGCGGTTGGTGCGTTGTCGACCATCAACTGGATCGCAGTGAATTGTGACGCGCCTGCGATGACCAGAACGGAAAATCCCATGGTTTCCGCCACGTTCAACCCGGCCTCGGTCGCGATGACGCCAAACAACAGGCCAAAGGGCCCAACAACCAGCAAAAACGGCAACCCGTCCAGCACGCCTTTGAAGAAGATGGATTTGGTGGTGGAGGTTACCATGAATTCGCTTTAGATTTTGCCAAACGCCCCACGCTTAGACTGCCGGTAAGGAAGATGCAATTGGCCACACGCGACGATTTGGATGATTACCTGATTGCCCCCGATCCAGGCCGCGCCGATCTGACACGCGCGGTGCAGGGCTATGATCAGACGGGCGCTGCGATTGACACCCGCGTGGTCGAAGAACGCCCGCTGACGATCTTCCTCAATAGCCAGGAAATCGTCACGGCGATGACCATCGGCGACTACCCCGAATACCTGGCGCTTGGCTTTCTGCGCAATCAGGGGATGCTGGCCGTGGACGAACAGATCACCGGCGTGGATTACGACGACGATCTGGAAACGGTGGTGGTGCGCACGGCCTCGCAGACGACATATGAGGAGAAGCTGGAGAAAAAGACCCGCACCAGTGGCTGTGCCGTTGGCACTGTTTTCGGCGATATGATGGAGGGGCTTGAGGGGCTAAGCCTGCCTGCCACGCCCGTGCAGACGTCGGACCTTTATGCGCTGTCGGCCAGGATTAACCGCACGCCAAGTTTGTATCTTGAGGCGGGCGCGATTCACGGCACGGTCCTATGTCAAGGTGCGCGTCCGCTGGTTTATATGGAGGACGTGGGTCGCCACAACGCCGTCGACAAAATCGCGGGCTGGATGTTGCGCGAAGGGATTAGTGCAGATGACAAGACGCTTTATACGACCGGTCGGCTGACCTCCGAGATGGTGATCAAAACCGCGATGATGGGCATTCCGGTGCTGGCGTCGCGGTCGGGCTTTACGGCCTGGGGGGTTGAGATTGCGCAACAGGTGGGGCTGACCCTGATCGGGCGGATGCGCGGGCAGCGGTTTGTCTGCCTGTCGGGCGAAGATCGTCTGGTGCGCGATATCGATCCGGGCGATGTGGCCGACGAAAGCCCCAAACATCGCCGCAAGGGGGCGCAGTCATGAAGCAACCCCTGGGTGTGATCCTGGCCGGGGGGCTGGCCACGCGCATGGGCGGGGGCGACAAGGGTCTGCTGGAGTTGGGCGGCGTGCCGATTTTGCAGCGGGTGATTGACCGGCTGTCGCCTCAGGTGGGTCAGGTCGCGCTGAACGCAAATGGTGACCCAGTGCGTTTTGCGGGTTATGACCTGCCGGTCATTGCCGACAGCATCGAAGGGTACGCGGGACCTTTGGCCGGTGTTCTGGCGGGGCTGGACTGGGCCGTGGATCAGGGCGCAGATGCCATCGTGACCGCCGCCGCAGACACGCCGTTTTTCCCCTGTGATCTGGTCCCTCAGTTGGTGTTAGCTGCTGAAAACGCAAGCGCCCAGATCGCCCTGGCCGCCACACCCGACCCCGATCGCGGCACCGTCCGACATCCGACGTTCGGCCTTTGGCCCACCGCCCTGCGCGATGATCTGCGCGCCGCGTTACAAGATGGATTGCGAAAGGTCGTTCTCTGGACAGACCGCCACGGCGCGGGTACGGCTGTGTTTCAGACCAGAGCGGGCGATCCGTTTTTCAACGTCAACACGCCCGACGATCTGGCACAGGCACAAAAGATGCTAGGGGACGGGGTGGCATGAGAATTTACGGCGTGGTCGGTTGGAAAAACACCGGCAAAACCGGGCTGATGGAACGGCTGGTGACGGACATCACGGGGCGCGGGATCACCGTGTCGACGCTGAAACACGCGCATCATCATTTCGACGTGGATCAGCCGGGCAAGGACAGCTATCGCCACAGGACCGCGGGCGCGCAAGAGGTGTTGCTGGCCTCGTCCAAGCGATGGGCCTTGATGCATGAGTTGCGCGATCAGGATGAACCGCCCCTGGCGGAGCTGCTGCAAAAACTGGCCCCCGTCGATCTGATCCTGGTCGAGGGCTACAAGCGCGACGCCCACCCCAAGGTCGAAGCCTACCGCGCCGCCGCGGGCAAGCCCCTGATCGCCGACGACACCGTCAAGGCCATTGCCAGCGACACGGGCCTTGATATCACCGACAGGCCAGTGTTCGATCTGAACGACACAAAAGCCATCGCAGATTTCATACTGGCTGAGGTGGGATTGTGAGTTTTGACAGCTTTATTATGGTGGACTGGTCGGCGCGTTCCGTGCCGTCCCCTGTTAAGCCGGTCAAAGATGCGATTTTCATCGGGCAGGACGATCAGCGCCCCATTTATTGCCGCACCCGTCGCGCGGCGATGGATCATCTGCATCAGGTTCTGGATCAGACGGTCGCGCAGGGAAAGCGTGTTTTACTGGGGTTTGATTTCGCCTTTGGCTATCCGCAGGGGTTTGCTGAACGATTGACGGGCAAGCCGAGTGCATTGGCCGTTTGGGACTGGCTGGCGGATCACATCACCGACGGCCCCCAAAACGAAAACAACCGCTTTCAGATTGCAGCACAGGTCAATGCGATGTACGACGGTGACGGCCCGCTATGGGGATGCCCGCCGAGCATACAGATCGACGGTCTGTCGCCGACCAAGGGCATATTGGACGTACGATTGGCCGATAAAAGACTGGCCGAACAGCATATGCCATCGGCCCAACCGGTGTGGAAACTGTTCACGACGGGGTCGGTGGGATCGCAGACCTTGCTGGGGCTGCCGCATTTGCAGAGGCTGCGCAGGCGTTATGGCAACGATCTGCGTGTGTGGCCGATGGAAAGCGGTTGGGAAAAGCCCGATGCGCTGATCACTCTGGTCGAAATTTACCCATCTATGCTGCGTCAGGATGGCCCCTTGGGGGGGCAGGATTTCGGATGGGCGTCCAAGGACGAGATTTATCAGATCGAGGATGCCGTTCAGGTCCGCGGTATGGCGCGGGGGTTTGCGACATTGCAGGATAAGGGCGCGCTGGACGGTCTGTTTCAGCCCGCGTCGTCCGAACGGGTGGCTGTGGAAGAGGGCTGGATCATGGGGCTGATGCCCAAGGCGAAGGCAGAAAGCCGCGCCGCATGATCAAACCGCCGCCCCTGAAAAACGACTGCTTTGCCCTGCCGCCGGGGGTCGAATGGACGCCCGTGGACGACGCGCTTACCCGGTTGCGCGACAGGCTGTCAGTTGTGACCGGGGTTGAACAGGTCGATGTCATGCAGGCCGAGGGGCGCGTACTGGCGCAGGATGTTATCGCCACGCGGTCGAACCCGCCTTTGCCCAATGCGGCGGTCGATGGATACGGATTTGCCCATGCGGCGACTGGTGAAGGACCCCAGATTTTGCCCCTGACCGAAGGGCGGGCTGCTGCGGGCGTGCCCTTTGCCGGACAGGTGCCAAAGGGCCATGCGATACGCATTTTGACCGGTGCGACCCTGCCCGCTGGCGTGGATACCGTTGTGCTCGAAGAGGACGTGACACAGGGTGACGGTCAGATTGCGTTTCACGGGCCATTGAAGCCGGGTGCCAACACACGAAACGCAGGAGAGGACATTCAGGCCGGAGCCGCGACGCTGACGACCGAGCGTGTTCTGACATCGGCCGATCTGGCCCTGCTCAGTGCGGTTGGGGCACATGAACTGCATGTGCGATCCCGTTTGAAAGTGGCGGTTCTTTCGACAGGGGATGAATTGCGGTCGCCCGGCGAGAATGCCAGTGACAATCAGATTTTCGACGCCAACCGCCCCATGCTGTTGGCGCTGGCGCGACGGTGGGGATATGAGGCCATTGATATCGGCCGCATCGCAGATGATCGCACCGCTCTGCGCGCGGCTTTTGATCAGGCAGCTGAAGCGGATGTGATCCTGACGTCGGGCGGGGCATCGGCGGGGGACGAAGACCATGTTTCAGCCCTGTTGAACGAAACCGGATCGATGGCCGAATGGCGCATTGCGGTCAAACCGGGCCGCCCGCTGGCCTTGGGGCTGTGGAACGGTACGCCGGTCTTTGGGTTGCCGGGCAATCCGGTGGCCGCCTTTACCTGTACGCTGATCTTTGCCCGCCCGGCGATGCAGGTGCTGGCGGGCGCGGCATGGTCTGATCCCGTCGGATTTGAAGTCCCCGCTGCTTTTACCAAAAACAAAAAGCCTGGGCGGCGCGAATTTCTGCGTGCACGACTGAACACGGATGGCCATGCCGAGGTTTTCGCTTCGGAAGGATCGGGGCGCATATCTGGGCTAAGCTGGGCCGATGGCTTTGTCGAAATAGAAGATGGCGCGCGGATAATCAACCATGGCGACCCGGTGCGGTACATCCCGTTTGGAAGTTTTGGCCTGTAATCGCCCCCGCTATATCCGGGGCTTCCAACCGGCGCCGCTTTGGATATAGTCAACTCAAGATCCTATCCCCTAAGTTACCCGAGGCCCCATGTCCGCAATTCTGGCTGCGTCGCCGCTTGTTGTCATCCTTGTCGGTATGGTCGTTCTCCGACAATCGGCTTTTATCGCCGGTCTGGCGGGGCTTGCCCTGGCGGGACTGATTGCGCTGACCGTTTTTGCGCCAGCTGGACCGGTTGCCGATCTGGCCATCGGCACAGGCGCCGAGGCCCTGCATACCACCGCGACGATCCTGTGGATCATCCTGCCCGCGCTGGCCATTTATGAATTTCAGAACCGAACCGGCGCCATCAATCATATCCGCGATACGCTATCGGGCATCGCGTCCGAGCGGCGCATTCAGGCTATTCTGATCGCGTGGTTTTTCGGCCTGTTCATGGAGGGCGCGGCGGGGTTTGGCACCCCTGTAGCGCTGGCAACACCGCTGCTGGTCGGGCTGGGTTATCCACCTGTGCGCGCGGTGGTCCTGGCCTTGCTGGGACATGCGGCGGGCGTATCATTCGGCGCGGTCGGCACCCCTGCCCTGGCCCAAATCGCAATCAGCGGCCTACCCGCGAACACCATCGCCTTTCAGACCATGGCACTACACACCGTCACAGGCCCAATGCTGCTGCTGTTCATGGTACGATTGGCCGCCGACACCCCCCTGACCCGCCGCGACATCGCCTGGACGATCCTGGCCGCGATCAGTTTTTTCGTGCCCGCGCTGGTCTTGGCCGCATTGGCAGGCCCCGAGCTGGCGACTTTGGGCGCGGCGCTAGCGGGAACTGCGGTTTTCGTTGCGGTCTGGCGGTGGCGCAATGCGGGCCCCGCCCCAAACCTGGCCGGACTGCCCCGTGATCTGGCCCCCTATGGCGTTGTTTTGGCATTGGTGCTGGTCACTCGGCTGGTGCCGCCGCTGAAAGAGTTCCTCGGCACCCCGGTCTGGTCATGGCAGATTGACGGCGGCTTCACAGGCAGCTTTCAACCGCTCTATCACCCCGGCACGATCCTGATTCTGGGGTTCCTGCTTGGGGCGCTGATGACGCGCCAAGGCGCGGTGATCTGGACCGCGCTTACAGCGGCCCTAAGGCGGCTTTTACCGGTGGCAGTGGCGCTTTTGGTGATGCTGACCCTGTCGCGGCTGATGGTTCACAGCGGCATGATACAGGTCCTGGCACTGACGGCGGCACAAACCGGGGCGATCTGGCCATTCCTGGCGCCGTTCATCGGCATTCTGGGCACCTTCATCACCGGATCAGCCACAGCATCGAACATCCTTTTCACCGAACTGCAGCTGTCCACGGCCGACACACTTGGGCTGTCACCGTCGGCCATGGCCGCCGTTCAGGGGTTCGGCGCGGCGGTGGGCAACATCGTGGCCCCCCACAACATCATCGCGGGCAGCGCGACGGTGGGGCTGGTCGGCAAAGAGGGTGACGTCCTGGCCCGGACCGCGATCCCCTGCCTCATCGCGGCCGGTATCGGTGGAACGCTGGTGCTGATCCTGGCCTGATTTGACCTTGGTCAAAGCGAACGGGACCGCGGCCTGCAAAAGTCGGCAGAACAGGAATCAAACATGCCCGATATCGTTTTCAGAACCGAAGACATCACCAAGGTCTATGACACCGGCGATGTGAAGGTCCACGCGCTGGATGGCGTTGATCTGCAGCTTTACAGCGGCGAATTGACGGTGTTGCTGGGGCCGTCGGGCAGCGGCAAATCGACCTTGCTGAATATTCTCGGCGGCCTGGATCACGCAACCGACGGGCACGTCTGGTTCCGGCAAACCGAACTGACCGACATGACCAATCGCGAATTAACCAAATACCGGCGCGATCATGTTGGTTTTGTTTTTCAATTCTATAACCTTGTACCCAGTCTGACCGCCCGCGAAAACGTGCAGCTGGTCACCGACGTGGCCCATGATCCGATGTCCGCGGCCGAGGCCTTGGGCCTGGTCGGTCTGGATCACCGCATGGATCACTTTCCATCTGAAATGTCAGGCGGCGAACAACAGCGCGTGGCCATCGCGCGCGCCATCGCAAAGCGCCCCGATATCCTGCTGTGTGATGAACCGACGGGCGCGCTGGACAGCAGCACAGGCATCCAGGTGCTGGAGGTCTTGCAAAGCATCAACGACCGGTTCGGCACCACCACCGTTGTCATCACGCATAACGCAGAAATCCGTCGCATGGCGCACCGCGTGATTTATTTTCGCGATGGCAAAATCAGCGAAACGCAGGTGAACGACCATCGCCTTGCCCCGTCCGAGATCAAGTGGTGAGCGTGATGCAGGCCATTGACCGAAAACTTCTGCGCGATTTCAAGCGGCTTTGGGTTCAGGCGCTGGCGATTGCGCTGGTGCTGGCCTGCGGGGTTACCATCCTGTTGACATCCTTGGGGATGTACCAGGCGCTGACCGAAACGCGCGCCGCTTATTATGAGCGTAACAGGTTTGCCGACGTCTTTGCCGAAACCCGCCGCGCACCCATCAGTCTGATGCAGGAGATCGCGGATATCGATGGCGTTCTGACGGCCGAAGCGCGCGTATCCGGAACTGCGATCCTTGATCTGCCGGAACGACCGCGCACCGCGACGGGCCGTATTCTGTCCCTGCCCGAAGCCCATGCGCCGGTTCTGAACATACCGCTTTTGCGGTGGGGCCGTCTGCCAGACCCCAATGCCACGGATGAGGTCATGGTGAACGAACCTTTTGCGCTGGCCAACGGGTTTGAATACGGCGATCAGTTCAGCGCCAACCTGAACGGGCAAAAGCGCACCTTGACCGTTGTCGGCGCCGCCCTGTCGCCTGAATTCATCTACACCATCGGCCCCGGCGCGCTGATGCCGGACAACGAATATTACGGCATTCTTTGGATGTCTGAACGGACCGTCGCCGCCGCCTTTGACATGACCGGGGCGTTCAACGGGGTCACACTGGCCTTGGCGACGGGCAGCACCGAAAAGGACGTCATTGATCGTCTGGACGATATCCTTGAACCCTATGGCGGGCTTGGGGCCTATGGGCGTGATCTGCATCTGTCCGACAGTTTCATCGACGCCGAAATCAGTCAGCTGCGCGGCATGGCGATGGTTCTGCCGCCGATATTCTTTGGCATCTCGGCCTTTCTGGTCAGCATGGTCATGGGCCGCATCATCGCGCTGGAACGCAGCGAAATCGGCCTGCTCAAGGCTGTGGGCTATTCCAATACCGAGGTCTGTTTGCACTATCTGATGCTGGCCGGGCTGATTGCGGTGCTTGGGATTTGTATCGGATGGGCCATGGGCACCTGGCTGGCCCGCGGCATGGCACTGCAATATGCGCAGTTCTTTGATTTTCCCTTTGTGATTTTCCGCCTGTCCTATTGGGTTTACGCCGCGGCCGGGCTGGCGGCCCTGCTGACCACAACCCTGGGCGCAATGCGCAGCGCGCTGGCCGCGGCCTGGCTGGCGCCCGCGATCGCGATGCAGCCGCCCACCCCCCCACGCTTCAAACGATCCTGGCTGGACCGGATGATGACGGCCCTGCGTCTGTCGCAACCCACCATCATGATCCTGCGCAGCTTTTTCCGCTGGCCCGGCCGCAGCTTTCTGACCTGTCTGGGGTTATCCTTGGCGGTGGCGTCCGTGATTGCGTCGCTTTTCGTCAGCGATGCCTTGGACGAAATCATCGAGACGGCGTTTTTTCAGACCAACCGGCAGGACGCCATCGTGATCTTTACCGATGATCTGCCTGAAACCGCATTGACCGAGGTACTTGCCCTGCCCGGTGTCCTGAAGGCCGAACCGCAGCAATATCATACCGCCATCCTGCGCAATGGCTATCTGTCAAAGCGCGTCGCGATAGAGGCGCGCCCGCCGAACACCGACCTGAGCCGCGTGATGTCTGCAGATGATGTCGTGATCAGCGCCCCACCGGGTGGCATTTTGCTGTCGGAACGGTTGGCCGATCAGTTGGACGCGCGCCCCGGCGATGTGATCGATGCCGAATTCCTGACCGGACGACGTGAAACGCTGGCCCTGCCGGTCACCGGTCTGGTCGAACAGCATTTCGGCCTGGGGGCCTATGTCGATCTTAATTATATCAACGCCCAGTTTCGGCAGATCCCGCAGATGTCTGTCGCCAATATCAGCCTGGACAGTGCGCGCCTGCCCGACCTGCATCTGGCGCTGAAAGAGCTGCCAAAGCTGTCTGGTCTGGTCGAAATGAACGAAAACCGAGAGGCCTTTCAGGAAACCATTCAGCAGAACGTGGCGGTCATGAACACGGTCTATATCACCATCGCGATCCTGATCACGATCGGCGTGGCCTATAACGGCGCGCGCATCCAGCTGTCCGAACGCGCGCGCGAACTGGCAAGCCTGCGTATCCTGGGGTTTGGTCGGGGCGAGGTGTCGTATATTCTGGTGGGCGAAACCATGTTTCTGACGCTGCTTGCCCAGCCCCTGGGATGGTTGATCGGGGCCTATATCGCGCGGCTGATGACCAATGCCTTTTCCAGCGACCTTTATGCGATACCACTGGTGTTGGAACTGGATACCTTTGCGCTGGCCAGTCTGATTGTGCTGACGGTCGCCTTTGCGTCGGCCATGGTCGTGCGGCGCCGGCTGGATCGGCTTGATCTGGTTTCTGTCATGAAAACAAGGGAATGATGCTATGGGCCACTCTTTTCGTACGCTTATCCTGATCGGTCTGGGGATCGTCATCGTCGGCGGGCTGGCCTATCTTAGCTTTCGCGAAGACCCGGTCGCGGTCGATTTGCACACCATCGGGCGCGGGCCGTTTCAGGTCACGATCAACGCCGATGGTGAAACCAAGGTGCGTGATCTTTATGAAATCGCATCACCCATCGCTGGCACGGCCCTGCGGTCCCCGGTTGAGGTCGGCGATGCCGTCGTGGCAGGGCAAACCGTTGTCGCGGTCGTCGAACCCGTCGCCCCCAGTCTGTTGGACCGCCGCACGCGCCTGCAGGCCGAAGCCACGCTGCAGGAAGCCACCGCCGCCCTGCAGGTCGCACAGGCCGATCTGGTCAGTGCGCAGGAAGATCGCATTTTTGCCCAGACCCAATTCGACCGCGTCGAGGCATTGCTTGAGCGCAACGTCGCCTCGCTGACCCAGCTTGAGGATGCCAGTCAGCGTCTGGCGATTGCAAATGCGTCAGTTGCCGCGGCCGAGGCCCGCATCGATATGGCCAAGGGCACGATCGACCGCGCCCGCGCCAGCCTGATGGACCCGGACTTTGGCGATGACGCCGCCAATGGGTGCTGCGTTGAAATCACCTCGCCTGCTGACGGCGTTGTTTTGTCGATTAATACGATCAGCCAACGCCCTGTCGCGGTGGGCGAACCGCTTTTGACCGTGGGCGATCCGACCGATCTTGAGCTGGTGGCAGATTTGCTGTCAAACGACGGCGTGCGCCTGTCCCCCGGCGCGGTTGCCTATGTGGATCGGTGGGGCGGCCCAGACCCCCTGATTGCGGAACTGGATCGCATCGACCCTATCGCGCGGACCAAAGTGTCGGCTCTGGGGATCGAGGAACAACGCGTCGACGCCTATTTCAACCTGACAACACCGGTCGATCAGCGCCCGGGACTAGGCGACAGTTTTTCGGTCTTTTTGCGGATCGTCGAATGGCAATCGGACGATACGCTGCAGGTCCCGCTCAGTGCGTTATTCCGGCAAGGCGATGACTGGGCCGTTTTTGTCGAAGCGGGCGGTATGGCCGAGTTGCGACCAGTGGTGATTCACAGGCGCAACATGGAGATGGCCGTGGTGCTTGACGGTCTGGCGCCGGGCGACCGGGTGGTCACGCATCCCAGTGATGCCGTCCGCCGCGGTGTCAGCCTGATCGACAGATCCACGCTTTAGCATGCCCGCGTTCGCAGACCGTCACAGCGGCAGAAAGCACCACTTTGCCTGATCGCCGCAGCAGCCTAGGCCTTAGTCAGCCCCAGGTCCTGCAGCTGCGACAGACGGCAGGCTGGAACGAACTGCCCCAGGGCAAGCGCGCCAGCATGATCGGGGTCCTTCTGCGGCAGTTTTCCAGCTTTCTGGTCCTGATCCTGATCGCCGCCGCCCTGATCGCAGTAATCGTCGGCGAAAGCATCGATGCGCTGGCGATTGGGCTGGTGATCCTGTTGAACGCCGGCCTGGGGTTTGTGCAGGAATGGCGCGCCGAAACCGCGCTTCAGGCCCTGCGGGATATGATGACACCCAAGGCTGTGGTCCTGCGCGACGGCGTGGAACAGGTGATCGCAGCGCGTGACCTGGTGCCCGATGATGTGATCATCCTGACTGCGGGGGACAAAGTGCCGGCCGATGCGCGGCTGGTGCATTCGGTTGACCTGCGTCTGGACGAAAGCGTTCTGACGGGGGAATCCCTGCCGGTGGAAAAGGCCGCAGCCCAAGGGCAGGATCAGGTCTTTGCCGGAACTTCGGTCATCTCGGGCCGGGCCGAGGCACAGGTCACCGCAACAGGCGCGAAAACCGAATTCGGCCAGATTGCCGTTCTGACCGGCGCGGTTGGGCCAAAGAAAACCAATCTGCAGGTCAAACTGGGGCGTCTGGCCACGCAGCTTGGGGCTGCGGCCCTGTTGGTGGCGGCCAGTGTCGTGGGCCTGGGCATCTGGTTCGGGCGCGATCAGTTCGAAATGATGATGACCGGCCTTTCGATGTCAGTCGCCATGGTGCCCGAAGGGCTGCCCGCGGTCGTCACGATCACTCTGGCCCTGGGCGCGGCCGCGATGATCCGGCAAAAGGCGCTGGCGCGGCGGCTGCAGGCCGTCGAAACCCTGGGCGCGGCGTCGGTCATCTGTACCGACAAAACCGGCACGCTGACCGAAAACAAAATGACGGCCACGTCGATCTGGACCGCCACGCGGAGCTATGACGTCACGGGCACAGGCTATGATCCCACCGGTCATATCGAAACGGACGGCCGCCGGGTGCGCGCCGAAGACGACATTGCGCTATCGGCCCTGCTGACCGCAGGTCTGTTTTGCAACCACGCGGCGCTGCAGCGCGATGGTGCAACCTGGCGTGTCACCGGCGTTCCGACCGAGGCCGCGCTGGTCACGCTGGCCTACAAAGGCTGGTGCCCCCTGCCCGACCCCAATGCGATGATCGCCGAAGCACCTTTTAGCAGCGATCGCAAGTGTATGAGCGTCCTGTTCCGCGACGGTGCGGGCGGTCATATCTATACCAAAGGGGCGCCCGAGCGGCTGCTTGATCTGTGCAACCGCATACGGCGTGACGATCAGATCGTCCCCCTGACCGAAACGGACCGAACCGAAATCATCGCGGCCTACGACAGCATGGCCAGCCAAGGTCTGCGGGTCATTGCGCTGGCCGAAAAGACCGTGCCAGATCACGTATTGACCGAGGACGATATGGTCTTTCTTGGCCTTGTCGGCCTGATTGATCCGCCCCGCGCCGAAGTCAAAGCCGCCGTCCGCGCCGCCAGATCGGCGGGCATCAAGATCGTCATGATCACCGGCGACAGCCCCGTAACCGCCCGCGCCATTGCCGAACAATTACAGCTGCCCGTCCACCAGACCGTGATCGGGGACGACCTGACGGCAATGGATGACGCTGATCTTATCAGCGCGCTGAACGATGACGTGGTTTTTGCCCGCACCAAGCCCGAACATAAAATGCGCATTGTCGCCGCACTGCAGTCGCAGGATCAGATCGTCGCGATGACAGGCGATGGGGTGAACGACGCGCCTGCACTGAAAAAAGCCGATATTGGCGTGTCGATGGGTATCCGGGGCACAGATGTCGCGCGTGATGCGTCTGACCTTATTCTTCTGGACGATAACTTTGCCACCATCGTCCGCGCCATCGGTGAAGGCCGACGCCAGTTCGCCAATGTCCGAAAATTCGTGCGCTATCTGCTGAGCTCCAACGCGGGCGAGGTCGTGGCCCTGGTCGTCAATATCCTTGTGGGCGGGCCGCTGATCTTTCTGGCAACCCAGATTCTGTGGATGAACCTGGTCACCGATGGCGTGACGGCCGTGGCCCTGGGGCTGGAAAAATCGGAGCCGGACCAGCTGAAACAACCGCCCCGACCGAAAAACCAGCCGATTCTGGGCATAAGCGGCATTGTCAGCATCTGTGTGCTGGGGCTTTATACCGGTGGGGCCAGCCTTTGGATCTTTTTCAGTTTGATTGATGTCAGCGTCGATCTGGCGCGGACCACGGCATTCACGGCGATGGTGGTGTTCGAAAAAGTCAGCGTTTTCGCCTTCCGGTCCCTGTCGTTGCCGTGTTGGCGGATCGGTTTGCTGTCAAATCCCCTGCTTCTGATCGCCCTTGCGGTCACCTTGGGGGCACAGGTCGTCGCGGTCTATTGGGCCCCGTTGCAAACCCTGCTGCATACAGTTCCCATTGGCACAGACGAATGGTTACTGATCGCAGCGTTTGCCCTGCCGATCATTGTCATCCCCGAGGTGCTGAAAACCGTGACCAGCCGAACACGGCGATCCGCATGAAAAAAGCGCGGCCGAAACCGCGCTTTTTGATGGAGTGCCAGATAAGCTTAACGCTTGGAAAACTGGAAGCTTTTCCGCGCTTTGGCTTTACCGTATTTCTTACGCTCAACCACACGGCTGTCGCGGGTCAGGAAGCCAGCGGCCTTAAGCGCGCCGCGCAGCGCGGGGTCATAAAGCTGAAGCGCTTTCGAAATACCGTGCTTGACCGCACCGGCCTGACCGGACAGGCCACCGCCCTTAACAGTCGCCATAACGTCGAACTGATCTTCGACACCGGCCACCTGGAACGGTTGGCGCAGGATCATCTGCAGAACGGGACGCGCGAAATAAGCGTCCATTTCCTTGCCATTCACGCTGACCTTGCCTGATCCGGGCTTGATCCAGACGCGGGCCACCGCATCTTTCCGCTTGCCGGTCGCATAGGCGCGGCCCAATTCATCACGTACAGGTTCGCGCTGCACAGCTTCGTCGGCAGAGGTGCCTTGAACACCGCCGATATCGCTTTCGACAGCTGCGCTCAGCTCATCCAGAGATTTGATTTCTTCAGCCATCACTATGTTCTCGTATTCTTTTTGTTCATGGATTTGACGTCCAGCACCTCGGGGCTTTGCGCCTCATGCGGATGCTCGGCCCCGGCGTAAACGCGCAGATTGGTCATCTGCTGGCGGCTCAGGCGATTGCCTGGCAGCATGCGTTTGACCGCTTGCATAACGACACGCTCAGGATGCGCGCCTTCCAGGATCTGGCCTGTGGTGCGCGATTTGATACCGCCCGGATACCCGGTGTGCCAATAGTTCGGCTTGTCACGCTTGCGACCGGTCAGCTGAACCTTGTCAGCGTTAATGACGATCACGTTGTCGCCCATGTCCATATGGGGCGTAAAGGACGCCTTGTGCTTGCCGCGCAGGCGCATGGCAACGATCGAGGCAAGACGGCCCAGAACAACGCCTTCGGCGTCGATAATGATCCATTTCTTGTCGATGTCTGCCGGTGTTGCAGAAAAGGTCTTCATATTTTCCCCGTATCCATCGTCTAAGTGTGGGCGACACACGTGCCGCCGAAATTCGATGGACGGGTTATAAACAGGTAAAACCTCAAGTCAATTGGCATGAAGTAAAAATAATAAAGCAATATCAGTATGTTATAAATTAGGTATAATAATACCCCCTTAAACGCTAATTTGTTCAGGCGGATTATCCAGTAAACGGCGCAGTCTTTGCATGGCCTCTTCAAATGATGCCCGATCAATCCGGCCATTGACCGAAATCCGCACCGCATGGGGCGCGCGGCCGTCGCGCAGGGCAAATTCGTCGGCAGACCGGATCTGAACGCCCTCGGACTCGGCTGCGCGACAGAACGCAGCGGCACGCCAGCCTGACGGCAGACGCAACCAGACAAAGGGCACATCTTCGTGCCAGGTCAGGTCGAAACCGCCAAGGGCATTGACCGCGATGCGGATGTAATCCGCGACCCGCGCCCTGATCTGATGTGTGTATGCGCGGCAGGCCGGATCACTTAGCAAGATGCGGGTCACTTCCGCCATGGGGCGGGCCAATCCAAAAAATCCGTACTCGGCCGAGCGCCGCAAATCCGCGGCCCGACCCCGCGCGGCCACCCCAAAGCCCACCCGCAGGGCCGGTGTCAGCATTTTTGAAATCGACGAAACATACCAGACGTGTTCCGGTAGCAAAGCGCGATAGGTGGGCGCCTTGACCTGCCCCATACGATAGCAATCATCTTCCAGAATATCGAAGCCTTGACGACGGGCGACGGCGACCAGCTCTTTTCGGCGATCAACTGGCGTGTGCAGCGCGGTTGGATTATGCACTTCGGGCGAGGTACAAAACAGTTGCGCACCTGTCCGGCGCGCGGTGGCCTCAAGCGCCTGCGGGATGACGCCCTTGTCATCCATCGGAACGCCCACCACATCGACCCGCAACGTTTCCGCGGCGCGGCGGAAGCCGGCATAGCTGAGTTCTTCGACCATGATCACGGGGCGGGCGCCCGACAGAACCGTCTGCATCACCAGGCTAATCGCGTTCTGCCCGCCATGGGCCAGCACGACATCTTCATCCTTGATCCCGCCAAGGGGCACGTCAGACAGCCAATCAACAACGCTTTGCCGCACCGGTTGCAACGTGTCGCGCACAGGATAGGTCAGAAACAGATCCGGGTCGCCTTGTGACACCTGAACCATGGCCTTCCGTATCGCGCTGACTTGTCCGACATCGGGCAGATGTGGAGTAAAAAAGCTGAAAACACTGGGTTTCATCAGCTCTTTTTCGCGGGCCCAGACGTCGTCCAACAGTTTTGTTTTCGGACCCGCCACAAAAGTGCCGCGGCCAACGACAGCCTCTAGCACACCCTGCTCGGTCAGGATGGTATAGGCGCGGGCCACGGTGCCGGGCGTCATTTCCAGCGCCCAGGCCAGATCACGGACGGGGGGCAGCTTTGTACCAACCGTCAACTCGCCCTGCGCGATTGCGGATTTGATCCCCTCGGCCACGGATTTGTATTTGGGTCCGGGGTGATCGGCAAGGTTCGGCCGCCAAATTGTATTCAATACAATACTCCTGTGGACTGCATTACGCTGATATTGTATCGTTTCATTGTAGATATTCTCTACATTGTGTCAATACAATTAAAGGATTTGTCCCATGACATATACCCGGACAAAACAGCTTGCTTACCTTTCTGAACGGCCCCTGACGCCGCTGTCTCAGGTGGCTGTTGCGGTCGCGGTGACACTTGTCAAATGGGACGAGCGACGCCGAACACGTGTGGCTTTATCCCAATTGGATGACCACTTGCTGAAAGATGTGGGTTTGAATCGCGACGATGCCTTGGATGAGGCACGTCGTGTGTTCTGGCGCACCTAATCCCTGCTGCGCCAGACCTCTTCCTGGGCCCGGCTTCGTGCCGGGCCTTTTTTATGCCTGCTTGGGCGGGATTGAATAGGTCAGCGTGGCACGCGCCACGGGGTCTGGCATCCCATCGCTATAGATCATCGTATCGCCCACCGCCAAAACACGCCCCAGTTTCAGCAGCCGGGCCACCGCAATCAGATCACGGTCCGCCGCGGGTTTGCGCATGAAATCGATCGAGCAATTGGTGGTCACCGCCAATGCCTTAGGCCCGATGCGCGACAGGATGGCAAGATAGATCGAGACATCGGCCAAACCGAACAATGTCGGCCCCGAAACCGTTCCGCCGGGGCGTAAATGACGATCTTGCGGGGTCAAACAGACCGACAGTTCCGTTTCCAATACTGTATCGATCTGAAAATCATCGGCGACCTGTGGAAAGCTTTTCTGCAAAAATGCCGTCAGACCGGCTTTGTTCATCATCAATGACACGTATGGTTCCTCCCCCGCCCACTAAGTCGTGGGACCGGGGACGGGTCAACCCAAATTACGCCAAAAGAAACTGGCCCCCTGCCGCGCAAAAGACCATCTGCTGAACAGTCATATCCATCTGAACGTCATTATCTTTCAGATACGCCATGCATTCGTGCAGGTTTTTCGGCGGGGTTTGCAGCAACTCGGTAATGCGTGCGTATCGACCAGGCGAGCTTTGCAGAATTTCAGTTTCAAAACTGACTTCGGCGACATCAAGTTGCATGAAATTATTGGTAACCCGAATTTGCCCATCCACAGCATGCCGGACTGCAGATTTTCGCGGGCTGCGTTCAATCACGGCCATTTCACCGGGGGCACAACCGGTCACCAGAATAAGTCCGTCACAGGGCAAAATCGCTTTCTGCAACTGTTCGACCGCTTCGTCAAAGCACGTGGCCGTTTCAAAAACCTGCCGGATCTGAAACGCGATGGGCGTTACGATCTGCATGGGTTCGCTACTAAGCGCGGAATTCAGCGTAATCGCAAAGCGCCCTGGTGCCATACCAGAATAAACCCCTGCAAAACCGGGCCATGCGACACTGTAAAATTCACCGGCGGCGGCACCCGTGAAGTGATACATCACCGTACTGGTTGCCAGCAATTCGTTTTCGCTCCACCAATCCAGATTACGACCGTGCAGAATGCCATCATCCGTTTCAATGGCAAACGCAGTGCATCCCATGATCGTTTTCACCAGATCGTAATAGGCATGTACCAGAAGCACAATATTCGGCGATTGATCCAATTGCTGGGCAATAACGTCGATTTCAGCCAGAAGTGCCTCTGGGATTGTCGAAAAAATCACCTGACCGATGTTTTCAGCCATTTCGGCCACATTGCCGATATCGTTGGTATAATAATCGACCAGTTGCTTGGACTGACGACACTGCATGTCGGTGAATGACCAACGGTCCTGAACCGGTTTGGCTAAGTCTATCTGTATCGGTGCAATCATGGCGGGTGTTTTCCCGCCAAATGATTTATTTTTTGTTACCTTTGATCCAAAAGCCCACTAGCCCACGTGGAAAAGCGTGCTGAACAAACGGGGGTCCAGACTGTCGGCGGCAAAGGTGTCACCTTCGGTCAGGACAGACACCGCGTCGTGGCTGTGCAGGCTTTCCTGATGCGACGCAATTACGCGGAAATCACCGATGCGGACATCGTTTTTCAACTGCTCACAAAACAGCCGCGCCGCGTCTTCGACGAAAATCGGATTGGCGGCGTTCAGTTCGGCAAAGGCCTGTTCGTCCTCGCGTTTCACCATAACCTGGGTTTCCGTCGGCACGGCTGCGCGGCAAAGGTCGATCAGATCTTCGAACCACAGGCAATCTGCGTCGCAATCCACTTCGACCGACACACGCGCCACTGACCGTTGGGAATGCGGCGTCGCCAACTGGCCCCGGAACTGACGCGCGTGTTCAGACAGTTCCAGTGAACAGGGGCATGTCGACGAATAGACATAATCCAGATGGATGATCTTTTTGCGCACCCCATCCTGTTCGACCAGTTCCAGCGCGATGTCGTAATACTGATATCCCTGAAGCCCCGAGCGCAGTGATGAGACTTTCATCGGAAAGCTGAAGCGCATCTGAATGCGCGCGTCAAAGCTTTCCAGATCGGTTTTATAATCGTCCAGCGCGGCCTCGATCACCTCAAAACTGAATGTTTCTTCCGCACGACGATAGAATGTCCGCATGATGCGGCTCATGTTGATGCCTTTTTTCTCGGCCTCAAGGCTGACGGTGCCGGTGACCGAGGTTTCCAGCGTCAGATCGCCATTATCGCGGGTGTGGAACCGGATCGGCAGGCGAAAGTTGGAAATCCCGACGTGCTGGATTTGCTGCTTTTCCCCGCGGATCAAGCTGGTGGGGCCATTTTGCAGGTCAGGCAGGCTGGCTTTATAGGCCGCATCGACCGTGAAATCCTCGGGGTACACACGGGACAGATCGGGGTAGTTCGATACCTCTTGCCCCGGCAAAAGACGGGCAACCGATGGATCCAGCGTTGCAACCTCGGTCGGTGTGACCGATCCGGCCCAACGTCGCAAAAGTGCAAGCGCTGTTTCAGCTTCATCCCGCGACGGCGCGCGGTCGATGTCGGTTGTGTGGATATTCATGATCGGCCACCTCTCTTCGATACTGGCCCGCGTCTACATAGGGTCAGCATCGCATGTTTCCAATGAAACATTCTGTTTTACGGGAAAAATTTCTAGTCAGATCATGCTAAGCGCGTGTGTCAGATCGGCGATCAGATCATCGGTATCCTCAAGCCCGACGCTGACGCGGATCAGACCGGGGGTGATACCCAAGTGCTGTTTCTGATCCTCGGGCAGACGCTGATGCGTTGTTGTGGCGGGATGGGTCACGATGGATTTCGCATCACCCAGATTGTTCGAAATCACAAAGATCTCCAGCGCGTTCAGCACTTTGAACGCAGCCTCTTGCCCGGCTTTCAGGTCAATCGACAGCACCGTACCGCCTGCCTCCATCTGGCCCCGAGCCGTATCAGCTTGGGGATGGCTGGCCAGATGGGGATAAATAACGCGATCCAGCGCCGCGTGCCCCTCAAGCGCCCGCGCCAGGGCCACGGCACTGTCTGCCTGGGCGCGCACGCGCAGATCTATCGTCTCAAGCCCCTTCAACAGCATCCACGCGGTAAACGGGCTAAGCGACCCGCCGGTGTGCTTCATATAGGGCTCAACTGTTTTGCGGATAAACTCACGCGTGCCCAGGATCACCCCACCAAGCGCCCTGCCCTGCCCATCGATGTGTTTGGTCGCAGAATAGATCACCACATCGGCGCCCAGCTCCAAGGCACGGGAAAAGACGGGCGTGGCAAAGACATTGTCGACCACAATTGTTGCACCGACCTCATGGGCCAGATCAGAAACGGCCTTGATATCAACAACCTCAAGCGTCGGGTTGCTGACGGTTTCGAAAAAGACAACCTTGGTGTCGGGCCGGATCGCGGCACGCCACTGATCCAGATCGGTACCATCAACGAACGTCACCTCGACGCCGAAACGCGTCAGGACCTCCTCCAGAATATACAGACACGACCCGAACAGCGCGCGGGACGACACCAAGTGATCGCCCGCCTGCAGCATCGACATCAGCGCGCCATTGACCGCCGCCATGCCCGAGGCCGTGGCAAAGGCATCTTCCGCCCCCTCCAGCGCCGCAATGCGGTCTTCGAACATCCGCACCGTGGGGTTGCCGTAACGGGCATAGATGAACTCATCCTCACCGGCCTGAATGAACCGCGCCTCGGCCTGTTCGGCGCTGTCATAGACAAAACCCTGCGTCAGAAAAATCGCCTCGCTCACCTCATTATACTGACTGCGGCGGGTACCGGCGTGAACGGCACGGGTGCGCGGTTTCCAATCGCTCATCTTCATCCTCCAGGCGGCGGTCGCGCCCACAAAAAAGCCCCCACCGTTCCAAGACGCCGGGGGCAAACACCCTGACCTCTTTAGCGGCATGTTTTAAGTGGCCCGCAATCCGGTGAACAAATCGCCACTGATCCGGGGCATAGCGATCAGATCCCGGTGCGTCAAGCCAAGTCATCCAAGTTTAACGATATGGTTACGCAGGTGTCGTATTACGGGATTAGGGGCTGACCGCAACACAGAGTGACGGGGGTTCAACCCGATGCCGTTGATACAGGTCAATACAGTGTCTGACAGGCCAATAGTCTGTAAAACACTGCTGCAATCGGCGCTACGGCGTACAGACGGACCGGTCTGCATTCTGGTCCATGGCTATAAGTTTTCGCCATCCACACGCGGCTTTAGCCCGCATCGCCATATTCTGGCACTTCGTCCCGATGACACCTGCCCCAAGGCGCTCAGCTGGCCCACAAAACTTGGCTTTACCGAACAAGGTGGCGGGCTATGCCTGGCCTTCGGATGGGAAGCCCGCGGATCAATCTGGCGCGCCTATGGCCGTGCCGCCACCACCGGTCATGCGCTTGCGCGTCTGATCAGCTCAATCAAACAGATCGCACCGAAGCGTGACATTACCTTGATGGCACACAGCCTGGGATCACGGGTCGTTCTGTCTGGCTTACAGCTTTTGCCACCGCATAGTGTCCGGCGCGCGGTGTTGTTGGCGGCAGCCGACTATCGCAGCGTCGCCCGCAAGGCCATGTCATCACCTGCCGGGCGTACCGCAGAAGTGGTCAACATCACATCGCGCGAAAACGATCTTTATGACTATATGCTGGGCGCCTTGATCCCGTCGGTTCGGTTCGGCGACACGCTTCTGGGGCGCGGCCTGGGGGCACGGCATACGAATTGGACGGACATCAGCCTGTCATGTCCGACCACACTGGCGGAACTGAACACGATGGGGTTTGCCATTGCCGAAACAGGCGCGCGGATGTGTCATTGGTCGGTCTATCTGCGTCCGGGTGTTTTTCAGCTTTATCGCGCATTGCTGCGCCACCCCAACCACTATCCTGTGGCACGGTTGCAAAACATCACAGATCGCACCGCCTTCCAAAGACATGATCGCCTTGCGCCGAAACCGGTCTTGCCCTTTGTGCAGAAAACGTCATCCTGACCCCGAATTTTGGAGGGCAAGCGAAGATGACACAACCGATTGAGCTGTACTACTGGCCCACGCCGAACGGCTGGAAAATTTCCATCGCGCTTGAGGAAATGGGACTGCCCTATAACCTCAACCTGGTAAACATCGGCGCGGGCGATCAGTTCAAACCCGATTTTCTGGCCATTGCCCCCAACAACCGGATGCCTGCGATTATCGACCCCGAGGGGCCAGATGGCAAACCCATCTCAATCTTCGAATCCGGCGCGATTTTGCAGTATCTGGCCCGCAAAACCGGAAAATTCGGCGGTCCGACCGAACGCGACCGCGTTGCCGTCGATCAGTGGCTGATGTGGCAAATGGGTGGTCTTGGCCCCATGGCGGGTCAGGCGCATCATTTCCTGAAATATGCCCCATCGATGGAGCCGCCCAACGATCTGCCCTATGCCAAGGATCGCTATCGCAATGAAACCGGCCGCCTGTTGGGTGTTCTGAACAAACAACTGGCAGGCAATGACTATGTGGCTGGCGATTTCTATTCGATTGCCGATATGGCGATCTGGCCCTGGGCCAGCCTGTGGGAAGGCCAGGAACAGACGCTGGACGACAAACCCGATTTGGCGCGCTGGCTGGACCTGGTCGGATCGCGCGAGGCTGTGAAAAAAGGCCGCGCGGTGGCCGAAGACAAGCGCGGCAACCTGCAAACCGACAAAAAGGCGCAAGAGGTTCTGTTCAAGCAAAAGGGTTAGCATTACGATGCGACAGGACCGCTTGAGCCTGCAAAGAAGGTCGGATGACCGCGTTGAATGCCAACTATGAAAGCAGGGCGCACGCCTGACCGTGGGATGGCGCCCTGGCGGCTAATCGACGCGATTTATGGTGGCCAAGCCCCTCTGTTGGTTAAGCTTTGTACACAGGCGGCCAAAGCGCCAGCCCGCCGGGACGGTCAGGCGCTCGCCCTGCGCCTTCGGCGCGCACCGGGCGATTGGGTGTGCTTAACCAAACAGCAAATACCCGCCATGCAATAAAGTCGCGGGACATTTGCTAAGTTATCCCCTATCTATCTGCAAAGCGGAGGGAAAATCATGCGTGATCTGAAAATTCCTGAACAGCGGCACCCCGAAAAGGCCAACCGCCCGGATAACGCTCAGCCGAAAAAACCGGACTGGATCCGCGTCAAGGCCCCCACCAGCGAAGGCTACAAACAGACCCACGCGATCATGCGCGAACATAAGCTGGTCACCGTGTGCGAGGAAGCGGGCTGCCCGAACGTCGGCGAATGCTGGTCCCAGGGCCACGCCACCATGATGATCATGGGCGAGGTCTGCACCCGCGCCTGCACCTTCTGCAATATCGCGACCGGCAAACCGCCCGAGGCTCTGGATGTGTTCGAACCCGGTCGCGTGGCCGATGCGGTGAAAAAGCTGGGGCTGAACCATGTCGTGGTCACCTCGGTCGATCGTGACGATATCGAAGATGGTGGGGCCGAACACTTTGCCCAGACCATCCGTGCCATTCGTCGCCAGTCGCCGGGGACCACCATCGAAATTCTGACGCCCGACTTTATCAAATGCGATCCTGCGGTGCTTGAGGTGGTCGTCGCCGCCAAACCCGATGTCTTCAACCACAATCTGGAAACCGTGCCCGGCCTCTACCCCGAGGTCCGCCCAGGTGCCCGCTATTTCCATTCGCTGCGCCTGCTGCAGCGGGTCAAGGAACTGGACCCATCCATGTTCACCAAATCCGGTATCATGGTGGGGCTGGGCGAAGATCGTCAGGCCGTATTGCAGGTCATGGACGACATGCGCACCGCCAACATCGATTTTCTGACCATCGGCCAGTATCTGCAGCCCACACCCAAACACCATGCCGTCGACCGCTTTGTCACGCCCGACGAATTCGCGGCCTATGAAAAAGTGGCCTATGGTAAGGGCTTCCTGATGGTATCCGCCACCCCCCTGACCCGATCCAGCTATCACGCCGGCGACGACTTCGCACGGCTGCGAGAGGCACGGCTGAAAAAACTGGCGCAGGCCTAATCACTCAAAGTGGGATGTTGGTTGTGTCTGCAATCTGCCTATCATCGAAAGCGTTCCCAAAGGCGGGCTGACCAGTAGTCTGTGATCTGTGACCAATTTCTGGAATGTAATTCGGCGATCTTCCACCCAGTCACATCTGTTGCGGGTTTTTAAAAAGCTGGCCTCATCGGGTTCGGTTATCGCAATCATCCACCTTAGACCTTCGGCATCCAGAACAGTGGTGATCTCACGTAAAATGTCTGTGCGCAGGTGATGCATTTTGTCGAAAGATACTTTCACAATCGCATTGGTCTGCCGAAAACAATCAATCCAGTCGCGTCGTCTGGCATCATCCACCGCCAGCCAGCGCGCATGAGTTTCAACCCAGACTGTATCGCAGATATCAGCCGACACCCGGATCAGATCAGCTAGAGCGTGATGAAATCGACCTGAATCAAGGGGGATTCACATAGGCTTATTTTGCTGATTCACTGTCGCCGACCACAAGATGGAGGGCGAGCAGTGGGTAAGGCACTTTCGATGGACCTTCGGGAGA
>NZ_JACNMP010000087.1 GCF_017592335.1 Pseudaestuariivita rosea | reverse complement strand
CGACGCAAAGATCCTGAAAATGAGAGAGGAGATCAAAAAGAAGACAATCCAAACACGTCGCTTGCAGCACCAATCAGCTGCCGCATAAACTCAAACTCAAACTCAAACTCAAACTCAAACTCAAACTCAAACTGAAACTGAAACTGAAACTGAAACTGAAACTGAAACTGAACCAGAGCCTCCACTACCAAACAGCCTCAGTTCTCCGAAAAACTCTGAAGACGGACAGTCTCTCGGACCAATGGCGTTCCAATGGCTCGATGTCGGACGCCTTTGAGGATAGCCAGCGGTTCCGTGTTCTATGCATCGTGGATGATTGCACACGCGAAGCCTTGGCAACTGTCGTGGATCGTTCGTTGTCAGGAGCGCGGATGACCCGCGAACTGGATGATCTGATCCACAGACGCGGCCAGCCCGATATGATCGTCTCAGATAACGGAACGGAAATGACATCTCACGCCGTGCTGAGGTGGTGCCAGGAAACCGGCGTTGGTTGGCATTACATCGCGCCCGGAAAGCCAATGCAAAACGCATTTGTGGAAAGCTTCAATGGCCGACTGCGAGATGAATGCTTGAACGAACACATCTTTGGCAATCTCGCTGAAGCACGGAAGATCATCGAAAACTGGAGGATCGATTACAACACACAAAGACCACACACATCGCTTGGCGGGCTGGCTCCGGCTGTCTACGCCAATCT
>NZ_JACNMP010000086.1 GCF_017592335.1 Pseudaestuariivita rosea | reverse complement strand
TGAGCTGCCCCTAGGTTTGTAGACGCTTTGCCCCCTAACTTTGAGGCGAGGAGGCCGACATGGGGACAAGCAATTACAGCGACGAGTTCAAGCGCGATGCGGTGCATCAGATCACAGTGCGAGGCTATCCGGTTCGCGAGGTATCGCGGCGTTGGGGTGTCAGCACGCATTCTCTTTACAAATGGATGAAGCTGTTTGGGGGTCCGGAGCCTAAGCCTGGCGTGGACCATGAAGCCGAGAACCGGCGGCTGAAGCGCGAGCTGGCAAGGGTGACCGAGGAGCGCGACATTCTAAAAAAGGGCGAGCCTTGTGCGCCATTGGTTCAAGCGCAATGGCGAGCGCGTACTTCGCGCGAGGGTCCCAATGAAGTACGCCTTTATCCGGGCGCATCGCGGGGAGTTCGGTGTCCGGGCCATGTGCCGGGTGCTGCGGGTCCATTTCTCTGGCTTCTCTTCTATGCATGGCTCAAGGAACCGCTAAGCCATCGTGCGCAGGAAGGTGCGCGTCAGACCGAGCTGATCCGGCAGGCCTGGGCGGAGAGTGGCAAGGTCTATGGCTATCGCAAGCTGACGGACGATCTGCGCGACCAGAGCGAGCAGGTCTCGGAGAACCGCGTCGCGCGCCTGGCCTCGCTGGCCGGGATCGCGGCTCAGGTCGGCTATCGGCGGCGTCCCGGCCGGTATGATGGTAAGCCCGCCATTGTGGCTGAGAACAGGCTGGAGCAGCGGTTCGATACGTCCGCGCGGGATCAGGTCTGGGGGTGACCGACATCACATCGAGCTGTTCTACAACCCAAAGCGCAAGCGCACGAAAAACGGCATGCTGTCGCCCGTTGACTTCGAGATCAGAC
>NZ_JACNMP010000085.1 GCF_017592335.1 Pseudaestuariivita rosea | reverse complement strand
GCACCATTTCACATTTTTCTTTCAACTCTCTCAAAAACCTAAAGATTACAGAGGTTTGCGGAGTTCGAAACCCGTTTTCCTTGCTGTAGGCCAATGGTGCTTTAAATGCGGTTCTAAGTACCGTTTTCTTGAGTGCTAAGCCGCCTTTTTCCCAAATTTTCCAAGGGCTTGTCAGGAACAGGACAGAAAGTTCGAAAATATCTTCAAGGCTATGCTTTGATTGGGTCTTTTGATCCAGTTTATCGGCAAGCATTAGCTTGTCTTGTTCCAGCTTTGCGATCTTTTTCTCGTAAGCAGCCACGACAGTTGGATTATCCGTCTCAGCAATCCGATCCAACAGGCCGTCGAGTTGCTTGTCCATCTGGTCAATTTCGCGCTGCACGTCGCCTTTCTGCACATTAGCATGTGCCAACCTTTGCGCCCATGCATCCTTGAGCATCATGGTAACGCTCTTGATCATCGTTTTTGACGGAGCCAGCGATTGCATCAACTCTGCAAAGGCTGCGTCGATCTTTTCTGCGCGGATGCTCTTGCGATACATCTCGCAGGTTTTTGTCTGGCACCAGTAGTAGGGATACCGCTTGCCTGTCGCACTCTTTGACCAGCAAGACGTCATAGGCGCATCATAGCAAGCGCAGTTGAGCGCACCACGCAGTGGGAAGTCCTGATTTATGTCAGCCCGTGCAGGCGCAAGTTGACGCTCTGACTTGCGAGCTTGGATGCGCTCATAGGTTTCGAACGATATAAGCGGTTCATGGTGCCCCCTACGACGCGTGATGCCCCATGGCTCATGTTCTATGTATCCTGCGTAAAGGACGCGGCTGAACAGGTCTGAGACGACCTGCTGACGGATTGATCCGTTGATGTTCGGGAAGTCTGTGCTGTTTTCGAGGTAGCGTTTCACCTCGGCCTGACTTTCAAAGCGGCCAGAGGCGTAGCCTTTCATGACTTCTTGGATGATGGAGGCTGCAGGTTCATCACGCACCA
>NZ_JACNMP010000084.1 GCF_017592335.1 Pseudaestuariivita rosea | reverse complement strand
GACAGCGTTGTCATGGCAATTGCCCCGGCGGCTCATGGAGTGTTCCAAATTGTGTTCGCGGAGGAAGGCAGCCCATTCACGGCTGGTGAACTGGGCCCCTTGATCTGAGTGGATCAACAGGCCTGATCCGGGCTTTCGTCGCCAGATTGCCATCAGCAACGCCTGGACCGCCAGTTCTGAAGTCTGGCGAGACCGGATGGCCCAACCCACGACACGCCGCGAGAACAGATCAATGACGATACAGAGATACGCAAATCCTTCGTGCGTGCGCAGGTAGGTAATGTCTGTCACCCACGCGCGATCTGGCGCATCGACAGCGAACTAACGATCCAATGTGTTGTCGACCACGACGGACGGTTTGCCGCCATAAAAGCCTGGCTTCTTCTTGTACCCGATCTGTGCCTGAACACCCGCCAGACGGGCCAAACGGGCAACGCGGTTCTCTGAGACGGTCTCACCCATGTCGATCAGGTCATCGTAAATTTTGCGATAGCCGTAGACTTTGCCGCTGTCTTTCCACGCCTTCTTCACTAGCCTGGTCTGACGCCGATCTTCCTGAGTGCGCTGGCTTAACGGTTCCTTAATCCATGCATAGAAACCACTGGGATGAACGCTCAACATCTTGCACAGAACACGGACAGGATGCTGCTGGCGATGCGCGTCGATAAAAGCGTACCTCACTTTGCATCCCTGGCGAAGTACGCGTTCGACCATTGTCCTCGGACCAATGGCGGAAAATGGTCTCACCCTTTTTTAAGATGTCACGCTCCTCGGTCACGCGGGCCAGTTCTTTCTTAAGCCGCCTGACCTCGGCTTCCTGATCAGTCACACGCTGTGGCTTCGAAAACTGCGCCGTCCAAGTGTACAAAGACTTGGTGCTGATCCCGAGCCGTTCAGCCACCTCCTTGACCGAATATCCGCGCTCCGTGACCTGCGCCACCGCGTCGATCTTGAACTCGTCTGAGTAACGAATTTGACCTGACATATACGTCGTCCTTTGCTTCCAAAATTACCAAGCAAAGCGTCTACAAATCTAGGGGCACCTCAG
>NZ_JACNMP010000007.1 GCF_017592335.1 Pseudaestuariivita rosea | reverse complement strand
CGAGACGCCGCCGAACGCACGATAGAGGCAACATGGCGCAGGATCGGTAAGCTGCTCGACCGCTTCACCCCGCAGGAATGTGCGAATTACCTTGTCAACTCAGGATACGCTTCAACCTGATCTCATCTTGCTCTAGCAGGGGATGGCGCGACGGTTCACCCCCACGCAATGACAGACGACGCGGCGCAGGGTGCAGACTGAACAACGCCTGCGCCAGGGTCCGGGGCAGCATGAACATATCAGGATATTGCGCAAAGGTGATTTCTGGCTTTTCTGTCGTGCGCAGCGTGGGCGAATAGCATCCCGGACAGTTCAGGTCACAGACGCTTGTCACTTCGACAATCAGTTCAGGGTCAAAACAAAAGACTTCCGGTGTCAGCTTATCATCAATAGCATAAGGTAGCATGGAAAACCTATTGTTTATGTTCAATATTCCAGCCCATGCGACCAATTCGCTCGAAATCAATCAGAATACGAAAAAAGATAAACACTATTCAAACAAAAGGCATGGTCCGATCTGACAGTATCCAGCAAAAAAGCTGTGTCAAATAAAAGCACCGGTCAGACCAAACCAAAAGCCCGAATGCAATTATAGGGCAGAAATATGATTTAATTTTGAGCATGTTGATGATCAAAAAAGGCCGGTAGGCTATGTGTTTGTGAATGAAAAGCTCAGAACGGCAACATTATGAACGGATGATCGCAGGCAGATTGGGTTTGCCTGCGGATCTGCTTGGCCACGTTTTCTTCAGATAGATCTTATGTGTCTTCGGGTTGGAATACTGATGCTTAAGCAACGCCAGAAAGCAACCGCAAAGACATAGTACCATACTCTCCAAAAGCCTCTGGTCAGTCTTGACGACCCGTGATAGCGCGGCACTATGGGCCAGAAACTGATTTCCCGTACAGAATTCATTGCGTTGATGGCGATGCTAACCGCAACGGTGGCTTTTTCCATTGATGCAATGTTGCCCGCACTGGATGACATCGGTCGGGCGCTCAGCCCTGACGATTTGAATCTGGCGCAACTGGTAATCACCAGCTTTGTGTTCGGACTGGGTGTTGGAACCTTTGTGGTGGGCCCGTTATCGGACACGTTCGGGCGCAAAAATATCGTTATCGCGGGCGCTGCTATATATATTGTTGGTGCGTTGCTGGCCTGGATCGCCCCGACGCTGGAATTGATGATTGCCGCCCGTATCTTGCAAGGCATCGGTGCCGCAGCGCCCAGGATCGTTGGGCTGGCCATCGTCCGTGACTTGTACGAAGGGCGCGAAATGGCGCGCATTCTGTCCTTCATCATGCTGATCTTTTCGTTAATCCCGGCCTTTGCCCCGGCTATTGGCGCCGTCTTGATGGGCATTTTGGGATGGCGCGGTATTTTTCCGATATTCGTGGTCTTTATTCTGATTGTCCTCGCATGGATGATGCTGCGCTTGCCTGAATCCCTGCCACGCGACGCCCGCCGTCCCCTGCGTGCCCCCGCGCTGACACTTGCCTTGAAAGAGGTCTTTACCCACCGGTCCGTCCGACTGTCGGTCATGGTGCAGACCTTGTGCTTTGCCATGCTGTTCACCGCCTTGATCACGACGCATTCCGTCTATGACGTCACTTTTGACCGCGAGGCACAGTTTCCATTGTGGTTCGCACTGACAGCCGTTTGCGCGGCCAGCGCCAGCCTGATCAATGCGGCCCTTGTTGTCCGGTTGGGAATGCAGAAAATGGTGCGGATAACTCTGATGGTGCAGATCTGTATCTCGGGCGTCATGGTGATGGCCTCGATGACAGACATACTGCCCCCACTGGCCTACTTCGCGCTTTATGTCGTCTGGGTGACGTCGGTTTTCTTTCTGGCGGGCATGACAATCGGCAACCTGAACGCCATCGCGATGGAGCCCCTGGGCCATATCGCTGGCATGGCTGCCTCGGCCATTGGCGCGGTTTCCACAGTCGGATCGGTGTTGATCGCCATCCCGATCGGGCAGTTGTTTGACGGCACGCCGACATATGTGGCCATGGGCGTTCTGGCCTGTGCAACCCTTGCGTATTTGTTGATGCTGCGGCTGCGGGCGGTTGATGAAAATATCGTCTCGACCAAGGCTTGAAGCAACGCACCGCAAGGGCCATTTCGCATCGGTCTGGGGTAAGGGATCAAAATGGATTTCCTTTTTATCATCATAGGCTTGATCGGCCTTGTGATCGACGGTGAACTGCTGGTGCGGTCCGCTGTTGCCGTGGCAACGCAGTTGCATATTTCACCGATGATCATTGGTTTGACGCTGGTGGGCTTTGGCACCTCGATGCCTGAACTGGCGACCAGCGTTCAGGCCGCCTTTGCCGGATCGCCGGGCATTGCGATCGGTAACGTCGTGGGCAGCAATATTGCCAATATCCTGCTCATCCTGGCTTGCGCAGCACTTGTTCGCCCCATGGTCACCCATCCCGCCAGCCTGCGCCGCGACGGTGGTGTGCTGGTTCTGGCAACGGTTCTCTGCATCGGTGTCGTCCTGACAGGCACTGTCGGTCGGACCGTCGGGGCAATCTTCATTACGCTACTCATCGCATATCTCTGCGTCACGATCTGGCTGGAAAAACGGCCCCAAACCGCCGCTGCTGCAACCTATCAGGCCGAAGCTGATCTGATCGCGCCCGTCGGGCCATCCATATGGTGGTCGCTGCTGGTCTTCGTCACGGGGCTGGTGATCATGCTGGCGGGTGCGCAGTTTCTGGTGCAGGGCGCGATTTTCATCGCACAAAGCTTTAACCTGCCCGAAGCCGTGATCGGCCTGACCATCGTTGCTGTCGGCACGTCCCTGCCCGAGTTGGTCACATCCATCATCGCCGCCCGCAAAGGTCAGGGGGATGTGGCATTGGGCAACGTGATCGGCAGCAACATTTTCAACATATTGGGTATCCTTGGCACCACCGCGCTGCTATACCCCATCGCCGTCCCTGCCAGCATCGCTACGCTGGATATCTGGATCATGGCGCTGGCGACGCTGGCACTGCTGATTTTCGCCGTAACAGGCCGCAAATTGTCCCGGATTGAAGGCAGTGTACTGCTGGCAGGCTATGTCACTTATGTCAGCTTTCTGGTGGTAACCACGCTGTAAGGTCTGAAAAAGCGCATCTATCATCCTGCGCAGTCCCGGCCCACGCGCCGGGGCCTCAAAGACCAAGTAAATACGGTCGTGCAACTCTATATCGCTTGGCTCAACCACCCCCGCCCGGTGGGCACCACCGGGCAGCGCCCGACCGCCCCCCATTGGCGGGCGCTTCTCGCCCACCCGCAGACGGTCGCTGCCCTTTTTCATCACTTGCACTCCGCAACATTCAGAAGGTACTTGTAAACAATAAGCTCTCTTTACCCCGCCACTGTCTTTTTCCGCTTCTTCTCGGCCACGACCTTTTCAGCCAGATCACGGGCAATGCCAAATGCGCCCTTAATCTTGTCTGCGCTTTTCGCCCAGTCACGTCGGATGACGATCTTATTGTCCTTAACTTTCGCCAATCCGCGCTGTGCCTCGATGAACTCGACCAAACCCTGGGGCGAGGCGAACTTGTCGTTGTGAAACTGGATCGTCGCCCCCTTGGGCCCGCCGTCCAGCTTGGCAATGCCGGCCTTTTTACACATCGCCTTGATACGAACGATCAGCATCAGGGTGTTGACCTCTTTCGGCAAGGGACCAAAGCGGTCGATCAGTTCGGCGGCAAAGCCTTCCAGTTCAACTTTGCTGGTTAACCCGCTGAGGCGACGATATAATCCCAGACGCACATCCAGATCGGGCACATAGTCTTCGGGGATCAGAACCGGCACGCCCAGATTGATCTGCGGGGCCCAGGTGCCGTCATCGTCGCTAAGGCCTTCCATCTGGCCGGATTTGATCTTGGCAATCGCCTCCTCCAGCATGGTCTGATACAGCTCATAGCCCACTTCGCGCATCTGGCCTGACTGTTCCTCGCCAATCAGGTTGCCCGCGCCGCGAATGTCCAGGTCCTGACTGGCCAGGGTGAAGCCTGCCCCAAGCGTATCCAGACTGCCCAGAACCCGCAGCCGCTTTTCCGCCTGGGTTGTCAGTTTCACACGCGGCTTTGTTGTCAGATAGGCATAGGCCCGCGTTTTTGATCGCCCCACCCGACCCCGGATCTGGTAAAGCTGCGCCAGGCCGAACATATCCGCGCGATGTATGATCATTGTATTAGCAGTGGGGATATCCAGGCCGGATTCCACAATCGTTGTGGCCAGCAGCACGTCATACTTGCCGTCGTAGAAGGCGTTCATGCAGTCGTCCAGCTCACCCGCGGCCATCTGACCATGGGCGGTGATAAACGTCACCTCGGGCACCTGTTCGCGCAGGAACTCTTCAATTTCAGGTAGATCGCTGATGCGCGGGACGACATAGAACGACTGCCCACCGCGATAATGTTCGCGCAACAAGGCTTCGCGCACGGTAACGGTATCAAATTCGCTGACATAGGTACGAATGGCCAGCCGGTCGACGGGCGGCGTGCCGATGATCGACAGATCGCGCACGCCCGACAGCGACAATTGCAACGTGCGCGGAATGGGCGTGGCGGTCAGGGTCAGCACATGGATATCGGTGCGCATCTGTTTCAGGCGTTCCTTGTGCTGCACGCCGAAATGTTGTTCCTCATCAATGATCAGCAGGCCAAGGTTCTGAAACTTCACGGTTTTCGCCAGCAGCGCATGGGTGCCCACCACGATATCGACCGTGCCACGACTGATCCCTTCGCGGGTTTTGCTGGCGTCCTTGGCACTGACAAAGCGCGACAACTGCCGCACCTGCAGCGGGAAGCCGCGGAACCGTTCGGCGAAATTGGCATAGTGCTGACGCGCCAGCAGCGTGGTCGGCGCGATGATCGCCACCTGCAGACCCGACATGGCGGCGACAAAGGCCGCGCGCAGTGCGACCTCGGTCTTGCCAAAACCCACATCACCACAGATCAGTCGGTCCATCGGTTGCCCGCTGGCCATATCGTCCAGCACATCGTGAATGGCCGATAGCTGATCGTCAGTTTCCTGATAGGGGAAGCGGGCCTGGAAGGCGTCCCAGCTTTCGGGCGGCGCTTCCAGCACGGGCGCAGTGCGTAGGGCCCGTTCAGCCGCCACGCGGATCAGGCGATCGGCGATCTCACGGATGCGTTCTTTCAGCCGTGCTTTCTTGGCCTGCCACGCCCCACCGCCAAGCCGGTCAAGCAACCCTTCCTCATGGCCGAACTTTGACAAAAGCTCAATGTTTTCAACGGGCAGGTATAGCCTGGCGCCTTCGGCATATTCCAGAAAAATACATTCATGCGCGGCACCGGCGGCGGTGATGACCTCAAGCCCATGGTACCGCCCGACCCCATGATCCACATGCACCACCAGATCACCGGGGGACAGCGATTGGGTTTCAGTGAGGAAGTTCTCGGCCCGGCGTTTTTTCTTCGGCGCGCGGATCAGACGGTCACCCAAGACATCCTGTTCAGAAATGACGGTGACACCGGGGGCCTCAAACCCATGTTCCAGCGACCAGACCGCCAGATGCACAGCGCCATCCTGCACGTCGGCCATAGTCGAAATCAGCCGCGTGCCCTCCAGCCCCTCATCCTGCATCAGCCCCCGCAAACGTTCGCGCGCGCCCTCGGAATAGCTGGCGACGACCACCGGCGCGGCTTTGATCCGTTTCTTAACATGATCCGATAACGCATTGAACAGGCTGATGTTTTCCTGCTGCCGTTCGGGCGCAAAGTTTCGGCCGATGCGCCCACCAGCATCAATCACCCCAGGCCCCGTCGGCTGCGGCAATGGCGCAAACTGCAGCACACGCCGCCCCTGAACCTGCGCCTGCCAGGCCGCATCATCCAGATAAAGCAACTCTGGCGGACAGGGCTTATAGACCGTGCCCGCGCGGTTTTTCTGGCTCATCGCCTCGCGCCGGGCATCGTATTGATCGGCGATGCTGTCCCACCGCGACAGCCGCGCGGGCGTCATCTGATCATCCAGCGTGATCACCGCATCGGGCAGATAATCGAACAGCGTTTCCAGCTTGTCGTGGAAAAACGGCAGCCAATGTTCGATACCAGCCGTCTTACGCCCCGCACTGACGGATTCATACAGCGGATCATCGGTTCCCGCCGCGCCGAATTCGATGCGATACGTCTGCCGAAACCGGGTGATCGCAGCTTCGTCCAGGATCACCTCGCTGACCGGGGCCAATTCGACCGTGGTCAGCTTTTCAGTTGTCCGCTGGCTGACCGGATCAAACCGCCGCGCCCCATCCAGCACATCGCCGAACAAATCCAGCCGCACAGGGCCGCTTTCACCGGGTGGATAGACATCGATGATGCCGCCGCGAATGGCGTAGTCCCCAGGCTCCATCACTGTGGGGGCCTGCGTAAAGCCCATACGCACAAGAAAATTCTTCAGCGCCGCTTCATCCACGCGGCTGTCCACCTGGGCTTTGAAGCTGGCATCACGCAACACCTCGCGCGCAGGCACCCGTTGCGTGGCGGCGTTCAGCGTGGTCAACAGTACAAAGCGTTGCGGCATCCCATGCACCAATCCGGCCAGAACCGCCATCCGTGCAGCCGCAATATCCGCATGTGGCGACACGCGATCATAGGGCAGACAATCCCAGCCCGGAAACGAAAAAACCGGCAGTGCGGGGTCGTAGAACTGCAATGCCGCGCGCATCGCCTCAAGCCGCTTGTCATCGCGCGCGACATGACACACCGGCGCATCTGCGCGGGTAAGTTCCTGAAGGATCAGCTTGGCATCAAACCCCTCGGGCGCGCCGCTGACGGTGATGTGGGATGCAGACATGATGCGTCACCTACCGCGCCGGGCGGCGAAGTCAACCGCAGATCAGAACCAAGCTGTATTGTGCAACGTGTTGTAATACATGCCCCAGAACGATGTAATCAAAATCGCAATGACACCAATTAACTGTATCCAGAACCTCAGCATCAATATCTGCTTTCGAAGGTCATCCCCAGTCGGCATATGTTGTTGAAATTTGCGCGCCTTGTTGACAGTCATCAGCAACACGATCGACGCAGGCATCGCCAAAAGAAAAATCGCCTGAGCCGTTTCGAATGAGTAATAAAATCCAAGCAAGCCCAGGCCTGTCAGCATAAAACAGAAGAACCCTGTCGCAAACCCTGTTCCACGCCCCAGTAAATGATCAATACGGTTCACGTTAATGCGCACCATATCTTCGAAATCGGTCATCGCTTGACCTTTCTTTCTGCGCGCGCGGGACACCATGTCATAGGGCACCCCCATAACCCAATTGGCTAGAACTGACCACATCACCAGAACGCTAGCCCAGTACCACATACTGGAAAACGACCGCAGATTGATGTAACGGACAAAGGTGTTGTAGACTATATCAAGATACGGATCATTCATCACTTTGCCCGTTTAAACCGGTTTTTTGCCACTGCCTACCCTTGAGCACGTTCTGAATTCATGCGACCCAGTCTGCCAGACATAGATCAGGCAGGCCAATATGAAACCCACCCTTTCGACTTTTCCCCGATCCCGTCCGCGCCGCCTGCGGCAATCCGATGCGATCAGGCGATTGGTGTCGCAAAACACGCTGACCGTCAATGACCTGATCTGGCCGATTTTCGTGCAAGAAGGCGAAGATCAGGAAAACCCCGTCGCCTCCTTGCCCCATGTCAGCCGTCTGACAATCGACCTCGCCGTTCAAGCCGCCGCCCGCGCGCGCGATCTGGGCATCCCGGCCATCTGCGTCTTTCCCTATGTCGAGCCATCACTGAAAACCGAAGACTGCCGCGATGCCTGGAACCCCGACAACCTGTCGAACCGCGCCATCCGGGTCATCAAAACCCAAATCCCCGACATCGCCGTCATGACCGATGTCGCGCTGGACCCTTACAACATCTTCGGCCACGACGGCATTGTGCGCGACGGCATTATCCTGAACGATGAAACAAACGACGCTTTGGCAAAAATGGCGCTGGCCCAGGCCGACGCTGGTGCCGACATCCTTGGGCCGTCTGACATGATGGACGGCCGCATCGGCGCCATGCGTGACGCCCTTGAAAGCGCCGGGCACAAAGATACCATGATCATGAGCTACGCCGCCAAATACGCATCCGCCTACTATGGCCCATTCCGCGATGCGGTCGGGGCCTCGGGCGCGCTGACGGGTGACAAGAAAACCTATCAAATGGACCCGGCCAATTCCGATGAAGCCCTGCGCATGATCGAACGTGACCTGAAAGAAGGCGCGGATATGGTCATGGTCAAACCCGGCCAGCCGTACCTGGATATCTGCCGCCGCGTGAAAGACACCTTCGGCGCGCCCACCTTCGCCTATCAGGTCTCGGGCGAATACGCGATGATCGAAGCGGCCGCTGCCAACGGCTGGATCGATGGCGAAAAGGCCATGCTGGAAAGCCTGATCGCCTTCAAGCGCGCAGGCTGCGACGGCATCCTGACCTATTTCGCCCCCCGCGTCGCCGAATACCTGCAACAAACCAGATAAACATCATTGTTCCCCAAATACTCTCGCTGAAGGCAAGCGCTTTCGCAGAGGAAGTATCTATAGGCGGTTCAAGACAGACGTCCGACAAAATAATCCCGCAACCTATCGACTAACGCATCAGCCGTATCCGCAACTTCGGTAAAATCGCGAAAGCTGTCTTCGGCAAAGCCTTCTTTGATCATGTGATCGATCAGGCCAATCAGCTTGTCCCAATAGCCTTCTGTATTCAAAAGAAAAATTGGCTTCCGGTGCAAGCCAAGCTGTTTCCAGGTCACGACTTCGAAAAATTCGTCCAAGGACCCCGCGCCGCCAGGCAGCACTACGACGGCGTCCGAGTTCATATACATCACCTTCTTCCGTTCGTGCATGTTTTCGGTGACGACAAAGCGGGATAGATCGCGTTTCCCGACCTCACGTTGCAGCAAATGCTGTGGGATCACGCCGAATGTCTCACCTCCTGCGGTTTGTGCGGCATTTGCCACCACGCCCATCAGTCCCACATCCCCCGCGCCATAGACCAGACGCCAACCGGCGGCGGCAATCCCGCGGCCCACATGGCGCGCGTCGCGTTCATAGGCGGGGCGATGTCCTGACCGTGACCCACAAAAGACACAAATGGATGGTTTTAATCCCTGCATGGTGAAACCTGTTTGAGAAGAATTTTGACCTCTGATAGCGGCCCTGCTAGCATCCCGCAAGGGAAGATCGGGAAGGGAAACGGGTGATCACGAACGTGCGTAATTCAAGAGTCATAATCACCTCGGCCATAGGTGTGGTAATTGCAGCCCTGGTCGGGATTGCGACCTATAATCTGCTGCCCGCACCCGGTGGGTATGAGGCCGTTCTGGTCGCCGATAGGGCACCTGCCGCGCCCGATGCACCTGTCACACTTGAGGATACCACAGATGTGCTGCGGCCCACCTTTGATGTTGTGCGCATCGATCCTGACGGGCGGACACTGGTGGCAGGCCGGTCTGTGGCAAGCGCAGATGTACGTGTGCTGGTGGATGGGCAACCTGTTCAGAATCAGGCCGCTGATGCCGGTGGCCGCTTTGCGATGTTTCTGAACCTTGAGCCCAGCGCGAGCCCCCGTGTCATCACTCTGACCATGACATCGCCCGAAGGCGACGAGATCAGATCGACCCAGGAAATCATCGTATCGCCCTTTGACGGCAGTGCGCCCGCCCAACTGTCCCAGGCCCCCGCCGCACCGAAGATCCCGCAAAGCCCGACGATTGTGATGGCCGGCACGGACGGCCTGCAGCTGCTGCAGGCCTCAGCACCGCCGCCCGAGCTTGCCGAAAACGTGGCACTGGATGCGATCGGGTACGACAACACGGGCACGGTTGAACTGACCGGGCGCGCCGCTGGCGATGGTTTTGTGCGTGTCTATGTCGACAACCGCCCCGTAACGACGGCGCAGATCACCGATGACGGTGAATGGCAACTGGCCCTGCCGCAAGTTGATGCGGGCACCTACACCCTGCGGATTGACGAGGTCAGCGATGACGGTCGGGTGACCTCACGGATCGAAACGCCCTTCAAACGCGAAGCGCCCGAAGATCTGGCCGTTGCCATACAGCAAAACGGCAGCGCACGGGTGTCGGTGCAGACGGTTCAACCCGGCGCGACCCTTTGGGCCATTGCCGAGGACGCCTATGGCGACGGATTTCAGTATCTGAAGGTGTTTGAGGCCAACCGTGATCGTATCCGCGACCCTGACCTGATCTATCCGGGGCAGATTTTCACAGTACCACAATAAGACTGGGCATTCCGCGTCTAGCGCCCTAGGTTAGCGCCTCAGACAAAGACACAGGACGCAGCCCACCGTGAGCAATGCCGACATTGACGCCGCCGAACGCCGCAGCGGGTGGCGGACGATCCGTAAGGTTTCCCCCTATCTTTGGCCGCGCGATCAGCCTTGGGTCAAACGCCGGGTGGTGGCTGCGCTGGCTATTCTGGTACTGGCCAAACTGGTCGCGGTGACCACGCCATTTTTCTACAAAGGTGCGGTTGATGCATTGGCCGAGGAAGCCGACGGCACGGCCTGGATGCTGGCTATCGGTGCTGTGGGGCTGACGGTGGCCTATGGCATGGTTCGATTGCTGACGGTCGGCTTTCAACAATTGCGCGACGCCGTTTTCGCCAGTGTGGGCCAACGCGCATTGCGGGCGCTGGCGCTAGAAACATTCTCTCATATCCACCGGCTGAGCATGCGCTATCACATCACGCGCAAGACCGGCGGCCTTAGCCGCATTATCGAGCGGGGCGTCAAGGGCGTGGATTTTCTGCTACGTTTCCTTCTGTTCAGCATCGGCCCCCTGGTGCTGGAACTTTTGATGATCGGCGTCATTCTGGCCGTCGTTTTTGACATCAGTTACCTGTTGGTCGTTGTCATCACCATCGCGGTTTACGTCTGGTTTACCTTTACCGTCACCGAATGGCGCGTGCGCATCCGCAAGGAAATGAACGACCAGGACACCGATGCCAATCAAAAGGCCATCGACAGCCTTCTGAACTTCGAAACGGTAAAGTATTTCGGGGCCGAGGCGCGTGAGGCCGCGCGCTATGACGTGGCCATGCAGGGGTATGAAAAAGCCGCACTAAAAACCAGCTACAGCCTCTCTTTTCTGAATTTCGGGCAGTCGTTCCTGATCACGACCGGGTTGGTCGTCGTCATGGTTCTGGCAGCCCTTGGCGTGGATCGCGGTGATCTGACCGTGGGCGATTTCGTGATGGTGAACGCCTATATGCTGCAGATCACGCTGCCGCTGAACTTCCTTGGCACGGTTTACCGCGAAATCCGGCAATCACTGGTCGATATGGGGGAAATGTTCGATCTGCTGGAACAGCCCTCGGAAGTTCAGAACAAACCCGATGCCCCTGCCCTGCAGGTGAATGGCGGCACGATCGAACTGGATGACGTCAGTTTTGGCTATGACCCCGAACGTCCCATTCTGATGGGCGTCAGTCTGACTGTCGGGGCGGGCCAGCGCGTGGCGATCGTGGGGCCGTCGGGGTCGGGTAAATCCACGATCGGGCGACTTTTGTTCCGGTTTTATGATGTGACCGGCGGCGCGCTGCGGATTGACGGGCAGGATGTCCGCGATGTCACCCAGGACAGTCTGCATGCCCAGATCGGCGTCGTGCCGCAGGACACAGTACTGTTCAATGACACAATCTATTATAATATCGCTTATGGCCGACCCGATGCCCCACGGCGCGATATCGAAGACGCCGCACGCGCCGCGAAAATTCATGATTTCATCAACGCCCTGCCCGATGGGTATGAAACACTGGTGGGCGAACGCGGGCTAAAGCTGTCAGGCGGGGAAAAGCAACGCGTGGGTATCGCGCGTACACTGTTGAAGAACCCTCCGATCCTGCTACTGGACGAAGCGACCAGCGCTTTGGACACCGAAACCGAACGCGATATCCAGGACAGCCTGCGCGCCATGGGCGAAGGCCGGACTGTCATCACCATTGCGCACCGCCTGTCGACGATTGTCGATGCCGATCAGATCATCGTGCTGGAAAACGGCGTGATCACCGAACGCGGAACCCATGATGAATTGCTGTCCATGAACGGCCGCTACGCGCGGATGTGGCACCGACAACTGTCCGAGGAAGACGCCGCGTAAACGATTTAATTCGACGTGACGCCCCATTTATGGACCTCATTCAATGAAAAAGATTATTGCGCTGATCGTTTGTTTGCTGATCGTGGCTTCGATCATTCGCGGGATCATACACAGCACAACCGCACCTGGTACATTGGAAATCGTCGTCAGACTGGTTGACGGCGGCCCCGATGTGACAGGGCAATTCAGAACCTACGTGGGCTTTGTGCCAGAGGGCAGGTCCGAAGAACTAACACTTGGAACGATACAGGTCATCCGGCCAAATGCCGAAGACGAAAATATGTATGAGGTGCCGCCTGACAAGGATATCGGTATTTTTGTCCTGTCTCGTGGCGTGCCTCCTTTCCAATCGATCGTCCGTGTCAGCAAAGGCCAACATCTGACGCATGATTTCATATTGAATGCTGGTGTTGTGCAGGTCACGGCGGAACGGCCCCCGAATACCGGCAGCCCGAATATCTGGTTTGTCGGCCCGGATGGGCAGTTTGATGTAAATGACCGTTTCTCTGATGGTGTCGCATTCACCGTGCCGGCAGGCGAACAGATCTTTCAGGCGGGTCGAGGTTTGGAGACCAAGACAGAAAGCATAAATGTTATCGCCGGGACGACACAAACTCTGGTCATCCACAGCGAAATCGGCAGGCTAACCGTAAACATTGAGACGTCTTTTACATTTGACGAACTATCGCCAAAGCCTGTGCTCATGACAGAACATGGACGTCGCTTTCTGCACCGTCATGATAATCAATTTGACGCTGGCAGATGGCAACATGGCACATATAACGCCAGGATAGCATTTTCTGAAAGATTTCATATTCCGATCCGATCAACGTCTAAGGTCACGCCTTCGATCGTGATAGATAAGACAGAAAATGCGATGACAATCCCGCTTTCACTGATGGGTGTCGACGTTCGTTTTACAGATTGGCCGGATGGGGTGCCGGAAAATGCTATGGCACTGATTGTCAGCACCTCCGATCCTGGACGACCGTTTGCAACATATATGATAAGAAACAACCGCGCGTCCCTGATGTTTCTGCCGCCTGAAAAAACACATGACTACGCCATAGCCATCGTGAAGGGTGACAATGTGCTTGCCTTGCAAGCGATTGGGCAACTGTTTCCCTACGATCCAAGAACCGAGGCTATTCCTTTTGGCGGTGATCAAAAGCTTTGTCTTAAGATCGTTCCGGATTTTGAGTGCAGCCAACTGTCGGAATAATCCGCGCGCTGTCGTGCACCTGATCCACGCCGGTCCTAAATAATGTTAGGATGAAGATGCTTGCCATTCAACACTAAAGGTTTTCAAAAAGCCTTTTGATCTGACCCTTCAAGCCAGCGGCAAGGCTGGCGGGGGACTGGCCGAATTCCGACACCAAAGACACATCGGCCCCCGCATCAAGCAGCGCCTGAATAACAGCAACGTTCTGCTTTCTGAGGGCAACATGCAGCGGTGTTTCAGACATATCGCCCACAGCATCGATATCCGCACCTGAGCGTATAAGTTCCAGCGCAGCATAGGTGTCGTTTCGCCATAACATCACATGCAGCGGCGTATCACCGTCACAATCCCTGCTGTTGATCGACACCTTTGCATTACCCATCTCCGCCGGGAAAAGAGTATCCGAACACGACGCCAGAATATCTTCCAAGCTGCATCTTTCTTTCAATCTCTTTGGCATCGGTTAATATCCTTCAGAACTCGCGAAACTCTGGCAACTGGTGAAAGGCAGATACTTTTTCACCACTTTTGAAACTGTTGCAACGTATCCTGGGTATCTGTCTAAACGTTGTGTTATGACTGACCCGATGTGTCAACCTAAGTGTATACATCCGGGCTTTTGAAGCGCTTTTGCCAAAGCCAATGTCCGGTCAATCAGAGTTTTCATTGTCTTCCTTGCAACCAATACGAATCTAGTCGCAAAAAATCAGCATACAACTGTATACGAAACAATCTGGTTATGGCCAGACCAAAAGTCATTATCCAGGTCTTTGTTTCCTATGGTCACCCCATAACGCGGTTCAACGAAATAAAATTACCCGACCATTTCCCCTTAAAAATCAACGCCAACTGGCGCTAACGGCAGTTTTTACAAGGCATTCTACGACTTTGGTCTAGTACGGAACCCTACGTCACACCTGATAGTGTCACCCGTAACGTAACGCATCGTGAAAAGGGCAAATTGGTTTGGTGCTGACGGGGGGCCTTATCAAGTTCGCGCACTGGGCCGGGGACAGATAAATGCAGGCATGGCGTTTCACGGTCTTGCCTTGGATCATCCAACAGATATGGTGAAACGAAAAAACGCGGGCCACGCGTACAACAGTATCGTCACGAGTGAAAAGAACAGTTTACCAAGCCTGATCAAAGCGGTCGGTCGAAATGTTCAGAAAATTGACGAATGACGAATGGAGGAGACTATGACAGCTCAAGCGCAACAGGAAGGTGCCGAGGCACCGGTATATGCGCCATCGGCTGAATTTGCAGCCAATGCGCATGTCGATGCTGAAAAATATGCGGAAATGTACGAGGCCTCGGTCAAGGATCCTGAGGCGTTCTGGGGGGAACACGGGAAGCGGCTGGATTGGATCAAGCCCTATAGCACGGTCAAGAATACCGATTTCAGCTTTGGTGATGTGGCGATCAAATGGTTTGAGGATGGCACACTGAATGTGGCCGCGAACTGCATTGACCGTCACCTGAAAGACCGCGCCGATCAGACTGCGATCATATTTGAGCCCGACAACCCCAACGAAGAAGCGCAGCACATCACCTATGCTGAGCTGCACCGCCGGGTTTGCCGGATGGGCAACATTCTGGAAGAGATGGGCGTGCGCAAGGGCGACCGTGTCGTGATCTATCTGCCGATGATCCCCGAAGCCGCTTATGCCATGCTGGCCTGTGCGCGGATCGGGGCCATTCATTCGATTGTCTTTGCGGGCTTTTCCCCCGATGCCCTGGGTGCGCGGGTGAACGGCTGTGACGCCAAGGTCGTGATCACGGCCGATTATGCGCCCCGCGGCGGGCGCGAAACACCATTGAAATCCAACACCGATCAGGCGCTGCTGCACGCGAAAGACAGCGTCAAGGTTTTGGTCGTCAAACGCACCGGCGGTCAGACGACATGGATCGACGGGCGCGATTACGACTATAATGAAATGCTGCTAGAGGCCGATGATTACTGCCCTGTGGCCGAAATGCGGGCCGAGGATCCGCTATTCATCCTCTACACCAGCGGATCAACCGGGCAGCCCAAGGGAGTGGTACACACCACCGGTGGTTACCTGGTCTATGCCGCGATGACGCATCAATATGTGTTTGATTATCACGATGGCGATGTCTTCTGGTGTACCGCAGACGTGGGTTGGGTCACTGGTCACAGCTATATCGTTTATGGGCCGCTGGCCAATGGTGCCACCACGCTGATGTTCGAAGGCGTGCCCACCTATCCAGACGCCAGCCGGTTCTGGCAAGTCTGCGAAAAGCACAAAGTCAACCAGTTCTACACGGCCCCCACCGCAATTCGCGCACTGATGGCGCATGGCAATGAGCCGGTGGAAAAATGCGATCTAAGCGATCTGAAATTGCTTGGCACCGTCGGCGAACCCATCAACCCCGAGGCCTGGAACTGGTACAATGATGTCGTGGGCAAGGGTAAATGCCCCATCGTCGACACATGGTGGCAAACCGAAACCGGCGGTCACTTGCTGACCCCCCTGCCCGGCGCAACCGCGTTAAAACCCGGATCAGCGACAAAGCCATTCTTTGGGGTACAGCCTGTTGTGCTGGACCCACAAACCGGCGAAGAAATCACCACAACCGCCGCCGAAGGGGTGCTTTGCTTGAAAGACAGTTGGCCCGGCCAGATGCGCACCGTCTGGGGCGATCACGACCGGTTCCAGTCGACCTATTTTGAACAATACAAAGGCTATTACTTCAGCGGTGACGGCTGTCGCCGGGATGCGGATGGCGATTACTGGATTACGGGCCGTGTGGATGATGTGATCAACGTCAGTGGTCACCGCATGGGCACCGCCGAAGTTGAAAGCGCACTGGTCGCTCACGCCAAGGTGGCCGAGGCTGCCGTGGTCGGATACCCCCATGATATCAAGGGCCAGGGCATCTACGCCTATGTGACGCTGATGAACGGGATCGAGCCGACGGATGAGCTGCGCAAAGAGCTTGAGACATGGGTGCGCAGCGAAATCGGCCCCATCGCCAAGCCCGATCTGCTGCAGTGGGCGCCGGGCCTGCCCAAGACGCGATCGGGTAAGATCATGCGTCGTATCCTGCGCAAGATCGCCGAGGATGATTTTGGCGCCCTTGGCGATACCTCGACCCTGGCTGATCCATCGGTTGTCGATGATCTGATCGAAAACCGTATGAACAAGGGATAGCGTGATGGATGTGCAAACACTCACGAAACCCTCTGTTCTGATCCTGCTTGGCCCGCCCGGCGCGGGCAAAGGCACTCAGGCGCGGATGCTGCAGGATAAATTCGGTCTGGTGCAGCTTAGCACCGGCGATCTGTTACGCGCGGCAGTCGCGGCGGGGACCGAAGCCGGAAAGAAAGCCAAGGCGGTGATGGAAGCCGGCGATCTGGTCAGCGATGATATCGTCATCGCCATTCTGAAAGATCGTCTGGCCGAACCTGACACCGCCAAGGGCGTCATTCTGGATGGCTTCCCGCGCACAACGGCTCAGGCCGAGGCCTTGGATGATCTGCTGGATCAAACCGGCCAAAGCATCAATGCCGCCATTTCATTGGAAGTTGACGATGACGCGATGGTCACGCGTATCTCGGGCCGTTATACCTGTGCGACCTGCGGCGAAGGCTATCACGACAGTTTCAAAAAACCCGCTGTTGAGGGGGTTTGCGACAATTGCGGCGGCACCGAAATGAAGCGCCGCGCCGATGATAACGCTGAAACCGTCGGCGCCCGACTGGCCGCGTATCATGCGCAAACCGCACCCCTGATCGATTACTACGACAGAAAGGGCGCGTTAAGGCGTATTGACGCAATGGGGACAATCGACAAGATTGCATCTGACATGGGTTCGATCGTCAAAGACGTGTCGGCCTGAAGAACTGGCTGGATGACCGAAGGAGGCGGTCATCCGGAATGTGGGGAAAACCAACAGAGAGAAAAGGGAGGAGCGCCACATGGCGGATCAAACCTCAAACCGAACCGGGGCAGCACAGGACGCAAGTTCGTACTGGTCGGCAAATCTAAGGCTTATCGTGATCTGTCTGATCATTTGGGCCTTGGTGTCATTCGGATTTGGCATACTGCTGCGCCCAATGTTGTCGGGCATCGCAATCGGGGGCACCGATCTGGGCTTCTGGTTTGCACAACAAGGGTCAATCCTTGTCTTCCTGGGACTGATCTTTTTCTACGCCTGGCGGATGAACAAGATCGACCAGCAATATGGCGTGGATGAGGAGTAAAGAGTAATGGACCAGTATATGCTAAACCTGCTGGTGGTGGGCGCATCATTTGCGCTTTACATCGGCATCGCGATCTGGGCACGCGCCGGATCAACGTCTGAATTCTACGCCGCAGGGCGTGGTGTGAACCCGGTCATGAACGGGATGGCAACGGCGGCAGACTGGATGTCTGCGGCGTCGTTCATTTCAATGGCCGGTCTGATCGCCTTTGTGGGCTATAATAACTCGTCCTTCCTGATGGGCTGGACTGGTGGCTATGTGCTGATGGCGCTGCTGCTGGCCCCGTATCTGCGGAAGTTCGGCAAATTCACCGTGCCTGAATTTATCGGCGACCGCTTCTACAGCACAAGCGCGCGTGTGGTCGGTGTGATCTGTCTGCTGGTGATTTCGATCACATATGTGATCGGTCAGATGACCGGCGCCGGCGTGGCTTTTTCCCGCTTTCTGGAAGTCGAAAGCTGGCAGGGTCTGTTCATCGCGTCCGGCGTTGTCTTCATGTACGCCGTTCTGGGCGGGATGAAAGGCATCACCTACACCCAGGTCGCACAGTACTGTGTTCTGATCGTCGCCTATACCATTCCGGCGGTCTTCATTTCGCTGCAGCTGACAGGCAATCCGATCCCGGGTCTGGGGCTGTTTTCGACCCACACCGAATCCGGCTTGCCACTGCTGACAAAGCTGGATCAGGTCGTGACCGAACTTGGCTTTAATCAGTATACCGCCGCGACCTCGCCCCTGAATATGGCGCTGTTCACGCTGTCGCTGATGATCGGTACTGCCGGTCTGCCACACGTGATCATCCGCTTTTTCACTGTGCCAAAGGTTGCTGACGCACGCTGGTCGGCCGGTTGGGCGCTGGTCTTCATCGCGCTTTTGTACCTGACGGCCCCTGCCGTTGGTGCGATGGCCCGCTTGAACATCACCGAACAGATGTGGCCCAATGGCGGTGTCAATGGTGACGCGGTCACGGTTCAGCAGATCGAAACCGAAGAAACCTATCAGTGGATGGAAAACTGGGTTCAGACAGGTCTGTTGCGGTTCGAAGACAAGAACGGCGACGGCATGATCCAGTACTACAATGATGGGAATGCCGAAATGCAGGCCCTTGCGGCGCAGCGTGGCTGGGAAGGCAACGAACTGGTGACGTTTAACCGCGACATCCTTGTGCTGGCCAACCCTGAAATCGCCAACCTGCCGCCCTGGGTCATCGCCCTGATCGCGGCCGGTGGTCTGGCAGCCGCGCTATCAACGGCGGCGGGTCTGCTGCTGGCCATATCTTCGGCAATCAGCCACGACCTGATCAAAGGCACCTTCAACCCCGAGATTTCCGAGAAAAGCGAACTTCTCTGGGCGCGGGTGTCGATGGCGGGTGCGATTGTTCTGGCGACCTATCTGGGGCTGAATCCACCGGGCTTTGCGGCCCAGGTTGTGGCGCTGGCCTTTGGTCTGGCGGCAGCAACGCTGTTCCCGGTCCTGATGATGGGTATCTTCTCAAAGCGGGTGAACTCGGCCGGTGCAATCGCAGGTATGCTGGTCGGCCTTCTGGTCACACTGGCCTATCTGTTCACCTATCTGGGGATCCTGTTCATTCCGGGCACAAACCTGCTGGAAAACACTGCGGTCAACCACCTGTTCGGCATCTCGCCCCTAGCCTTTGGCCCAATCGGTGCGGTTCTGAACTTTGCCACAGCCTTCATCGTGTCTTCGATGACTGAGGAACCCCCACAAGAGGTTCAGGATCTGGTCGAAAGCGTCCGCATCCCACGCGGTGCAAGTGCTGCGGCCGCCGATCACTAAGATACTGATCGGGCCTGCCATCGGGCCCGACCACTCACGGCATCCTGCCTGTTTTTCAGGCAGGATGTTTTGGTTTCAGAAGGCCACTTTATGAATATCGCCAAGAATACCCCGGAACAGCTGGTGCTTTGGCATCTGTCGTGGATTGTTCTATTGGTTTTGGGGATCACGGTTGCCTTCTTTGGTGTTTGCCTGTTTGCGGGCATTTATGCGAACAACACTGTTGTAACAGTGATCGGCTCGGTCGGAAGTCTTGTCATGATCGGCACCATGGTAATGGCCGGTGAACGTGCGGTCATTCACTTTGTTGCCGCAGACGACCATGTGATCATTGATCAGCGTCGGCTGTTGTCCAGCACGAAGCAGCAGATCATGCTGACACCTGATACCCGCGCCGTTCTGGAACCACCCTGGGCGGAACGGGGCTCAACCGCCCGTATTATGCTGACATCTGACAGTACTGAGCCAAACGTACCGCTGACCTCTTACATGTTCCAATATCAAACGGCTTTTACGGTCAGCCACCAGATTAATGATTGGCTTGCGGCGTACCTTCATGCAAAGGATCAGGCGCGTGCTTGGGATCGGGATGCGTCATAATCAGCCTGCCCCGCCGGCAACGAACCGGGGTCGCGCGGAATGGCTTTTCATTGCTGGGATTGATCCGCATAGTGGGGCCATTGATGGCGGGTGATAAGCGATGACACAAAGCACCGAAGCAATAGCGGACTTTCTTGGCAACATGCAGCCCTACGACAGGCTGCCAACCGATGCCCTGACCCAGATTGCAGATCAGATGCAGCGGCTGGACATTGCGCAGGGCGATGCGATCTATCATGCCGGTGAACCCATGCCGGGGCTTTATGTCATCACGCGCGGTCAGGTCACTGTGCGCGATCAGAATGATGTGCAGATCAGCGTTCTGGGCCCGCGCAATTCTTTCGGGGAACGCGGTCTGATGCGTGACGGTATGGCCGTCACCACGGCCCATGCGACCGAAGACAGCACATTGCTGCGCCTGGCCCCGGACAGCTTTCATCAGTTGATGAAGTCGCAACCCGCGTTCAAGCGCTTTTTTACACGCACACGAGCCACCGATGCCAAGACCAGCGATCTGACAACGATCACGGTGGATCAGATCATGGCGAAAAACCCCATCACCTGTCCGCCCGGCACGACCATTCATCAGGCCGCGCAGATCATGCGCGATATGCGGATATCCTGCCTTTGTATTCCGGGCGAAAACGGGCTGGAGGGCATCTTAACGATCCGCGATCTGACCAATCGCGCCATTGCAGATGCGCTGCCCCTGGATACACCGGTGTCGCAGGTTATGACGCGAAACCCGATCACCCTGCCCTCGAACGCGCTTGGCACGGATGTCTTGCACAAGATGGTGGAACATAATCTGGGCCACCTGCCCATCATGCAATCGGGCGAATTGGTGGGGATGATCACGCAGACCGATCTGACGCGGTTTCAGGCGCTGAGTTCGGTTCAGTTTGTCGAAGGCATTTCCGGTGCGGCGTCGGTTGAGGCGATGGCCAAGGTCACCGCCCAGATCCCACGGCTGCTGGTTCAACTGGTCGCGGCAGGCAACAGGCATGATGTGATCACGCGCCTGATCACCGACATCGCTGATGCCGTCACACGGCGCCTGCTGAAGATGGCCGAGGCCCAGCTTGGGCCCCCGCCTGTGCCCTATCTTTGGCTGGCCTGCGGCAGTCAGGGGCGACAGGAACAAACGGGCGTGTCAGATCAGGACAATTGCCTGTTTCTGCACGATGACGCAACCGAGGCGGATTTTGAATATTTCGACGCCCTGGCCAAGATCGTGTCCGACGGGTTGAACCAATGCGGCTATGTCTATTGCCCCGGCGATATGATGGCCACGAACCCGCGCTGGCGACAGCCCTTAAAGGTCTGGCGCGAATACTTTGCCGGTTGGATCGCCACCCCAAACCCCGAGGCGCAGATGCTGGCCTCGGTCATGTTCGATTTGCGCCCCATCGGCGGGGACGTCAGTCTGTTCGACAATCTACAGGAAGAAACACTGAAGCAGGCCGCTGGCAATTCGATCTTTACCGCGCATATGGCGTCGAATTCGTTGAAACACACGCCGCCCCTTGGTCTGCTGCGTGGTTTTGCGACGGTGCGGTCGGGCGAACACAAGCATCGCTTGGATATGAAACACAACGGGGTCGTGCCCATCGTCGATCTGGGCCGGATGTATGCGCTACAACATCAGCTGACGCCGGTGAACACACGTGCCCGTCTGACCGCGGCCCGCGATGCAGGCGCCATCAGCAAAAGCGGTGCGCGTGATCTGCTGGATGCCTATGATCTGATCGCACAGACGCGGCTGGAAAATCAGGCCACCCTGATCAAAAAGGGAAAGACGCCGAACAATTTTCTATCGCCGGGCACGTTATCGGACTTTGAGCGAAGTCATCTACGAAACGCTTTTGTTGTGGTAAGAACAATGCAGTCGGCGCTGTCACAGGGGCGTGGCATACTGACATAAAGACGGTCTGCAAACAGACCGGTGGGAGGAAATGGTTATGTTTTTGGAACTGATTGGAACCTTTGCGGCCGGGTTCGCTGCGGCAGGCATGGTTATGTTATTGAACAAAATGCTGGGCGGCCGCCTACCCCGATCGTTGATTCCGATTTCGGCCGGGGTTGCGATGCTGGGCACGACCATCAGTCTTGAATACAACTGGTACAGCCGTACCGAACAGGCGCTGCCTGAGGGTATCGTGGTCGCCCAGACCGTTGAAGAAACAGCCGTTTATCGCCCCTGGACATATGTATTCCCGCAAACGACACGTTTTATCGCCGTCGATCAGGGCACCGCGCGCACCAACACCGATTTCCCGGACCAAAAGATGGTCACGCTGCTTCTCTTTGGACGTTGGGCACCCGTGCGACAGGTTCCTGTTGTCTTTGACTGCGCCAACGGGCGGCGGGCCGATATCGTACAGGGTGTTGAATTCAGCGACAGTGGTGCCCTGCGCAATGCCAATTGGGTGACGATACCGCCCGACAATCCGGTCCTGATGACCGCCTGCGCCGAGGTGTGAGCCGATGTTGAACCTAAGTCTACGCCTTCGCATTTTTCTGTTTTTCTGCGCATTGGCTGCTGGCATGGTCGTCTTTTCCGGCGTCGCAGCCTGGCTTGGCTATCAGCAGTATGGCGACCCCGGTGCCTCGTCCGCGTTTCTGTTCACCGCGCTTTTTGCCGGTTTACTGTCGCTGATGCTGACTGCGGGCGTTTGGTTGTTGTTTGACGAAAACATTGCCAAGCCGATTGAACGGATCGCTGCCGAAATGCGCGCCCGCGCCCATGCCGGGATCAATAAGGAAATCGACAGGGATGCCGCGAAGTATCTGGGCGATCTGGCCCCTGCAGCCCAGGCCATGACACAACAGCTTAGCGCGGCGACGCTGGACAATGCTCAGACGATTGCGGAACGCACCGCCAGTCTGCAAGCCGAAAAAGAACGCCTGACAGCCATTCTGTCCGATATCCCGATCGCCGTCATTCTGGTGAATCCCAATCATCAGATCGTACTTTACGATGGTCAGGCGGCTGACCTGCTGGCCTTCGAAGGGCCTGCGCGCTTGAACGCCTATCTTTTCGACTATCTGCAAGCGGCCGAGATCAAGACGGCCCTGAAAGCCTTGAAAGCCGATGATCTGCCCCGCATCACCTTTACCGCGCATAGCCGATCCAGCCGCGATTATGATGCCGTGATACGCCCAATGGGTCGGGATGGCAGCTATATGCTGACGCTGGAACCGATGGAGGATATGACCGAGGCGCTCAGCCCAGGCGCCGAACGCCCGCTGGTCTATGATTTCAGCCTGATAGAGCGTGAAAAGCGCTGCGATATTCACGACAAAGCCCTGCGCGATCTTTGCTATGTGGTCTTTGATACCGAAACCACAGGGCTTTTGCCGCATAAGGACGAAATCGTGCAGATCGGTGCCGTGCGGATGGTAAAAGGGCGGATCGTACCGGGCGAAAAATTTGAAACACTGGTCAATCCGGGGCGGGCGATCCCCGCCAGTTCCAGCAAGGTGCATGGTATAACAGATGACATGGTGGCCACCGCCCCGGTGATCGATGAGGCAGGCAAGTCATTTCACCACTTTGCCCGCGATGCCGTCCTGGTCGCCCACAACGCGCCTTTTGACATGGCGTTCCTGCATCGGCACAAGGCGCGGATTGGCAAAACGTTCGACCATCCGGTTTTTGACACCGTTTTATTATCGGCCGCGCTGTTTGGCGGATCGTCCCCCCATACTCTGGATGCGCTGTCTGATCGGTTGGGCATCCGCATTCCCGCCCAGTTGCGCCACACGGCGATGGGCGATGCCGTCGCCACGGCCCAGGTCTTTGAGAAGATGATCCCGATGCTTGAGGCAAAGGGGTTCAACACATTCGGGGACGTTCTGGGCGAAATGCGCAAACACCAGAACCTGGTCGAGGATATGAACGCCTGATCGTTTTGCTGATCATTCATCCAGAACCAAGCAATCGAGAACGAAGGGCAGCGCCGACCCGAGGGTGGCGCAAACGCGCCGCCCTGGGGGGCGGGTCGGCGCGGCCCGGTGTTTCACACCGGGCGAGGTCATTAGTTCAACAAATATCTTAAGGAGCAGATGTCTATCTTAGCTCAATCTGCGTGCGGCTGGACCGGCCCTGCGCGTCAATGACAGCCAGTGTGTGAAACCCGTGCGATAGACCGTTCAGCGCAACGGTGCGGTCCCGCGCGCTGGTGATCATCGGTGCTCCGTTCACGATCCAGGTAAAGGGGGCTGCACCGTCATCTACCTTGGCAAACAGCGTGCCATCGGTTTCCACAACTGACCCGTCGGGCGGAAATGCGATGTCCGGCCCCCCCTGATCACGTGCAACAGCATCGCCCCTGCCCCGGAAGCGTTGCAGCGGTTGGGGCAATTCCCCCGTGCTGACCATCAAAGTCGCGGGCGGTGGCGGTGGCAGCGGGTCATAAATGGGTTTGATGCGGGCGAAGACTTCGAACAGCAAGGGTGCAGCAAGATCACCGCCGAATGCCCCCGGGACCGGCGTGCCATCGGGCCGTCCCATCCAGATCGCGACCACATGCTGCCCGTCATAGCCCACAGCCCAGGCATCGCGGTGACCATAGGACGTGCCCGTCTTGAACGCGACCTTATCACGCGGCGCATTGGGCGGTGGCGTGATACCCGACAGAATATCGCCGATATGCCAGGCGGCCTCGGGCGACATCACACGGGCCGTATCGGGCACAGGCTGATCCATCTGCCAGATCAGCGGCACCGACTGACCGCCATTGGCAAGGGCTGCATAAAGCTGGACCAAATCCTCCATCGTCAGGCCGATGCCACCCAACGACACGGCCAAACCCGGCTTACCACCCGGAATAACGGGGCTGGCCCCGGTACGGCGCAACTGGCCGATCAGGCGATTGGGGCCTATTGCCTCGGTCAGGACAACGGTCGTTGTGTTCAGCGATTGTTGCAGGGCCGAGCGGACGCGCAACTCGCCCCTGTATTCACCGTCAAAGTTCTGCGGGGCATAGCCATCGAAATCCCGTGGAATATCGGCGATAATCGTTTCGGGATGCGCCAGGCCCTGATCAAAGGCCATGGCATAGACCAATGGTTTCAGCGTCGATCCGGGCGACCGCAGTGCGCGTGTCATATCCACATGCCCCTGGCGTTTGTCGGGGCGATAGGCGGCAGACCCGACACTGGCCATCACTTGCCCCGTCTGGTGGTCCAACACCATCATCGCAATCGAGACGCGGTCACCGTGGGGGCGTACAGCTTTGGCCGCCAGTACCTGAAGGCGGCGCTGCAGATCCGCATCAACCGTCAGGGAGTGGCGTAGCTTTGTAGGATGGGACGCCAACGCACGATCGGCCAGATGTGGCGCCAATGCAGGGAACGGACGGCGGCGGTCGGGGATGCGTTCGGTCAAGGCCGCTTCGATCACGGTCGGATCATCGACAATGCGGGTCAGAACGCGGTTGCGGGCAGTCAATGCCAGACCGGGGTTGCGATCAGGTCTGCGCGCCTCGGGCGATTGCGGCAGAGCGATCAGCAACGCGGCCTGTGCCGGTGTCAGGCGGCGCGGTTCCTTGCCGAAATAGCTATAGGAGGCCGCACGCACCCCTTCGATATTCCCGCCATAGGGCGCAAGGGTCAGATAAAGCTGCAGGATTTCGGATTTATCCAGACGTCGTTCCAGCGCAAGGGCCAACCGGATCTGGCGCAGCTTGCCCTGCCATTCGCCGGTCGGCCCATCCTCAAGCAACCTTGCGACCTGCATCGTCAGGGTCGAGGCGCCCGACACAACCTCGCCCGCCCAAACCGCCTGCCATGCCGCCCGCGCCATCGCCACCGGATCGACACCACTATGGCGATAGAACCGCTTGTCCTCATAGGCGACCAGCATTGCGATGTAGTCAGGATCAACCTGATCGGTGGTCACACCAAGCCGCCACAGCCCATCTGCCACCGTATAGGCGCGCAGCAGGTCGCCATCACGATCCCGCACCTCGACCGAGGTATCGGGCGTCAGCGGCGGCAGAACCGTGCGGTCGACCCACCGGTCCCCCGCATCCCGCAGCGCCGCGCCCGCAAAAAGCAGCGCTGCCAGCAGGAAAGGCGCATGGCGTCTCATTCCGTGATCACGACCTGACCGGTATCGGTGCGGGCGCGCAACTGCGGGCGGTACATGTCCTCGACAATGGCTGCGGGGTGATGGAAGGTGCCAGGTGACACTGCGCGAACGATGTAAGCCAGACGGAAGCTGTCGCTTTTGCGCCAGTCCACAGCGGCCAGAAAGCGGTCACTGCGGAATTCAGAATGTCGCGCATAGACGGGTTTCAGCCAATCGAAGCCGCGGATCTGACCGCCCTGCAGCAGGCGTGGGTTGTCGATTTCGAACCCTGCGGGCAGTGGATCATCGATCATCAGACGTGCATCGGATGATCCAAAGGGATCGACCTCAATCACAACGACCATACGATCGCCCACACTCACCTCCGAAGGTGAAAGCCGCACGCCCTCCATATCATAATAGCTGCGCGCGATCTGATAGCCGTTGCCACCGGCGGGCTCAGGCTCACTCGGTACGCCATAGGTCGTCATCGTGATGACCTCATCCCGATTTGAATTATTCTGAAGACGGATCGGCGCGGCATCAGGGGTGTCCTGCAGCAGACGCACCATCGGGCCATCGACCGGTGCCCCGTCGATCAGAAAGTCAGGCGCCCCGCCATCGCGGACCAGTGACCGGGCGGCCAGCAGGGACCACGTGGCCTCTTGCGTGGACATACGCCCCGAACTGGCCGAGACACGGTCAACCAGAGCATCGCGATTGATGGCCGTACTGCCCGACTCGGTCGCCAGGGCCAACAGACCCGCCGCATCGCGCAGGCGCGTGCCGTAATCCAGGCGCCATGTATTGTTCGGCGCCTGCCGCCAAACATATTGCATCTTTTCGGTCGCAATGCTGAACATCCGGTCGGCACGTTGCTGATCCCCGTACATCGCCAACGCTGCGCCGATCTGGGCGGCCGCCAGCGGTGTGCTGAAATCGCGTCCCTTGATATCCGCGTAATAGCGCAGATCGGCCATGGCAGCCTCGCCCTCACGCGCCAAAACCATCATGGCATAGGCAAAGGATTCACCGCCTGTATCAAACTGACCTTCGTAATTCACGCGGTTTTTCAGGTTGTTAACGGCCATTCTGAAGCCGCGTTCGGGCACGTCGAACCCCTGCGCATTTGCCCGGCTCAGAAAATCAGTGACATAGGCATCCAGCCACAGATCGCCGCTGCCCACGCGCCAAAGGCCAAAACTGCCCGAGGACGACTGGCGCGACAACACGCGTTCAATCGCCTGATCCACACGTTCGTTGACCTGTGACCTGTGGGCCAGCCCCATCGCTTCGGCCACTTCGCTAAGGTACAGCAGCGGCATGGCGCGCGATGTGGTCTGTTCAGTGCAGCCATAGGGGTACTGATCCAACATCTGCAACAGACCGGGCGTGTCGAACTGGGCGATCGGCCCAATAGCGATGCTGGACGACCCGGTGCCTGGATGCAAACCCGCAAAGACATTGTCGTCAAAGGTGAACGTATCGCCGGCAGCAAGGGTGAAGCGGCTGGTGCGGCCCACAGGCGGATCGTTGATCTGAACGCCAAGCGTCAGCGCCTTGGTCAGCTCGCGCCCATCGGGCAGGGTCAGGGCGATATCCACCTGATAAACGCCCACCTCATCTGCGCGGATAGGCACGTTCAGTTTGACCTTTTCCTGTTCGGCAACTGTCACAGCCTGCGGCACGTCCGACATATCCAGCGCCAGGCCGTTCGACGTCACGCGCAGCGGCATATCGCCCGCACGTCCTTCAGTATGGACAATTTCCAGCAACAGGCGGCTAGTATCGCCGGGGCTAAGGAACCGCGGCAGGCTAGCGGTCACCACAACCGGATCGCGCACCAGAATCTCAGCATCGGCCTGTCCTACTCCGGTCTCGCTCCAGACGACGGCCATGGCGCGCAGGGTGCCGTTGAAATCAGGCACATCGAATGTCACCTGTGCGGTGCCGTCTGGCCCAATGGTCACGGGACCACTGAAGAATGTCACAAGCTCCTCATTCGGCGGGGGTGAGGTGCGCTGATCGGCAGATCCACCATCGCCGCCCGACCGGATCTGCCCCTGCGCGCCGTTCAGCCCGTCGATCAGACGACCGTAGATATCGCGGATTTCCATGCCCAGTCGGCGCTGACCGAAGTAATGATCCGACGGATCGGGGCTTTCAAACCGGGTGACATTTAAAATACCCACATCGACGGCGGCAATCGTGGCATAGGCTGTGTCACCGGCCCGAACACCGTCAACCTGCAGGCTAATCGTCAGGGGACCACGCGGTTCAATCTTTTCAGGCATATCCAGCGCGACCTGCAAAGCCTTGTCGCCCGGATCAACCTTGGCATAAGACAAACCCAAGGCGCGGGTCGGGTTACGCTTGGCAGCGACATCCATCGGACGCACGACCGTTGCCGTGACATAGGCCCCTGCCCCCCATTCTTCGGTCACAGGAAGCTGGATCAGATTTTCGCCCTCGGCCACCTGCACCGTTTCCATGGTGATCAGGCGGTTCGACATCACAGTCACCAGCGCCGTCCCCGCCATGCGCGGCACCATGCGCAGCGTGGCCGTATCGCCGATGGCATAGTCCGGGCGATCCAGCGACAATTCCAGCATATCGGGCGTTGTGCTGGTGTCGGCGGGCACATACCACCCGGCATAGAAACTGCTGGATGAGGACAGATAGGTGCCATCGGGGCGTTCAACCACGATCTCATACCGGCCCCACGTGACGGGGGCTTCGATCTGAACCGGATCAGCGCCCGTCTGGATCTTGCCCGCAGCCACGGATCGGCGTTCGGTGATCGGTTCCCAATTCCAGCGGCCGTTCTGGCGGTACCACTGATAGCGGGTCGTGACGCGATTGACGGTCCATTGCAGGTCCATCGGTTCGGGTTGCAGATCGCTGTTGATCGATATGATCTCAAATCCGGCGGTAGAGTTTTCGCCGATCTCGCCATATTCAAACAGTGGTTTGATCCCGATCAGTGATCCGGCGGGCGACAGATCGTGTGTCAGGCTGCGTTCGACGGGCCGGCCCGAACCTTCCAGAACGCGCACATTAGCCTGCAACCGGTAAGGCCGGTTGGTGATTTCAGCGGCTGGAATGGTGGCCTCGATCGTTGTGGTGCCGTCTGCGCTTGTCCGTTGCTCACTTGGCAGGGCATTGGTTTGCGTCGACACCCGCTGGTCATAGCGGCCAAAGCTAAATCCCGGAAATTCAGCCAAAGTTGTACGCGGGATCAGACGCAATTCGCCGCGCACGGGCAGATCACCGGCGGGCGCACCAAACAGGTAATCGGCTTCGACGGTCAGGTTCATCTTGTCGCCGGGCGCCAGCTTTTCTTCCTCGATCGTCAGGTCGAATTCGATACGGTCGGGAATGAAATCCTCGACCAGAACGGCGGTGCTGGCCAGGGTGTAGCCCTTGGGGTCGGCCTTGATATCCAACCGCCACGATCCGCGCGGGACAGCAGCACCGATGTCAAAGGAAAAGACATGGCCGCCCGCAACGCCGTTTGCGCTGGTCTGGCGGGTGTATTCGACCCCATCGGCGCGGGTCAGGATCGCGGTCATCGGCACATCCTGCAGCCCGCGAATTTGTGGATCACGGGCCAGAACAGTGGCATGCACCGTATCGCCCGCGCGATAGATGCCACGGTCGGTTGTCAGAAAAACGTCGATAGGTGGCGCGGGCTGGCGCCCCTCGACCCCGCGATCAGACAGATCAAAGGCCGGGTCGATCAGCGACAGGAATGTCATGTCGTCGCCCAGTTCAGCCGTGACCATCGCGGGTGCAGCACCGCCTGTGCCCCGCGCCAGGGCCGCATCAAAAACGGCGTATCCATCGGCATCGGTCGTCACTTCGCCCAAAACAGCATTCGCACGGGAAATCAGGGTGATCTTGGTATCCTCTTTCGCCTGCGCATCGCCCAGACCGCGGACAAAGACATGCAGCCCGTCGGTGCCTGACATCGTGCTGACACCCAGATCAGTAACGACGAACCACTGCATCGCCGCGCCATTTTCATAGACGCTTTCCCCCGGCACACGGGCCTGCAGCACATAGACGCCCGGCACCTGCCCCTGCAGCGCCTCGGCCATGGGCAGCTGCGTCGTCATATCCTGGTTCATTTCCAGCGGAACATCACCTGTGCCTTGCCAGACCACAGGGCCGATTTCGCTGGTGAACTGATCCAAAGACCAACCGTACATCTGGCCTTCGAAATAGCGCTGCTGAAAGGCGCGGATCAGGTTGCGGTCGCTGACTTGATGCAGGCGCAGGTCGATCTGTTCGATATTGACCGTCTCAACCGGCAGCGTGACGTCAGCCGTCTTAGGCAGCACATAGGCCCGCCCCGGGAAGCGCACGACAGGCGACCGGTCGCCCACATAAAACTCAAGCGAGATATCGCGTTCCAGGATCAACCCGCTTTTCGCAGGCAGCCCGCGACGGAAAACAACCGTTTGTGTATCACCATGCCGCAGACCTTCCAGACACAGACGATCCCGCTGCGCCTCAACCGCCAGATCGGCGCCATCCAGATTGACGAAGGGTTCGTAATCGACGCCAATGGTTTCCAGCGGTTCTGAAAACCGTGCGCAAACCTTGGGATTGGCCAGATCGGATTCAACCTGATGTTCAACGATCCGGAAGCCATAGCGTTCGACAGCATCCTGCAGCCTGCGCTCGGTGTCGTCGTTGGGCCGAATATCCTGTGCCAGTTTCAGCGCCTCGATCGCGGTACGGCCACGGTCGGATTTGATCAGCGCCTCAGCCAGAATGATCAGCGCATCTGACCGGCGCGCGTCATCTTCCGCGCGCATATAGGCATTGATGCCGGCGCTGCGCGCAGTTCCGATATATGTGCGATTATTGACGCGCAGGTCCACAATCACACGCGCATATTCCGCCCAAAGATCACTGCGATCGGTCAGAGTAATAGCCGCCCCCACTGCCCGCGCCGCGCCCAGCTTTTCGCCCCGCAGACGATACAGGTTCTGTTGCGCCATCAGTTCGGTCAACGACCGATCCCCCACCGGATAACTTGACGCCATATCATTGGCCAACGCACGGGCACGTGTGAAATCACCGCGGCTCAGAAAACCCAATTCGTTCACGCGGGCTTCGACATTGGCCAGAATCCCAGGCTCGACCTGCCGCACCTGCGCAGAAATAGCACCCTGATAGGGTTCTGATGCAGTAACCTGGCTTTTGGGAAAGCAGGAATTCGATACAGAATTAAAGGTAAAGGCCACACAACTGTTGTCTGCAAGACACGCCTGACGGCAGGCATCGAAGGTCGTATCAAAGATCTGTCGGATATCATTCCCGGCGAAATCCGTATCGGGCGTCACCGAGACATATTTTTCAGGAACCAGATTCTCGGCCCAGGCCGATGTAATCGCTAGAAAACAAAAGATAATTGCCAGAATACGCATGGGTCAGCCCCTATTGAATAACGTTGGGTCAATCTCAGTTGAACATTTCAACAGCGCGTCATCAAGGGGCGGGTTGTGCAGAATGTGTTAAAGAAATCTTCACACTCCGTCCTCTAGGGTGCCACGGGCATGGTTGCGGAGGGTGCTTATGGACATGGCGATGTTGCTGGCCGAAGAACGCCGGGCGCGTCTGGCGGCGGAAAAGCTGCTGGAACAGGCGCAATGCGATCTTGCACAGATAAAGTCGCAGCTTTCTGCGCAGGAAAACCTGCATGCCGCCGAAATCACCAAGCTGACCTCTAAAACCAGATACGTCGAAGACGAAAATCGCCGCATTCTGGCTGACCTGCAATCAGCCCAAAGCCAGGCCGGGGCCGCCGAACGCAGGCTATGGAATTCGCTTCAGGCTGCCACCAACGGATTTGCAATTTTCGATAAATCCGGCTGCCTGATCACGGCCAATGACGCCTATTTCTATATTTTTGAAGGACTTGATGAAATCCGTCCCGGCGTCACCTACGAACGCATTCTGCAACTGGCCTGCGAAGAAGGCATTGTTGATACAGCGCCTCTGTCACCGGACGCCTGGCAAAAAATGATGCTGGACCGTTGGATTGCGGACAAAATTCCACAGCATACGCTGAAGATGTGGAACGGCGATTACATAAAGCTAATTGATCGTCGCACATCGACGGGCGACATCGTTTGTCTGGGATGGAAAATCAACCATCTTATGGAACAACAAAACGAGCTTGAGACAGCACGTCAGAAAGCCGAAGAGGCCAATCAGGCGAAATCCATGTTTCTTGCCAATATGAGCCATGAAATCCGCACCCCGATGAATGGGGTCGTCGGCATGTCCGAGTTACTGCGGGATACCGACCTGACGCAGGATCAGCGGCTTTATGTCGACACAATCAAAAGTTCGGCCGAGGCATTGCTGGTGATCATAAATGAGGTGCTGGATTATTCAAAAATCGAAGCTGGAAAGTTGACGTTGAACACTGAATGCTTTGATTTTGAAAAACTTTTGTATGATGTTCTGACACTTTTGAACCCCGCAGCAAGGGCCAACAATGTTGAAATGCTGATCGATTATGATCTGTTCATGCCCGCCCGTTTCATAGGTGATCCTGTGCGCATTCGTCAGATTGTCACCAACCTTCTCGGCAATGCCATCAAATTTACTGCAGCCGGGCATATCCTGATGCGGGTCACGGGCGTCAGCCTGCCCGACAACCGGATGGAGCTTCATATTACGGTTGAGGATACCGGAATTGGGATCGCCGAAGATCAGATCGACCATATTTTTGGAAAATTCAATCAGATCAACAGCTCATCAACACGCAATTCAGGTGGCACCGGACTGGGACTTGCGATTTCGAAAGAGTTGATCGAAATGATGGACGGTCAAATCTGGGTAGAAAGCGAACTTGGCAAGGGATCGTGCTTTGGCTTCCGCATCCGTCTGGACCAAGATCTGGACGAAGAACGCGACCTGCCCAGATGCCCCGCCAATATCTCAAACGCGCTGATCGTTGAACAAAAAGCCGTGGCGCGATCAATACTGACCCGTCAATTACAGCGCCTTGGCATCGATGTGACGTCTTGCGAAACCTCAGCCGCCGCTGTTGCACTGCTACAAGAGCGTAATTTCGATATGATCATGACCGCAGATCGTGCCCCTATGATCTACGCGGACGAAATCACAAAGGTTGCTGCAAATGAAAGACGAAATGGCCATATCTTTCTTTTGGGCACTTATGGCGAACAAATCACCAATCAGGAAACACTGCAGTCCATCAGTGGTATACTGCTGAAGCCCGTACCACGCCGCGCGGTACTGGAGGCCATTGAAAAAATTGAACATAATCGCGAAAACTCGGTCGCTGATCGCATAATCGCTCGGTCAACCGGTCGTAAGATGCGAGTTCTTGCGGCCGAAGACAACAAAACCAACCGTCTTGTCCTAAGCAAGATGCTGGACGATCTTGTGATGGATTTGAAACTGGTCGAAAATGGCGCGGAAGCTGTGCGCGCCTGTCAAGACTTTGACCCGGATCTTATCTTTATGGATATCTCGATGCCCGTCATGGACGGGATCGAGGCCACACGTCAGATCCGCGCGTCTGAACAAGGCAGTGAAAGACACGTCCCGATCTGCGCCGTGACCGCCCACGCGATGGAGGAAGACGCCCGCCAAATCCTGGAAACCGGGGCTGACTTTTTCCTGACCAAACCTTTGCGAAAAACCGATATATTGCAGATTATCAGATCAACGCTGCCCACGGAGGCACGCTGTGTTTTGCAGATGAACGAAGATACGACCGCGGCGTAAGAAAATTTATTGAGGGTACTGGCGTGTAAAGACCCACTTATCCCCTTCGGACAGTTCCGGGTGGAACTTATATCCGCCAGTATCGAACTCTTTCACGGCCTCGACATCCGTCAGGCGGTTGTCAATGACAAAACGTGCCATCGCGCCTCGGGCTTTCTTGGCATAGAAACTGACGATCTTGGGCTGACCTGACTTGTTTTCCATAAAGACGGGCGTAACAACCCTTGGCTTCAACACACCCAGATCGACAACACCGAAATACTCTTGACTGGCACAATTGATCAGAATGCCAGTCCCCACTTGCGCGGCCTGTTCATTCAAGGCCTGTGCAATTTGCCCACCCCAGAAATCATAAAGCGATGCGCCACGTTCCGTTTTCAGGCGGCTGCCCATTTCCAACCGATAAGGCTGCATCAAATCCAGCGGGCGTAAAATGCCATAAAGACCTGACAAAATGCGCAAATGACCCTGCGCCCAGACAAGATCCTGATCATCCATGGTACCGGCATCTAGCCCGACATAGGTATCACCAGCAAAGGCCAGAACGGCGGGTTTGGCATTTTCAACTGTAGAAGCGGGCGTAAAATCGGCAAATCGATCCGCATTCAGCCGCGCCAGATTTTCACTGATACCCATCAGTTTTTGCAGATCCCCGACCGACAGGCCCCGCGCGACCTTGGCCAGCACATTGGCTTGATCCTGAAATTGCGGCTGCGTCGGCTGAAGACCTTCGGCCGGACTCATATCAAGTTTTTTTGCAGGGGAAACAACGACCAGCATGGGACCTCAATCTTTGAATTTCGATGTTATCTAGGGGCGTATCGTGATGCCTCAAGCCTCTCGCAGGACATTCAGAAAGGCCGCACCGAACCGTTCGGCGCGCCTGTCACCCAATATTCGGGTCAAGGCGCCGTCATCATGGGTTTTCAACTGTGCCACCTTGGCCAAAAGCGACGCGGAACAACTCATCGGTTTATCGCAGCCGTCAGGACCACGGGCCAGTTCCGCCTGAACCTGAAGCAAACGATCATAGACCGTGCCCTCGGCCCGACCGGCCAGCTTACGGCGGGATGGATGCAGCGACTCGACTTCGCCCGCGATCACGGTCAGAAAATCAGCGCCATAGCGTTCCAGCTTCTTGGCACCCACCCCACTGATGCTCGCCATATCGTCCAGAGTCGCAGGGCGGGTTTCGGCCATTTCGATCAGAGTACGATCGTTAAATATAATATAGGCGGGCACTTTAGCAGCCTCGGCCAATGAACGCCGCTTTGCCTTCAAGGCTGACAAAAGCGGCGCATCTTCTTCGGACACCAGTGTTTTAACGGCGGGGCGGGTCAGCGCCTGTTTGATCGTATCGCGGCGCAGCGTGATCTTGTCCTCATCGCGCAGGATCGGACGGGCACGGTCTGTCATCCGCAACGCACCGTGCCGTTCGGGATCAGGACGAACCAGATCATGCCCCATCATCTGCCGAAAAATCGCTTGCCATTGGCGGCGATCATATTCCTTACCAATACCAAATGTCGGCAGGGCATCATGCCCACGCGCCTTGATCTTATCCGTCTCAGTCCCAAGCAGGATGTCGATCAGATGCCCGGCCCCGAAATATTCGCCCGTCCGCAAGATGGCTGACAGGGCTTTGCGGACCGCAGTTGTGCCATCAAATACATCGGCCGGGGCATCGCACAGATCACATTTGCCGCATGTGACGCCCGTTTCACCGAAGTACTGCAGAAGGCTGGCACGACGACAGTCCAAGGCCTCGGCCAAACCCAACAGAGCATTCAGCCGGCCATGGTCTGCCCCGCGACGTTCAGGGGGGGCAAAGCCTTCGTCGATTTGTGACCGGCGCAAACGGATATCATCGGGACCATAAAGCGTCAGCGTTTCTGCCGGCGCCCCATCGCGCCCCGCGCGACCGATTTCCTGATAGTAGGCCTCGATCGACTTGGGCAGATCGGCATGGGCCACCCACCGGATATCCGGCTTATCGATCCCCATCCCAAAGGCCACCGTGGCGACGACGATCAGACCGTCTTCACGTTGAAACCGCGTCTCAACCTGACGGCGGTCGTCAGGATTCATACCGCCATGATAATAACAGGCGCTATGCCCCGCCTCACGCAGCGCCTGCGCCAGGGTTTCGGTCTTGGCGCGAGTGGCTGTGTAAACGATACCCGATTGTCCCTTACGCGCATCGGCAAAATCCAAAATCTGGCGGCGAGGGCCGTTTTTGACGGCAAAAGCCAGATGGATATTGGGTCGATCAAAGCCATGCAGAAAAGACTGCGGGGCAATCCCGTCAAACAGTTTTTCAACAATTTCAGCGCGCGTTTCTTTATCGGCCGTCGCGGTAAAGGCCGCCAGTGGCACATCCAGTAGTCGCCGCAGTTCACCAATGCGTAGATAATCGGGTCGAAAATCATGACCCCACTGACTGACGCAATGCGCCTCATCCACCGCGATCAGGCTGACATGGGCGCGGCGCAACATATCGCGCGCCGCCGTAGTCGCCAGACGTTCGGGCGCCATGTAAAGCAGTTTCAGGTCACCCTTTTCGATGGCCGACCAAACCGCATCGGTTTCATCCTCGGTATTGGCCGAAGTCAGGGCCCCTGCGCACACGCCTGCCTCTTGCAGTGCGCGCACTTGATCCCGCATCAGGGCGATCAGCGGGCTGATGACCAGCGTCACGCCTGGCCGGCAAAGCGCAGGCAATTGATAACATAAGGATTTTCCGCCGCCCGTCGGCATGATGGCCAAGGTATTCTGGCCCGTGCGAACAGCCTCGACGATCTGTTCCTGGCCGGGGCGAAAGACATCAAAACCAAAAATATCGCGCAAAAGCTCGTTCGGGTGCGGCATGGGACCTGTCGATTATTCTCACTGCTCTTTTCATGTAGCATCCCACACTAAGAATAGGTGAACAAGTCTTAACAATGTCTAAATGTTGATTTTTAGTACCGTCACACCGCGGCAGCACGCGGCATCGGGATGCTTTGGGCGGTTTGACCCGTCAGCACCGCACGGGCCGCGGGTGCCATAAGCTGTGATAGTTCTGCCGAATGGCTGTAAAGACCGCCCGTGTACGTGCCAAACGCGGGCATGATCAGGCGGTCGTCGTCGTACAGAAAACAGGCCCGAGTCACCACGCGGCCGCGGGCATTCAGTCGCGCCTTGGGGTGGTAGTGGCCCGAAACCTCGGCCTGTTGCGACGGATCCGCGATATGGCGAAAAGTTAACGGACCCACAATCATTTCTGCCAGATGTGTGCCGCCGAATTCGACCGGTCCGGGGTCGTGGTTTCCTTCGATCCATATCCATTCGCGTCCGGCCTGCAGGCGCGCAAGCCACAGCACCTCGTCCTCACTCAGGCTGTCTGCCGCCTTTAGATCGTCAAAACTATCGCCAAGGCAAATCACAACCGCGGGTTTCAAAGCCGTTACTTCGGTCTCAAGCCGGTTCAGCGTGTCACAGGTTTCATAGGGCGGCAACATGACGCCCGACCGGCGCGCCACACGGTCGGATTTGCCCAGATGCAGGTCCGAAACGCAAAGCACGCGTCTATCAGGCCACCACAAAACGCCGGACGGGCGGGCGATCAGATCAGCACCGGCAAGGGAAAACGCATATTCGTTCATGGTCTGTTCATGCCTTGATGCGCAGAGTTGCGCAAGGGGAATGCCCATTGATCCCGCAGGGCATTCGCGGTTATCAGGGTCGGGCAATGCTGAAGACCCGTATCATCCCCTGCCTTGATGTCGCCGATGGCCGCGTGGTCAAGGGTGTGAACTTCGTCGATCTGATCGATGCGGGCGATCCCGTTGAGTCCGCGCGCGCCTATGATGCGGCGGGCGCGGATGAGCTGTGCTTTCTAGATATCCACGCCACCCATGAAAATCGCGGCACGATGTATGATCTGGCCACCCGCACGGCCGAGCAATGCTTTATGCCGCTGACCATCGGCGGCGGCGTGCGCGCGCCTGACGATGTGCGCGATCTGCTACTGGCCGGTGCTGATAAGGTCAGCTTCAATTCTGCAGCCGTCGCTGACCCCGATGTCGTGGCCCGCGCGGCCGATCGATTTGGATCGCAGTGCATCGTGGTGGCCATCGACGCCAAGACGGTCGCGCTCGGCAAATGGGAAATCTTTACCCATGGTGGCCGCAAGCCCACCGGCATCGACGCGGTCGAATTTGCCAAAACCGTGACGGCCAAAGGCGCTGGTGAGATTTTGCTGACCTCAATGGACCGCGACGGCACGCGCGCTGGCTTTAACATTCCGCTGACACGCGCGATTTCAGACGCGGTGAATATCCCTGTGATTGCCTCGGGCGGGGTCGGTACGCTAGATCATCTGGTCGAAGGCGTGACCGAAGGCGGTGCCAGCGCTGTTTTGGCCGCCTCGATCTTTCATTTCGGCGATTTCACGATCCGGCAAGCCAAGGAACATATGGCGGCCGCCGGCATACCGATGAGGCTTTGAATGCATACCCTTGATCAACTGGCCCAGACAATTGCCGACCGCGCCACGGCCAATCCCAACAGTTCATGGACAGCAAAGCTGCTGGCAAAAGGCCCTGCAAAATGCGCCGAAAAATTTGGGGAAGAAGCGGTCGAGGCGGTGATCGAAGCTGTTAAAGGCGATAAAACGGCGCTGACAAACGAAGCGGCGGATGTGCTGTATCATCTGCTGGTTATGCTGCAATCGCGCGATGTGACTTTGGCAGACGTTCTGGCCGAACTGGACGCCAGACAACATCAGTCCGGTCTGGCGGAAAAGCAAAGCCGCAACCCTTAGGACTTACTGGTTTTGCGTGGCATCGTCCGATTTTTCACCGGTTTCAGCGGCCAATGTACCCGCTGACAACAGATAGGGCTGCAGCCACCGCCGATCGCATAGAACGTCTAGTTGGACCAGGCCTGCGCCAAAGATATCGTCCTGACCATCTGCGCCAAGGTCGATCGCATGAGATTGCAGGATGTCGGCAACCTGATCAGGACCAAGATCGGGGTGCTGCGCCTTGATAATGGCAGCCGCCGCACTGACAAAGGGCACCGCGAAAGACGTGCCAGTCTTGGGCCGCGCGCCACGGATTGAGGCCGCCGTCCAGACCTCAACCCCGGGGGCGGCAATGTCGATATGGGACCCCCGCCCTGCCCGACGATAGATACTGTTAAAGCGATCGGTTGCCGTGACGGCGATTACGTCATCATAGGCGCCGGGATAAGCCGGTTGCGCATTGGGGCCACCATTACCTGCAGCCGAGACGATAACGATACCCTGTTCAGTCAGCCGTTCGACCGTCTCTTCCAGCAGAGCATTGGGTGGACCGGACAGGCTCATGTTGATGACGTCGACATTCTGTTCAGCCAGACGTTCCATCGCGTCGATCAGCATGAAAACATCGCTGCGTTCGTCCTGACCCGCACGATAAAAGGCATCGATGGCAACCACATTTGCCTGCGGCAGTACGCCGGGCGATCGGCTATCAGGGTTGCCGATCAGCAACGCGGTGACGGCAGTGCCATGTTGCGCACTGGACGGGGTCAGCGCGTCGGGCGTTTCCGAAATGACCTTCAGGTTTTGATCCAAAAATGTTTCATGATCAGCATTCACCGCAGTATCGATGATTCCGATCCGCGCATTCTGCCCGCACTGACCGCGCGTCTCAGCGGGGGTGTTCAGGGCAATCAGGTTGAATTGGGTGCAATGAAGACCACTGCACTGCCACTGTTCGGTCCTGTAGAAATGGTTATAATCTGCGACCGCATCATCATTTATCGATTGTATCTGTGACCGTGCGGCGTCCAATGTCGTGCCCCGTGGCACCCGAAGACGCACCGTCTGCCCCTGAACGGCATTGACGGTACGAGACGACAGAACCTCATATCCTTGTTGGCGCAGCGCATTGATCTGATCACGGTTCAGACCAAGGGCCACGATTTCATTGTCGGATCGGGCCTGACGGCGAATGGGATCGCTGGACTGATTTTGGCGCGACTGACGCGACGATCTTTCCCGATCATCACTGTTCCGACCAGAGCGGTCATCATCGTCGTCCAATTCTTCTAGATCATCATCGTCGTCATAATCGTCGTCGTCGTCCTCCTCCTCCTCATCATCGTCATCATCGTCGTCGTCATCGTCATCATCATCATCATCATCGTCGTCGTCATCGTCATCGTCATCATCATCGTCGTCATCGTCATCGTCATCATCCGCATATGCGAACGAGACAACACCCCAGTCGGGCCGCATTGCTGGCAAGATCGCCCCTAAAATGATGAAAACCGCCAAAATAACGGTCAACCGATGTAGCAGTTTTGACATGACGTCGCCTCTTACCGGAATAGAAGACCTCTCACGTAATCATTAAGGCATAAACCCGCCCTGTCCACAACGCGCCTGGTTTTTCGGGGTTTCAACAGATCGGTTTTCTGGATAGATCACCGCATGTCTGATCATTTTGCTGATGATATTATTGCTTTTTTACCAAATTTGCGGCGATTTGCGCTGTCGCTTTGCCGGAATGCGAATACGGCAGACGATCTGGTTCAGGTCACTGTCGAACGCGCCTTTCGCGCCCGTGATCAGTTTGATCCGACAACCCGTCTGGACGCATGGCTGTTTCGCATTTTGCGCAATGCCTGGATCGATATGGTGCGACGTCAGACCACCCAGGGCACCGAGATCGACATTGATGACGCCCCCGACGCACGTGTGATCGACGGGGTTCAAACGGTCGAAACATCGCTCATGTTGAAATCCGCACGGGCTGCGATGCAAAGCCTGCCCGATGACCAGCGTGACGTCATGATGCTTATCTGCGTCGAAGAACTATCTTATAAAGAAGCATCAGCGGTATTGGGCGTCCCCGTCGGCACTGTCATGAGCCGACTGTCCCGCGCCAGAATCGCCGTTGCAAAAAAATTGGGAATAAATTCGGACCCCGCCCGTTCTTCAGGGGAATGAACAGGAGTTTTGTCATGGCCGATCGCGGTTTTACAGACGAAGAACTGATGGCCTACGCCGATGGTGAACTGGACGAAGCGCGTGCGTCACAGATCGATTTGGCACTTGCGGCGGATGCAGCACTGGCTGATCGGTTGGCGATGTTCACCGGCAGTCGTGGCGCGATATCCGATGCCTATGCCCCCGATCTGGATCAGCCTGTGCCGGATGTATTGATCGCAAGGGTACACGAGTTGGATGATAAAACGCGCCGCAAACCCGATGCGGTCACTCAGCTCACCGGCGCCCCATCCACCGCGCCTGCCCCAGCAAACACCAACCGCACGCCTATGTGGCAGACAGCCGTCGCCGCCTGCGTGGCCCTGGTTGTGGGCCTTGGCGCGGGCTTTATGCTGACCGAAAAGCCATCAACCAATCCCGCAAGTCTGCAAATCACTGAATTGGCGGACCCCGCTATCGTTCAGGCGCTGACAGCCGCGCCATCTGGTGAAACATTAATACTGCAGGGCGGGCACCGTTTTGCTGCCGTTGCGACCTTCCGCGATGCTGCAGGCACTCTGTGCCGGGAATTCGAATATGATCAGGCAACGGGCAGAACGATCGTGTCGGTCGCCTGTCACCGCGACAATAGCTGGACAGTCCAGTTTGCCGTTGCCGCGCCGGCCGGTAACGAAAGTGGCTATGCGCCTGCGTCATCGATGGAAACGCTGGATACATATCTGGCCTCGACCGGCGCTGATCTGCCCCTGTCGCCCGAAGACGAGGCCGAAGCCCTGCGCGCCCTGCAATAGCCTTTGTGGAAGGCTTGAAATAACTGGCTGTATGGGCGAACATTCTGTGAACACCTCTTTTCTTTGAGGCGCAACCAAGCTAGGTTGCGCCCCATGAATGAGTTTTCTGAAGATGATGCCTTTGATGCGGCCGTTCCGCTATCACAACGGGCGATGGCCGCGCGACCCGTGTCCTATCTGGATGATCTGAACCCTGCACAACGCGAGGCGGTCGAAACGCTGCAAGGCCCCGTTCTGATGTTAGCTGGCGCCGGTACGGGCAAGACCAAAGCGCTGACCACACGTATTGCGCATCTGCTGAATACCGGCACCGCACGACCGAATGAAATTCTGGCCGTGACCTTTACCAACAAAGCCGCGCGCGAGATGAAGAAGCGTGTCGAAACCCTGTTGGGTCATGCCGTCGAAGGTGTGCCGTGGCTTGGGACTTTTCATGCAGTTTGCGTAAAACTACTACGTCGTCATGCAGAACTGGTTGGATTGAAATCTAATTTTACGATTCTAGATACCGACGATCAACGGCGTTTGATTAAACAAATTGCTGCGGCGGCAGATGTCGAGATTAGAGCTTCGACAGATCGCTGGCTTGCGGGCATTATTGATAGATATAAAAATAGCGCATGGACTCCTCAAAATGTTCCATCAAGCGAAGAACGTTGGATCGATTTGGAAACTGGAACAGAATATCGATCAATGGAGGGTGCACCACGACAAAATAGCATCTTCTCAAGCATTGACTTCTATAAGCTGTATCAACCACGACTTCGCGAACTGAACGTAGTCGATTTTGGCGATATTTTGCTTCACATGCTTACAATTTTTCAATCACATCAGGACGTTCTGGAACAATATCAGCGCTGGTTCCGCTATATTCTGGTCGACGAATATCAGGACACCAACGTCGCGCAGTATCTGTGGCTGCGACTTCTGGCAGGTGGGCACAAGAACATCTGCTGTGTCGGCGACGATGATCAGTCGATCTACGGCTGGCGGGGGGCCGAGGTGGGCAATATCCTGCGATTTGAAAAGGATTTTCCAGGCGCGCATGTGGTGCGGCTGGAACAAAACTATCGGTCGACCCATCACATCCTTGGTGCGGCCTCTGGCGTGATCGCATCCAATCAGGGGCGTCTGGGCAAGACGCTGTGGACCGATCGCAATGATGGCGAAAAGGTCCGTCTGATCGGCCATTGGGATGGCGAGGAAGAGGCGCGCTGGATCGGGGATGAGATTGAGGCGATGCAAACCGGCACCCGCGGGTTGAACCCTTTTCGGCTGGACCAAATGGCTATTCTGGTCCGTGCATCCCACCAGATGCGCGCGTTTGAAGACCGCTTTCTGACCATCGGCCTGCCCTATCGCGTGATCGGCGGCCCGCGCTTCTATGAACGGATGGAAATCCGCGATGCCATGGCCTATTTCCGGTTGGCCGTGTCGCCTGACGATGATCTGGCGTTTGAACGGATCGTGAATACCCCCAAACGCGGCCTGGGTGACAAAGCGCAGCAGAAAATCCAGATGGCGGCGCGCACGAATGGTGTGTCACTCGTCGAAGGGGCGCGGCTGATTCTGGCGACCAAGGGGATCGGCGGCAAGGGCGCGAATGAACTGGCAAAACTGCTGGACGGGCTGGATCGATGGGTCAGCAGCGTCCGACAGGGCAAGACAAGCCACATCGAACTGGCCGAGGTCATTCTGGACGAAAGCGGCTATACCGAGATGTGGCAGAACGACAAAACGCCCGAGGCGCCGGGCCGTCTGGAAAACCTGAAAGAACTGGTCAAGGCCCTGGAAAACTTTGAAAATCTGCAAGGGTTTCTGGAACACGTCAGCCTGATTATGGACAATGAAACCGATGGCGACGGCGAAAAAGTGTCGATCATGACGCTGCACGCGGCCAAGGGGCTGGAATTTCCCGCCGTGTTCCTGCCTGGGTGGGAAGACGGGCTGTTTCCCAGCCAGCGCTCGATGGACGAAAGCGGCCTGAAGGGGCTAGAGGAAGAACGCCGTCTGGCCTATGTCGGCATCACGCGGGCCGAGGAAATCTGCACCATCAGTTTTGCCGCCAACAGGCGGGTGTATGGGCAATGGCAATCCGCCCTGCCCTCGCGCTTTATTGACGAATTGCCTGCCGAACACGTCGACGTTCTGACCCCGCCCGGGCTTTACGGCGGCGGATATGGCGCGGCGGCGGGCGGCGGGCTTGAGGACGCCGCGGCCGAGGCCAATGTCTATAACTCGCCCGGTTGGCGTCGCCTGCAAGCCCGCAGCCAGACCCGCGGGATGAGCCAGCCGAAAGAAACCAGCAATATGATCATCGATCTTGATGCGGTGTCAGCCTTTACCGCCGGGGATCGGATTTTTCACCAGAAATTCGGCTACGGCACCGTGATGGAAATCGAAGGGGACAAGCTGGATATCGAATTCGACAAAGCCGGCAGCAAAAAGGTCGTCGCACGGTTTGTTGTAACGGCCGACAACGCCGATGATGTTCCATTTTAGAATAGCCCTTGTATCCTTGAAAAACCTTCGCTATATGGCGGCTTCACTTCACAGGCGGGGTTGGGTCCGTTAGGGGAAAAATCCCTTTCAGATCCGCCGGTTGGATGAGAATCCTGATACCCCGCCGAGGCTCAAACCGGAAAGGATACGGACATGGCCGTCGATTTTACCATGCGTCAGCTTCTTGAAGCGGGCGTGCACTTTGGACACCAGACACAACGCTGGAATCCCCGTATGCAAGAGTTCATCTATGGCTCTCGCAATGGTATTCACATTCTTGACCTGACGCAGACCGTCCCGATGCTGGACGCCGCCCTGCAGGTCATTCAGGAAACTGTCGCCAAGGGTGGTCGCATTCTGTTTGTCGGCACCAAGCGTCAGGCACAGCGCCCGATTGCTGAAGCGGCTGAAAAATGCGCGCAGTATTACATGAACCACCGCTGGTTGGGTGGTACGCTGACAAACTGGAAAACAGTGTCGCAATCGATCAACCGTCTGCGCGAAATCGATGAAAAGATGGAAACCGGCGCCGAAGGTCTGACCAAGAAAGAACGCTTGGGCATGGAACGCGAACAAGCCAAACTGCAGGCATCCCTTGGCGGTATCCGCGAAATGGGCGGCGTGCCTGATCTGTTGTTTGTCATTGATGTGAACAAGGAAGATCTGGCAATTGCCGAGGCCAAGAAATTAGGCATTCCTGTTGTCGCCGTGGTCGACACGAACTGTTCGCCAGATGGTGTTGATTATATCATCCCAGGCAATGACGACGCCGCGCGCGCCATCAGCCTTTATTGTGATCTGGCCGCACGCGCCGCGCTGGAAGGTATGAGCGCGCAATTGGGTGCTGCAGGTATCGACCTGGGCGAGATGGAAGAGGCCCCTGTTGAAGAAGCCGTTGCCGAAGCCGCGCCGACTGAGGCGCCAGAAGAGGCCCCTGCGAAGGAAACCGCAGAAGGCTGAACCGTCACAAAACTGACATCGGCTGCGGGCTAGGCCCGCGGCGAAGCTATCAGATAATCAAGGAGACCCAAGATGGCGATCACGGCTGCATTGGTGAAAGAGCTGCGCGACAAAACAGGCGCGGGCATGATGGACGCGAAAAAAGCGCTGACTGAAAACAATGGCGACATGGAAGCCGCTATCGACTGGCTGCGTACAAAGGGCCTGGCGAAGGCGGCCAAGAAATCCGGCCGCACCGCAGCCGAGGGCCTGGTGGCCGTACAGGTTGATGGCGCAAAAGGTGTGGCGGTTGAAGTCAACTCGGAAACTGACTTCGTTGCGAAAAATGCCGAATTCCAGGACATGGTCGGTAAGATTGCAAGCGCGGCTTTGACCGCTGATGATGTCGACGCCCTGAAGGCGGCCGACGTTGACGGTAAAAAGATCGAAGACATGATCACCGACAAAATCGCGACAATCGGTGAAAACATGTCGCTGCGTCGCATGGCGTCTCTGACCGGTGAAAACGTTGTGTCCTATGTGCACAACCCTGCTGTTGCAGGCATGGGTAAGATCGGCGTTCTGGTTGCTTTCAACGGTGGCGACGACACATTTGCGCGCCAGGTGGCGATGCACATTGCCGCGATAAACCCAGCCTCGCTTGGGGCCGATGACCTTGATCCTGCAGTGGTTGAACGCGAAAAACAGATTTTGACCGAACAGGCCCGTGAAAGCGGCAAGCCCGAGCAAGTCATCGAAAAGATGATCGAAGGTCGGATGAAGAAATTTATGTCCGAGGTCACACTGTTGGGTCAACAGTTCGCGCTGAACCCCGATCTGACCGTCGAAGCCGCCGCTAAGGAAGCAGATGTTGAAATCACAGGTTTCAAGCGCCTGGAAGTCGGTGAAGGCATCGAAAAAGTTGAAGAAGACTTTGCCGCCGAAGTTGCCAAGGCGGCCCAAGGCTAAAGCATGAAAAAGAAATGCCCCGGAAAATTCCGGGGCGTTTTCGTGCTGAAAAGACTGCTTTAAAAGTCTTTGGTTTTGAAGCGGTGCCGCCGGGCGTTGACGACACCGCTAACCTTTGCGCCCCACTTGGGGATGAGGCAGGACGCATCGGGTTGCCGATAAGCAGGTTTAAAACCAGGCCTGTCACCGGCTCCCGGAATAGTACCGGGCGGGCCGCATTGCCCTGTAATCTCAGGGGATACGGCCCTGTTCCAAAGGCTTAGCCTCCACTCACGGAACATGTGTAGAATGCAAATTTACCTGGCGTTAAGGAAGTGCGGGATTCCTTACCTTTTCGAAAAAATGACGAATAATTAGCGGTTTTTCCCCTTTTACTTCGTCATTTTTCTGCAGTCAGCCTCTTTAATACGGCTGAATCGGAAACAATTATCGCCTTACGAGTGTATAGTTCTTCGAAAAGTTGTTTTCGGTTGTGTCAAACTTCAAGAATGAAGATCTGATTCTGAACACTTGCTTTCAAAACGGCTTGGGCAGTTGTTTCGACGTCTAACGCCTCACGCGCCAGACGAAGATGTTTTTCAATCGTTGCGGGCGTCAAACCCATAATTTTAGCAATATCCTGGGTGGTTTTCCCGTCACCTACCCATTCTAGCGCCTCGCGCTGGCGTTTTGTCAGGCTGCGGCGTGCACCAAAATAAGGAAGCGTGATAATTTTCAAATGCGCGACGTTGTTCATAACAACAATATCACGCCCATGTTCTTTCCAAAGCTTATCAACTTCGGACTGCGCCATACCATTTCTGGCCGTCAGCGATATTGCCCCTTTGGAACGCACCGAAACCGAATGGAAACTGATCGAATAGCCTGCAACCACTCCTTTTGAATGGTTAAAATCGATCACACGCCGCTCACTTGGGGTCAGCATGTTTTTCTTTTCCATCTCGGTGATAATATTCCAACTGACGGCGCCATTGTTTTCCCGCGCCCATCGCGTCAATGGCGCATGATAATAGTGCCGTTCATTCAGGAACTGATCGGTATAGTCTGTCGGATGATTGGTCAGAACCAACAGATCTTCGGGGTCGCCCAATGAACTGGCCGTCAGAAACCGCGTGTATCCATACATTAGCCGATCGAAGCCATATTCGGACATTTTGGCGGTGTGCAACGTCCAAATCTCTTCGATCGAATGGGATTTTAGGATCGACTCAAGATACGCACGATCAATCATGTCTCAGCCTCCAGATACGATATCAGCGCGTCAAGTGCCAAAATATATCCATGCGCCCCGAACCCGCAAATCTGGCCAATTGCAACGGGTGCGATAAAGGATGTGTGACGAAATGCTTCGCGGGCATGAATGTTGGACAGATGGACTTCTACGACAGGTAAACCGACGGACGAAATAGCATCCATCAAGGCGATCGAGCTATGGGTGTAAGCCCCGGCGTTCAGTACGATCCCGTCATATTGCGACGATGCCTCTTGAACTGCATCAACCAAGGTGCCCTCGTGGTTGCTTTGGGTAAACGCAACAGAAATGCCTGCGTCCTGCGCCTTTGACCGGCACTGCGCCTCGATCTGATCAAGCGTTACGCTGCCATAGACATCAGGCTGGCGGGTCCCCAGAAGGTTCAGATTCGGACCATTTAAAATCAGGATCGACTGCATTCTTGTTCCATATTTTTTCGTTGGTTTAGAATAGGCAGCGGGTGAAGTCTATCGCCTCTGGGTGGATTTGCTGAAATAACACATTGTACTGAGGATAATTGATGCAATACGATGTTCTGATTATTGGCGGCGCGATCACTGGCAGTGCGGTTGCATATTGGCTAACCCGTCTGTCACCAGGCCTTCGGGTTCTGGTGGTAGAACGCGATATGCAGTACCGATATGCGTCAACAGCGTTGTCGGTCGCGTCCATTCGGCAGCAATTTACAACCGCAGTTAACATCAAGATTTCGCAGTTTGGCGCGGAATTTCTAAAATCGGCCCCAGAGTATCTTGACTGCGATCCAATACCATTTCACGAAAACGGTTATCTTTTTCTATCATCAACCGAAGATGCCGCGCGGCATCTTTCAAAGGCCGCCTCACTTCAAAATAAACTTGGTGCGGAAACTATTTTTTTGTCCCCGAATGAGCTGGTCTCAAGATTTCCCTGGATGCAGTTTGACGATATCACATCAGGTTCATTCGGATCGTCCAATGAAGGCTGGTTTGACAACATGAGCCTTCTGCATGCCTTTCAAAAAACCGCCAAGCAGCAAGGATGCGATTTCATTCAGGACGACGTTCAGGCCATCCAGACTAAAAACAAGATGATTTCGCGTGCAGTTCTGTCAAAAAAGGGTGTAATCAGTGTTGGTGCCGTCGTGAATGCCGCCGGGACCAATGCGGCGAACATATTGAAAATGGTCGGCTTGGATCTGCCCGTCGAACCGCGCAAACGCACTGTATTCTTCATCGACGCGCCTCATGCCCGTTTTCCGGATGCACCGTTAATTATCGATCCTGCAGGCTACTATATTCGCCCCGAGGGCAACCAATGGATCTGTGCAACGGTGCCATCAAACGATAGGGCCGTTGCCTTGGATGATTTTACCGCCGACTACAATCAGTTTGAGGACTCAATCTGGCCGAAACTTTACAGGCGCTCTTCCCTTTTTGATGCTGTTAAGGTTCTGCGATATTGGGTCGGTCACTACGCATTTAATGTCTTGGATCAGAATGCAATCGTCGGACCACATCCAAAGTTAAAAGGCCTTTTTCTTGCAAATGGATTTAGCGGCCATGGCCTTCAACAAGCGCCAGCGGTCGGCCGCGGGTTGGCTGAAATGCTTGTCTTTGGTGAATACAGATCAATCGATCTGAGTTGTCTGAACGTCAATCGCATACTCAGCAAAAAGCCCTTCAGGGAAGATGCAATTGTATAAAGCTTAATCGTGCCTCCCGGCAAATTCAGAATAGTAAGTGTCATATGATCATGTGGTCAGGATAAGAGTCGCCGCAAGTCATTATGGCAACTCTTATCCTGATCGTTCAATGTCAAAAATCTTGCCAGTCGTCGTCAAGATCATCAATCTCGGCGACCTCAGCCAGATTTCCAGAGGTTGAGACAACCGAAAGCTTTTGCTTTCGTCGGCTTGGTTCTGGCTGACTGTCATCCATCGCCGGTTTTTCACCCTTCGCAAATTGCGGCGGTATTTTAAAGCTTGAAATCGCCTGTGCCAGTATATCGGCCTGCTGTTTCATCGACACACTCGCGGCCGTCGTTTCCTCAACCATTGCTGCGTTTTGCTGTGTCGATTGTTCGATCGCGCTGACAGTTTGATTGATTTCAGTGATACCATGGGACTGTTCCTGCGCGGCGGTGACGATTTCAGCAATCTGCGATGCAATTTCCGAGACTGACACCACAATGGCATCCAGGGCCTGCCCTGTTTCACCGACCAGTTCCACACCACGACTGACTTGGCTTCCACTTTCAGAGATCAGTTGACCAATCTCGCGGGCAGCGTCGGATGACCTTTGGGCAAGGTTGCGCACTTCTGACGCGACAACTGCAAAACCACGGCCAGCATCGCCAGCCCGCGCGGCCTCTACACCGGCGTTCAACGCCAACAGATTGGTCTGGAAGGCGATGTCATCGATCAAATCCACGATCTTGGCAATTTTACCCGACGATGTTTCAATTTGGCCCATCGCTACAATCGTGTTTTCAACAACTTTGCTGCTTTTCTCAGCATTGTCCTTGGCATGTTTTACAACAGTGTCAACACGAACTGCACCTTCACTGGCCTGTTTGACAGATGCTGTCAGTTGCTCAAGCGCAGCTGCAGCCTCTTCCAGTGTTGCTGCTGTATTTTCGGTTCTTTTTGACAGATCGCTGGCCGCCGATGATATTTCCGTTGACGTATCAGCAATCGTATGGCCGCTGGAAGTGATGTTTCCAATCACTGTAGCAAGTTGCCCGACCGCGACATTATAGTCCTTGCGAAGATCTTCGTAGCTGCCTGCGAATTCTTCGTTGATTTGGGCATCAAGGTTTCCGGCGGCCAGTTTTTTCAGCCCGTCAGCCAAAGCTGTTACGACGGCAGACTGTTCATCGGCATGCGCCTGACGCTCGGCATCGGCCATTTTGCGCAGTCGATCCCGCTCGGCTTCTTCTGCTGCAAGCCGTTCCCGCTCGGCCTTTTCTGCGTTCAGAGCCGCTTCGCGTTCTGCTTCCTCACGATCACGCTTCTCTTGTTCGATCAAACGCTGCTTTTCTATTTCGTCTGCTTTGCGCTGTTCTTCCTCAAGCCGAAGCTGGTTCGTTTCAACCATACCGTCACGGAATACCTTCAAAGCCCGGCCCATACGACCGATTTCGCCGGACATTTCGTCAAATCCGACAACAGGTTCCAGATCTTGGGCAGCCAGACGTTCTGTTGTGCTGGTAAGGCGTTTGATCGGTCGTATGACAACGAAGTACGTCATAATCTGCGTCACAACCAAAAGACCGATACACGCAATAGCCACAGCAACCATTTGTTGTTTCGCATCCACCACATCTGATGTGATGTCTGTTGCTGTCTGTTCGATCAAAACAACCGATTGTTGGCCGATATCAGCAGCTTGATTAGCAATCTCGCTTACACTTTGCAGTGCTGACTCTGACAGCTCACGCGTTTGCTGTTGTGCTGAAATCGTTTTGCCACGCAGAGCCTTTATGCCCGTCCCTTCATCATGGGCACTCAGAAGCGGTTGAAACATTTCTTGCAGCTCGGCATCTGCACTTGCAAGCAAGCCTGTCAGTGCCGCATAGGACGTATCCAGCGTTTGCGAGGTCACGTTAAGGTCAGCCGCATTTTGGGCAACAGCGACCTCAAGGATCGTGGCAAAATACGTTTCTTTTGCGATATTCAGCTCGGCCAGATCACGCAAATTCTTAACCTGAACCGATAGTAACGATTGAATCGCATCGGTATTTTCTGAACTAGCCAGTTCAGAATTAATCGTCAACTCAAAGATCGCATTGTCCACAGCGGTCGAAATGGCTGCATCGCTTTTCTGACGCTCAGACAAAATGCGTTCGCGAAGCGCTTGGGTCATGATTGCATTTTCCGCGCTGGCACGACGGAACACTTCAGCGGTCTGATTCAACTGTTCAAGATCAAGCTCTAGCCGAGGGTTTTCCGCAATTGCGGCCATCAAATTCTCAAGACGATTAAGTGAAGATTCGTTCAAATCACGCAAAATGGATTTCACCGAGGGGTCACGCACTTGCGCAGCGGCAATGGCAACGCCGGACAACAAGCTGATTTCCGACTTTGCCTGCAAAGCCAATTGCAATGCCGCAACATCGTTTTCGACGATGCTTCTCAAGGTCGCGTCGACCCTGCCGACCGTTTCCTCACCACCGATGGTCAAATCGAAAAATGCGTTATCAGACAGTTCAATGACCCGTTCTGTGATACGTGCACTTTGGTCACGCCAATCATTGATCGATTTTGAGATCGCTTCTTCTGTCTCAAAATCCACGACCCTCGCCTCGATCAGCTGCGGAAGATTTTGCGCAACGTCTTCAAGTGCGGGTTGAATTGCGACACTATGCTGATCCCCAAGCTGATCTATAATACCTTGAAGGCGGTCAATGTGCTGTTGTGCATTTTGTCTTTGTTCAGCCAGATCCGCCAGTTCTGTCGCTGCCAGTGTAGCAGCCAGACCATCCTGCAAATCACTGGCCGCCACCACCAGGGCCGTGCTTCTACGCAACTCGGGCAAACGATCCCGGCTTAGACCCGACAACTGCTGCGATGTATTTCCAAAAACAAGATAACTCAGTACAACAGCAATGGCCGTCGTTGCAGCCAGCATCAGCAGGATCAAAGTAAACTTTACAGCAATACTGCCAAAGATATCTTTGAATTTCTTGAACATTTTTACAACTCGCAGCTGAGATTTCAATGTCGGCCCCGCAGGGGGGGGGCCGACGATAAGTGTGTTAACCGTCGATGGGTGCGAAACTGCCGTCAGCGGTGATTTTGGTCATGAAAACGCTATCCATGCCCTGATTATCGCCTGCACCAAAACTCAGAGTGGCGCCGCCAAAATCAAGCGTTTCGATTTCGGAGAACGCTTTTACATAATCGGCGCGTGTCATCTCGGGTCCTGCTTTTTTCAGCGCTTCGATCGCCAGGCGACCGACCATATACCCCTCAAGCGACACGAAACCTGGTTCAGCACTGGCATCAACCGCCTTGAGCGCCGCCTGATATTCCGCCACGATCGGCTGCGAGGCATCCCAAGGGAACGGTACGACTTGGGAAATGATGACGCCGTCACCATCGGGGCCCAGTTCTGCGGCCAGCGCCTTGGATCCAACGAACGAGATATTGACGAATTGCGGCTCAAATTTCAGCCGCTTGGACAGTTTGATGAATTCAGCGATGGGCTTATAGGCGCCAACCATCACGACTGCATCAGGTTTTGCGGTCCGCAATTCCAGCAAAGCTGTTTTGACGGCTGTCGTGTTGCGCGTATAGGTGCCTTCGGCCACCAGCGTCATGCCGCGACGATCAAGCGCCTCTTGCACCCCGGCCAAACCAACACGACCGAAGCCATCGTCCTGATACAGAATTGCGATATTTTTCATGCCTTGATCATCGACCAGATGCTTGATCCAGGCTTCGGTTTCGGCCGCGTATGTCGCGCGGACGTTGAAAACGTTGCCGTAAGAGGCATCACGCAGGAAACCCGCACCGGTAAAGGGGCCGATGAACGGCATGCCAGCTTTGGTGGCCAGCGGTTGCGTCGCCTTGGTGGTTGGCGTGCCAACAGGCCCGATCAGCGCAAGGTATTTTTCGTCAGCAATGACCTTTTTGACCTGAGATACAGACCGATCGGGTTCATATCCGTCATCCATCGTCTCAAGCGTCAGTTTATAGCCATTCACGCCGCCATTTCGGTTCGCTTCCTCAAAAGCGGCCAGAATGCCCTGCTTCATTCCTGTGCCAAGTGCAGCTGCAGGCCCTTCAAAAGCAGCAACCTGAGCAAAATTCACAGTTTTTTCGGCGTGGGCGCCAGTGGCTGTTATGGATGCGGCCAAACCACTGATGGCGGCTGCAAAGAATGTATTTTTAATCGATTTCATATCTGTCTCCGGCTTTTCTTTGACCGAAGATCGCGCAAGGGAATTACGAATTGGTTTATTTTATCGTCTGATTTATGAACTGGGCGAACTGCGCATTAAAACTTTATCCACCCCAAGAGAAAAAATAATTATTATACTTCAGAATGTTACAAAGTTTTTTACATCTAACGCGATAACCTTTGCACCCCGTTAAATAAACTTTGTCCTATTTTTGGCCGTAACGCTTCAGTTTCACTCGGCCGCCTGAGAGGACGGGTTGTTGGGATGCATTGTCCAGTTGGCATAGTCAGGCTCAACCGTTTTGCCCGTGCGCGGATCAACCTGCCCCACCTGCATTTTTTCCATCGTAATGCAATCCTCGACCGGGCAAACGTTGACACACAGGTTACAGGCCACGCATTCCTCATCGATCACTTCAAACACACGGTCGGGTGACATGCTGATGGCCTGATGGCTGGTATCTTCGCAAGCCACGTAACAGCGGCCGCACTTGATGCAGCTGTCCTGATCAATCCGGGCCTTGGTGACGTAATTCAGGTTCAGATATTGCCAATCCGTCACGTTCGGAACGGCGCGGCCCATGAAATCATCGATACGGGCATAGCCCTTTTCGTCCATCCATTGGCTTAGGCCGGATTTCATTTCTTCGACCACCTTAAAACCATAGGTCATCGCGGCAGTGCAGACCTGAACCGTGCCGCACCCAAGGCTGATGAACTCGGCCGCGTCGCGCCATGTGGTGATACCGCCGATCCCACTGATCGGCAGGCCATGCGTTTCGGGGTCACGCGCAATCTCGGCCACCATATTCATTGCGATGGGCTTCACGGCAGGGCCGCAATAGCCCCCATGGCTGCCCTTGCCATCGATCGAGGGTTCGGGGCTGAAATCGTCCAGATTAACCGATGTGATCGAGCTGATCGTGTTGATCAGGCTGACGGCATCCGCGCCACCCGCTTTGGCCGCGCGGGCGGGATAGCGGACATCGGTGATATTCGGCGTCAGTTTCACGATCACCGGCATACGGCTGTGCTGTTTACACCAGCGCGTCACCATCTCGATATACTCAGGCACCTGTCCGACGGCGCTGCCCATGCCACGTTCGCTCATCCCGTGGGGGCAGCCGAAGTTCAGCTCAATCCCGTCGGCGCCTGTGTCCTCGACCCGCGGCAGAATGGCTTTCCATGCCTCTTCCTCACACGGGACCATCAGCGACACGATCATCGCCCGATCCGGGTAATCGCGCTTGACCGTCTTGATTTCGCGCAGGTTGACCTCAAGCGGGCGGTCGGTGATCAGTTCGATGTTGTTCAACCCCAAAAGCCGCCGGTCCGCCCCGTAAATCGCGCCATACCGCGGGCCGTTGACGTTGACGACGGGCGGGCCTTCGGACCCAAGCGTCTTCCACACGACACCGCCCCACCCCGCCTCAAAAGCGCGGCGGACGTTGTACTCCTTATCCGTTGGCGGCGCCGAGGCCAGCCAGAACGGGTTTGGCGATTTGATACCCAGAAAGTCTGTTGTCAGGTCGGCCATTGTGTCGTCCTTTTCAGTTATTGGCTCAGCGCGCGGTGAATATCCTCAGCCGCATCGCGGCCTTCGGCGACGGCGGTGACGGTCAGGTCGTCGCCACCGGCAGCGCAGTCGCCGCCAGCCCAGACACCATCGATTGAGGTGCGGCCGTTTTCATCGACTGCGATCTTGTTGCCTTGCAGGGTCAGACCCTCAGGGCCGGCTTCCAGAGTCTGGCCGATGGCTTTGAAAATCTGATCGGCGGGCAGGCGGAATGTTTCGCCTGTGCCTGCCAGACCACCGTCGGTTTCTGTGACATATTCAAATTCAGCCTCGCGCACAGCACCGTTGCCGATGACCTGGCGCAAGACCACATGCGTCAGAAGACGCACCCCGGCCGAGGTCGCGTGATCCTGTTCATGGCCCGAGGCGCCCATCCGGTCACGCCCGCGACGGTAGGCGATGGTCACATTCTCGGCCCCAAGCAATTTCGATTGCACAGCAGCATCCACAGCGGTCATCCCGCCACCGATGACGATGACATTACGCCCGATGGGCAGCTTGGTCAGATCGTCGCTTTGGCGCAGGTCGGCGATAAAAGCGACGGCGTCCTGAACCCCGTCCTTATCTTCGCCCTCGGCCCGCAGCGCATTCACCGCGCCCAGACCGACGCCCAGAAAAACAGCATCGTATTCGGACGTCAGCGTGCCCAACTCAAGACCACTGCCCAGTTTCCTACCGTATTCAACAGTGATCCCGCCGATCTGCAGCAACCAGTCTACCTCACGCTCAGCAAAGCCACCAGCGGTTTTATAGGCGGCGATTCCGTATTCGTTCAGCCCACCCAGCTTTTCCTTCGCCTCAAACAAAGTGACACTGTGCCCCCTCATCGCCAGACGGTGGGCGCAGGCCAGACCGGCGGGACCGGCACCTACGACGGCAATCGTCTTGCCGGTCTCGGGGCCGCGTTCGAACGGATGCACACTGGCAGCCATCAACGTATCTGTGGCATAGCGTTGCAGGCGCCCGATCTCAACAGGCTTGCCCTCGGCCGCCTCGCGCACACAGGCTTCTTCGCACAATGTCTCGGTCGGGCAAACGCGGGCACACATGCCGCCCAATATGTTCTGATCCAGGATCGTCTTGGCGGCCGCCTCGGGTGTGCCGGTCTGAATCTGGCGGATAAACAGCGGAATATCGATGGCCGTCGGACACGCCGTAATACAAGGCGCATCATAGCAGAAATAACACCGATCTGCAGCGACGGCGGCCTCATGCGGTTCAAAAAGCGGGTCTATATCACTGAAATTCTGTTTTATTTCTTCTTGGGACAATCGGCCAGCGGTAATGCCGGGGGTCCAGGGTGTGCTTGCCATGCAGGGTCCTTTCTGCAACTTTGCTTGCTTGAAAGGGTAACGTGCCACAGCTTTCAGAATTGGCAACCGGTAAATCTCAGGGCGCGGGACTGACGTGTTGCATCGCTATCCTTTCGACCAATATGCTCAAAATTCAATCAGTTGCGCAATAGAGACGCATCACAATTTGGAAAATACGCTTGCCAAGGGCCCGCACTATTGGTGAATTGCAAGCTGTCCAGAGATGGATCAACAGGGGAGGAATAAAATGAACAGATTTCTAAAAGGTACGACCGTTGCCGCATTGACCATGGCCTTCGCGGGCGAGGCTTTGGCGACTGAATGGAACGTGTCGCTATGGGGCAAACGCCGGGCCTTTACCGAGCATGTGGAAAAACTGGCCGAGTTGGTGTCGGAAAAGACCGGTGGCGAGTTTACCATGAATATCTCATACGGTGGCTTGTCGAATAACCGCGAAAACCTTGATGGGATTTCCATCGGCGCGTTTGAGATGGCGCAGTTCTGCGCGGGCTATCACCGTGATAAGAACCCGTCGATCACGGTGCTTGAGCTGCCTTTCCTGGGGGTCGAAACGCTTGAGCAAGAACGCAAGATCAGTCAGGCGCTTTATGAACACCCCGCCGTTGTCGCTGATCTGGCGCGGTGGAATGCGACACTGCTGATGCCGTCGCCGCTGCCACAGTATAATATTGTGGGTGTCGGCGATGCGCCCGAAACACTGGCCGATTTCGAAGGGCTAAGCGTGCGCGCAACGGGTGGCATTGGGGCCGCTATGGAAACCGTGGGCGCTGTGCCGACGTCGATGTCCGCGACTGAGGTGCGCCAGGCGCTGGACAGTGGCGTGGTCAAGGCGGTGTCCTTCGCCCCGCATGCGCATATGTCATTCGGCACGGTGGAATCGGCCAATTGGTGGACCACAAACCTGAACCCCGGCACGGTGAACTGCCCTGTGGTCGTGAACACCGACGCGCTGAATGATCTGAGCGATGAACACCGTGACGCGCTGATGAGTTCAATCGACGAAGCGTTGGATCACTACATCGATTACTATGAAAACAACACCATGCAAGCCTGGGGGCCACTGTTGCAGGAAAAAGGCATCACCCAAGTGACATTCAGCGATAATGAACTGGACGCTTTCCGGACTGCGGCGGCCGAACCTGCCGCTCAGGCCTGGATCACCGACAATGCGGCCCGGGGATTGCCGGCGCAAGAACTATATGACTTCGTCACCGGTATGATCGCCGAATAATCAACCGCCGCCCCATATCCGGGGCGGCTTATCTATAGGTGACACATGGCGGGCAGCACCTCGGTTCTTGAGGACGACTCGGTCTTAAGCATATTGGACCGTTCCCTTCACAAACTGGAAACTCTTCTGGCGCTGATCAGCGGGTTGGCCGTTTTCGGTCTGATGATGCTGGCTGTGGCGTCCGTCGGGGGACGGAACTTCTTTAACAGCCCCCTGCCCGGCTATGTTGACTGGATCGAACAGGCCATGCCGCTGATTGCGTTCATGGGCATCGCCTACACCCAACGCAATGGCGGGCATATCCGGATGGATATCCTGATCGGCCAGCTTAAAGGGCGGCTGCTGTGGCTGGCCGAGATCATCAGCGTGCTTTTGATCCTGATCCTGATGCTGCTGCTGGTCTGGGGTACCTGGTCGCATTTCCAGCGTAGCTTCGATTTCAACGCCCCATTGTGGAGCCGCGATAGTTCGATGGATATCGCCCTGCCGATCTGGCCCGCGAAGCTGCTGGCCCCTGTGGCGTTTTCAGTCCTGTGCGTGCGGCTGGTGCTGCAACTTTGGGGCTATACCCGCGCCTTTGTCTTTGGGCTGGACCGCCCGGTCGCCGTTCCGATGATTGAAGACGCGGCAACCCAAGCGGCGCACGAAGCCGATAGCCTGTTGGCTGAAAAGGATTAATCCATGGACGCCACACAAATCGGCATAATCGTTTCCATCGGCCTGCTGGTTATGGTCGTTCTGGGCATGCGTGTGGCTTTTGCCGCGGCGTTGGCCGGTCTGGTGGGCCTTTTGTGGATCAACTGGGCGCGGTTTGATTATGACCCCGACCGTCTAGGACGCGCGATCACCATCGCCACGAAAACCGCAGGCCAAGTGCCCCATTCCAAGGTCGCCAGCCAAGCGCTTAGCCTGATCCCAACCTTTATCCTGATCGGTTATCTGGCCTATTACGCTGGCCTGACCAAAGCCTTGTTTGAGGCCGCCAAACGATGGGTGGCCTGGGTGCCCGGTGGCCTGGCGGTTTCCACCGTGTTCGCCACAGCCGGGTTCGCGGCCGTATCAGGGGCCTCGGTCGCCACATCCGCCGTCTTCGCCCGCATTGCCATCCCCGAGATGCTGAAGATCGGCTACGACAAACGCTTTGCCGCCGGTGTGGTCGCCGCGGGCGGCACGCTGGCATCCCTGATCCCGCCATCGGCAATCCTTGTCATCTATGCCATCATCGTCGAACAGGACGTCGGGCGGTTGCTGCTGGCGGGCTTCATCCCAGGCATGTTTTCCGCCCTTGTCTACGGCGTGCTGATCGTGGGGCTGGCATTGGCTTTACCAAAATTCGGACCGCCTGTCGGGGGCTTCACCTGGGGCGAACGGTTTTCGGCATTACTGCCCGCGCTGCCCATCTTCTTCGTTGTCATCATCATTTTGTTCTTTGTCTACAATCCAATACCCGAAACAGTTACAGTACTTGGGGCAACGATCCCAACCCTGATCGGCGGCGACGCCTGGGGCACACCGACCGAGGGCGGCGCGCTTGGGGCCTTTGTCGTGTTTCTGATGGCGCTTTACCGCGGCATGCGCTGGCCCGAGCTGAAATCGGCCCTGCTGGAAACCGCAAAGCTTAGCGTCATGATCTTTACGATCATCTGGGGCGTGCTGATCTATGTGCGTTTTCTGGGCTTTGCTGACCTGCCAAACGCCTTTTCCGACTGGATCACGTCGCTGACATTTTCGCCCATGCTGATCCTGATCTGCATCCTGCTGGCCTATGCCATTCTGGGCATGTTCATGGACGCCATCGGGATGCTGCTGCTAACCCTGCCCGTGGTCTACCCCGCAGTTATGGCGCTGAACGGTGGGCCGTTTGTCAGTGCCGAAGACAGCACATTCGGTATGTCCGGCCCGATGTGCGCGATCTGGTTCGGCATACTGGTCGTGAAAATGGCCGAGTTCTGTCTGATCACACCGCCCATCGGCCTGAACTGCTTTGTCGTGGCCGGTGTGCGTGATGACCTTAGCGTGCAGGACGTGTTCAAGGGCGTCACCCCCTTCTTTATCGCTGACGCCATCACCATCGGATTGCTTGTGGCGTTTCCGATGATCGTTTTGTGGCTGCCCAGTCAGGTTGGTTAAAATCGCCTCTTTCCAATTCTTGCGCGCCATCGTAACGTCCCGCCCCAAGCGGGACCGACATAGGGGCGTGTCACGCATGGATGTCTCATTGGAGGACGCATAATGAGAACGGCTGCCTTTCTGGGGTCACTGACACTGTTGACGGCAACATCTGCCTTTGCGCAGGACGCAGACCTGCTGGTTTTCGACTATTCCGGTTTCGAAAATACTGCGTTTCACCAGCCCTTTATCGAAAAGCACGGGTCCAGCCCGCAGTTCACATTCTTTGGTGACGAAGACGAAGCCTTTCAGAAAATCCGCTCAGGCTTTCGCGCGGATGTCGCCCATATCTGCGGTGACTCAGTCACAAAATGGACCGCTGGCGATCTGTTGGAACCCTGGGATATCAGCCGCATTCCTGAATATGAAAATCTGAACAAAAATCTGGCCGGGCAGGACCTGACTGGGGGCGAGGTTTACTTCATTCCGGTCGATTATGGCTCAACCGCGGTGGCGTACAATACCGAACAAATTGAAGCCGTTACGACGCTTGAGATCTTTAAGGACCCCGCCTATGCAGGTCGGATTACCCTGCCCGATGTCGCCGCTGACAGCTATGCGCTGGCCTATCTGGCCACTGGCGTGACCGACTGGACAAAGGCCACAGACGACGAATTCGAAGCCGCAAGCGCCTGGCTGCGTGAGGTCCACGGCAACCTGCGCACCTATTGGACTGACCCGGCCGAACTGGCACAATTGCTGGCCACGGGTGAAGTGGTGCTGGCCTGGGCCTGGAACGAAACCCTGCCCACAATGCAGGATCAGGGCTTTCCCATCGGGTTTGAACGCGAACCGGCCGAAGGGTCATCGCTCTGGATGTGTGGCTACGTCAATCTGAAGGATGGCGAAGGCACCGAAGACAAGGCCTATGATTACATCAACGCCCTGCTTGACCCGGTGTCTGCGCAGGCGCTTCTGGATTTCGGCTATGGTCAGGCCAATGAACGCGGCATGGCGAATTTCAGTGACGCAGATCGCACCGCCGTTGGCCTTGGCCCCATAGATGGCCCGGTTCTGGCACAGCTTCCCACAACGGAAGAGCTGCGCAACAAGCAGGCTGAAACCTTTGAACGGATCAAAGCGGGGTTTTAAGACCCGCTGCGCCCCGGCCCGTTTGGGAGGACGGCCGGGGCACCCGACTTTCCCCACATCAAGCGTTATTGAACCAATTTCAACCCTCAGGCGTATATCTGTACGAGAGTGAGGGACAATGATCGACATAATCAATATAGTATTGGCGCTGTTCAGCATCGCCCTGGGCCTGTTTGGCTGGCTGGCCCCCCGATACACAATGAAAGCCGTGGATCTGCAGCCCGGTGAAACGACGATGGGCTTTTCCGAAATCCGTGCGGCCTCGGGCGCATTGTTCGTGGGCCTTGGCGTTGGCGCGCTGTTTCTCGCAACACCCGCGGCCTATGCCATGGTCGGCTTTGCCTGGGGGTTCGCATCGGTGGGGCGCATGACCTCAATCATACTTGACGGCGCGACCCGCAAGAAATGGATATTCTTTGGGTGTGAAATAGCCGTGGGGGTGATACTGATCGGCATAAACATCTGGTAGAATTGCCAGACGGCCCGGATCACACTAAACATGGCGCATTGCAGTGAAGGATTTGTGATGCGTATCACGATACTATGGCTTTTGTTGACCCTGCCTGTTCTAGCAGATCAGCCACAAATCCCCTTGCCCGCCTTATTCAAGGTCCACGGCGTCTCATCCGATGATCGCTTGAATGTGCGGACGGCGCCCGATACCTCATCAGAAATACTGGGAAGCTATGATACCCTGACCGAGGGGCTTGAGGTCGTGGGTTTCAGCGCAAAAGGAAATTGGGCGCAGGTCAATGTGGCCGGCCAAACCGGCTGGATGTCGATGGCCTATCTGAAACAACAGCCGATTGCACTGGACGACAATGGTCTGCCCATGGGTCTGCGGTGCTTTGGGACCGAGCCCTTCTGGACGCTTACGCCCAGGCCCGGCACATTGGTTTTGGCGCGGCAGCTAGACGAAGTTATCGAAATATTTCAGATAAACAGCACATCTCCTGCACAATATCTGCAGGATTTCCATGGCATGATGATCGACGTAACAGGTGACAATGGCACACATACGATCCGTGTGCTGCCAGGGCGCTGTTCAGATGGCATGTCAGAACATATCTACGCGCTGCATGCCATTAGTGATGTGTTCGGAGCGGGCTGTTGCTCAATAGAAAATATGAAATAATATCAACATACTACGGGACCCAGTGAAACAAAATCTAACTATTGAACGCCGCCTTGGCGACTGGATGCGCGCCCGTTTGTACCCGTTAGCCAGCGAATTGATCATGTTCATCCTGAAACAGGCCTGGGCCTGCCTGTTCGGTGGAATATTACTGATCCTGATCATCACCACGTCGCTACTCTGGCAAGACAACTGGCCCATCTATCGTTATGATTTCCTGTTTGCCTGCGCGATCGCACTGCAAATCTGCTTTCTGATCTTCAAACTGGAAAGCTGGCGCGAGGCCAAGGTGATCTTGCTGTTTCACGTGGTCGGCACCGTCATGGAAATCTTCAAAATCCACGCCGGGTCTTGGGCCTATCCCGAACCGGGGTATATCAAACTGATGGGTGTGCCGCTGTTTTCCGGCTTTATGTATGCTGCGGTGGGCAGCTATATGGCGCGGGTGATCCGTCTGTTTGACATGCGCTTTGCGCCCTATCCACCGTTTTGGATGACCGTTCTGCTGGCCATCGCCATTTACGCCAATTTCTTCCTGCATCACTTTACCATCGACATCCGATATGCGCTTTTCGCCGCCACGCTGATCCTGTTCTGGCGCACCCGCATCTGGTTTCATATAGGCTGCACCCCACGCTGGATGCCCCTGCCCCTGGCAGCCTTTCTGACTGCATTCTTCATGTGGGTCGCAGAAAATATCGGCACGATGACCGGCACATGGCTTTACGCGGGCCAATCGCAGCTGGATGTGGTGCGACTGGCCAAGATGGGGTCCTGGTATCTGTTGCTTTATGTCAGTTTCCTTCTGGTCACACTTGTCTTTCGCGACGCCCTTTCACGCACGCCCTGGCAACCAAACCCCTTTAAACCGGCGCAAACTGTTGCTATATAAATCATTGTCCTTCGGGACTATGGACATAAACGCGCTCGTAATAAGCGGATCGGACCCGGGGGCGGTACCCGGCGGCTCCACCAACATCCTTCATTTGGGGATCATGGGGCCGAAATAGGATCGACGAACGTCTAAAGGGGTTGGCTTTGTCCCGGTGAGTTACCACCGTTATCGGTACACATAAGCTAGTTGCAAATGACAACAAAGCTCCAGTAGCACTCGCAGCTTAAGCTGTGCGTAATACTGAAATCTAAGCCCTAGTGCTTTGCAGCGCTAGGCGGGGTTCGCAGGCACCTGGCAACAGAAGCCTGCATTTTCATCAAGATCGCCCGGCTAAGCTGTTGGCTTTCAGCTTGAACACAGCACATTTCTCTTTCCCCCCATAGCAAATCCCCGTATGACGCGGACTGCGAAACCAAGGAGACCCCAGATGGGCTATAACGTCGTTGTCGTGGGTGCCACAGGGAATGTGGGCCGCGAAATGCTGAACATTCTGGCTGAACGCCAGTTTCCTGTGGACCGGATTGAGGCTTTGGCCAGCCGCAAATCCCTGGGCACCGAGGTCAGCTTTGGCGAAACGACACTGACCACCAAGGATCTGGACACCTTTGATTTCACGGGCTGGGACATTGCACTGTTTGCCATAGGGTCCGAGGCCACCAAGAAATACGCCCCCAAGGCCGCCAAGGTCGGCTGCATCGTCATCGATAACTCATCGCTTTACCGCTATGACCCTGACGTGCCTCTGATCGTGCCCGAGGTGAACCCGGACGCGATTGACGGTTATGCCAAGAAAAACATCATCGCCAACCCGAATTGTTCGACCGCACAGATGGTCGTTGCCCTGAAACCACTGCACGACCGCGCACGGATCAAGCGGGTGGTTGTGTCGACCTACCAGTCCGCCAGCGGTGCGGGCAAAGAGGGTATGGATGAACTGTGGGACCAGACCAAAGCGGTCTACAATCCCACGTCAGACGTGCCCCCGTCGAAATTCACCAAGCAGATCGCCTTCAACGTCATCCCACATATCGATGTCTTTATGGAAGACGGCTCGACCAAGGAAGAATGGAAGATGATCGCCGAGACGAAAAAAATCATCGACCCCTCAATCAAGGTCACGGCGACCTGCGTCCGTGTTCCAGTGTTTGTCGGTCATTCCGAGGCGATCAATATCGAGTTCGAGGATTTCCTGGACGAAGATGAGGCCCGCGATATTCTGCGTCAGGCCCCCGGCATCATGGTGATCGACAAACGCGAAGACGGCGGATACGTGACGCCCGTGGAATGTGTCGGTGATTTTGCAACCTTCATCAGCCGCATCCGTCAGGACAGCACCATCGAAAACGGGCTGAACCTGTGGTGTGTCTCGGACAACCTGCGCAAGGGGGCGGCACTGAATGCCGTCCAGATCGCCGAAACCTTGGGGAATCGCATCTTAAAAAAGGCGTCATGACCCAGGGTTACGCTTAGCATCTGTGTCTGTCGCTGGTCTGAATTGAGGCAGAAAAGCGACAGAACCTTACGTAACCTTCGCCCAATTCACTAAATTGCGGTTAATTGTTGATTTATTTTTGATAGTAATAAATGCTATAAAACAGTTGTTAAGGCCCAATAGTTCCAGTTTGTCACAGGGGGCAAGTAAATGTTAATACCGCGTCAGAGTAGAGTGCCATCATCGCGTCGTCGTCCGGTTTTACGAGTTGCTATTCCAAGTTTTGGTTTACGCGATAAAACTGTGACCGAAGCTATTTCATCTGAAATCACCGACAATCGTGCCGAGGTTCTGGACCTGTTCGGATCAGACCTGAAACAGTCTCTGTCCGAGCGTGAGGTTACACCACCACAGGAAGCGTTGCGCAACGCATCCAAGTAAAGTTCCGCGAAATCCGATAAAGCCCTGACACATCCGTGCGGGGCTTTTTTCATGTTTGCTATTCCGCGCCGCGGGCCAGCGCCGCCACACCCGTCCTGGCAACTTCCTGCAGCCCAAGCGGCCGCATCAGGTCGGCAAACGCATCAATCTTATCCGGTGCGCCTGTGATCTCAAAAACAAATGAATTCAACGTACTATCGACCACATTTGCCCTGAATATCTCGGCCAGGCGCAGGGCCTCGATCCGCTTGTCACCATCGCCGGCCACTTTGAACAGGGCCAGTTCCCGTTCCACTGACGGGCCTTCGACCGTCAGATCATGCACTTCGTGTACCGGAACAATCCGGCCCAACTGCGCCTTGATCTGCTCAATCACCTGCGGTGTCCCGGTCGTCACGATCGTGATGCGTGACAGGTGGCCTTCATGGTCAACCTCGGCCACGGTCAGGCTTTCAATATTGTAACCCCGCCCGGAAAACAGCCCGATCACCCGCGCCAGCACGCCGGCTTCGTTATCAACCATTACAGCCAGCGTATGGCGTTCCTGAACATCGCTGAACGTCGGACGCAGGTTATAGGCGGAATGGCTGCTTGAGCCCTTTTTGATCTTGAGCGGTGACATGGCAATTCCCATCTGTACTGGCCATTTCTTGTAACGCGTTTGCCGAAAATTGCCAGTATTTTCAGAAGTTTGGGCGCAGATATTTATGCCCGTCAGCGAAGTCATGCACAAACAGGATTGTGAACTTGCTGTTGGGGAAAGTCCCGCTATCTGACCCCGTAGTTGACGGGCCATGATTTGCCCGGTCATAACATGGACAAAGGATTTAAGATGCGCACACTGATGATGGCCGGATTGACCAGTCTGGCGCTTTCGACAACAAGTTTCGCAACCGAACTGGTGATCCCATCGGGCACCTATGATCTGGACTCGACGCACGCCAGCGTGCACTGGAAGGTCAGCCATTTCGGCCTGTCGAACTACACCGGCCGCTTCAACCGTATCTCTGGCACGCTGCAGCTGGACGCCGAAAACCCGACGGCCAGTTCCGTGTCTGTCATGATCGATCCGACGTCCATTTCCACGGGCTTCCCGAACCCCGAACAGGTCGATTTCGACGCCAAACTCAGCACCGCGCCGGAATGGTTTAACACGGGCGAGCATCCCGAAATCACCTTTACTTCGACCGAACTGACGATGAATGACGACGGAACTGGAACGATGACCGGCGATCTGACCCTGATGGGTGAAACACGGCCCGTGACGCTGGACGTGACGATGAACGCGCAACTGCCAGAACATCCAATGCGCGAAGGCGTAGCGGCCGTTGGGTTTTCCGCCACAGGCATGATTGACCGCACCGAGTTCGGCTTTGCCACTGGCACCCCCGCCATCGGCTCCGATGTCGAACTGCTGATCGAGGTCGAATTCCTGCAGCAAACATCCTAACCCGCAGCGGTCCCGGACTTGATCCGGGACCTCTAGCGACCTGAACACGTCACACCAACACAGATCCCTTAGCGTCGATCACGCCTTGGGTGTCGGCCTCGCCCAATAACATCTCGTTATGCGCTTTGCCCGACGGGATCATGGGAAAGCAGTTTTCGTGCTTTTCTACCAGGCAGTCAAAGATCACCGGGCCGTCGTAGGCCAGCATTTCCTTGATCGCCTCGTCCAGATCATCGGCATTGTCACACATGATGCCCTTGGCCCCAAACGCCTCGGCCAGTTTTACGAAATCGGGCAAGGCCTCGGACCAGCTGTGCGAATAGCGTTCGCCGTGCAGCAGCTCCTGCCATTGGCGGACCATACCAAGCCGTTCATTATTCATGATAAATTGCTTGACCGGCAGGCGATATTGAACGGCGGTGCCCATTTCCTGCATGTTCATCAGCCAGCTGGCCTCGCCCGCGACGTTGATCACCAGCGCGTCGGGGTGAGCGACCTGAACGCCGATCGACGCCGGGGTGCCATAGCCCATTGTGCCTAGCCCACCCGAGGTCATCCAGCGGTTCGGGTCCTCAAACCCCAGATACTGCGCGGCCCACATCTGATGCTGGCCGACCTCGGTGCAGATATAGCGGTCCATGTCCTTGGTCAGTTCTTCCAGCCGGGCCAGTGCATATTGCGGTTTGATCGTCTTGCCCTTCTGCGTGAAAGCCAGGCAATCAACCGCACGCCAGTCCTTGATCTGGCCCCACCATTTCTGCACGGCTTCCTTGTTGGTCTTGCGCCCCTTGGCCTTCCAGACCTTCAGCAAATCTTCCAGCACATGGGCCACGTCTCCCAGGATCGGAATATCAACGCGGATCACTTTATTGATCGACGACGGATCGATATCAATATGCGCTTTCAATGACTTAGGCGAAAAGGCATCGATGCGACCGGTGATCCGGTCATCAAACCGCGCGCCGATGTTGATCATCAGGTCGCAGTCATGCATGGCCATGTTCGCCTCGTACAGACCGTGCATACCCAGCATACCCAACCAATTTTTGCCCGATGCCGGATAGCATCCCAAACCCATCAGGGTCGAGGTAATCGGAAAATCCGTTGCATCGACAAGTTCACGCAGCAACTGACTGGCCGCGGGGCCCGAATTGATGACACCACCGCCCGTATAGAAAACCGGACGTTTCGCCGAAGCGATGGCATCGGCCAGCTTTTCGATTTCAGCCATATCGCCCTTGACCTGCGGGTGATAGTGGCTGGCGGCGGGTTTCGGGTCAGAATAACTGCCGTTGGCGAATTGAACGTCTTTTGGAATGTCGATCAGAACCGGCCCAGGACGCCCCGAGATCGCGACATGGAACGCCTCATGAATGACGCCCGACAGCTCATCGGTGTCCTTGACCAGCCAGTTGTGTTTGGTGCAAGGCCTTGTAATGCCTACGGTATCTGCCTCTTGAAAGGCATCTGAGCCGATCATGAACGTGGGCACCTGCCCCGTCAGAACGACAATCGGGATCGAATCCATCAGCGCGTCGGTCAGGCCCGTCACCGCGTTCGTCGCACCGGGGCCAGAGGTCACCAGAACGACACCCGGCTTGCCCGTCGCCCGCGCATATCCTTCGGCGGCATGGGTCGCGCCCTGTTCGTGGCGCACCAGGATGTGGCGAATGTCGTTCTGTTGAAAAATCTCATCATAAATCGGAAGGACGGCGCCGCCGGGATATCCGAACACGGTGTCCACACCCTGGTCCTTCAGGGCTTGAACGACTATTTTGGCTCCGGTCATCTGACGTGTCATCGCTTTGCTCCGTTTCATGACGCGTTACTGTAACATATTGCTTTCAGACAAAAAAAAGCCCCCGAGCGGTTTCGAGGGCACATGGGTCAGGATCAGGGTTTCCGCTACCGGCCCATGTGCCATTTTCCCACAAGTACGACAAGACTAATCATGCCTGAAAACTTCTCCCTAGTTGGGTGCACAATATTCAGGCCTGCAGAAAGGTCAACCGCTTTTATAGATAAAATGTCGCATAGCGGCGTTTTTTCGCAATTTTCTTTCAATATCTGTCAAAGCCTATCTTTAGCCCAGCCTTTTGCGGGCGGTCACAGGACCATCGCCCTGCGCTTCAATGCGAACAATGGCGGGCTGCACCGGTTCATACGCGACCGCCATATGATGTACGTTGGCATGGATCAGGGTATCGGCATCCACCATAAACCCCACATGCCCATCCCAGAACAGCAGATCGCCCCGTTGCAGTGGCGCATCAGCTGGAATGTCGCGCCCAAGGGCCTGTTCCTGCAGGTCACTGTCGCCGGGGCATTCCACGCCACAGGCCACCAAGGCCGCTTGCACCAGGGCTGAACAATCCAGCCCCCAGACCGTGTTGCCCCCCCACAGATATGGGCTGCCGAAATGCAGTTGCGCAATCGTCACGGGGTCCTGGAACGGATGATCTACAGGGCGCAAATGCGGTTTCGGCACCCAAAGACCATTGGTCAGTTCAAAGAATTTTTTCTCTTCATGGGCAACAGCCACCCGCGCGCCAAAGGACAGGGCGATGTGATCGGGTGACTTGAAATCCGGGGCCTGATAAAGATGCGTGCTGCGGGCCGAGATGATGTGTGTGGCATCAGGCACTTCGCCCAACGCCGTGCTGAGGACATAGCCGCAATAGCCATCCTTCGCCGCTTGCACGAAGCTATAATTGCCAGTCTGTTCAAAGACTTGCACGTCCTCGCCAAATAAAACCTGCCGATCCCGCGCACCATCGGGACGGCGCAGCAAGTCGGCGAACGACTGCGTCACCTGACGGCGTTCACCCTCGACAAAACGCTCGGCCTGCACCTGCCCCTGCAGAAAGCTGGCGGCGACGCGATCGTTGGCTGGTGTCAGGCGCGGGTCCATCACAGGTTGACCATCTGCGGCAGCGCCTCAAGCACCGCACGCGCACCCTGCCCCACACCTCCTTTGGGCCGCGCGGGCGCCGAAGACGGTTGCCAGCCATAGATGTCGAAATGCAGGTAGTTCGGGTTTTCCGTCACAAACCGCCGCAAAAACAGCGCCGCGGTGATTGATCCGGCAAAGCCGCCCGATGGCGCATTGTCCAGATCGGCGATACCGGGTTCGATCATTTTTTCGTAAGCGTCCCAGAACGGCAATTGCCAGACCGGGTCGCGCACGGTCGCAGCGGCCTGCGCCAATGCCGCCGCGATATCGGGTTGATCCGTATAAAACGGCGCCAGATCGGGGCCAACAGCCACCCGCGCAGCACCGGTCAACGTGGCCATCGAGATGATGCAATCACTGGGTTCTTCGTCGGCATAGGCCAGGGCATCGGCCAGCACCAGACGCCCCTCGGCATCGGTATTGTTGATCTCAACCGTCAGCCCCTTGCGCGATGTCAGGATATCCTGCGGGCGAAAGGCCGATCCGTCGATGGCATTTTCAACCGCCGGGATCAGCACACGCAGTTGCAACGGCAAATCAAGCGCCATGATCATGTGGGCCAAGCCCATGACCGTCGCCGCACCGCCCATATCCTTTTTCATTAACGCCATCGATGACGCAGGCTTGATGTTCAACCCGCCCGTGTCAAAACAAACGCCCTTGCCCACCAGCGTCACCTTTGGCCCCTGATCGCCCCACCGCATGTCCAACAACCGCGGTGCCTTGGCCGAGGCGCGACCGACCGCATGCACGATCGGGAAATTCTGCAAAAGCAGATCCTCGCCCGTGATCACCCTGGTATCTGCGCCATGCTGACCGGCCAGATCAAGGAAGGCGACCTCAAGCGCGTCGGGCCCCATGTCCGAGGCTGGCGTGTTGATCAGATCACGCGTCAGGACTTCGCCCGCGGCAATGATCTCAAGCCGGTTCGCATCAATCCCGGCGGGCGGTTTCAGCTGGGCTGCCGGTTCATCCTGTTTCGCGTAATAGGCAAAGCGGTACTGCGCCAGCAGCCACCCCAAGGCAAATTCCGCCTTTTCATCGTCCGGCAGATCGGTTTCCAGGTGATAAACACCCTTGGGAAGTTGTTTTGCCGCATCAGCCAACCCGAACCGAACCCGCCGCCGTGCATCATCGGTGCCATAGCCCAGGATCACCGATTTGATCGCACCATCCTTATCCGGAATTGCCAGTTGCTGCCCAAGACCGGCCTTGAAGCCGTTCCGGCCAACCCAGGCGCGCGTGACATCATCCTGATGATCCAACCAGGCATGCATGTCGCCCTGGGTCAAAACGTAAAGCGGAACTGAGTCAACATCGGACGCGGCAAAGGCAAGTGGCATGGGATCCCCATCTGGTTACGTGCCCGCGCACAGTAGCCGCCTTGCCATCACCTGCAAGCCCCATCAGGCCTATAGCGATAAATCCTGCGCATCCCAGACCGCGGTCAACGATTGATCGCCCACCCGGATCAGACGCGAATAGGTGCTTTGCAAGGCCACGTCATCCATCGCATCCACACAATTGGCCACATCTGCCGCCACCCGCGCCAGCGTGCTAAGGCCCACCTGATCGGCAATCGCAATCATGCTGCGCGCGCATTTGCGCATCAAGGCGTGATCATCCCTTTGAAAGGCCACTTCCGTCTTTCGCAGACGCACCGCCAGTTCTTCCATAGCGCGGCAAATCACATCTTCGGCCGCACCATTTCCAAGCTGGGCACACAGCGACGCAATGCGGTCCTGATCTGTTCGCACCACTTCATCATGCACCAATACTGTTATCATCGTCATTCCACTCACCCCTGGTCTTCAGCCCCCACGGCTTTGCGCAACATGACCAATGACAGTTCCTAAAAGGTTGAAGACCAAGGCAAAAAAATGTCGAATTTCAGAAAAATACGTTTTAATTATTCTTAAAAACCGGGACAGGACCATTATTCCCATGAAACAGGCAAAGCCACTGCCCGCCTATCTGGTACAACGATATCAGGCTTGGAAGGACACAACATACGACAATAACCAGGCATGGTTCCGACGCCTGGCGGACCAAGGCCAGCACCCGCGCGCCATGGTCATTTCATGTTGCGATAGCCGGGTTCATGTTACATCAATTTTTGGCGCTGATCCCGGTGAATTCTTCATCCATCGCAACGTTGCCAATCTGGTGCCACCTTATGACCCTGAATGCGAGGCCTATAGCACCTCGGCTGCGGTTGAATACGCCGTTCGTGTACTGAAAGTCGCACATCTGATTGTGCTGGGACATTCCAATTGCGGCGGCGTCAGAGCATGTCATGATATGTGTGTCGGTAACGCCCCTGAACTGGAAGACACCAACAGTTTCATCGGTCGGCGGATGAATGTCCTGCGCCCGGGATATGAGCTGATCAAGCATGTTGCCAACCCCGAAGAACGCATAGAAGCGTTGGAAAAACAATCGGTTATCATTTCGCTGCAAAATCTTTACGACTTCCCCTTTGTGGCCGAAGCCGTCGATCGCGGCCAGCTTTCCCTACATGGTCTTTGGACCGATATCGCCGAAGGAGAGCTTTACATGAACGACGGCCACGGTGGATTTGTCCCCTTGTAATTGCATGTCGACTTCCGCTAAGCCCCCGCAACAAACCAAGGGACAGGCACAATGGACGGCATTCTGGCACTGGCAGCAGATAACCTGATCTCGCCCATTATTCTGTCATTTGCCCTGGGCGTCTTTGCAGCCCTCGCACGATCCGACCTGACCGTTCCCGAAGCGGCGGCCAAAGCGCTGTCGATCTATCTGCTGTTTGCCATCGGGTTCAAGGGCGGCGTCAGCGTGGCGGATCACGGCATCGACGGGACGCTGGCCCTGTCATTGATCGCCGGGTTGATCCTTTCGGGCGCTCTGCCGCTTCTGGCGTTCTTTTTGCTTAAAATACTGACCAAACTTGACACAACAAATGCCGCCGCCGTCGCCGGGCACTATGGTTCGATCTCAATCGTGACATTCGTTGCGGGCACATCCGTCCTGCAAAACGCCGGCATTTCATCCGAAGGCTATATGGTCGCCGTCGCCGCCGTGATGGAGGCCCCCGCGATCCTGTCGGCCCTCTGGCTGGTGTCCCGCGGTGCCAAAAACACCGATATGGACAGTGCGCTCTTGCGAGAAATCCTTCTGAATGGATCGATCGTATTGCTGGTCGGGGCATTCTTTATTGGCCTAATCACAGGGGCCGAAGGCCTGGCAAGGATCGAAAGTTTCATCGTGGCCCCCTTCCAGGGCGTTCTGTGCCTGTTCCTGCTGGACATGGGGCTGGTCGCCGGGCGCGGATTGCGCCGCAGCCGCAGCGTGCTGAAACTGGGCGCGCTGGCCTTTGGGATCATCATGCCGCTCTGCGGTGCGATGGTCGGTCTGGGCGCCGGTCTGGCCATTGGTCTTTCGCTTGGCGGTGTCGTCCTGCTGATGGTGCTGTCCGCCTCGGCGTCCTACATCGCGGTGCCCGCCGCCATGCGCGTCGCTCTCCCCGAGGCCGACCCGGCGATCTATCTGACCCTGTCGCTTGGCGTGACCTTCCCCTTCAATCTGACCATCGGCATCCCCATCTATCTGGCCATCGCCACCGCCGTCATCGGAGCATCCTGACCCATGGAAACCCACCAGGCCAAACGCGTCGAAATCACCATCGAAGCCCCGATGGAACGACGCCTGACGGACGCCCTGCAAAATGCTGGCGTTCAAGGCTATACCATCACACCAGTCGTCGGCGGATCAGGCCGGTCTGGCGTCTGGAGCCGCGAAGGCCAGGTTGGCCGCGCCGGGGGCATGGTTCAGGTCATTTGCATCATCCGCCCCGAACGCCTGGACGCCTTGCTCGACGCCGCTTTCTCTGTCGTCGACCGTCACATGGGCGTCGTCTGCATCACCGACTGCCAGGTCCTACGCGCCGAACGCTTCTGAAACTGCACCATTATTGTTCCATAAAATACTCCGGGGCAAGCGCCCCCAGGGCGCTTGGGGCAGCGCCCCAATCGCACGAAGTGCCAGAAGAAACATGCGCGCAGCGCATTCCTTTTAATAGCAGATTAATAGAAAAGCCCCTGACATCCCGGAATGGCATAGGACGCAGGGGCTGGCCCACTTGGGGTGTGGGCCATTGGGCGCGGGGTCATGCTTTGGGCAGCTCGGACACCTAAAACCACCCGCGCCCTGCTCGGGACTAGATTAGCCGTCCGTTGCAGGCAGCAGAGCTGCGTCTTGTGCGGCCTGCATTTCTTCCATGTCAACTGCGCCGTCTGCGTTCACATCAATCGCTGTGAACAGCTCTTCGGTCAGTTCTGGGAAAGCCGTCTGAAGCTCTGTCATGTTGTATACACCGTCGCCATCCGCATCGATTGTGACGTCCTGCGCGAATGCGGACAAAGACATCAGGGCAGCGGCTGCAACGGTAAGTGTCAGAGTTTTCATTTTAATCGCTCCTTAAGAGGTTACTGAGCGAAGGCCTTTCTTATGCCTTCACAATAGAAGAGCATACAAAAGCCGTTTTATTCCCAACGTTGCCAATCAGCAGCAAAATAAGGCCCATTCGCGCGAGAGATCGCGCAGTGAATACCCCAAATGCGCGAAGCTTTGCCGAAAAATGGCGAAATTGTGGCAATGGCGAAAATTCTCGGCCTTGTATCAATTCAAACGGATCACCAATGTCTAGGCACCAACAACGGAGTGTATCTTGATGAATACCTCAACAGACGATCTGGCACGACTTCAGCCAGAAATACTTAGGCTGGCCTATAAACTGACACCGACGAAAGAGATCGCTGAAGACTGCGCACAAGACGCGTTACTGGCGGTCTGGGCCCGCATCCAGGATGGCGCAGACATAGAACAATTGCGGGCCTATGCGATGGCAGCCCTAAGGCACCGCTGCCGCAGAACCCTGCCCGTGACCGAAAATCTGGTCGAAGACATCCTGCCCGACAGCTGCAGCGAAACCGAGGCCCACATGGCCCTGCGTGATGTTCTGGCGGTGATCGACAAGCTTCCCGCAGAACGGGCCAGCCTGCTGCAGGAACTGATCCAGTCCGGAGCGCATTATGGTGAATTGGCTGAAAAGCTGAACCTGCCCATCGGCACCATCATGTCACGCCTGTCGCGCGCCCGTGCCGAGATCAGAAAGGCACTGGATCTGCCGCGCAGCAAATCCGTCGATGCGTTGCTGGACGACACCCAGCCCAACTAAAACCAACCGGTCGGGGCGCGTGATCGTCAGCCCCGACTATCCATGACGATAGGATCTGTTGGTAATCCAACGGCACTGATAGGGTTCAAAGACCAGATCTTCGCCCGCGGCAATAATTGGCTGGCCTGACAGAACATCGACCCAACTGTCCCCCTCGATCAGATTGATCGTGCTTAGCGGCATCACAACGGTTTCATCACTGACATTGTGCAGCGCGAAAATCGATTGATCCCGATCCAGACTCTGCCGCCACAACCCAAAAATCCGATCATCCAGTTGCAGGGTGAATTGCGTGGCGTTGGGGTGAAATCCGGGCTGCGCGCCACGAATGGCAATCCGGGCCTTCAGTGCATTCATGACTCGGAACTGCGGGCTGGATGGGTCGTCCAGCAGCTTCCGCAGCGTCGGATAATCCCATCGGTGCCGGTTCAGCGACCGCGCCCGGCCCGTCTTTTCCATCGCGGCCTGATCGTTGGGCGTGGCCAGCATGGCATGAATATAAAAGGCCGGTATCCCCTCAAGTGCCATGACAATGGTCTGACTGGCCAGAAAACGTTCGACCTGCCAATCGTCTTCGCCCTTCAGCGTCCCCTTCATCGCGTCAAAGAAGGTGATGTTCAGCTCATAGGGGGCCTCGCCCCCGCCGGGCAGGGCGCGCATCGACACCTGACCGCCAAATTCTCTGACCTTCTGGATCATGTGGAACTTTTCGTCCTCAGACAGGATATCTTCGACCGGGCGCATGCCGATCCCGTCGTGACTGGCCGAAAAATTCAGATAAGCGCACCCAAGCTGCGCCGGCGGCATGGAAATCTGCCAGCGGTTCAGCTCACGCGCGGCCCCGGTCATCATGGCGTGCAACAACAGGGGCGGCAGCGGAAAGTTATAGATCGCGTGCGCCTCATTCCGGTTGCCGAAATAGCTAAGGTTTTCGGTCTTGGGCACATTCGTTTCGGTCAGCAGAATAATCGGTTCCGCCGCAAAATCGCACAAAAGCCGCATCAGCCGCACAATCGCGTGGGTCTGCGGCATGTGGATCGACCGCGTGCCGATTTCCTTCCAGATAAAGGCCACCGCATCCAACCGGATGATCCGCACACCGTTATCGATATGCAACCGCATGATCCGCAGGAATTCCAGCAATACCTCGGGGTTGCGAAAATCCAGATCGACCTGATCATGGCTGAATGTGCACCAGACGTGGCGCGTGCCGCGGCTTGTCTCAACCTCGCGCAGCAGCGGATGGGTGCGGGGGCGGACCACATCGCTTAGATCATCATCGGGCGACGCCTCAAAGAAAAATTTATCATAAGGATCATGCCCTTGCAGGTAAGCATTGAACCAGGTGCCCTGACTGGACACATGGTTCAGAACCAGATCGGACATCAGCATGAAGTCGTCCGCAATGCGGTTGATATCGGCCCAGTCGCCCAATGTCGGATTCACCGCGCGGTAATCCGTCACCGAAAACCCATCGTCTGACGTATAGGGAAAGAACGGCAGAATATGCACACCATTTACGGTGTCTTTCATATAGCGCAGCAGGAAATCCCGCAGCAAATCCAGGGGCTTGTGACTGCCATCGACAATGGAATTGCCATATGTGATCAAAAGCGCATCATGTTCCGACCACATATTGTTGCCCGGCGCGCGGGTGCGTTTGCGGCGCGCACTGCCATAGGGAAAAAACGCCTCCAGCACCTGACTGGCCAGAATATCATGCTGCAGATCAGGATAAATCTGCGCCAGCAGATCGGCCAGTTTCTGACTGAATGAGGTCGTAAGGTCTTTCATTCCAGCGCCTGTTTTGCGTGCATCAGCGTTTGTTAAGGCAGTTAGCGTGGCCCCCGGTCAAGCCAACAGAGGCGCAGGGTCGATCAAACGCACAAAATTCAGGCATTTATAGGACCTCAGGCCAGAAAGACCCGTTCGACGAACCAGAATGCCCCGACCGCCGCGATGATGCAGGACGCAGGGATCGCGATCGCCGGACGGTACCAGCTTTTGTTGCGAAACCATAGGCCCACGGCAAGGAAGGCAATCGCGATGACGGTCAGTTGCCCCACTTCAACCCCCACGTTAAACCCGATCAGGGCGGGAATGAACTGCGCCGTCGGCAGGCCGAATTCACCCAGAACGCTAGCAAAGCCCAGCCCGTGCAGCAGACCAAAGGCAAAGATTACCGCAGGCCGCCAGGGTGTCAGTTTCTGCGCAAAGATATTTTCCACTGCGACATACACGATCGATGCAGCGATCAGCGGCTCGACAATCTCGGGCGCGATATTGACCAGACCCAAAGCGCCAAGGGCCAGCGTCACCGTATGGGCCAGCGTAAAGGCCGATATCTGCCAGATCAGCGGCCCAAGTCGTGCAGCCAGAAAAAACAGGCCCAGAACAAACAGAATATGATCCAGCCCCTTGGGAATGATGTGATCAAACCCGACGGGGACATATCTGACAAAGGTCTGCCAGCCTGTCTCGGCGCTAACCGCGGTATCCGACAGCGGCGGGCTTAGCTGACCGGGCGCGAGATATCCGGTAAAGGCGTCGGGCTGATCACTGATCTGACGCAGGATCATCGCGCCAAAGCTGCGATCCCACCCGATCTGAACGGGTTGTCCTGCGGGGCGATCGACCGTCAGAGTCATCTCGGACGTGCGGGGCAGTTCGATATTCCCGACCTCGGGCACGATGACGGATTGCAGCTGTGGCTGCAAGGGTTGCCCGCCGCTGACAATCTGCAACCGGTTTTGCATTTGTGGCCAATAGGCGTGAAAGGCGTCCTGCAGCGCTGCGGGTTCCAGCGCGCGCAGGGCGTCATAGTCGGCCGACTGGGCGGTATCATCCGTATTTTCAACGGCTTCCAGATCAATTCCCGCCAGGACCGCCTCAAGCGTCATGCTGATGCGCATTTCAATCTGATCCGCGCCGACGGCAACATTGACAACCGCCGGGTCGACCTCATGCGCGGTCACGACCCATGGCACAACCAGACTTGACACCAGCGCAAACATCCACACCCTAGCGCTTATGAAATGGATCATCCCGTACCTCGTGTTGCTGCCTGCGCCCCTTTTTGCCCATGAAGTCTGGCTGGACACAACAGATTTTTACGTTCCCGCCGAAACCCCGATCAGCCTAACCCTTCAGAATGGCGAGGAATTTCAGGGATCGGACCTGGTTTACAATGACCGCCGCTTTGTGCGGTTCGAACGCTGGCACGACGGTCGGATTTATCCGGTTCTGGGCCGACTGGGCGACCGGCCCGCCGTTTCAGAACGCCCCCTGGACGAGGGTCTGCATGTCTTTGTCCACGAAAGCACCATGGCGCAGCTGACCTATCGGGCCTGGGACAAATTCGCAGCCTTCGCCGCCCATAAGGATTTCGCCGATATTCAGGCGCGCCATGAATCGCGCGGCCTGCCCGAGACCGGTTTTAAGGAAGCCTACGTGCGTTATGTCAAGGCCCTGGTTGGTGTAGGCGGTGCTGTGGGTCAGGATCAGATCACCGGGATGGAAACTGAATTCGTGGCGCTGGCCAATCCCTATACCGATGATGTCGCGGGTGGCATGCCGCTGCAGTTGCTTTATCAGGGCGCGCCGCGTGCGGATGCCCAGGTTGAGCTGTTCGAACGCGCCCCCGACGGCAGCGTGCAGATCACACTGCACCGCACCAACGGTCAGGGCCGTGTCACCCTGCCTGTTCGCGCGGGGCACGACTATCTGGTTGATGCCGTCGTGCTGCGCGTCCCGTCGGATCAGGTGCAGGCCGATACCGGGGCCGTTTGGGAAACACTCTGGGCTTCCCTTACCTTTGAAATTCCTCAATAAATGTAAGACGACGTAGCCAGGGAAGAAGAATGCAAGCCACAGAGGTCATCTGCATCGGGTCCGTCCTGTGGGATGTGATCGGTCGCTGCCCCAGCCATATGGCCCATGGATCAGACGTGCCGGGCCGGATCACACGGGTGCCGGGCGGGGTTGCGATGAACATCGCCATGACCTTGGCGCGTTTTGGCATGCAACCCGTTCTGCTGACCGCTGTCGGGCGCGATGATGAGGGCACCGAACTGCTGGCCGCCTGTCAGCGTCTGGGGCTGCGGACAGACCATATCTATCGCTCGGATGATCTTCCAACAGACCGCTACATGGCGATTGAGGGCGCAAATGGCCTGATCGCCGCGATTGCTGACGCCCATTCGCTGGAAGCCGCGGGCGACAAGATCCTGCACGCACTGGAAGACGGTCGCCTTGGGTCAGCCGATCAGCCCTATGGCGGCATGGTCGCGCTGGACGGCAACCTGACGCTGAAGCTGATCGAAAAAATCGCCCGCAGCCCTTTGTTTTCAACGGCTGATCTGCGGGTTGCCCCCGCATCCCCCGGCAAGGCCGAACGCCTGATGCCCTTTCTACGTCACCACCGCGCGACGCTTTATGTGAACCTGGAAGAGGCCGGGCTGCTGTGCCAGCAACCCTTTCCCGATGCCCCCACCGCAGCTAAGGCGCTGATCGACCGCGGCGCGGCTCGCGTGTTGGTTACAAACGGCGGCGATACGGCGGCCGAGGCCGGGCCGAACGGTCTGATCACCGCCTGCCCGCCCGAGGTTTTGGTCACCCGCGTCACTGGTGCCGGCGACACATTCATGGCGGCGCATGTGGCGTCTGAGGCCACAGGTACATCCGCCGACCAATCCCTGACCCGCGCGCTTCAGGCCGCAGCCACCTATGTATCCGGAGGAACACCCCTATGATCCCCATCGCCTATTCCACCGAGGTCGCCGAGGCACGCGAAAACGGCCGACCCGTCGTCGCGTTGGAAAGCACGATCATCACCCACGGCATGCCGCACCCGCAAAATGTCGAAACCGCGCAGGCGGTCGAAAAGACGGTGCGCGACAATGGCGCTGTGCCCGCAACCATCGCTGTAATGGATGGCACGCTGCACATCGGCCTGGAACCGGCCGAACTGGACCGGCTTGCTACCGCTAAACATGTCGCCAAACTGTCGCGTGCCGATCTGGCCACCTGTCTGGCCAAGGGCGGCACGGGCGCCACGACAGTGGCGGCTACGATGATCGCCGCGCGACTGGCGGGCATCGCTGTTTTTGCCACTGGCGGTATCGGGGGGGTGCACCGGGGGGCTGAAGAAACCTTTGATATCTCGGCCGATTTACAGGAACTGGCGCAAACCTCTGTAACGGTCGTGGCCGCCGGGGCCAAAGCCATCCTGGATCTATCCAAAACGCTTGAGGTACTGGAAACGCTTGGCGTGCCAGTGATCGCCTTTGGTCAAGACAGTCTGCCTGCCTTCTGGTCGCGAAGATCAAGCCTGGCGGCACCGATCCGAATGGACAGCGCCCATGATATCGCCAAGGCCCACATGATGCGGAAGGCGCTTGATCTGCCGGGCGGCCAGCTGGTGGCCAACCCGATTCCGGCGGAGGATGAGATCCCACACAGCCAGATCATGCCCCTGATCGACAAAGCCCTGGCCGAGGCCCGGCGCCTGGGTCTGTCCGGCAAATCGGTCACGCCTTTTCTGTTGCAACGCATTTTTGAGTTGACCAATGGTGCATCACTGACCGCGAATACGGCCCTGGTTCTGAACAATGCGCGCCTGGCCGCTGAAATAGCGGGGGAACTTATCACACTTACCGAGGATTTATCAGTCAAACCCCTTGCGGCGTTGTAGAATGGCGCAAAACAGCATACATCGAAAACTAACGATTTCAGGAATACACCCGATATGACGACCCCATTTGACAAGGCCCCCCCGAAACAAAAACGCGGGCTTTTTGCCGGACTTCGCGCCAGCTTTCTGACCGGTATAGTGGTCATTGCCCCCATTGGTCTGACGGCCTGGCTGATCTGGACAGTGGTCGGCTGGATCGACGGCTTTGTCCTGCCGCTGGTGCCCTATCAGTTGCGACCCGAACAATATATCGGCATCAATCTGCGCGGCGTCGGTGTCATTATTTTCCTTTTGTTCACTATCATGGTGGGCTGGATCGCAAAGGGTCTTATTGGCCGGTCCCTGATCCGATGGGCCGAACATCTGGTGGAACGCACGCCGGTGGTCCGGTCGATTTACGGCGGCGTGAAACAGATCGCGGAAACCGTTTTTGCACAATCTGACACGAATTTCGACCGTGCCTGTCTGGTTGAATACCCCCGCCGCGGCATCTGGGCGGTTGGCTTTATCTCGACCAAGACCAAAGGCGAGATCCTGGATAAGGGCGGCGCAGAGGACATGACCAGCGTCTTTGTTCCGACAACGCCCAACCCGACGTCGGGCTTTTTGCTGTTTTTCCCGACGTCCGATATTATCGAGCTGGACATGGGGGTCGAAGACGCGGCGAAACTGGTGATTTCGGCCGGGCTGGTCTATCCAAATGGGGACGACGCCAAAAAGGCGATCGAAGAACACGTGCCTGATCAAGCGGCCGAGTAGTTAAGGGGGCGTTGCCCCCTTCGCGCCCAAGAGCGCTCATCCCCCAGAGTATTTTATGAACAATAATGGGGAAGTTATGACGGCAAAATTTGAAACCTTCAAAACGTTGCACGCCGAGGGGAACACCTTTGTCATTCCCAATGCTTGGGATGCTGGGTCGGCACGTATTCTGACACATCTTGGGTTTCCTGCGCTCGCCACGACCAGCGCAGGTTATGCCTTTTCCGTCGGGCGGCGCGATGCAACTGCCGGATTAAGCCGCGATGAGGTTCTGTTGAACGCCAAAACAATTGTTGAAGCGACCGATTTGCCGGTATCAGCCGACCTGGAAGACGGTTTCGGGCGCACCCCCGACGCCTGCGCAGAAACAATCCGGCAGGCCTGCGATATCGGTCTTGTTGGCGGCACAATCGAAGATACGACCGGCGACGCCGCGAACCCGATCATCGACATGCAGTTATCGGTCGAACGCATTCAGGCCGCGGTCGAAGCAAAACAAGATCGCCCGTTCCTGCTGACGGCGCGGGCCGAGAATTTCTCATACGGTCGCCCGGATCTGGATGATACCATCAAGCGGCTGCAAGCCTTTGAAGCTGTCGGTGCCGATGTGCTTTATGCGCCCGATTTGCCAGATCTGAACGCGATAAGAACGGTCTGCGCATCGATCAGCAAACCGGTCAACGTCGTGATGGGCCTAAGCGGTGGGCAATACACTGTTTCCGAACTGGCCGATGCCGGTGTCACACGCATCAGCGTCGGCGGGTCCTTCGCCCGCGCGGCCTGGGGTGCAATGATACGCGCCGCGGAAGAGGTGCGCGATCATGGCACCTTCACCTACGCCCAAGATGCTATACCTGACGCCCAAATCAGCCGGTTGATGTCGGATGAGAAGCGGCGTTGAAGGCACTTGAGGTCCGAGACTGCGCCTAGTTAAACATAGCGGGCAGATCGATTGTGCTTTCGACGTTCAGGCTGTCTTTATGCGCGGCGATGAAACGATCCGCTGCCTGCTGACCGGCCTGTTTCAGCTCGGACAGAACATAAGGGGACGGCACCAGTTTGGTCGCCACGCTGAGCATATTCATCAGATCATCATCGGCGATCATATGGACCAGAACATCCTCCATTGAGCCGGGCTTAAGCGACCCCTCATCCAGCAGGCGCTTGACGAAATTTATCGCGCGCAGCTCACGCAGCAAGGACGAATTAAAGCTGATCTCATTGATCCGGTTCTGGATTTCCTGCGCGGTTTTGGGCACATCGGACCGTTCCAGCGGATTGATGTTCACGATGACGATATCGTCGGGCAACTCCGCCGTAAACAGCGGGAACAGTGCAGGATTGCCGGTGTATCCGCCATCCCAATAGGCCTCGACCTGGTCGGTGTCGGGATCGTGGATTTCAACGGCCTGAAACAGTGTCGGCAGACATGCCGACGCCAGAATGGCCTGGGTCGAAATCTGATCGCCTTCGAAAATCTTGATCTTGCCGTTGCGGACATTCGTGGCGCAGACGAAAAACGCCGGTCCTTCGTGCGCGCAGACCTTGTCATAGGAAAACTGTTCGACAATCCGCTCTAAAGGATTGCGATAGAACGGCCCATAATTATAGGGCGAAAAAATGCGGCTGGCACTGTCGATAAAGGAAAACGGCAGACTGTATTCAATCGACCGGCTGATCTGCGACAGCGACGGCATAAGCGCAGTCATCCAGCTGGCCATCCGCAGATCGTTGATCGCGCCCACACTGCGCCACAACCAATCCAGGTTTTCCCGCGCGCCCTCGCGCCCGCCCTCCAGCATGCCGGCCTTGAAGGCCGCACCGTTCAGAGCTCCGGCCGATGTGCCGGAAATACCAGCGATTTCAATGTCATCCTCATCCAGCAGCCGATCCAGCACACCCCAGGTAAAAGCCCCATGCGCCCCACCCCCCTGCAGGGCCAGATTGATGCGCTTCACAGCTGGCTCGCTTCATAGGCCGCGATCAGATCGGTGATCAGAATGCCGTCGATCATGGCGTCGGTCAGATCAGCATTCGTAATCTCTAGCCCCGTCAGATTGGCGGCATTGATGCTGGCGCCGGACAGATTGACATCGTCAAAGGTTGCATCGGTCAGATTGACGTTTTCAAAGGTCAGGCCAGTCATATTGGTGTCGACAATTTTCGTATCGACCATATCAACATCTTGAAATTGGCTGTTTTTCAGACTGACGCTTTTAAAATCTGACCCGTTCAGTGCCTGATCCTTGATCTGAAGCTTATCGCTCATAATGCGGTCCACCCTCCGTCGACGCTGATGGTTGTGCCAGTGATCTGTGCCGCCGCGTCCGAGGCCAGAAACACCGCCGTCCCCCCCAATTGTTCGACCGTCGCGAATTCCTTCGACGGCTGGCGGGTCAGCATCACCTCTTTGATCGCTGTTTCGCGGTCCATGTCGTATTTTTTCATCGTATCGGGGATCTGTTCCTCGACCAGTGGTGTCAGAACGTAACCGGGGCAGATCGCGTTGGCGGTGATCGGTTCTTCGGCCGTTTCCAGCGCCACGACTTTGGTCATGCCCACAATTCCGTGCTTGGCCGCCACATAGGCCGATTTATAGGGCGAGGCCGTCAACCCATGGGCCGAGGCGATGTTGATCACCCTGCCCCAACCGGCCTTGCGCATCAACGGCAAGGCCCCCGCGGTGGTGTGGAAAGCCGAACTGAGGTTAATCGCGATGATCGCATTCCATTTTTCGGGTGGGAATTCATCGATGCCCGCCACATGCTGAATACCCGCATTATTGATCAGGATGTCACAGGCCCCGGCTTCCTCGATCAGCATCCGGCATTCATCGCCCTTGGACATATCCGCCTTGATATACCGCGCCTCGACCCCGGTGACATCGGCGATTTCCTGAGCCAACGCATGATCTTCGTCATTGTCGGTGAACGAATTCAAGACCACATTCGCCCCCGCCTTCGCCAGCTCTTTCGCGACCCCAAGGCCAATGCCCGAATTCGACCCGGTGATGACGGCTGTTTTTCCGTTTAAATGCATCGTTCAATCCTTTTGCTATCAGATAAATAGGTTGGAATGCTGCAACTGCAAAGAAATGTTTGCCTTCGTCAAAAAACCGCAACAAAGCACATGATGCAGATTTTCAACATTACAAAACTGTTAATGATTAAACCAATTCACATTCCCGATAAATGGCGTGTGTATAAGTGTATGCATTCGCATTTAAGTTGATGAAAAATATGAGGATACCATGATGTCTGGCTTTGTTTCAGACTTCGTTTTTGCCACGCCCACTGGTTTCCGGTTTGGCTTCACAGCCCCAGATATGTTTTTTGCAGGCATAACCGTAACAGGCGTAAATCTAACCTATGCGGGCGATGGCATGAATATGGTGCCAGTCAGCGGTACTATCACATCAATTGAATATGGCTTTGTGGATACGAATGGCAGATTCGATCCAGTACTAAAAGTTGTTAAAGTGTTCGATCCATTCGAAAATGACGTGGCTCAGTTGAATATGGATGACCCTGATTGGTTTAAGCTGAATGAATACTATGGCTTTGATAACATTCTGACGGCAGCTCGAACAAATCTTAGCGCCGAAGATGATTTCTTGAACGCAACAGATGCTGCAGAAACGATCAACGGCGGGGATGGCAATGATTCTATATTCGGCAACAATGGTAACGATGTAATACGTGGTGGCAATGGTGATGATTGGTTAGGAGGTGGCGGTGGCGATGATCGCATCGGCGGCAAAGCAGGTGATGACGTAATAGGAGGCGGCGACGGAAATGATCGGATTTATGGTGATGATGGAAATGATCAACTCTCAGGAGGAGACGGAGATGATCTAATTATTGGTGGCGTCGGTAACGACACATTATTTGATGACGACACCCCATTTGGGACCAACACACCCGTGTATGGCGATGACACCTTAAACGGTGGCGATGGCGCAGATTTTCTTATTTCATACGGCGGTAATGACGTTTTGAATGGCGGCGCAGGCAATGATGGCATTGTAATGGAAAACGGTAACAGCATTCTGCGGGGTGGTGCGGGTGACGACTTTATCGGCGCTATCTCTGGAACAGGAACTCTTGTCGGGAATAGCGGTTCAGACACGTTTGTTTTCTTTGATCAGATTTCCCCAAACGACCCAGCTCACTCAGATACAGGCAATTTCACTGTAAATGACTTCACGGCATCGGAAGACCGTATTCTTATTAGCGGTCGATTTGTCACTGTCGAAGAACAGTTCGATCTGTTCCTGCTGGAAACTGAACAGGTTGGAAATGACGTTATCTGGACGAATGAAGACGACACGGTCACGGTCCGCTTCCGAAATGTTGACTTGGATGATCTGACAGTCGACAACTTCGCAGTCGACGAACCGGCGATGTTTTGAACAAGCAACTTAATAGGCCTGTGATTTTAATCACGGGCCTTTGCCCGATCCTTTGGCAGATGCTGCTTTTGCTATCATGGGTTGAAGCCGTGGGGTTCTAAAAACATCAAATAGGCGACTAATTTCTTATCCTTTTCGAACCAGATCGGCGGAAACTCGGGATTGTTGCGGTTTACAAAACAATCATTTGTGAGCCAAATTCATTTGCCCTTAGGTCCAGTTACTCTTTTCAGCATCCTTAGGAGCGTAAGATGACAACGGACCTTACATTCGAATTGGACACGCAACTACCAGCATCGGATCTGGTGGCAAATGCGATCAGCCAGACAGGCACACCCGGAAATGATACGTTAGAAGGAGGCCCTGGCGACGATACGCTGGCCGGTGGCGCGGGTGATGACGTGATCCGTGGCCGCGAAGGCAACGACAGGCTACTCGGCGAAGATGGGAATGACCGGATCGGTGGCCGCGATGGCAATGACTTTATCGACGGCGGCAATGGCCAGGACACCCTGTTCGGCGATAACGGCAATGACACACTGGAAGGTGGCGATGGCGACGATTTGCTGCGCGGTGGCGGCGGTGGTGACACCCTGCTTGGCGAAGGCGGCAATGACCGTCTGGACGGTCAGGCTGGTAACGACCTGATCGACGGCGGTTTTGGCGATGACGTGCTGTTCGGCGGCGAAGGCAACGACATCATGCGCGGCGGCGGTGGCAATGATGCCATCTTCGGGCAGAACGGCAATGACCGCATCGGTGGCAAATCGGGCGATGACCAGATCGAAGGCGGCGCGGGCAATGACATATTGTTTGGTGACGCTGGCGCGGATACCGTGCGCGGCGGTTCAGGCGAAGACACTGTCTTCGGTGGCGCGGGCGACGACTTTCTGGATGGCGATGGCGGTGCTGACTTTATCGACGGCGGCAGCGGCAATGACACGATCCTCAGTTCAGAACGCGGGGCAACGGCCAGCAATGACACCATGCTCGGCGGCGCGGGCAATGACCGCATCGTCAGCTTTTCCGGCAGCGATGTCCTGACAGGCGGCACAGGAAACGACACCCTGATCAGTGCTGCGGGCGATAACACGCTGCGCGGCGAAAGCGGCGCCGATACGCTGGCCTTCTACAGCGGGACTGCGACGCTGTCCGGTGGCGCTGATGCCGATGTCTTTGTCTTTTCCGACAGCACGGCCCTGGGTGCTGGCGGCGCGGCATCTGTTACCGACTTTTCCGTCGCTGAAGACGATATCATCGTTATCGGCAACACAGGCAGCGCCCAGGATCAGTTCGATCAGTTCCTGGCCGAGGCCACTCAGGTCGGCAGCGACGTCGTCTGGACGGGCGGCAATACCGGAAATGTCGTCACGTTCGAAGATCTGGCCCTATTGGATCTGACGGTCGACAACTTCACCGATACGTCCCTGACGACCGGTATCTGATCTGCAAAACAACGTCCCCCGCGCAACAGTCGCGGGGGATCGCCACCACCGGCGTTGCGCCCTGATTTTCAGTTCATATATATAAGAATGTATAGAAAATTCGGGATATTCAGGCATGGCTTTTGGACTTTTCAGAATCATCGCAGGTGATTTTCAGCACGCATCGGGGCATCAGTTTCGCGACGGGAAACTGTGTTTGAAATCCGCCGACCGCATTCACCGCGAAATCATCGACACGAACCAGATCGAAAAGATCGAGGAGGTCTCGGCTGACGATTCGCGTTCCATCACCGGGTCATTCGGATGGGGACTGGCCGGCGCCTTTGTCGCGGGCCCCCTGGGCGCGCTGGCCGCTGGGTTTATTGGCGGCAAACGGAATGAGGTCACTTTTATCTGCACACTGAAAGACGACCGCAGCTTCGTCGGCGTCATCAACGCCCGCGACTACCGCGACCTGTCCGCGCCTTTCCTGCTAGCGAAAAAAGACGCGTGACACTGATTTGTTGACATCTGCGCAGTCCCGGACCTGATCCGGGACCTCATAAATCCCACACACCGAAAAGACCGTAACCTGATAGCCAAAAAAAACGCCAGCACGAAGCTGGCGTTGAGTTATTGAGGCAGGTTTCATACAGGCAAGAAACCTATCGAGCAGTGATCCCTTTATAAGCAATCCGGCGCTGCGGTCCAAGCTAAAAGTTTGAAAAGGTTGAAAAGCCTGCGTACGATATCGCCTAACGAAAAAGGTCGATCAGGAATTGTTCACAAAATGAAATCAATCTGTTTCCCCACAGCCAGGGTTTTGGGCCTCATCACTGCTGTCCTTTGCAGCTTGGGATTCGCCGCGGCAGAGCCCCAGCATGGCATAGCTATGTATGGGGACCCTGCCCTGCCACCGGATTTTGTGTCTTTGCCCTATGTAAACCCAGATGCGCCCAAGGGTGGGCGGATCGTTCTGGCGGAACGCGGCAGCTTTGACAGTCTCAATCCGTTCATCTTCAAAGGGCGCGCTCCGTGGCAGCTGCGCTTTCTGGTCTCGGAAAGTCTGATGGGCCGAAACTGGGACGAACCCTTCTCGCTCTACGGTGTTTTGGCCGAATCGATTCAGGTCGGACCCGACCGCGAATGGGCCGAATTCACCCTGCGCGAAGGGGCGCAGTTTTCCGATGGCACCCCGGTCACAATCGAAGACGTGATGTGGTCCTATGAAACACTCAGCACCCAGGGCCACCCCCGCTATCTGGGATTATGGAGCAAGGTGGAAAGCATGGAACAGACCGGGCCCCGGTCGGTCCGGTTCAGCTTCAACAGCTTTGATCCCGAACTTGCGATGCTGATCGGCATGCGGCCCATCCTGAAAAAGGCCCAATGGGATGGCGTGGATTTCACACAATCGACATTGGATAATATCCCGATCACCACCGGGCCTTATGTCATCACCGATTTTCGCGCGGGCCGTTATGTGGAATTGACGAAAAACCCCGACTACTGGGGCGCCGACCTGCCCTTCACCCAGGGCCTTTATAATCTGGAAACGATCCGTATCGAATTTTTCGGCGATTCAAATGCGATACTCGAGGCCCTGAAAGCAGGCATCATCACATCCCACCGCGAAAGCAACCCCCAGGCCTGGGCTGTGCAGTATGATTTCCCGCGTGTGCAATCGGGCGAGGTCGTGAAATCGGAAATCCCGCATCAGCGGCCTTCGGGCATGACCGGCTATGTCATGAACACCCGCCACAGCCTGTTTTCCGACTGGCGGGTACGCGATGCGTTGATCCATGCGTTCAACTTCGAATTCATCAACCAGTCGATCACCGGCGGCCTGCAACCCAGGATCACGTCTTATTTCTCAAATTCCGAACTGGGTATGCGCGATGGCCCGGCCGAAGGGCGCGTACGCGACCTGCTGGAACCCTTTGCCGATATCCTGTTGCCGGGCATGCTGGACGGCTATAGCCCGCCCGTATCCGACGGTACCCTGCGCAACCGCCAAAACCTGCGCCATGCCGTGGCCCAGCTTGAGGCCGCGGGCTGGACCGTGCAGGACGGCATCCTGCGCAATGCCGAGGGCCGCGCCTTTGAATTCGAGATCCTGCTGAAACAGGGTGACACCGAAAACACCGCCATCATGAACATCTATGTGCAAGCGCTGGAACGTCTGGGGATCAAGGCCACCATCGTCACTGTCGATGACGCCCAATACACCGACCGCACGAACAACTATGACTTCGACATGACGAACTATCAGGTCGGCCTCAGCCTGTCGCCCGGCAACGAACAATATGCCTATTGGGGCGGTCAGGGGGTGAACCAGCCCGGCACGCGCAACTGGATGGGCGTGAACGACCCCGTCGCCGAAGCGATGATCGACCATATGCTGGCCGCGGAAACGCGCGATGACCTGATCACCGCCACCCGCGCATTGGACCGTGTGTTGACTGCAGGTCGCTATGTCATTCCGAATTACCAGTGGAACGTCAGCCGGATTGCGCACGCGCGTCAGCTCAAATATCCAGAATATATACCGATCTATGGAGATTGGTTTGATTGGCAACCACATGTTTGGTGGTACGAGGAGTAAAACATGAAAAAAGCTGCTGCAATAACCCTTATTTTGTTGAGCCTCGCGGCCTGTAATACGGTCGAAGGTATGGGACAGGATATAAAAAGTGCCGGGGATTCGATTTCGAATCTCTAATGTAAACAATGGTTTCTGCCGCGAAATTCACTCATTTCAGCGGCAGAAATCTGCTCAGGCCGATCGGGCCACGTCCTGATCGGCCAAACCCTGCCCAACACTCCGCAACTGCCCGCGATAGTGGACAACCAACCCGATGCCAATGGGTGCGGACAGCTTTACGTCAAACCGAAATTGACCATTTTCAGCGCTTTCCGTCGCCACACTGATCGGAAGCAGCCATTTCGGAATGGGGATCAGATTAAAGGCCCGCGCCGACAGCACCGGAAAATGCAGCGCGCGGTCTTTGACATGCAGGCCCAACAGAAAGCTGATCGGTCCGAACCGCTCGATCATCCCGTTTTCACCCGGCGTCAGGTAAGACCGGAAGCGGTGACCGTCAAAGTTCCTTTCCCAAACCTCGGTTTTGCCTTGGCGGGTTTTGATGACCTCGACCGGGATATCGTCATTGGCCTTTGGAAAGCGAAACAGCCACCCAGTCAGGCGCGACAGCGGATGCGTGCCGCGTGAAATCTGAGATGTGCCGACCATCCGCAATGTACCAACCGTCTGATGCGAGGCCTGCACTGGTTCTGGCAGATCATGGAAACTATCGCCCAGAACCTGTTGAAAGGCCGGGATAATATCCTGCTCTTTACGCAGGGTCTCGACGGCCAGATCGCTTATGGCATCTTCGATCTGCGCCAGATCAAGGCTCGCCACTGCGGCCCGCGCACCTGGCGTGATCCGGTCCGGCGCCCGCAAAGCCGCGCGGGTGGCAACGGCGGGGATAAACGGCCCCTCGCCCTGTTCGGCGACCAGATACCAACTGCGACGTATCCATCGCACCCCTTCGCGTCCGGTCACATGCACAACCATGCCGCCACGGTCACTGCCAAAGGGCCACAGCATCTGCGCCGCCGCTCGCGTCAGGGAAAACAGCGGTTCACCCACCGGAAACCCCAGCTTGCCGCGCGCCCATGAAAACGCGCCCAGGCCATAGTTCATCACACCCAGTTCCAGGCCCGCGCGGAACATCACCGTACGCGCACCGAAGGCTTCAGGGAAAAGCTGCAGGTCAGGCACATTGATCACCCAGCCCTGCCGCCGCAACCCCGGTGCCAATTGATAACGCACCGGGTCCGACCAACTGCGCATCTGATCCCACTGCCCACCGCGCCAAATCTGCATCGGTTGTCCGGCCTGCGACAGAATGCTGGCGATGACCGATTTGCCACGCGGCGCACGATTGCCCGGCAGGATGGCGCTTTCGATGGTGTCGATCTCCTCTAACCCGTCGGCCAATGCCGCCACGGCCGCCGACGACACCGCAGGCACGCTGGACAATCCCGACAGCGCAAAGCAGCCCTTGTCGCGGGCCAGATCATCCAAGGCACTGATCCCTTTGCAGAAATCGGCATCATCGCATAGATCCAGATAGTGCATCCCGCGCTCAAGCACCGCGCGGGCAAAGCCATAGGGATCATCGCCATAGGCATGAAAGGGCCCCGCGGCATCGACGACCACATCGGGGGCCAAATCGAACAGCGGGCCCAGATCACCGGTCCGATCCAACTGCAACGCGGTTGCGCCCACCTGCCCCGCCAACGCCTGCGCGCTGTTCAGGTTGCGCCCCGCGATGACAACATCATGCCCATCGCGGCACAGCAAATGTACGACACGTTCCCCAAAAACGCCGTAGCCGCCCAGAACGACAACCTTCATTGCATCAGCCGTGCGCGCAGGCCCGGATCAGGCACCGCGCACATATCTTTGCGCCCAAAGACCGAATACCGATTGCGCGCGATGCGGATATAAAGCCAATCACGCAGCGGCCGTGGCAGGATTTTCAGCGCCGCCAGCAGTCGCCCCCACCCACCGGATCGCAGCCCGACATGGATCATCGCGTCAAACCCGGTATGGGCCTGCCCATCTTCCAGAAACAGCCAGCTTTCGGGATCATCCATCTGAAATCCGTAATGCGATAAAACCGCCTGCCCAAAGGACGTTTGCACGGGGCAGATGCGAATATCACCGGATTTGTCCATAAAATGGATGGCCCGCGCCCCAAAGGTGCAAAGTGCGCAATTGCTGTCCATAAAAGCAATCGGCTGGCTATCATCAAAATCGGGCACCTTCGGATCGGCGCGGTAACTATAGGGTTGTGCCATCGGACACCTCATATCATGCAATACAGTGTAATTCGTTGACACAAAAGGAAAAGCCCCCTGCGCCAGAATGACACGAGGGGGCTTTGACATCATTTTTACGACCTAGCTGGCGTCAGCCCATTCCCAGGGCCGGGCGAAGTTGCCCAGTACATTTGTCACCGCGTCATCCGTCACATCGCCGGTCTTCGACAGTTTGGCAACCAGCCCGCGCTTTTTGTCATCGACGACGGAAACGACCTGGGCGTGCACCTCGGCCTTGTCCAGCGCGCCGTTATAAACCCGTGTGATCGCCATTTTCCGCAGATCAGGCTTAAAGATTTTACCCACAGCGGTCTTGGGCAGCTCATCCACAATCTCGATATATTTTGGATGCGCGGCGCGTTCGTGGACGTGTTCGTTGGCATACTCCATCAGCGCGTCGATGGTCACATCGGCGCCATCGACCAGTTCAACATAGGCACACGGCAACTCACCCGCATGCGGGTCAGGCTGACCGATGGTGCCGACAAAGGCCACGGCCTCATGCCCTGCCAACGCCTCTTCAATCTCGGCCGGGTCAATGTTGTGACCACCGCGAATGATCAGGTCCTTCGCGCGGCCCGTGATCCAGATATAGCCATCGGCGTCGATGCGCCCCAGATCACCGGTGCGCAGATAGACATCGTGGTGGAACAGGTCGTGGTTCTTGTCGACTTCGGTATAAGTTGACCCTTCGTAGACACCGGGGGCATCAATGCAAATCTCGCCCACTTCATCCACACCACATTCCACCGGACCATCCGCCGTCTGCGTCAGAATCTTCACATCCGTATAAGGGAACGGCAGACCCACGGACCCGATTTTCTTTTCGCCTTTCACAGGGTTACAGGACACAACGCAGGTCGCCTCGGTCAGGCCGTAGCCTTCGACAATCGTCACCTCGGTCGCCTTTTCGAACCGCTTGAACAGCTCAACCGGCAGGGGCGCCGACCCCGAAAACGCGGTCTGCAGGGTCGACACATCGGCATTCACCGGCTTTTGCATCAGCGCCGAAATCGCCGTGGGCACGGTGATCATGAATGTCACCTGCCAGCGTTCGATCAGCTTCCAGAAATTGTCGATCACCCCTTCACCGCGATAGCCCTGAGGCGTGGGAAACACCACATGCGCCCCGCTGCGGATCATCGCCATGAAGATCGGATAGCAGGCAAAGACGTGGAACATCGGCAAGGGGCAGATGATCGTGTCTTTTTCGGTAAACAGAATGCTGGACCCGACCCAACCGTTATAAACCATGCCGGAATATTTATGCTGCGCGACCTTGGGCGTGCCGGTCGTGCCGCCGGTGTGGAAATAGGCCGCAACGCGGTCGGTGGTGCTGTCGGGGAAGTCCAGCGTGGTGTTGTGCTTGGCGATTTCAGCGTTGAAACTCAGCACCTTGGCCTGATGCTGAACATCGACCTTGGGTCGGATCAGCGGCACGATGAATTTCTTCAGACCCGTCAGATAGCGCAGCAGGTCGACCTCAACCACATGGGTCACATTCGGGGCCATCGCGACGGCTTCAGCGGCCTTTTGCGCGACGTCGGTCTTTGGAAAACCCTTCAGCGTGACCAGCACCTTGGCCTTGGTTTCGCGCAAAATGCCCGCGATCTGTTCGGCATCCAGCAGCGGGTTGATCGGATTGACGATCCCCGCAACCATACCACCGATCAGAGTGATATTCGCCTCGTTACAATTGGGCAGCATATAGGCGACGGTGTCCTGTTCGCCCACGCCCAGACTGCGAAACATATTCGCGGCCTGTGTCGTCTTGGCGTGAAATTCGGACCAGGTCAGCGTTTCGGCCTTGGCGCCCGGATCGGAAAACAACTGAAACGATACTGCAGGACGATTGCCATGGGTGCTGGTCGTCTGACTGAGCATTTCATAGACCGTAACGGGCAGGCCCTGCTCTTCCCAGGTTTTTTCGCTCTCGATACGTTTCTTGTCTTCGATCGTGTTGTACTCCACGCCGAACTCCTCCCCTTATTGTCTGGTGTGACCAGTATTGTTCCGTAAGGAAAATGATCAGAAAGAGGGGGTCTGACAATCCCCTAATCGGGCAAAAATGCTATTGTGCCGCTACGCCATCCGTGAATTGCAGCCTTGCAAGCCGTGCATAAAGACCCTGTTCGGCGACCAGTTCGTCATGGGTGCCTTCGGCGATGATTCGACCCTGATCAAAGACCAGAATGCGGTCGGCCTTTTTCACCGTGGCCAGTCTGTGCGCGACGATCAGGGTTGTGCGGTCGGCGCTCAGGTCCTCAACCGCGCGCTGCACCGCCTGTTCACTTTCCGCATCCAGAGCCGAGGTCGCCTCGTCCAGCAGCAGCACCGGCGCATCGCGCAAAATGGCGCGGGCGATTGCGATCCGCTGTTTCTGTCCGCCCGATAACATCACGCCACGTTCACCAACATAGGTGTCATAGCCATCGGGCAAAGCGGTCAGAAAGTCATGCGCGGCGGCGGCCTTGGCGGCGGCTTCGACGTCGGCATCGGCGGCCTCGGGCCAGCCAAAGCGGATGTTTTCCCGCGCACTGGCGGCAAAGATCACCGGTTCCTGTGGCACCAGTGCAATCGCCTTACGGAATTCGTGCCGCGCCATATCGCGCAGATCGACACCGTTCAGCGTCACGCGCCCCTGTTCGGGGTCATAAAATCGCTGCAGCAACTGAATAATCGTCGACTTTCCCGCCCCCGACGGCCCGACCAACGCCACCGTTTCACCAGGATTCACATGCAGACTGACGCCATCCAATGCAGCCTGCGCGGGGCGCGAGGGGTAATGGAACGTCACGTCCTCAAACGTCACGGTGCCCTTCTGCACATCCGGCAGCGCCCGCGGCGCCAGCGGGTCCAGCACGTTGTCTTCGGCGTTCAAAAGCTCAACCAGCCGTTCCGTCGCCCCCGCCGCGCGCTGCAACTCGCCCCAGATTTCCGACAGCGCGGCAACGGCACCCGCCACCATAACCGAATAGATCAGGAACTGCACCAGTTCGCCCGGCGTCATCACCGCCGTGCGCACATCATTCGCGCCGATCCACAACACGCCGACGATCCCCGAAAAGATCAGGAAAATCACGATCATCGTCATGATGGCCCGCGTCCCGATCCGCTTGCGGGCCGAGCCAAAACTTTGTTCGGTCAGGTCGTCAAAGGCCACGCGGCTTTGCGTTTCATGGGTGAAGGACTGCACGGTCTGGATCGCCCCCAAAGCCTCGGACGCGTTACCCGATGACGCAGCGATCCAATCCTGATTTTCGCGGCTCAGCACACGCAGCTTGCGGCCCAAAACGATGATCGGAACGATCACCGCAGGCACGATCAGCAACACCAGCCCCGTCAGCTTGGCCGAGGTCAGCATCATCAGCGCCAGTCCGCCAACCAGGATCAGCGCGTTGCGCAGGGCGATCGAAATCGACGACCCGATCACCGACAGGATCAGCGTGGTGTCTGTGGTGATCCGGCTTAAGACCTCGCCCGTCATGATCTTTTCATAGAACGCTGGCGACATGCCGACGACCCGTTGAAAGACTGCTTTGCGAATATCGGCCACCACCCGTTCCCCAAGCCGCGTGACAAGATAATACCGCAGCCCCGTTCCCAGGGCCAACAGCGCCGCAATCCCGATGGCGGCAAAGAAATACAGGTCCAGAATGGCCGAATCTTCGACGTTGAAATTATCGACCACCCGGCGCACGGCCATTGGCAGCACCAGCGACACCGCCGCCGTCAGTACCAGTGCCAGAATGGCCAGCGCCAACTGGCCTTTATACGGCCAGATAAAAGGCCAAAGCGCCCTCAGCGCCCCGATCTGTTTTGATTTTTCGCGTTCTTCTTCGCTTGGTACCGGCGCCGCCGCCATTCCCTGTCGCCCTTGTTCGTTTGATTTCATTGTTCATAATCAAACCGAACGGCGGCAACAAGATGTTGCAGCTTGCGGCATAGCGTCATGTCTTGGGATTGGAGCGGGCAGCGGGAATCGAACCCGCACCAAGAGCTTGGAAGGCTCGTGTGATACCATTTCACCATGCCCGCGCCTGACTTTGGTGTTTAGGGCACCGCGTCGGGGGCGTCAAGAATCCAAGTGCTACAAAAGCGACCCGGTTGCGCTGGACGCCGCGGCACGGGTGCCGTAAGTCTTGGCCCATGGATATCAGACAGTTGACCGACACCTACGCCGTGTCCCCACAAATCACCCCAGACGACATGCCCGCCATCGCCGCGGCGGGGTTCAAAACCGTGATCTGTAACCGGCCCGACGCCGAAAACACCGCAGACCTGCATATCGATCAGATGCAGGCCGCAGCAGATCAGGCGGGGCTGTCGTTCAAACTGAACCCCTTTCCCAGCCCGATGATGTCGATGGATCACGTGACGGAACAGGATCACCTGGTCGAAAATTCCGCCGCCCCTGTGCTGGCTTATTGCGCGTCAGGCACGCGGTCCTGCCGGGTCTGGGCATTGTCACAGGCGGGCAAGATGCCGACTGACGATATCATCGCCGCCGCCGCCCGTGGCGGCTACCAGATCGAAGACCTGCGCCCCCATATCGACGCCCTGGCCAAACGCTAGAAGATACGCTGCTGACGCAGCATGGCCTGCGGCCTTAGAGTATTTATGGAACAATAAAGGTAGGTCTTATCTTTATTGTTCCATAAATACTCATGTTGAGATGTCTCAACACGTGTTTTGTCAGAGTGGCGTCATCAGTCCGGTATTTGCGGAAAATCCGCCAGTTCGGGCAGATCGTCGAGTGACGGGAAATCCGGCAGATCGCTGGTCTGATCTGTATCGATATTGAGTTCCGGCAGATCGTCCATCGCGGGCAGATCATCCAGGCCCGGCAAATCGGATGTATCGGGCAAGGGGCTGGCGGGAATATCGATCGGGGGTGGCGCGACCGCGGGCATATCATTGACCGCAGGCATTGGCCCCGACGCCAGCGGCATCTCTTCCAGGGCGTCACTGTCGGCCACATAGCTGACCGTGCGGTTTTCCTGCAACCGCACCGCCCGCGCGCCGTTCAACTGCCCCAAGCGTGCATAACTGACGACCTTGCGATCGGGGCCTTCCAAACGGACACCGCCCACAGCGCTGATGGGGATGGGAATATCATCGCCCGGCTGCAGACGCGTCAGCGCCGACAGCGGCAGCGCCACGCGCGCCAGAACGGCGTTCAGCGCGACCTCGCCCTGCAGCACGCGGGCCTGCAGGCCTGCTTGCCACTGCTCTTTCGCGGTCTCGGCCCCGTGATCCTGTGCACCCGCAGGCTGCGATGGCAGGGCGATGATCATCTGCCCCTCTTTCGAACCATTGCCGAAATCCAGCGTCAGGCGCAGGACGTTATAGTACACGTCCTCAAGCACCAGACCGGCCAGACGGGCACTTTCCAGAACCACGCCGGCGCGATAGCCAAGCGCCCATTCGATGCCGGCCTCGTCATGCAGTTCCTGACCGAAGCGCTGCAAAATCTCGTTCAAAAGCGGCTCTAACATTGCGGCATCGATCCGCGTCGGCGCGCGATTATCGGCAGGGCCCGGCAAAACGCGCCCGATTGTCTGAACCTCGGTCACGGCGGACAGGCTTTGCAAATCGGCCACCACCAGGCCCGGCCCATCGCCCGGCCCCGTCAGCGTCATCAGCAGATGATCCTGCGGCAGCCCATCGCACAGCGCCTCAAGATCCAGTTTCTGATCCTCGACCCCCAAAACCCGCAAAGGCAGATCCAGCTGCTCTTCCGCACCCTTCGAACAGGCCAGCCGAATGGCGCGCGCGGGCGTCATTGTCTGCGCCTCGATCGTGGCACGGCCAACCGCTGCCATGCGTCGCAATATCGACTGCGGGTTCTGATCCATCGTCATTCGCTGCCTTGTCCCTTTGGGCAGTTTTGGCCGAAAATTCTTACCAATAGGTTGATAACCAAGGTTAACAGATCACGGCTCAACAGGAAATCGCGCAGCCCACTTGCATGGCACCACTTTTCGCTTCACAAGGCATAGGATATATATGCTGCAACAGCCCCTGCATCAGACAGGGCGAAAAGGGACATGAGGACGGCATGGCGAAGACGAACCACGATAACGACGTTGCCTTTATCAAGGCACTGGCCGAATTGCTGGCGGAAAACGATCTGACCGAGCTTGAGGTCAAGCGGGATTATGCCGAGGCCGACAGCCTGCGCGTCCGCGTCAGCCGCGCCAAGCAGATCGCCGCCACAGTTGCGGCCCCCATCATGCAAGAAGCCGCACCGGCCCAGGCCCCCGCGGCAGCGCCTGCGGTCGAGGCCCCCATCGAAGACCCCGCCAACCTGCCCGGTGCTGTCACATCGCCTATGGTGGGCACCGTTTATCTGCAACCCGAACCGGGCGCATCGCCCTTTGTCAGCGTGGGCCAAAGCGTCAGCGAAGGCGACACCCTGCTGATTGTCGAGGCGATGAAAACCATGAACCACATCCCCGCGCCCCGGTCGGGCACGGTCAAGCGTATTATGGTCGAAGACGGCACACCCGTTGAATTCGGCGCGCCCCTGATGGTCATCGAATAAGGCGTTCAGATGTTTGATAAAATCCTGATTGCGAACCGGGGTGAGATCGCGCTGCGGGTGATCCGTGCGTGCCGCGAAATGGGCATTCATTCGGTCGCCGTTCATTCCACTGCCGATGCCGACGCGATGCATGTGCGTATGGCGGATGAGGCGATCTGCATCGGCCCGCCGCCCAGCCCAGACAGCTATCTGTCGATCCCGGCCATCATCTCGGCCTGCGAAATCACCGGCGCTCAGGCCATTCACCCTGGCTATGGTTTTCTGTCTGAAAACGCGAATTTCGTGCAGATAGTCGAAGATCACGATCTGACCTTCATCGGCCCCACCGCCGAACACATCCGCGTCATGGGTGACAAGATCACCGCCAAGGACACGATGAAAAAACTGGACGTGCCTTGCGTGCCGGGCTCAGACGGGGGTGTGCCCGATCTGGACACCGCGAAAAAGGTGGCCGCTGACATCGGTTTTCCGGTCATCATCAAAGCCACCGCGGGTGGCGGCGGGCGCGGTATGAAGCTGGCTGAAACTGCCGAGGATCTGGAAAGCGCGTTCTTTACCGCGCGGGCCGAGGGCAAAGCGGCTTTTGGCAACGACGAAGTTTATATCGAAAAATATCTGGGCCGACCCCGCCACATCGAAATTCAGGTCTTTGGCGATGGTAAGGGCAACGCGATCCACCTGGGTGAACGCGACTGTTCGCTGCAGCGCCGTCACCAGAAAGTGTTTGAAGAGGCCCCCGGCCCCGCCATCGACGCGGAAACGCGGGCCAGGATCGGTAAGGTGTGCGCGGATGCGGTCGCTCAGATTAACTATATCGGCGCCGGCACCATCGAGTTTCTATATGAAGATGGCGAGTTCTATTTTATCGAGATGAACACCCGCCTGCAGGTCGAACATCCGGTGACCGAGGCGATCTTTGGCGTCGATCTGGTGCGCGAACAGATTCGTGTGGCCGCGGGCCTGCCGATGTCTTTCGGGCAGGATGATCTGACGATCAACGGCCATTCCATCGAAGTGCGGATCAACGCGGAAAAACTGCCTAATTTTTCACCATGCCCCGGTCGGATCACGCAATATCACGCGCCCGGTGGTCTGGGCGTAAGGATGGATTCAGCCCTTTATGACGGCTATTCGATCCCGCCTTACTACGACAGTCTGATCGGCAAGCTGATCGTGCATGGCCGCGACCGGCCCGAAGCCCTGGCCCGTCTGAACCGCGCCCTGGGCGAGCTGATCGTGGATGGCATCGACACAACGATCCCCCTGTTCAGCGCACTGCTGGCCGAAAAGGATATCCACACCGGCGATTACAACATCCACTGGCTGGAAAAATGGCTGGCGGAAAATGTGGGCTGAAATGCTATCAATTAAATCGGGATTGCCTGACCAATTAGACTCGCCCGGTGGGTACCACCGGGCCGCGCCGGCCCGAGGGCGGCGCGTTTGCGCCACCCTCGGGCCGGCGCCGCCCTCTGCATTAAAGCGTTGTCGTCTCGCTCTCTTTATCCAAAAGGGTCATGTCTGAACCGCCACTGACGCCTGAACTGCTGCTGCAAGCCTATTGCAACGGCATCTTTCCGATGGCCGAAGGGCGCAACCAAGATGAGGTGTTCTGGGTCGACCCCACCCGCCGGGGTATCATTCCGCTGGACGCTTTTCATATATCACGCTCGCTGCGGCGGGCTTTGTTGCGGCAGAATTATCAGATTACGGTCGATCGGGATTTTGCGGGCGTGGTCCAAGGCTGCGCTGATCGGGACGAAACATGGATCAACGCGCGTATTCTGAATGTCTATATGGCGGTCTTCGACGCAGGCTATGCGCGTTCGCTTGAGGTCTGGCGCGACGGTGCCCTGATCGGCGGCGTCTATGGCGTCGCCATTGGCGGGGCGTTCTTTGGCGAAAGCATGTTTTCCCGGGCGACGGATGCATCGAAAATCGCGCTGGCGTATCTGATGGATCGGCTAAAGATCGGGCGATTTCAACTGTTTGACACGCAATTCCTGACGCCGCATCTGGCGTCACTGGGCGCGGTGGAAATCAGCCGGGCCGAGTATCACAAACGCCTGCAAGCGGCATTGAAGCTGGATGCCGATTTTCTGAAACAGGACGGCGCGCCCGCTGCTCAAGACGTGATACAGCGCAACGCCCAGACATCATAACGCGCATGATCAAGCGCGTTCAACGCGGGCGAAGATGCGACCATCCAGCCGAAAAACGCGGCATCCTGATCGTCAATTTCTCGAATGTTCATAAGAACATAGGCATCACCCGCCGGATTATTGGTCGGAAAACGGCATTCCTGCACCGTGATTTCGATCCGGCCAAAGCGCTGCACCTGACCGGCGGGGATTTCCAGATCGACCACCGCGCCTGTCATCTTATCCAACGCCCGAACCATGGCCGCCTGGGCATTCGTCGTTTCCTGCGCGACCAAAACGCCAGGCAGGATCAGGGCCAACAGGGTGGCGGTCCACCTCACTCTTCGCCCTTGCCTGCCACAAATTTCAGCAGCAGCGATATCAGGCTGACGGCGCCCTGGGTGTCCAGAATCTCATCCCCCGGCTCGTAGTTAAAGGGCGATCCGCCGGGCTGAATTTCAATGAAATTGCCACCCAACAGCCCCTCGGACGATACAAGGATAATGCTGTCGTCGGGCAGTTCGATGCTGCTGTTCAGGGAAACTGTGGCATCGGCGCGGAAGGTCTGCGGATTCAGATCCAGCGCAGACACCGTACCCACCTTGACACCCGCCAACCGGACATCTGTGCCGACGCTTATGCCCTCGGCCGACCGGAAACTGGCGGTCAGATCATAGGATCCGGTGTCGCGTGTATAGCCGGTGAATTGCGCGGCATAGATCATGAAAGCCGCAGCGGCGGCAAGAACGGCGCCCCCCACCATGACTTCTGTTGAACTGTGTGACATCTGTTTTGCCTCGGTTATTCCGGCGTCCAGGCTTCGTAATCCTGACGCTCTTTCGGTTGTGCTTGGCGGATCGACCCGGCGGGCGCATAGGCCATGACGGTGCCGGTCAGATTTTCCTGATGCGGCTTTTCCCAGGTCTTGCGCGGCAGCGGTTTTTTTGTGGGCGGTTCATCCCAGGTGCGATGCAGCCAACCGTGCCATTCCGGGCCGATCCGGCTGGCCTCGGTCTCGCCCGCATAAATCACCCAACGGCGCTTGCCGTCGCGGGTTTCATAGAAAATATTCCCCTGATCGTCCTCGCCCACCTTCACGCCCTTGCGCCAGGTAAAAAGCTGGGTACCGATGGTCTGGCTGTCCCACCACGTTATCGCGCGAAAGATCGTTCTTAGAATGCCCATCCGGCACCTCCTGTTCTTATGATGGGATATGACCCATTCTGCTGACAAGGTCCAGAGGAACGCTCTTGCAGAGCGTGGCCTTCGGCGAGAGTGTGAGGGCCGATACAGAAACCGTCCGGTGGACGGTTTCAGGCCCGAACGGGCGGAGCTCAAGCCAAGAAGAAGGCTTTATTCGTCTCTATTCTTCTTCTTGGTCCAAAATACTCTGGGGTGAGGCCCAACGGGCCGAGGGGCAACGCCCCTTAAGCCAGTGCGGTAACTTCGATTTCGATGCGATGAACGTCGTCAATCAACCGGCATTCGATCATGGTCGCGGCGGGTGGGTTTTGACCGAAGATGTCGCGCAATGTTGGCAGACAGGTTTCAAATTCGGCCTTATCCACCAGATAATACGTCACCCGAACCACTTTATCAAAACCCGACCCCGCCTTTTTCAAAGCCGTTTCAATAATTTGCAGCGCGTTCTTACATTGGTCCAAGGTTGTCTCACCCGGTCCGACAGTGCCCGCCACATGCACAAATCCACCTGCCACAACAGCGCGGCAGTATCCTGCAACCTGTTCGTATTCCCCGCCCGAGGAAATGCGCCGGATGTCTTTATCCGGCACTCGCGGGTTCTTCCTTACGATCGGCGTGGATCATCAGGGGTGCAGCTTCGGTCTTGACGGCCTCGTCATTTACGACCACTTCGCTGACACTTTCCAAACCGGGCAGATCAAACATTGTATCCAGCAGGATATCTTCCATGATCGACCGCAGCCCGCGGGCACCGGTTTTCCGTTCGATGGCACGTTTCGCAATGGCCGACAGCGCATCTTCGGTAAATGACAGAGCAACACCTTCCAGTTCAAAGAGCCGCTGATATTGCTTGACCAGGGCGTTCTTGGGCTTTGTCAGAATCGTCACAAGGGCGTCTTCGTCCAGATCCTCAAGCGTCGCAATGACGGGCAGACGGCCTACGAATTCGGGAATCAGGCCGAATTTCAACAGATCCTCTGGTTCAAGCTCTTTGAACAGATCACCAACCCCGCGATCATCATTGTCACGCACATCCGCACCGAACCCCATAGCCGAGCCCTTGCCGCGTTGCGCGATGATCTTATCAAGACCCGCAAAAGCGCCGCCGCAGATAAACAGGATATTGGTCGTGTCGACCTGCAGGAATTCCTGTTGCGGATGCTTGCGCCCACCCTGGGGCGGCACGCTGGCCACAGTACCTTCCATGATCTTCAACAACGCCTGCTGAACCCCTTCGCCCGACACATCACGAGTGATCGAGGGATTGTCGGATTTACGCGTGATCTTGTCGACCTCGTCAATATAAACGATGCCGCGTTGCGCGCGTTCGACGTTGTATTCGCTGGCCTGAAGCAATTTTAGAATAATGTTTTCAACATCTTCACCAACATAACCGGCTTCGGTCAATGTCGTCGCATCGGCCATGGTAAATGGCACATCCAGAATCCGCGCCAGCGTCTGCGCCAGCAAGGTCTTGCCGCAACCTGTGGGGCCGATCAGCAGAATATTCGATTTCGCCAGTTCGATGTCACCGGATTTTGATGCGTGATTCAGGCGTTTGTAGTGGTTATGCACCGCCACCGACAGCACCCGTTTCGCAAAAGACTGACCGATCACATAATCGTCCAGGACATCGCAAATCTCTTTCGGTGTGGGCACGCCATCGGACGATTTCAAACCGGCTGATTTCGTCTCTTCCCGGATGATATCCATACAAAGTTCGACACATTCGTCACAGATGAACACCGTGGGGCCAGCGATCAGTTTTCTGACCTCATGCTGACTTTTGCCGCAAAAGCTGCAGTACAAAGTGTTCTTACCATCGCCGCTAGAGTTATTTGCCATCACATATCCTCTGGGCGCTTGGCCCGCTGTGCATTCCGAATACTCGCTCGGATCGGGCTGCCCTGCCTGGCAGCTTAGGCCAGCCCATACCCATCTACAACTTCAAAATGTGCCGTAATTCCAACGACACAGCGTTACGACCCTGACGAGTCATCTTCCGTTTTTACACGGTTCTCGACGATCTCGTCGATAAGGCCCCATTCTTTTGCATCCTCAGGCGACATAAAATTGTCACGCTCCAGCGCGGCCTCGACCTTTTTCAGCGTCTGGCCGGTGTGTTTGACGTAAATTTCGTTCAAACGCTGTTTCAGTTTCAGCGTTTCTTCGGCGTGAATCATGATGTCGGTCGCCTGACCCTGATACCCGCCCGACGGCTGGTGCACCATGATCCTGCTGTTGGGCAGTGAAAACCGCATGCCGGGTTCACCCGCCGTCAGCAAAAGCGACCCCATGGATGCCGCCTGCCCGATCACCAGCGTGCTGACCTTGGGTTTGATGTACTGCATCGTATCATAGATCGACAGACCGCTGGTCACGACGCCGCCGGGGCTGTTGATATACATCGAAATCTCTTTCGACGGGTTTTCAGCCTCAAGATGCAAAAGCTGTGCGACGATCAGCGATGACATGCCGTCATGCACCGGGCCGTTCAGAAAAATGATCCGTTCCTTCAGCAGACGCGAGAAGATGTCATAGGCGCGTTCACCGCGGCTGGTCTGCTCAACCACCATGGGAACCAGGTTATTCATATAGTGTTCGTATGGGTCTTTCATAAACTCTGCCTCGGCTGATCAACTGCACACTTAAGACGAATGTGCTAACGGAGTCTTAGTGCCGCAGCAATATGGCCGCAAGGTCAAGTACAGAAATCATCTGTTTGGGACGACACTTGAAAGGCTGGGGGGCCGATTTACCCTTTCTGCCAAGTTGAAAGGGATCAGATCGTGCCAAACATCACATTTCCGCCAACGCGGGCCGCAGCTTTGGAAAAACTGAATGATTTTTTGCCGAAGGCGGGGCGGGATTACGCGGCCAAGCGGAATTATGATCTGGGCGATCAGGGGCACCCGCATGTGTCGGGGCTGTCGCCCTATCTGCGGCACCGGTTGGTTACCGAGGAAGAGGTGCTGCAGGCGATTTTGGGCCGGTTTTCGCTCAGCACAGCTGAAAAATTCGTGCAAGAGGTGTATTGGCGGACCTATTGGAAGGGCTGGCTGGAACTGCGCCCACAGGTCTGGCGGGATTATCAGATGGGTCTGCAGGCCGCGCTGAACCGGGTGCAAACCGAAAGCGGGTTGCGCCGCGATTGGGAAGCAGCGTGCAGGGGCGAAACCGGCATCGACTGCTTTGACCACTGGGCGCAAGAGTTGAGGCGCACCGGATATCTGCACAATCACGCGCGGATGTGGTTTGCCTCGATCTGGATTTTCACGCTTCGATTGCCGTGGGAACTGGGTGCGGATTTCTTTCTGCGGCACCTGCTGGATGGTGATCCGGCGTCCAATACGCTTGGGTGGCGGTGGGTCGGCGGGCTGCAGACTATCGGCAAAACCTATCTGGCACGGGCTGACAACATAGAAAGATATACCGAAGGCCGGTTTCGGCCGCAGGGGCTGGCACAACAAGCCGCCCCCCTACCCGACGCGCCGCACCCGCCCCGGATGGCCGCGCCCGAACCTGCGGCCTGGCAGATGACGGATCGGACCGGCGTGCTGTTGACGGAAGAGGACCTGAGCCCCGGCTATCTGTTGAACGGACAAAAGCGGCCAAAGGCCACGGCGGTGTTGCTGTCGGTCCAAGGCAGATCGCCGCTGACTGTGTCCGACGGCGTCACGGCGTTCGCGCGCGGGGCGATCGACGATGCGGTGGCCAGATATGGGGATAAACTGGGCGATGTGAGGTTTCTTGCTGCGGGATCGGATGTGGCGGTTTGGGCCGCCGAAAACGGGCTGGATCAGATTGTGACACCCTACGCACCGGTCGGTCCCGCGGCGGATGCGGTGGCGCAGCTGGAGGCCGATCTGACATCAAAACAGATCGCTCTGATCCGCGCCCTGCGCAACTACGATGCACACTGCTGGCCCCATGCCACGCATGGGTTTTTCAAATTCAAAGAGAAAATCCCCAAGTTCCTCGCCGATCTGAAAGGCATCCGTGCGGCCTGACCAAACACCTTTGCCCCGCATCACCTTTGGGTGGCAGGGTCTGAGGTCTGATCTGATAAGAAAGGTGGCGCCACCGTCTTGAGGGTTGGTTTAGCCAGAAAGGGGTCGCAAGCCCCCCACCTTTTGTCTCATGCATGATCTTTCAGGCGGCTTTATGTCTTGGGGTTCCAAGCCAAAACACAAGTTCTGGAAAACCATTTCTTTGTTCGACGTCGTGAGATGGGGTTGTAGGCGAGAGATGCTAACGTCCGGTTGCAGCTGCGTACGGTCGGATTTGAGTATTTTTGCCAAGAAGAAGCAGGTAGGGTGCTCTTTATGCCTTCTTCTTGGTCCAAATACTCACGACACCGAAATCAGCCACCCGCTAATGCTCATGGTCATCGAGCGATCCGTGGATCGCGAATTGCTCCATCCCTGCGTCCTGAGGGGCGATGGTGCGGAAGCTTTCCTTGACGCCCGCTTCGGTCAGGTCGCGCTGTACGGTCAACAGAATATTGGTGTCCTGATCCTCGCACAGCTCACGCATGTGGTCCAATTCCTCACGCGCGACGTCCAATGCAGCCTCAAAAGACGGGGCGCCGTAGATATCGACAAAATGCTGCGCCAGATTTTGCGCCAGCGAGTCATATTCCCCCTGTTCGATCTGCGTGACCGCCACAAAAGTCACCCGGCCAAAGGTTTCGACCCCAAGCCAGCCGTTGGAAAACGCCTGCCGTGCTTTGCCGGTCAGGTCGGCTTCGCCCCAGTTCGAAAACTCAAACCCACCGCTAACGGCCCATTCGCCCGTGCGTGCGGGATTGTGAAAGACGCGCATATCGCTTTCGTCGAAATGGATGGCGCGGGCCAGTTTCATGGGGCATGTCCTTTCAAAATCATGCGCAGCGGGATCAGATGCGTTGTTTTATCATCCCGCAAAAGCATTCCAAAGTGTTCATCGACGCCGACGAATGTGCCCGCCTGATCGCCCACTGTCGCGGCCTCGCCCACGCCATGGGCCAGCCCCATCCATTCACGGTGCAGCGGGCCTGTGCCTTCGTCCGACCAGCGGTTGATCCATACCAGCATGTGCCGCGCCCAGCTTTCCAGCAGCTGCGCCGGATCGATGTCAACACAGCCTTCGTCATAAAGCGCGGTTTGATCAGGGGTCAAACCGGGTGCGTTACTGGGTTGAATGAACGGCACCTCAAGCCCGATGACCAGCCAATCAGGGGCCTGGGACCCATCGGTGCCGGAACTGGCGGCCTGAAAAAATCCGCAAGATGCGCCGTTGACGCGGATGCCGCCGGCCCATTCCAAATGCACGGCGACCTCGGGCGGGGCCAGGGCCCCCAGGGCGTTCTGGAACCCGATGCCGCAGGCAGGCAGCATGACCATCGCCTGATCCAGCGGCACCTCGGGGGCAAAGACCATGGCCGCGCGCAGCCGGTCGGCCTGGACGTTATGCACCACCAACCCCGCGTCGCAGCCAAGTGCGGCCTGCGCCTGGGCCTGATCAAAGGGATCCATGGCGCCGGTGACACCATACCCCTGCAACAGCGGGGGGAAGGTGGGCTCACCCATCATGCGCGGCCCGCCTTGATCAGATCACGCGCCACCTGACGGAAGCCTGCCGCCTGGGCGCTGTCGGGTTTCGACACCACAATCGGCGCGCCCCCGTCGGCAGCCAGCCGGATATCCAGATGCAGCGGGATTTCGGCCAGCAGGGGCACGCCCAGCTTTTCAGCCTCGGCCGCGACGCCGCCATGGCCAAACACATGTTCTTCATGCCCGCAGGCCGAGCAGATATGGGTCGACATATTCTCGATCATGCCGAAAATCGGCGTTTTCATCTGGTTGAACATATCGATACCCTTGCGCGCATCGATCAGCGCCACATCCTGTGGGGTCGACACGATCACCGCGCCGTCGACGGCGAATTTTTGGGTCAGGGTCATCTGCACATCGCCCGTGCCCGGTGGCAGATCGACCAGCAGCACATCCAGCGCGCCCCATTGCACCTGGTTCATCATCTGCTGCAGCGCGCCCATCAGCATCGGACCGCGCCAGACGACCGCCTGATCGTCGTTCGTCATCAGACCGATCGACATCATCGTGACGCCGTGGTTGCGCATGGGCAGGATTGTTTTGCCATCGGGCGAGGCCGGACGCCCCGAAACCCCCAGCATCCGCGGTTGCGAGGGGCCGTAGACATCGGCGTCCAGCAGACCAACCCGGCGCCCTTCTGCGGCCAGGGCACAGGCCAGATTGGCCGAAACGGTCGACTTGCCCACACCGCCCTTGCCCGAGGCGATGGCGACGATCCGATCAACACCAGGCACTTTTTGCGGCCCCTGCGGTTCGGCCTGACGCCCCGGTTTCAGTTCGGGCGGCGCGGCGGGTTTGCTGTGAGCCGTCATGACGACCGACACCGACCCGATGCCATCCAGCGCCTTCAGCTTTTCTTCGGCTTCAACCCGCGCGGGTTCCAGCGCCTTGGCGCGGGCGGGGTCGATTTCCAGAACGAACCGCACATTGCCGTCATCGACATTCAGCGCACGCACCATGCCCGCCGCGACGATATCCTGCCCGCCAATCGGATCGGAAACAGTTTTCAATGTTTCCAGCACCTTATCACGTGTAATTGACACCAGACGCTACCCTTGCCCTTCGATCTTTCCGGTGACGGTATGTTCCAGATCCAGCCCGTCAATGGTCAGTATCATCTTGGCTTCAAACGTCTTGCCGCCTGTGTCGCCCGCGTTGCGCATCGCGTCTTCAATCGCCTGTTGCGAGGTCACGCCGACCTGCTTGAGAAACTTGCGCATGCTCATGTTGAAATCGTCGCTCATTTTGGTTTCCTCCCCTGTTAGATGGTTGAGCGCCTGCGGCTCAGTGTCAAAGCCCTAGTGATCCCGGCGCTTGCTGAAGTAGTCATCGGTGGTGCGCACGCGCGGACGTTCGCCCCCGGCAAAGGGATTGTTTTCCGAATGATACTGCGCCTGCACCCGGCAATTGTCGCACATCTGGATCATCCGCACGGCATCTGGGCTGCCGAACATCGAATGCTTGCCCGCCAGTTTTTCAGTGATTTTCTCAATCGTCGATTTCACCCCGAACAACGTGCCGCATTCGATACAGGCAAAGGGTTCTTCCTCATTCAGCACACGCTGGTCAAAGGCCGCGTCCGAGGTATCAATCTGGGGCTGCAGCGTGATCGCGGTTTCGGGGCAGATATTGGCGCACAGCCCACATTGCAGACAGGCGTCTTCCTGAAAGCGCAGTTGCGGCAGGTCGGGATTGTCGACCAGCGCACCCGAGGGGCAAAGCGACACGCAGGACAGGCACAGCGTGCAGGCATCGGTGTCGACCAGAACCGCGCCATAGGGGGCGTTTTCGGGCAGTGGGATCGGCGCGTCGGCATCGGGGTTCAGCGCCTTGGCCGCAAGACGCGCGACCTGACGGCGGGTGCCCATGGACAGAACGGGGTCGGCCAGAGCCGGGGCGGTGTCCTGATCATAAAGCGCGTCGGAAAGGTGATCGGGATCAGACAGGTCCAGCAGACGAATGCGCCCTGCCCCCGCAATCGCTTCGGCCAGGGCATATTCGCGGGTCAGCGCCTCACGTTCAGTTTTGGGGGACAGCAGCAGGTCAACGGCGGCAAAGCCGGATGCAAGGGCCCCCAGCATTTCAGAGTGGCCGAAACCGGACAGGGTTTCGATATCCAGTGGGATCACATCAGCGGGCAGGCCCCGGCCAAAACGGGCGGCCAGCTGGATCATCTCGGCCCCGAAATCGCGGTCGGTGACCAGCAGGCGCGGCTGTGCGCCGCCAGCCTGGCGGAAGGTGCGCGCCAGTGTGTCCATCCGGCGAAGCAGGAAATCGACAGGCGGGTCGTCATAGGTGATCGCACCTGACGGGCACAGCGCCGAACAGGCCCCGCAGCCCGCACAGATCATCGGATCAATCGCCACATGATCACCGTTGGGGGTAATCGCGCCGGTGGGGCATATGTTCAGACAGTTCGAACAGCCCACCTGCCCCGCGCGGGAATGGGCGCAGAGCGAGTCCTCAAGCCGCACATAGAACGGTTTTTCAAAGGTACCGACCATCTGCGCTGCGTCAAAGGCCACCTTGGCCACCGCGCCCGGATCACGCGGATCGGCGCGCAGATAGCCGTCGCGTTTCTGCGGTGCGGGCACCATCGCGGGCTGGCCGGTCAGATCGATCAGGATATCGCAGTGCGACTTTGCGCTATCTTTGGGATCGGTCAACTGGAACGCGCCACGCCCGCCGGGCACAAGCTGTTGCAGACCGTCGATCCTCAGCTCAAACCGGCCAAAGGCGCCCTGCACCGTTTTCAGCCGCCCACGGACGATGTCAAAGCGCCGGTCGATCGGCAGATCGGCGTCGTCGGTCAACAACGCGGTGACATTCAGCGCCTCGGACAATTGTTCGGCCACAGGCAAAACAGCGTCAGATGCACCCACGATCAGGCACAGCCCCTCGGACACCACGTCGAACGCCTTCGACGGCGGTGGGGCAAGTTGCGCGTCGGCGATCAGTGCGGCCATCTTGGGCGTTGCATTCTGGCCTTCTGCCGTCCAGCCCGCGCGGTCGCGGATATCGACGAAGACGGGCGGATCTATCTGCAGATCAGCTGCCAGCTCTTCGAACCGGGCGCGTTCCTGCTGGCAGGCGATTATCACATCACCCTCGGCCATCGCCTTGGTCGCTGTTTCGATCTGGGTCGTGCAGAGCGCGGTATGCACCTTGGAACAGCTGATACCACAGCCCGCCTCGATCGTATCCGGGTTAACCGACTGTGATCCCATACAGTCGCATAACAGTATTTTTTTGGACATCTTGCTCTCGATCTGCTGGCAGCGGTACATGCTGGCTGATGGCGCCCAAGCAAAGCCGATTTCTGAAACAGGGTAAAGCCCTATCCCAAGGGAATGTTGCAATCAACTCATGGGTGCGTCAAATCGACACAACTGGAAGGTGGTAATCTTGAAAATCCGTGATTATAACAGGTTGCCGCATTGCAGCATTCAAGTTGACCCTACGACCAAAGTCGGATGTGACACTTACACCCTTGGCAGCCCCCCCGTTTTTGCCGCATGCTATGGCATACGATTGGATTTTTGCCGGACACATGTCCTGTAAACTGGGGTTTTTGGGAGGCACTCTTTGGCAACTGCTGCCGCACGTCATGCCGTTTTACCGGTCGGTGTTGTTCTGCGCCGTGCGCCGGGTGTGACTCGGTGGGCGAAATGGTCTTGGAAGGCGGTTGGTGTGTTGCCCGGCGCGAAAGCGGCCGATTGGTCGGTTCTGCGCAGCGATGGCGATATCACTGAATATCACGCGGCCACTTTGCCCCTGACCCTGTGGGCATCCGATACCGAGGCGTATCTGGCCGCTTTGTCTGCGCAAGTGCCTTGTATTTATGTGGTCATGCGGCCCGCCCATGACGATGAAAAGCCGTTTGAGATGGTTTTGGCCACCGCCTCGCCCTATGAGGCGCAGGATTATACGGATGGGGCCGAAGATCAGGTTGAAAAAGTGTCGATGCCCGAAGGACTGGTCGCCTGGGTGCGCGATTTTGTTGAGGCCTATCATGAGGAAGAACAGTTCGTGAAGCGCCGCCGGGATCGCAAACGGGTTGACCTGAAAGAAGATGGCAAGGGTGATGCGCGCATTTCACAATTGTCCGATGTGTACCGCGCGCCCACAGTAAAACGAGAAAAGATGCATTGAGCCAACAGAGCGATTTCTGGTCCCGCCGCAAGGCGAAGGTGCAAGCGGAAGCCGAAGCGCAGGCCAAGGCCCGCGTGGCCGAAGATGTGGCCGAAACTCAGGCAGCTCTAGAAGAAAAATCAGACGACGAAATTCTGGCTGATCTGAAGCTGCCCGACCCCGATACGCTGCAGTCGGGCGATGATTTCAAGGCTTTCCTGCAACAGGCCGTGCCCGAACGGATCAGGCGCCGGGCGCTGCGGCGTCTGTGGACCTCGAACCCGGTTCTGGCCAATCTGGATCAGTTGATCGACTACGGTGAGGATTTCACCGATGCGTCCTGTGTGGTGGAAAATCTGCAGACGACCTATCAGGTGGGCAAGGGGCTGCTGGCCCATGTCCGCGAGATGGAAAAAGTACAGTCTGACGAGACGGCGGATGAGGATGAAATCATTGACGCCACGGAAGCTGAAATAGAAGTTGCTGAGACGCAACTATTTGACAACTATGACGTGCAAGAACTGGCTTTGACCGACGTACCGGTCGAAGCTGACGATGTGGAACCAGACGCCTTGCCACGGCGTCGGATGCGTTTTGAGTTTGAAACGTAGCCAAAGACCAACAAGAGCCTGAAAGGCCGGAAGGGAACGAAATGATGATGGCATCGGAAATGCCTCAGATTGCAGAAGAAGATCAGCTGCGTGCCGATCTTTATGATTTCCTTGGTCTTTTGCTGGCCCGCCCGCCCAGTGCGGATCTGTTGAGACATGCCGCGGGTCTGACCGGCAATGAAACTGATCTGGGTCAATGCATCACGTCGCTGGCCCGTGTATCGAAAGTGACGAATGAAAAAGCTGTCACGTCCGAGTTCAACGCGCTGTTCATCGGTCTGGGTCGGGGTGAGTTGCTGCCCTATGCCAGTTATTATCTGACCGGGTTTCTGAACGAAAAGCCTTTGGCGCAGTTGCGCAATGACATGGCGGCGCGCCGGATCACACGGGCGGAAAACGTCTATGAACCCGAAGACAACATCGCATCGCTGATGGAGATGATGGCGGGCATGATCACAGGGCGCTTTGGGCATCCCGCAAGTATCGCGGATCAAAAGGCGTTCTTTAACAAGCACATCGGCCCCTGGGCTGCACATTTTTATTCAGATTTGGAAGGCGCGAAAAATTCGGTTTTCTATGCCTCGGTCGCATCGGTTGGCCGGACCTTCATGGAAATCGAACGCGAAGCTTTCCGAATGGCCGCAGACTGACCGATGTCTGCACTCACCGGTCGCGATCTGCGGCCAAACACGAAGAAAGGGAATGGTCCCAAATGAGCAAGAAGAAAGAAGAGGGTGCAAGCCGCCGTGACTTTCTGAAGCTGGCTTCTGTTTCAGCCCCGGCTGCCGTTGCTGCTGCAACACTGACGGGCACTCAGGCAGAGGCGGCCGAGGTCGTCACAGGCGAAACCCGCATCCAGGACACAGCGCACACCCGCGCCTACTACGACAGCGCCCGGTTCTGATCGGACACTGATACAAAGCCGACCAATGGTTGCGTGACGCCCGACGGTCGGTTCCACGAAACCCCGCAAGCCCCTTTTGGGAAGGGTGCCAGCAAGGGAGAGAGAACATGCTAAGGAAAAAGACCAACGGGGTTGCGCGACGCCCCCAGCGGACAAGTATCCTGTCCAATACAGCCGAGAAATCGGTTGATCGCCGTACGTTTTTGCGCGGCTCGGGTCTGGCCATTGGTGGTCTGGCCGCAATCAGCGCCACGGGTGGCACGGTCACCCAGGCTTCGGCGGCCACGGCTGCCAGCGGCGCGGTTGAGACAGTTAAATCAGTTTGTACGCACTGTTCGGTTGGCTGTACGGTCATCGCCGAGGTCAAGAACGGTGTCTGGGTCGGGCAGGAACCCGGCTGGGACAGCCCCTTCAACCTGGGTGCTCACTGCGCCAAGGGTGCGGCTGTGCGTGAACACGCCCACGGGGAACGTCGTCTGAAATATCCGATGAAAAAGGAAAATGGCGAATGGGTCCGCATCAGCTGGGATCAGGCCATTGACGAAATCGGCGACCAGATGATGAAAATCCGCGAAGAAAGCGGACCTGACAGCGTCTATTGGCTGGGATCGGCCAAGCACAACAACGAACAGGCCTACCTGTTCCGCAAATTTGCTGCTTATTGGGGCACAAACAACGTTGATCACCAGGCGCGTATCTGCCATTCAACCACCGTTGCGGGTGTTGCGAACACATGGGGCTATGGCGCCATGACCAACAGCTACAACGACATCCACAACAGCCGGGCGATCTTCCTGATCGGCGGCAATCCGGCCGAGGCACACCCTGTTTCGCTGCAGCACATTCTGAAAGCGAAAGAACAGAACAACGCACCCGTCATCGTCTGTGACCCGCGTTTCACACGGACCGCGGCCCATGCGGACGAATATGTCCGCTTCCGTCCCGGCACGGACGTGGCGCTGGTTTGGGGTATTCTGTGGCATATCTTCGAAAACGACTGGGAGGATAAGGAATTCATCCGCACCCGCGTTTGGGGGATGGACCAGATACGCGAAGAAGTTGCCAAGTGGACGCCCGATGAAGTCGAGCGTGTGACCGGCACCCCCGGATCGCAGCTGCGCCGTGTGGCCTTTACCCTGGTCAACAACCGTCCCGGCACCGTGATCTGGTGTATGGGTGGTACGCAGCACACCAACGGCAACAACAACACCCGCGCCTACTGCATTCTGCAGCTGGCATTGGGCAACATGGGCACGACCGGTGGCGGCACGAACATCTTCCGCGGCCACGACAACGTGCAAGGCGCGACAGACCTTGGCGTTCTGTGTCACACCCTGCCCGGTTACTATGGTCTGTCTGCCGGTGCATGGGCCCACTGGTCCCGTGTTTGGGGCGAAGACATCGACTGGCTGAAAGGTCAGTTCCAGACGGTCAAAGCCGCCGATGGCAAGGACAAGAACCTGATGAATTCGTCGGGCATTCCGGTATCGCGCTGGATCGACGGTGTTCTTGAAGACAAGGGCAACATGGACCAGCCCGACAACGTGCGTGCGATGGTACTTTGGGGTCACGCCCCGAATTCGCAGACACGAATGAAGGAAATGAAGACGGCGATGGAAAAAGTCGACACGCTTGTCGTGGTTGACCCCTTCCCCACCGTGTCTGCCGTGTTGCATGACCGCACCGATGGCGTTTACCTGCTGCCGGCCTCGACCCAGTTCGAAACCCGTGGATCTGTCACGGCATCGAACCGGTCGATCCAGTGGCGCGATCAGATCATGGACCCGCTGTTTGAATCGCTGCCAGATCACGTGATCATCGCGAAATTCGCCAATAAATTCGGGTTTGGGGATCGTCTCTTCCGCAATATCGAGATGGAAGATGCCGAGACACCCAACATCGAAAGCGTCACGCGTGAGTTTAACGCTGGCATGTGGACTGTTGGCTACACCGGTCAATCGCCAGAGCGGATCAAGCTGCACATGGCCAACCAGCACACGTTTGACAAAACGACGCTGCAGGCTGTGGGTGGACCTGCTGACGGGGACTATTACGGTATGCCATGGCCATGCTGGGGCACGCCGGAAATGCGTCACCCCGGGACGCCGAACCTTTACGATATGTCCAAACCTGTCAGCCAGGGTGGCCTGACCTTCCGTGCCCGCTTTGGTGTGGAACGTGACGGTGACAATCTGCTGGCCGAGGGCGTCTATAGTGCCGGTTCGGAAATTCAGGACGGTTATCCTGAGTTCACCATGCAGATGCTGATGGATCTGGGGTGGGACAGCGACCTGACCGCGGAAGAAAAAGCCGCAATTGACGCTGTGGCCGGTCCGAAAACCAACTGGAAGACCGACCTGTCGGGCGGTATCCAGCGGGTGGCCATCAAGCATGAGTGTGCGCCATTTGGGAACGCCAAGGCCCGCGCTGTGGTCTGGACCTTCCCCGATCCGGTACCGCTGCACCGCGAGCCGCTTTACACCAACCGGCGTGATCTGGTGGCGGATTATCCAACCTATGAGGACCGCCAGGCCTATCGTCTGCCGACCCTTTATGCGTCGATCCAGAAAAAGGACTTCAGCCAGGATTATCCGATCATCCTGACCTCCGGCCGTCTGGTCGAATATGAGGGCGGTGGTGATGAAACCCGGTCAAACCCCTGGCTGGCCGAACTTCAGCAGGACATGTTCGTCGAAATCAACCCGCGTGATGCCAATAACCTTGGTGTGCGGGACGGCGCGCAAGTCTGGGTCGAAGGACCCGAGGGCGGCCGCGTCAAGGTGATGGCCATGGTCACCGAACGGGTGGGCGCAGGCGTTGCCTTCATGCCCTTCCACTTCGGTGGTCATTTCGAAGGTGTGGACCAAAGGTCGAAATATCCGGATGGGGCTGACCCCTATGTCCTGGGTGAATCGACCAACACGGCCCAGACCTATGGCTACGATTCAGTGACACAGATGCAAGAGACGAAGGCGACTCTTTGCAAAATCACTGCAGCTTAAGGGAGCAATAAGAATGGCAAGAGCTAAGTTTCTCTGCGACGCCGAACGCTGCATTGAATGCAACGCCTGCGTCACAGCGTGTAAGAACGAACATGAGGTGCCCTGGGGCATCAACCGCCGCCGGGTGGTGACCATCAATGATGGTAAACCCGGTGAACGGTCGATCTCGGTCGCCTGTATGCACTGTTCTGACGCGCCCTGCATGGCAGTCTGCCCTGTGGACTGCTTCTATCAGAACGAAGAAGGTGTGGTCCTGCACTCAAAGGACCTGTGCATCGGCTGTGGCTACTGTTTCTATGCGTGTCCTTTCGGCGCGCCGCAGTACCCGCAGGCGGGCAACTTCGGATCGCGCGGCAAGATGGACAAATGTACCTTCTGCGCCGGTGGCCCCGAGGAAACCCACTCCGAGGCCGAGTTCCAGAAATACGGACGCAACCGGATCGCCGAGGGCAAGCTGCCCATCTGCGCCGAGATGTGTTCGACCAAGGCCCTGCTGGCCGGTGACGGTGATACGGTATCCGATATCTATCGCGAACGTGTCGTTGCCCGTGGTTTCGGATCAGGCGCCTGGGGCTGGGGCACGGCCTACGACCAGAAAGGCGGCTAAGCGCCTTCAGCTTCGTCAAGATCCAGGGGCGGCCTTTCGGGGCCGTCCTTTGACCCATTGATATAAACAAGGATCATCTTTCCATGTTTCGCTCTTTCCTTGCCTTGCTTCTGACCGTCACGCTGATGATGCCCGTGGCCGCACAAGACGCCGAGACCCCTGCCCCCGTTGATCGTTCTGCAACCGGCGGGGCACAGACGCTAGAAGATATTCTGGCGCGTCAGAGGGGCGAACAGATTGATGACAGTTTCCGCAGCGATGCCATAGGCAATCCCGACAATGCTGCGGGTATGAATGACCCCCTGGGCACTCTTGGGGGCACCTCTGATAGCGAGATTTACCGCGCCTTGCGTTATGGCACGGCCGATGTCACCGTATCGTCCCGTGGACCGGCCGCCGAGGTTCTGATCCAGGACGCCGGTATGGGCTGGGTGCAGTTCCGCGAAGGACCATTGCTGACCTATGGCGGTTATCTGCTGCTGGCCACACTTGGTTTGCTGACACTCTTCTACGTTCTGCGCGGGCGTATTCGGATTGATGGCCCCAAGACCGGGCGCACGATCACGCGATTTAAAGCCGTTGAACGCTTTGGCCACTGGCTGCTGGCCGGGTCGTTCATTCTGCTTGGGATCACCGGCCTTGTGTCGCTGTTCGGGCGCGTGGCCTTTATTCCGCTGTTCGGGCATGAGGCTTTCGCGGTGATCGCCACGGCCTGCAAATGGATCCACAACAACGTCGCCTGGGCCTTTATGCTGGGTCTGGTGATGGTTTTCGTGATGTGGGTTTTGCACAACATTCCCAACCGCACCGACCTGAAATGGCTGGCTGTCGGAGGGGGTCTGTTCAGCAAGGATGTGCACCCGCCTGCGAAAAAGTTCAACGCGGGGCAAAAGATGATCTTCTGGTCCGTGGTGCTTTTGGGCGTCTCGATTTCGCTGTCGGGCCTGTCGTTGCTGTTCCCGTTCGAGATGCCGATGTTTGCCAAGACCTTTGCCATCCTGAACGATACCGGCCTGCCCCAGCTTGTGGGTCTGGGCACCCTGCCCGAGGTCATGGCCCCACACGAAGAAATGCAATACGCCCAGCTTTGGCATTCGATCGTGGCCTTTGTCTTTATGGCGATCATTCTGGCGCATATCTATATCGGCTCGGTCGGGATGGAAGGTGCCTTTGACGCTATGGGATCGGGCGAAGTCGAGGAACAATGGGCCAAGGAACACCACGGTCTGTGGGTTGAGGAAGTCAAAGCAAAAGAGCAGGAAAAACTGTCGGCCAGTGCAACGCCTGCCGAATAGCATGCGTCTGATCGCAGTACTTTGCGCAGTACTTCTGCCCTGCGGGGCGCTGGCGCAGGACTTCTTTACACTGAAAGGTCACGGCGGCCCCGTCATGGGGATCGCCGTTTCGCCATCGGGCCAGATCGCGACGGCCAGCTTTGATAACGCCGTTGGCTTGTGGTCTGGCGAAACACCGCAATGGCTGGACGGTCACGAAGCTGCGGTGAAATCCGTTCTGTTTGTGGATGACACCCGGATCGTGTCCGCGGGCGATGATTTTCAGGTGCTTCTGTGGGATACTGAAACGGGCCAGTCGCGCGTCTTAGGTCAGCATCAGGGCAAGATCGCCGGCTTGGCGGTGTCGCCGGATGGCGCCTGGATCGCCTCGGCCAGTTGGGACGGCACCATCGGGCTTTGGTCTATGGACGACGGTGCCGCCCGAGTGCTGACCGGACATAGCGCAGGCGTGAACGCTGTGGTTTTTTCAGACGATGGTCAAAGACTTTATACCGCGTCGGCTGACGGATCGATCCGGGAATGGGATCTAAGCGCCGATACCGAAATCCGCGTTTTGCTGTCTAATGGCTTCGGGATTAATACGCTGGTCTTGAACGAAACCGGTGGATGGCTGGCCTATGGTGCAGTCGATGGCGTGACCCGCATTGTTGATCCCCGAAACGCGGATAGCATCGCCGATTTTACCTTGGACCGGCGACCTATTCTGGCCATGGTGCCATCGCCCGATCTGACCCGGCTGGCCGTGGGCGATGGCGAGGGCTTTATCATGATCATCGACACCGCCCAATGGCAGATTGTGCGCGATTTCCGGGCCACGCTGAAAGGCCCCATCTGGGCGCTGGCGTTTTCGCAGAACGGTCAAAATATCCACGCAGGCGGGCTGGACGATACGATGTATTCCTGGCCCATCGCCCAGATGGATGAGATCGGCCCGATGCAAACCGCCGACCGCAGCTTTCTGCAGGACCCCGAAACGATGGAAAACGGTGAACGTCAGTTTGCCCGCAAATGTTCCATCTGTCACACGCTGACCCCCGGCAGTGCGCGACGTGCGGGACCGACGCTGCACGGCGTCTTCGGGCGCAAGGCTGGCACCGTTAGCGACTACAGCTATTCGCCCACGCTGACGAATTCCGACATCATTTGGGATAAAACCACCATTGATGCCCTTTTCGACGAAGGCCCCGACCATTACATTCCGGGGTCGAAAATGCCGATGCAACGGATTACACAACAACAGGACCGCGACGATCTGATCGCATTCCTGAAACGTGCGACAGAAACGGAGACACAAGAACAATGAAAACCATGCTGATCGCCTTTGCCGCAACCGCCGTGATTTCGGTGGGCGCATGGTATGCCCTTGACCTGATCGGATTTTCTGCAGCCGAACAGGGCACAGGAGCGGCCGTTCGCCTGGACGACTAGATCAGCGCATGCAGGATCACAGTGCCGAATATCTGACAACCAGGGAACTGGCTGATCTGCTGCGCATCAAGGAACGCAAGGTCTATGATATGGCCGCAAACGGGGATGTGCCCTGCGTTCGGGTGGTTGGTAAGCTGTTGTTTCCACGTGCAGAAATCCGGGCCTGGCTGCATTCGGCGCGCTCTGGCCCGCACAGTGCATCCATCGTTTTGCCGAATATCTTTGTGGGCAGCCATGACCCTTTGCTGGACTGGGCCTTGCGCGCATCTGGCAGCGGCATTGCCGGTTTCTTTGACGGCAGCCACGATGGGCTGGACCGGCTTGCGGGCCAGCAGGCCATCGCTTGCGGGCTGCACATTCACGAACCGGATGGTTGGAACAGCCAAACCGTGGCAGGTCAGGTACCCGACAGCCCGGTCGTGCTGATCGAATTTGCCCGTCGCCAGCGCGGGATACTGACTGCGCCCGACAACCCGCATGGCATCACGACCCTGCCCCAGATCAAGGGCCACCGGCTGGCCCAACGTCAGGACAGTGCCGCCAGTCAGCGTTTGCTGCAACATCTGGCGGCGGACCAGGGCCTTGATCTGAGCAGCCTTGATCAAATGGCGACCCCTGCCCGCACCGAACAGGATATCGCAGCCGCCATTGCCGAAGGGCGCGCCGACGTGGGCTTTGGCATCGCCGCCGTGGCCGCGCAGTTCAAGCTGGATTTCATCCCCGTTGTCGACGAACGCTTCGATATCCTGATCTGGCGCAGTGCTTATTTTGATCAGCCTTTTCAAATGTTTATGAAATTTCTTGGTAGTCCTGACTTTAAAAATCGGGCAGCAGAAATGGGTGGTTACGATATATCCGGCCTGGGCCGTATACACTATAACGCGCCGGTCCTGTGACGTGTTTTGACCATGTTTGGCGTTAATAACACCCTACCGACTTTATACTGTTGACTTATCAATAGCTGGCGTTCATATGCCGCTCAGGATGTTCTCTGCCGCGTGAGCAGATGCGATCCTGCAATTTGCAGACGCTCCAGAACTCCGGTTTTACCAAGGTTTCCCATTTCACGCGGGGGTCCAGCGCGGTGACGGCCCGTCAGACAATGCGGTCTGAGGCTTAGGCGTCGCGCAACCCGATATCGCCCGTTGGCCTGCATGGCACGGCAGCGATTTCTTTTTGCTGCGGCTCACATCTGTGGCACCGATAGGACAAACAGAGTTATGACATTCGAAACACTGGGACTTAACCCCCGCATCGTTAAGACCTTGAAAACACAAAGCATTACAGATCCCACCCCTATTCAGCAAAAGGCCATTCCCCTTGCCCTGACCGGCCGGGATGTCATGGGCATTGCCCAAACCGGCACCGGGAAAACCGCCGCCTTCAGTCTGCCCATGGTGCAGCATTTGATGCAGGCAGGCACCAAACCGGACCTAAAGACAGTGCGCGGTCTTATCCTGGCCCCCACCCGCGAACTGGCCAAACAAATCTTTGATAACGTTACAGATTATACCAAAGGCTCTCATATCAAGGTTAATCTTGTGGTGGGCGGCGCATCCATCAATGCTCAGATCAACAGGCTGCAGCGGGGCAGCGACCTTTTGGTGGCCACGCCTGGGCGGCTGATCGATCTGTTGGACCGCAAGGCCGTGCGTTTGGATGTGGCACAGTTTCTGGTTCTGGATGAAGCGGACCAGATGCTTGATCTGGGTTTTATTCATGCCCTGCGCCGGATTGCTCCTCTTTTGCCGGCTGATCGTCAGACCATGTTGTTTTCGGCCACAATGCCCAAGCAGATGTCTGAACTGGCCGCGACCTATCTGACCGATCCTGTGCGGGTTCAAGTATCGCCCCCCGGAAAGCCCGCCGAAAAGATTGTCCAGGGTCTTCATTTCGTTGAACAATCCGACAAGACCGCGCTTTTGATAAAACACTTGAACGCACATCCGAAAGACAAAGCGCTGGTTTTTACCCGTACCAAACATGGCGCAGACCGGCTGACGAAAGCTCTTTTGAAGCATGATTTTGAGGTCACTGCGATACATGGCAACAAATCCCAGGGCCAGCGGGAACGGGCGATTAAAGAATTTCGCAAGGGTCAGTTGAATGTTCTTGTGGCCACTGATGTCGCCGCCCGTGGGCTTGATATTCCCGACGTGCGCCATGTCTACAACTTTGATCTGCCGAATGTGCCCGACAACTATGTTCACCGGATCGGTCGTACGGCACGGGCCGGGCGCGATGGCAGTGCAGTGGCCTATTGTGCACCCGCTGAAATGTCAGAATTGAAGGCGATCCAAAAGACGATGGGGCGCGACATACCGGTTTTGGGCGGCACAAGATGGGGTCCGTCTGGCGACACCCGTCAAAAGCCAGCGCGGCCCAACCGGAAACGACGTCCCAACCGCCGCAAGGCAGCATAGTCTAAAAAATCTGCCGGCGGCCCCCTTCCTCGTTTACGATTTCGCAAGACTGTTCCGCATATGTTCGTGAACAGGACTGCAAATGATCGGAAAAAGGGGGAATTATGTATATAACGTTGATCCGAATGGTATTGGCACCACTGCTGACGATCTTTGTCATGGCGGCCGCAGTGGTCGCCGAACCGCTGCGCATCGGAACAATATCGGATGAACCCAGCAACGAAATCCGTGATTATGTGCCCTTTGCGACGTATCTTGAGGGGCAACTGCCAGGGTCAAGCTATGATCGGGTCGAAGTCGTGATGTTCCCCGATGTGCCTCAGATGGTCATGGCCATGAAACAGGGCGATATTGATATCTATATCGACAGCGCGCTGAAGTCCTTGGTTGTCAACACAAAATCAGGTGGCAAGATGGTGCTGCGCCGCTGGAAGCGGGGCGTGGCGCAGTATCGGTCGGTCGTTTTCGTGCGCGAAGACAGCGATATTCAGTCGGTGCAGGACCTGACCGGAAAGCTGGTGGGCGTGGAAGATCTCTATGCCACGACCGGATATCTGCTGCCGCGTCTGTCTTTGGCCGATGATGGTTATGTGTTCGAACAGGTTCAAGACCTGCGTGCACCGCGGCCCACTGACAAGATTGGCTATGCTGTTTCCGGTGACGAAGACAACACGATCGAATGGGTCGTACGGGGCCGGGCCGAGGCTGGCTTTAGCGCCGAAAACGATCTGATTTCGCATAATAAGTCCTCAGATCAAAAGCTGCGCGCGATCCATATGACCCCTTACATACCGCGTAATGTCGTCAGTTTTTCGCCCACCGTTAACGACCAAGATGCTGCTTTTCTGAAAACGGTTTTCATGTCGCTTGGCACATCGAAAGACGGTCTTGGTGTCATGATGGCCTTTGATGGCACCGTGGAATTTGATGAAATTCCTGCTGAGGATCGCGCATTCATGGATCGCATTCAGGATGAATTGCAGATGCTGATGGCAAACCCGGGGACATGAAGCGACTTGGCACCACCATCCTGACCTTTACGCTATGTTGCGTTTTGCTGGTGGCGGGGTCTATGGCAACGGTTTCGATCATTTTGGATCGGGAACGTGCGGCGTCGGCCTTTCAAAGACAAACGGCGACAATGGCGGACTCGGCCGCCGTTTCCGCCTTTGACGCGGCCTATAACTTCGATTTCCGGGGGCTTGAACGACTGGCCAATAGTGTGATGGCTAACCATGCAATGATCAGCATCATGATTGTCGATGAAAAAGGACAAGTGCTGGTTCAGGCGGGCGACCCCAGTATCTGGAAAACATACGCCGACTTTGCCAAGGATGCCTGTAGTCGCGTTGAGCCTGTAACAATGGCAGCCAGTCAATATTCATTTGCCGCCGTTCCCCTAGTAACCAGCGGGGCGCCGGCCATTGGGCATGTGTTGATTGCGCGTTCGTCGATCGAATTACAGGAACGCGTCAGCAAGCAGATGACCGAGTCGATCCTTTTGGCGCTATTGTGTCTGTTGCCTGTCTGCGCAGGGGCATGGGTTCTGGCGCGGCGCATTTCATACCGCGTCGTTCGTTTGACACATGCCGCCGATCTCGTGTCCGATGGCCACCTGATGACCGATATTCCAGTAGCCGGTCAAGATGAAATCGGGCAATTGGGCCGATCAATTCAGGCTATGGTTTCACGTCTTTCGGCATTGCTGCAGGAACGTCAGGCCTTGACCATTTCGCTTGAAAAGAAAGTACGCGAACGGACGGCGAAATTGGCTGAACGGGAAAAAAACCTGGCGGTGGCATTGCAGGACGCCAAGGCAGCCGCGAAAGCGAAGTCGGAATTTTTGGCCACGATGAGCCATGAAATCAGAACGCCGATGAACGCCGTTTTGGGGATGTCTAACGTGCTTCTTGAGACGCCTTTAAGTGACGAACAGAGATGTTACGTCAAAACGGTTTCAAGTTCAGGGCAGGCCCTACTGGGTATTATCAACGATATTCTTGACCTATCGAAAGTGGAAGCCGGACAGATTGAACTGGCCCCCCGTCGCTTTAGACTTGGTGAACTTATCGAGGATATTGGTGATCTTCTGGCGATCGAAGCTGACGCAAAAAACATAGAGTTCATAATAGATATTGACCCACGACTACCCAAATTTGTCACCGCAGATGATGGGCGTCTGCGACAAATTCTGATCAACCTGATCGGCAATGCCATTAAATTTACCGCCACCGGCTATGTCAAACTATCGGTTGAAGGCATACTCAATAGCGACAAAATAGGTCTGACTTTTTCGGTTCAGGACACCGGAGTAGGTATTCCGGACACGGTCATCGACAAGATTTTCGATGCGTTTCAACAAGCTGACGGTGCCGTTAGTCGCAAATATGGCGGCACTGGACTTGGTCTGACCATCGCGATGCGCCTTGCGCGACTGATGGGCGGACATATTGATGTGACGTCAGTGGAAGGGCAAGGATCGAACTTTAGCGTCACGATAGATATGCCATTTGAACAAAAGGCCAGCCCACTAGATATCAGATATCATGCAGCACTTCTGATCATGGGCTGTGATATCTCGGCCAATGCGGCCGTGCGGCAGTTTGACCATCTTGGTATCAGGGCCACGGTTGTTTCGACTATGCAGGCCGCACTACAGCATATGGATGCATCAGTAAACAAGCGGGGCTTGATCGTCTGCCACCATCAATTCAGCTCAGACCCATTGTTTGATCGTTTAATTACAGCGATCCAAGAATCCGGTTCCAGCCTTGCCATTGCGGCCCCCGCGATGCTGGTTAACCAACTGACGTCCTATGCAGAGAGGCCCGGTATCTTTGTGATACGCAATCCGCTGCATCCTTCACGCATTCGGTCGATGGTATCGAACAATAGACCCCGACAAACCAAGAATAAGTCGGACAATGCGTTCAGCAAAATCAGTGGTCGGCTTCTTTTAGCAGACGATAATCTGACAAACCAGGCGATCGTGAAAGCAATGCTGAAAAATATGAATTTCGACATCATGACGGCTCAGAATGGTCACGAAGCGATTGATATCTTTGAAAAAGAGCAGCCTGATCTGATCTTGATGGATATCTCAATGCCCGAACTTGACGGCTTGTCTGCCACGAAACATATCAGGCAGATTGAGGCCCAGAATGAACGCCAGCCTGTTCCAATCATTGCTTTGACGGCCAATGTTCTGGAAGAGGATCAAAAACGATGCCTTGATGCTGGTATGAACCACTATCTCTCGAAACCCCTGCGAAAAGAGCAGTTGATTGAAGTTATCGATAATTTCGTTTCCCCTACAAAGGCTTACGCCGCGCAATAGATGCAGCACCCCTCAGGCACCCGATAGACGAAAATACCAAAGACAACGCCTAAATCATTGAGCGGCAAATCAATTTGATCGGCTCAGAGACCATACATCTAAGCGCCCACAGTATTTTTCACCAATTCCCAGTATAGATCGGCGACCTCGTTCTGGGTCAGTCGACCGGTGGCACGGTACCAGCTTGTCACGCCCGTCAACATTGCGATCAGGGCCAGCGCGGTGATCTTGGTGTCATTCAAAACAAACACCCGCCGCGCAGCACCATCGCGCAGGATCGTTTCAAGCGCGTTTTCATAGGTGCGGCGCAATTCCTCGATCACTGTGAAATTCTCGGTCGTCAGATTGCGCAGCTCCATATACGAAATGAAGACGTGATCGGGCCTTTCAAGATGGAAGTCGATGTGAAAACGGGTAAAGGCCTCAAGCCGTTGCAAGGGATCGCCACTGATGTCGGCTTGTGAATGGGCGGCCAGCAATTCATCCATATGGCCCTTCATCAGATCGAACAAAAGGCTTTGTTTATCAGGGGTATAGTTGTAAAGCGCCCCCGCCTGCACGCCCACGTCCGACGCGATCTGACGCATTGATACGGCCGCAAACCCATGCTGCGCAAACAGCCGCAATGCCGCGCTGTGAACCCGCGGGCCGGTGATTTCGGAATGTGATCCCTGTTTACGTGCCATTGGCATAAATTAACTGAACGGGCGTTCAGTGCAATGGTTTGCTTGCGTCGGGGCCACCTGTGTGACTAAGAACCCCTATGGTTCGACTGATTTTACTTTGCCTGACCCTGGCGGCCTGTGCCAGCTATCCCGATTTCGATGACGAATTGGTCAGCGAAGCCGATGCAGCCCCTTTCCCCCGTGTGTTACCGATCAATGAAATCATATCGCAGTCCGAAACCACCCAGATCACCCCGGATTTCACTGCTGATATGGAAACCCGCGTCGAAAGTCTGCGCGCCCGTGCGGATCGCTTGTCGCGCCCTGTCATTGATCGCCCACTGCGGCAGGATATGCAGCAGCAGATCAAGGATCGTCCCTGATTATCCCAAAATCTCAGCAGCTTGGCAAATGATTGTACAGGGACCGGCACAAGCTGGCCACAGCACCAACCCTATGATTGCGACCCCGGGCGAATGGGGGTAAAGGACAGTCGAACGACAGATGACGGAGACCCCCATGCCCCAACCCCTACGCCTTGGTATCGCTGGTCTGGGGACCGTTGGTGTCGGCGTCGTACGGATTATGCGCAAACACGCGAAACTGCTGCAACAGCGCACGGGCCGTGACATCGTGATCACCGCTGTTTCGGCCCGCACCCGCGACAAGGATCGCGGTGTTTCTTTGTCGGGATACGAATGGGAAGACGATCCGGTCGCCCTGGCGCGGCGAGGCGATGTGGATGTTTTTGTCGAACTCATGGGGGGCAGCGATGGCCCGGCCAAGGCCGCCGTTGAAACAGCGATCGCTGCGGGCAAAGACGTGGTGACCGCCAACAAGGCCATGCTGGCCCTTCACGGTCAGCACCTGGCCGAAGCCGCCGAAGCCGAAGGGGCAGTGATCCGGTTTGAGGCCGCCGTCGCAGGGGGCATCCCTGTGGTCAAGGCCCTGACCGAAGGGCTTGCGGGCAATGAAATCACCCGCGTCATGGGCGTTATGAACGGCACCTGCAACTATATCCTGACGCGGATGCAGGCCACCGGTCAGGGGTACAACGCCCTGTTTGAAGAGGCCGACAAACTGGGTTATCTGGAGGCCGATCCCAATCTGGACGTCGGCGGCATTGACGCAGGCCATAAGCTGGCGCTGTTGGCCTCAATCGCCTTTGGCACCAAGGTCAGTTTTGACAAGGTTGTGCTGGAAGGCATCCAGCGGATCAGCCTGGATGATATCACCCGTGCGGCTGACATGGGCTTTCGCATCAAGCTGCTTGGCGTCGCACAACTGACAGCGCGCGGGCTGGAACAACGCATGACGCCCTGCCTGGTGCCTGCGCTTTCACCGTTGGGTCAGCTTGAGGGCGGAACGAATATGGTCGTCCTGGAAGGCGACAGCGTCGAACAGATCGTGCTGCGCGGTCCCGGTGCGGGCGAAGGCCCAACGGCCAGTGCCGTGATGTCCGACGTGGCCGACATTGCCCGCGGCATCCGGGTGTCGACATTCGGCCAACCGGCGGCGTCGCTGAAAGACGCGCCCGTGTCCGGGTCAGCCGTGCCCGCCCCCTATTACCTGCGGATGGAGCTGCAGGACAAACCCGGCGCATTGGCCAAGGTTGCGACTATCCTGGGCGAGGCGGGCGTGTCAATCGACCGGATGCGCCAGTATGGACACGCTGATGCGACGGCCCCGGTGTTGATCGTGACGCACAAAACGACGTCCGCAGCGCTTGATCAGGCGACCGCCGGGTTCCGGAAAACCGATGTGATTGTGGGCGATCCGGTTTCTCTGCGGATCGAAGCACTTTGAGAAATCTCACCCTTTCAATGACTTACACAGGATACTGATATGGCTGGCACCGTAGAATTTCACGACCGGATGTTATCGCTTGGACTGGCGCGCGTGTCTGAGGCCGCCGCGATGGCCTCGGCCAAGCTGATCGGACGCGGCGACGAGAAGGCGGCGGATCAGGCCGCTGTCGACGCGATGCGCACTCAGCTGAACATGCTGGATATCGACGGCGTGGTCGTGATCGGCGAAGGCGAACGGGACGAAGCGCCGATGCTGTACATCGGTGAAAATGTCGGCACGGGCGACGGCCCGGGTGTGGACATCGCCCTTGATCCGCTGGAGGGCACGACGCTGACCGCGAAGGACATGCCCAACGCGCTGGCTGTGATCGCGATGGGTCCGCGCGGGTCCATGCTGCACGCGCCTGACGTTTATATGGATAAACTGGCCATCGGTCCGGGCTATGACCAGGGGGTCGTGACGCTGGACATGACGCCCGCTGAACGCATCGATGCTCTGTCCAAAGCCAAGGGCTGCGGCCACGAAGATATCACCGTCTGCATTCTGGAACGCCCCCGCCACGAAGACCTGATCGCCGAGGTCCGCAGCACGGGCGCGGGCATCCGTCTGATCACCGACGGCGACGTGGCCGGCGTGATGCACTGCGCCGAAGCTGACATCACCGGCATTGATATGTATATGGGATCCGGCGGCGCACCCGAGGGCGTGCTGGCCGCCGCTGCCTTGAAATGCATGGGCGGGCAGATTTACGGCCAGCTGATGTTCCGCAATGACGATGAACGTGGCCGCGCCGAAAAGGCCGGGATCACCGATCTGGATCGGATTTATGGCCGCGATGATATGGTCACGCAGGATGTGATCTTTGCCGCAACAGGTGTGACGGATGGATCAATTGTGCCCGGCATCAAGCGCGAGGTCGGCTATCTGACCGCCACCACGATCCTGATGCGGTCAAAAACCGGATCGGTGCGGCGCATGACCTATCGCAACCCGACCTGAGCTTGCCGATTTGAGTTTTTTGGGCGTCACATCTTCCCTGACCGGGCGACGTTGGGTGGGGTTGAGCGCAGATCAGGACAGGCTGGCACAGGCCATGGTGCAACAAACCGGCCTGCCTGATGCGCTCTGCCGCACCTTGACGCGGCTTGGCGTGCCCGCAGATCAGGCGCAGCAATACCTGACGCCTCAGTTGCGCGATCTGCTGCCCGATCCGCGGTCATTGCGCGATATGGAAAAAGCCGCCGCGCGCTTTCTGCAGGCGGTGCAGAACCGCCAGCGCATCGCGATTTTTGCCGATTATGATGTTGATGGTGGGTCCTCGGCCGCCTTGCTGATCACATGGCTGCGGCAGATGGGGCTGGCCGCGACGCTCTATGTCCCCGACCGCATCGACGAAGGTTACGGCCCGAATGCGTCCGCGATGGCTGATCTGGCGCAAACCCATGATCTGATCATCTGCGTCGACTGCGGCACGCTAAGCCATGACGCGATTGCGGCGGCCAAAGGCGCTGACGTCGTTGTGCTGGATCACCATCTGGGCAGCGAAACCCTGCCCCCCGCGCTGGCCGTGGTGAACCCGAACCGACAGGATGAGCCCGGCGATCTGGCCCATCTGTGCGCCGCCGCGGTCGTGTTCCTGATGCTGGTCGAGGTCAACCGCCAGATGCGCGAGGCCGGACAAAAAGGCCCCGATCTGATGGCAATGCTGGATCTTGTCGCCCTGGCCACCGTCGCCGATGTGGCCCCCCTGACCGGTGTGAACCGCGCGCTGGTGCGGCAGGGGCTGACCGTTATGGCGCGCCGTCAACGCCCCGGTTTGGTGGCCCTGTCTGATATCGCCCGCATGGACAGTGCCCCCAACAGCTATCACCTGGGGTTCCTGCTTGGCCCGCGCGTGAATGCAGGCGGGCGCATCGGTCAGGCCGATCTGGGCGCACGCCTTCTGGCGACCGATAACCCGAACGAGGCCGCAGCACTGGCCGAACGCCTTGATCAGCTGAACACTGACCGACGCGACATCGAGCAGCGCGTTCGCGCCGAGGCAATGGCCCAGGCCGAAGAACGGGGCCTGGATGCGCCACTGGTTTGGGCCGCGGGCGATGGCTGGCATCCCGGCGTTGTGGGCATCGTGGCCGCGCGCTTGAAAGAGGCCACCAATCGCCCCGCCGTTGTGATCGGGATGGATGACGACGAAGGCAAAGGGTCTGGACGATCCGTCTCGGGTGTCGATCTGGGCGCCGCCATCCAGCGTCTGGCGGCCGAGGGTCACTTGATCAAGGGTGGCGGTCACAAGATGGCCGCGGGGCTGACAGTGGCCCGCGACAAATTGGAAGACGCGATGGCCCGGCTGTCTGATCTGCTGGCCAAACAAGGCGCGGGCACCGCGGGCCCCGCTGATCTGAGGCTGGACAGCATTCTGATGCCCGGCGCCGCAACGGTCGATCTGATTGATCGGATCGAATCCGCTGGCCCCTTTGGTGCTGGCGCCCCTGCCCCGCGATATGCCTTCCCCGACATGCAGGTTCATTTCGCCAAGCAGGTGGGCGAAACCCATTTGAAACTGACCCTGGGTAACGCACCAGACAGCCGGATCGACGCCATTTGCTTCGGTGCCTTTGAAACAGCACTTGGCCCTGCACTGACGCAGCATGCGGGCCAACGCTTTCATCTGGCCGGGCGCTTAGAGTTGAACACCTGGGGCGGACGGCAAAGCGTCCAATTACGCCTGGAAGACGCCGCACCCGTTCTTTGACGCCGCTTTAAAATTTTCCGCGGGGTTATGCAAAAATCCTCTTGCCCTTATCGCCCGCATTGCCTAATTAGCGTCTCACGCTTCGGCATGGCCCGTTCGTCTATCGGTTAGGACGCCAGGTTTTCAACCTGGAAAGAGGGGTTCGATTCCCCTACGGGCTGCCATTCTATCTGCCCTGAATATTTAAGTTTGACGAAGTGCAGATTACCGAAACGAAAGTCTTTTTAAGTCAGCATAGTGGAAATTTATGTTCTACAGTCCGTGATGGTGGAAAATTGGACAGATCGAGTGTGAGTATTTTTGGAACAACAACGCGTTTATTTGTCCTTCTTCTTGGTCCAAATACTCATAATTCAAAAGCTTAGCTGCGTGGCGGACCTTTGGCACTGAGCCGAATATTTAGGCTTAACATCAGCGTTCTAAGTCACATCTTTAAAAACCTGCGTCAGTGCTTTTCGCAGTTTGCCGAACATCTCGTCCATCTGCGCGGGTGTCATGATAAACGGCGGGCAGAGGACGATAGATTGGCCCAGGGGGCGGCAGATCAGGCCGTGATCGGTGCAGGTATTCGCGATGCGTTCGCTGATGCTCAGGTCTGCAGGAAAGGGTGTTTTGCTGGCTTCGTCTGACACGGCCTCAAGCGCGCCCATCAGGCCTTTGCTGCGGGCCTCACCGATGTTTGAATGCTGGGCCAGATCAGCCAAGCCGGCCTCAAAATCCGGTGTCAGGGCGCGGACGTTGTCCAGCAGTCCTTCGTTCAGGATTATGTCGATTGCCTTCAGTGCGATCGCACAGCCCACAGGATGGCCCGAGGCGGTGAAACCGTGGGGAAATTCCTCGACCGCTTCACTGGCGGCCTGCAGGCGGTCGCTTAGATCGGGGCCCAGGATCACGGCGCCCATGGGAAAATACCCTGCGGTCAAGGCTTTGGACGAAATGATCGCGTCGGGCATGAAATCATAGGTCTGGCAGCCCCAGACATCGCCCGTGCGCCCGAAACCGCAGATCACTTCGTCGGCCACCAGCGGGACGCCGTGCCGTTTCAGGATCGGCGCGATGGCCTGAAAATAGCCCTGCGAGGGCGGGATCACCCCGCCGGCACCCATAACCGGTTCGGCCACAAAGGCGGCGATGGTATCGGCCCCTTCGCGTGCGATGGTATCCTCCAATTCCTGCGCCAGGCGGGCAGTGAATTGCGCTTCAGTCTCGTCCGGCTGTCCCTCACGCCAATAATGCGGGCAGGTCAGGTGGATGAACCCGTCCAGCGGCAGACCGAACAAGCCGTTATAGGGTTTGCCCGTCATCGAAGCCGACACCACCGTCACCCCGTGATAGCCATTGACCCGCGTCAGAATCTTGCGCCGTTGCGGCTGCCCCTCGGCCCGGGCCAGAAACCACAGCATCTTGACCAGCGTATCGTTCGCCTCGGACCCCGAGTTGGTGTAAAACACCTTGCCGCGGTCAAAGGGCGACACGTCGATCAGCCGTTCGCTCAGCATCACGGTCTGATCCGTCATGCGCCCGAAAAAAGCGTGATAGCCGGGAAACCGATCGTACTGCGCCTTGGCCGCCGCGGTCAGGCCGGGGTGATCGAACCCCGCGACCATGTTCCAAAGCCCTGAATTTGCGTCCAAATATTCGCGCCCGTGCACATCATAGATATAGGGCCCCTTGCCGTGGGTCAGCACGACCGTGCCACGATCATGAACCGTGGGCAGGTCGGTAAACCCGTAAAAACTGTTCGCATCGGCGCGCGCTTCCCAACTGTTCGGGCTGTGTTCGGTCATCGGTGGCCTCCTTGATCGCAAAGCTATCCTGCGGTGCAGGGCGGATCAATCGCGATCATTGCACTGGCCCTGAATTCAGCCTAGCGTCAGCGGCGCAACTAACGTCAAGGGCAGCGAAATGGCACATGTAACGGACCGCTTCACGCTATGGGGGATCGAAGTGTTCGTCGCCACCGCCGAAGAGGCCTCGATCAGCGCTGCCGCCCGTCGTTTGGGGGCCAGCCCCGCGACGATCAGCCAGCAGTTGACCAATCTTGAGGCCGCGATGGGCGTGCGCCTGCTGGACCGTAACTCGCGCCCAGTCCGCCTGACCCCGGCGGGCGAGATCTTTCGCAAACGCGCGCAGTCGATTTTGAATGAGGCCGCCCTGGCCCGCGCCGAACTGGCCCGGTCGGATATGGCCGCCCTGACCCGCTTTCGCCTAGGTATGATCGAGGATTTCGATGCCGATGTGACGCCGGGGCTACTGTCTGAAATGTCGGTGATGCTGGAAGACTGTCAGTTTCTGCTGGAAACCGGCCCCAGTCATCGTTTGTTCGACCAGCTGGACGCCCGCGCGCTGGATGTGGTCGTGGCGGCTGATATGGGGGCCACGGCGGACTGGATGGAGGTGCACCCCCTGTTGCAGGAACCTTTTGTCGCGGCGGTACCCCATGGCGACAGGCATGCCCCTGATCATCTGCCGCTGATCCAATACACACAGCGGCATTTCATGGGCCGCCAGATCGCCGCACATCTGGCGCGGCAGAACCTGTCCCTGTCCCATCGCTTTGAGCTGGACAGCTATCATGCCATCATGGCCATGGTGGCCGAGGGTCGCGGCTGGACGATCCTGACACCATTGGGCTGGATGCGCGCGCAACGGTTCCGCGATCAGGTCGACCTGATCCCCCTGCCCTATGATCCGCTGACCCGAACCATTTCCCTGAACGCGCGTAGCGGTATCCTGGCCGACATGCCCGGCAGCGTAGCAGGACGCCTGCGACCCTTATTGCAGGATCTGGTGGTGGAACCCGCTGTTGCGGCCTATCCGTGGTTAGAGGGCAATTTGAAGCCGTTGCAGGATTAAGCAGCGCAATGACAGCGCATTACTCAGAGGTCAGGCCCGGTGGGCACCACCGGGCAGCGTCCGACCGCCCACCCGCGGACGGTCGCTGCCCTCTGATCTGTGCGTTTATCCCTTATACCCATGGGATAACAATTTACCGCACCATCCCGATGATCTCATAGGTTTTCGCCAGAATGGGCGCGGCTATTTCGCGGGCGCGGGCGGCGCCTTGGGCCAGGATGCGGTCAATTTCGGCGGGGTCCTGCATAAGGCGGTCCATCTCGGATGAAATGGGCGCCAGTTTTTCGACGGCCAGTTCCGCCAGCGCGGGCTTGAACGTGCCAAACTGCTGACCGGCAAATTCGGCAATCACATCCTCGGCCGGTTTTTCCGCCAAAGCGGCGTAGATATTGACCAAATTCCGCGCCTCGGGTCGGTCATCCAGCCCCTCCAAAGCCTCAGGCAAGGGATCAGGGTCCGTCTTGGCCTTGCGGATTTTCTTGGCGATCGTATCGGCATCATCGGTCATGTTGATCCGGCTCATATCCGACGGATCGGATTTCGACATCTTCTTGGTCCCATCCCGCAGACTCATGATGCGCGTCGCGACACCTTCGATCACGGGTTCGGTCAAGGGGAAAAAATCGACGCCGAAGTCATTATTGAACTTCATCGCAATATCGCGCGTCAGCTCAAGGTGCTGTTTCTGATCCTCGCCCACCGGCACATGCGTCGTGTGATAAAGCAGAATATCCGCCGCCATCAGCGTGGGATAACTGAACAGCCCCACACTGGCCTTTTCGCGATCTTTCCCCGCCTTGTCCTTGAACTGCGTCATGCGGTTCATCCAGCCCATCCGCGCCACACAGTTGAAGATCCAGCCAAGCTGAGCGTGCTCGGCCACCTGAGACTGGTTGAACAGGATCGATTTCGCAGGATCAAGACCCGAGGCGATGTAACTGGCGGCCAGTTCCCGCGTCGCATGGGTCAGATCAGCAGGGTCCTGCCAGACGGTGATCGCATGCAGATCGACAATGCAATAGATCGTTTCAACCCCGGAATTCTGCATCTCGACAAACCGCTTCACCGCGCCCAGATAATTGCCAAGTTGCAGATGGTTGGTCGGCTGGATGCCTGAAAAGACGCGAGGGGTGAATTTTGTGTCCGACATGGGGGCCGCTCCGGCTGGATTTATTAGCCCGGCTGGCTTAACGATGGGCAAAGCCCGCGTCAAGGAAGGCCCGTAGATGAGCAGACCGCCCCAGATCAGCCCCGTCAATCCGCTGCCCCCCGTGGTCATGGTTTTGTTGCTGATCATGATCGTGAATGAGGCGATCTTCAGCCTTGGTGCCTCACGCATTTTGCCCTGGCCTGCCGCGATCGGGTGGCGGTTGCAGGCCATTCAGGATTACGGGTTTTACGGCCAGATCGTCGACGATCTGCTGTTCCGCGGGCAGATTGATCTGGACCGGATCATGCGGTTTTTCACCTATTCGTTCATCCACTACAACTTCACCAGCGCGGTCTTTGGCTGCGTCTTCATCGCCGCGCTTGGGAAATACGTGGGTGAGATCTTTCGCCCCCTATCCGTGCTGGCGGTGTTTTTCGGGTCCGCCATCGGGGGCGCTTTTGTCTATGGGCTGCTGCTGAATTCGGCCGTCCCGCTGGCGGGCGCCTTTCCCGGAGCCTACGGTCTGATCGGAGCATTCACCTATATTTTGTGGATCAGGTTGGACAGTCTGGGCCAAAACCAACTGGCCGCCTTTCGCCTGATCGGCGTGCTGATGGGCATCAAACTGATCTTCGCGCTGATGTTCGGAGGCACCGTGGTCTGGATCGCCGATATCGCAGGGTTCGTGTTCGGATTTTTGCTGTCGTTCGTCCTGAAACCGGGGGGCTGGTCCGAACTGCTGGCCCGCATCCGCAGGGACTAGATATCCACTCAACCCTGTAAAACCAAAGACACCAACCCATCCGCCCGGTGGGCACCGCCGGGCCGCGCCGACCCGCCCCCCAGGGCGGCGCGTTTGCGCCACCCTCGGGCCGACGTGGTCCTGTGTATTTTATATGCTACAGTACACAACGGAACGACCAGCCTGATTATTTGACGGACGTTTCTCTGACCACAATCGTTAGTTATTTAATAGAAAGGGCGGTCTATTGACCGCCCAAATTATAGGAAAAATCCTATAATTGTTAGTACTAAAGCAATTGTACCGATGGCATCGCCATAGGACATATTGCCCAATATTCGGGTCAATTTTCGCATGGGTTTCTCCATTGCGAAGCTCAACCGGTTGAGCGATTAAAATTCGCTCAGTACTTATATACCGCCCCTTAAACGGCGGTTTGCTATATCTCTACGGCCGATTGGATATAGCCTCGATCGCTACCCGCTATAATTGTCCTTACTAAAGAGTAAGGGTTTACCCGGACGACCTTAGCAGAACTTAGCTAAGTTCCACACAGCGCTGCTAAGCGCTACCTCGTAAGTGGGTGCGCCCAAAGACTACTTTGGAGGGCCTGCTTACGCCATGCTCTATATAGTAGCTACAAAACAGAAAATCGCAACCCCTTGACAGCAAATCACCTCGCAAACTTCTTATACTTGATCCGCTTCGGCTCGACCGCATCGGGACCAAGCCTGCGTTTTTTATCCTCTTCGTAGTCCTCGAAATTGCCCTCGAACCATTCCACATGGGCCTCGCCCTCGAATGCCAGGATGTGCGTGCAGATGCGGTCCAGGAAAAAGCGGTCGTGGCTGATAACCACGGCGCAGCCCGCGAAATCGACAAGCGCGTCTTCCAGGGCGCGCAGGGTTTCGACGTCAAGGTCGTTGGTCGGTTCGTCCAGCAGCAGCACATTCCCGCCCGATCGCAGCAGTTTCGCCATATGCACCCGGTTGCGTTCCCCGCCAGACAAAAGCCCCACCTTTTTCTGCTGGTCGCCGCCCTTGAAGTTAAAGGCCGAGCAATAGGCGCGGCTGTTCATTTGCGCATCACCCAGTTGGATCACCTCGCCCCCGCCCGAGATTTCCTCCCACACGGTTTTATTCGCATCCAGCGCATCGCGGGACTGATCGACATAGGCCAACTGCACCGTGTCACCATAGGTCACTGTGCCTTCGTCCGGTTGTTCTTGCCCTGTCAGCATACGGAACAGCGTGGTTTTGCCCGCACCATTGGGGCCGATGACGCCGACAATACCACCGGGCGGCAGCGCAAAGCTGAGATCTTCGATCAACAGCTTGTCGCCCATGGCTTTTTTCAGGTTCTCAACCTCAATCACCTTGCCGCCCAGACGGGGGCCATTGGGGATGATGATCTGCGCGCGGCTCAGCTTTTCCTTTTCCGACTGGTTTGCCAGATCGTTATAGGCGTTGATCCGGGCCTTGGATTTGGCCTGCCGCGCCTTGGGCGACTGGCGCATCCATTCCAGTTCGCGCTCCAGCGTTTTCTGCTTGGATTTATCCTCGCGCGCTTCCTGTTCCAGACGCTTGGCCTTTTGTTCCAACCAGGCGGAATAGTTGCCCTCATACGGAATACCGCTGCCGCGATCCAGTTCCAGAATCCAGCCCGTAATATCATCCAGAAAATAGCGGTCGTGGGTGACGATCAGAATTGTGCCTTTGTAATCAATCAAATGCTGCTGCAGCCACGCGATGGTTTCGGCGTCCAGGTGGTTGGTCGGTTCGTCCAGCAGCAGCATATCGGGCTGTTCCAGCAGCAGTTTACACAGTGCGACGCGGCGCTTTTCGCCACCTGACAGGGTCGTGACGTCGGCGTCATCGGGGGGACAGCGCAGGGCCTCCATACTGACATCGATCTGGCTGTCCAGATCCCACAGGTTTTCCGCGTCGATCTTGTCCTGCAGTTCGGCCATTTCCTCGGCCGTTTCATCGGAATAGTTCATCGCCAGTTCGTTATAGCGATCCAGGATGTCTTTCTTGGGCTTCACCCCCAGCATGACGTTGCCGCGCACGTCCAGTGACGGGTCCAGTTCGGGTTCCTGCGGCAGATATCCCACATGTGCCCCTTCGGCCGCCCAGGCCTCACCGGTGAAATCCGTGTCGATGCCCGCCATGATGCGCAGCAGGGTGGATTTACCCGCGCCGTTGACCCCCACAACGCCGATCTTGACGCCCGGCAGGAAGGACAGGCGGATGTTTTCAAAGCATTTTTTGCCACCGGGATAGGTCTTGGACACGCCGTCCATGTGGTAGACATACTGATAAGCCGCCATCGGGGGGATCTCCTGCATAGGTGTATCGTGTGTGTTGCTGCGCTAGATAGCCGGTTCGGCGGGGGCAGACAACGGGCGGTTAGAGTGATTTCAGCTTTTTGCAAGACTGCCAAAGTGGGACTGCTAGCTTAAAAACTGCAGCGCAAGGATGATGGTTCTCTCAGAAAATCAAACCAATCGATAACTTCTGATTCAATATGATTCTCGGGTAAGTCTGTCCAATTATTCATATACATCCATTCTGGCGGATGCCTCGGTATACCAAAGAAACGTATTTCCAGACATAGCTCAAAGAGTTCTGTAGGGTTCTCCTCGCCTTGTGCAATCGCCCGCCAGATAGGACGCATCGCTTCTCTTTCTTGTTGCTTTGTCTGATTTTCAACTTCTTCAATGAGTTCAATATTTGGATGTAGCTTCAGACGTTCCGCATCGTACATTATAAGCTCATTAAGAAAGTGACGCAGATGCGCTGCTTTTTTCCATTCTTCGGCTTTCGTACATCCTATTGTAATTTCGGCAATTTCGATTGGTGATGTCCATTCTGGAATATCTCGTATTGCAAGGCATTCTGGCCAAGGTGGACCAGACAATAGTCTGTGCGTTTCTCGCCTTTCGATTGGTTGTAAAGGTTGTGTAACAATTGGTATTTCTATATCAGGAGGTTCTATTTGACGAATTGGCTGTACTTCACAGTCTGGCCCACCTTCAAGCATACAACGGGTAAAATTGGCGGCTTGGTCCTGCAACTGTTCTATTGATGTTCCGTGCTCGGCTAGAATTTGCTCCGTGGTCATTACCTGATTTGCTTCATTCAATCTCAAGACCAAAACATCATTGCGCTTCGAAGAGCCAAATAAATATGACTGCGCCAAAATCGTTGCAAACACCGCCACAGACATACCGAAAGCAGCGCCAATCCCAAAATAGACTAAATTCCTAAATCTTAATTTCATGATTGCATCACAAGAACTTAAGATAGATAGCTGCTTTGAAATGCTGCCACGGCTGCGGCAGCATCGCAAGCGGTTCCTGCCGCAGTTACTGTCCCAATGCAATCCCCTCACGCCGCGGGTCGGCACCGCCGCGTAGTCCGTCTTCACCGATTGAGATTGCGTGCAGACCGGATGTCAGAGCGCGGATGTTGACCTGAAACCCCAGGCCCTCTAACGCGGCCTGCTGTTCCGCCGCAGGCGTGCCCTGTTCCAGATCATAGGTGCCGAAGCGGTTCACGAAATGGGGCAGGTCGACGGCCTGTTGCACGTCCAGACCCCAGTCCAGATGGGCGATGATCGTCTTGGTCACATAGCCGATGATCCGGCTGCCGCCGGGCGATCCGACGACCAGCACCGGTTCGCCATCCCGCAACACAATCGTGGGCGACATCGAGGACCTTGGGCGTTTGCCCGGTTCCAACCGGTTCGCAATCGGCACACCATCGGCATGGGTGCGGAAGGAAAAATCGGTCAGCTCATTATTCAGCAAAAACCCCCGCACCATCAGGCGCGACCCGAAGCCGTTTTCAATCGTCGTCGTCATCGACAGCGCATTGCCCTCCGCATCGACGATCGAGATATGCGAGGTCGAGGGGAATTCGATCGACTGATCATCGGCCCAGTTCAGCGCGTGGTCGAATTCCGGTTCACCCGGTGCGACCTCGGGCAAGGCATCATCGCCCGACAGCAGCTCGGCCCGGCCAGACAGATAGTCCGGGTCCACCAGCCCCTGCGTCGGCATCGGAACAAAATCGCTGTCGGCCATATAACGACCGCGGTCAGCAAAGGCGAGGCGTGAGGCATCGCCGATCAGGCGCAGCGCCTCGGCACTGTCAGCCCCCAAGGCCGCCAGATCATAGCTGTTCAGCATCCCCAGTGTCTGCCCCACAGTCAGCGCGCCGGATGACGGCGGACCCATGCCACAAACATCGTGGTCGCGATATTCGACACAAACGGCGGGGCGTTCACGGACCTGATAGATCGCCAGATCAATAGGCGCCAGCACACCGGGATTACCAGGCGCGGTGCGCACGGTTTTCACGATATCCTCGGCGATGGGTCCAGTATAGAAAGCCTCAGACCCCAAAGCCGCAATCGTGCGCAGGGTGTCGGCATAGGCTGCGTTTATCAGCGTGTCACCTTCGGCAATCGCCTGCCCGCCCGGGAAGAAATAATCGCGGGTGGGCGCAAACCGCGACAGCCGTTCTTCCCCGCCTGCAACCATAGATGCCAAACGCGGCGAAACCTCGAACCCCTCATCCGCCAGACGGATCGCGTCGTCAAAAAGCCCCGCCCAATCGGCACGGCCCCAACGACGATGGGCTTCCTCCATCAGTGCGGGTGTGCCGGGTGTGCCAACGGACCGGCCCCCGACCACCGCATCGAAAAACGCCAGCGGTTCGCCGTTTTCATCCTGAAACAGTGTGGGCGTCGCGGCCAGTGGCGCGGTTTCGCGGCCATCCAGTGTGGTCACCTCGCCCGATGCGGCATCATACCAGACCAGAAACGCGCCGCCGCCCAGACCGGACGACTGGGGTTCAACCAAACCCAAAACCGCCTGCACGGCGACCATGGCATCGGCGGCGGACCCGCCAGCCTCTAGCACGCGCGCACCGGCTTCGACCGCCAGGGGGTTGGCCGCCGCAACCATCCAAGTATCGGCCTCAACCGGTTGCCCGGCCGCTTTGGCATCCAGTGCGGCCTGAACCGCGGGCGACACCTGCCCTGCGCCGGTTTCTGCCGCTGTTTCCGGTTCAACCGCATCCGCTGCCTCTTGCGCATGGGCCGAGTAGGCCATGCAGCCGATGACCAACGGATAGATGAATTTTCTGATTATCATAGTGCTGTCCCCCACGTTCAACTGAGGGAAGAGTAGCGTAGTTTCACGCGAATAGAAGGGGTTAAACCCCGATGCGCGTATTTCTGAGCATCGGGATTAACAGAAGATTGTTTCGGGTGAACCGATGGGATCACATATCCAAATGATTATTCACCCGCGATGCGGTGTTGTTCGGTCGGGCGAAAGCGTGTTTTTTCCGAAATTGAAAACTGTCCACCGTTGATCTTGCTGATCTTGCCTTCACGCAGCAGTTGGCCAAAGGCGCACAGGGCCTCTTCGCGCGAAAAACCTTCACGTTTCAGGTGCAGGGCCACGTATTTCAGTGCATGTGGTCGGGTGAAGTTGACCTGATTTTGAACATAGGTGATGTAGGCCCCGGCGGCCTCGATCAGATCGGGCAGATCAAGCCCGTTCAGTTCGCTGATAAAGGTCGCAAAGCCTTCGGCATCGGCTTCGGTCACGTTGACGCGTGCGTAAAGATCAACAGCCGCGCGACTGGGGCGCAAAGGTTTGCGGATGTTTGTATCGTCAACGCGGTTCTCGGCCACCAGCTTTAGCGGGGCCAGGCGTTTTTTCTTTTTCGGCTCATCATCCTTACCTTCGACCACATGGGCCAGGTCTTCGCGATAATGATCCAATGTTTCGGTGTCTTCGGCCCATTCGATGCCATCTTCACGTTCGGCCGAGGTTACGGCAACAGCCGCCTTCAGATGGGCCAGTGCATTTTGGCGACGCCCGGTGTCAGGGGCATCGAACTGTCGGTCAGTTGTCTTGAACAGACGTGAAATTATTTCTTCCCGCGCAGCGCCGTCATCGATCGTATCAAAGCGTGGACGTGCCGGTTTTACGGGCTGGGCTTCCGCAGCAGTATCCGATGCCTCGACCTGTTCGGCCGCAGGGGCTTCGATGCTTTGGGGGGCTTCCACGATTTCGGAAACAGGGGCCGGGTCTTCGACGACCGGTTCGCTTGCTGGCATATCATCCTGCGCGTCGCCAGGCGCGGGCGCTTTGGCTGGCGCGTCTTGCGACACGATCCGATTCTGATCGTCGTCGCCGTAATCACCTGGTGCGGTCCAGTCATCGGTCGCAACGTCGGTTAACGTCTTGGGCGCTTCTTCTTCGGGTACCTCAATCGGTTCGGGGGCAACATCTGCCCCAATCTTGGACTTCGAAATCGCGCTTAGGATCGATTTGATATCCTGATCAACCGACGGATCTTTGGGGCGTGTCGCCGCTTTCCTCGCACCAAATATGGGCTGCAGATCGTTTTTTGCAGGCGCCGGCACCACAGGTTCGGGCACTGCATCGGCAAGGATGGCGTCCAGTCCGATGATGCCCTTTTCACGCAGAACCAGGGCGTTGCCGGTGGCATCGGCTTCAATCTCAAACCCTGCGATTTGCTGCGTGATCGCTGTGATCTGCTGCAGATGGTCCCCGATACGGATGCTGTGCAGGCTTTGATCTTCGACCAGATCGGATATGAAATCGGCCACGGCAGTCATCGGTTTGAACGGATCAACGAACCCCTCAAACACGATAGAGAATGGGCCATAAGACACTGTCAATTTTGCTTTATTATCCGACATAGTTCAGCTCTTCTTCAAATACGCCCCCTGGCGCACAACGCAAAAACCGGTAAACAAAGCCATTGCGCCGACAAATACATTCGATACTAAATTCAAGGCCTAAATATGTTCAGTTCGTGAAAATACCAGCCAAAAATAAGGACTTCTATGATCATTACCTCTGAAAAGCCCGTTATTTTAGTAGGGGGCGGACAGGTTGACAGTCATATTCTGCATCAATTGTTGACGTTTGGGAACCGAATTGTTGCGGCAGACGGTGGTGCGCAGGCGGTTTTGGAATCAGGTCAGATGCCCGATGCGGTGATCGGTGACATGGACAGCCTGACAGATCAGATGCGCGCCCAGATCCCGCAAGACAGGATTTTCCACATCGCCGAACAGGACAGCACGGACTTTGACAAGGCCCTGCGCAACATCGCGGCCCCGCTGGTGCTGGCCACCGGTTTTCTGGGCAAACGCACCGACCACACCCTGGCCACGCTGAATGTTCTGGTGCGGCGGGGCGGCTGTATTCTGGTGGGCGATCAGGACATCATCTTTCGCAGCCCCCGCCACCTGAGGCTTGATCTGACCCCGGGTACAGTGTTTTCCCTGTTTCCAATGGGGCCGGTTCAGGGCCAGTCCACCGGCCTGCGCTGGCCGATCGACGGCATAGACTTCACCCCCGGCGGTCGCGTGGGGACATCAAACGAAACCACCGGGCCGGTTGAGCTTAAGTTCGATACCGACCAAATGCTGGTGGTCGTGCCGATCAATGCTCTTAAAGATATTATCCGTCTCGACCTGCAATAGTTACATTTAATTAAAGCCCCACCCCCAAAATCGCATCCAGTTGTTGTGTCAGGCGACGATTTGGCCCGAGCTGTGTCCGTAACGCAGCCACTTCAGTATCAGACGGCGCAAAGCGTCCCGCCAGCCTTTTGCGCCGCAAAGCCATATAAAGCTGATTTTCGTCTTCGGCCCCGCCAAGGGCTGCAATTACGCGGGCGATTTGAATGGCGGGCAAAAACCGGACGAACCGCAGCAAACCGCGCTGCCGCATGGTATCCACATCCGTCAGGTGCGGGGCAAGTTCGTCATACCGAAAGATAATCTTGAGCCGATTCTGTGGAAAAACAACGTGTTGCTGATGCAGAAAGTGTGGTTCTGAACAGAGCGCGAGCGCCTTTTCTATCAGGCTTCGCACGTTTGCTGCGGTGCGGGAAGGATCTTGGCTAATTTACGGAGGTTTTGGGCGGTGGCGGCGAGCAGGAATTCGTCATTTGCGCCACACGGTCCTCGTAATCGCAGCCGTCCCAGTCCCAGAATGCGTTTGAGGTGAGCAAAGAGCATC
>NZ_JACNMP010000083.1 GCF_017592335.1 Pseudaestuariivita rosea | reverse complement strand
ATGCAGGGCTGTGGGTCCGTCTTGGTCGTCTTGCCATTTTCGCTCCTTCGTCCCGCCACGCTGCCGCATCAAGAGCAAAAAATCCACCTAACTCAACTGTTCAGATTTGTCGGGCCAACTCTAACATCTTGAAGGGCTTCAGCGGCATCCTGCAGGTGGATGACTACGCAGGCTATAACCGGTCAGAAACCTCGCCTCTGTTTCTGCTCAGGTTGGGTCCGTCAAGGTTCACTCATGCTCTTACAAAGGAGAATGAGCCATGACTAACCCAGTTGAACCGAACCGTCCGCAACCCCCAATCGCTGTTTCGCCTGACGAGGCCGCGCGGCTCGCCGGTTTGGGGCGCACAACGCTCTACGCGGCCTTGGCCAAGGGCGATATCGCCAGCATCAAGATCGGCACGCGCCGACTGATCCGGGTGGACGCCATCCACGATTGGCTGGCAAGGTACGAGGCGTAAGACCCGATGCCAAAATCAGCCAAACTCAGCGGGATCAAATCACTCCGCTGCTACACGATCCAAGAGGCGGCGGGTGTGACCGGCGGTTCTGACCGCACCATTCGCGCTTGGATCAAGCAAGGCCTCCCGGCCCTAGAGAGTGAGCGGCCAACGTTGGTGCGAGGTAATGCGCTTATCAGTTTTATTGAAGGGCAAAGGCAGGCGCGAAAATCCCATCTGTCTCGCGATGAGTTCTATTGTTTGAAATGTCGCGCGGCACGAAAACCGGCGGGCGCACTGGTCGACTGCGAGACGGACGGCGCGCGCACCAAACTGACCGCACTATGCGAGGCGTGTGACACGATCATGCACAAGCCCATCACACCGATCAGCCTGTCTGAAGTCTCCGATATCTTCGATGTGACCATGCGCAGCGCGCCGATCCGATCCTCCAAAGCTGACCACGAAACAAACGCTCGGAATCGACATTAAAGAGGCGCACAGATGCCCACCTGTTTTTCCACTTATAGCCTGCCTGACTTCAGCACCTGCCGGTTAGATTTAGGGGTTTGCGCAAGGGAGGATTTCTGGTTCATCGAAGCCATTATGGAGCGAAGATGAACAAGAAGTCCGGGACATCGAAGGATGCCGCTGACAAGTTGGTCAGGGGGATCAAGC
>NZ_JACNMP010000082.1 GCF_017592335.1 Pseudaestuariivita rosea | reverse complement strand
TACTCGATGATTTTCGATACGACGCCAGCGCCGACGGTTCTGCCGCCTTCGCGGATGGCGAAGCGGAGGCCTTGTTCCATGGCAATCGGCGCGATCAGTTCGACGCCGAAGCTGACGTTGTCGCCGGGCATCACCATCTCAGTGCCTTCGGCCAGCGTCACCGTGCCGGTCACGTCCGTCGTCCGGAAGTAGAACTGTGGGCGGTAGTTGGCGAAAAACGGCGTGTGCCGGCCGCCTTCGTCCTTGGTCAGGATATAGGCTTCGGCCTCAAACTTCGTGTGTGGCGTTACCGAGCCGGGCTTGCACAGCACCTGGCCACGCTCAACGCCTTCGCGATCCACACCCCGCAGCAGCGCGCCGATGTTGTCACCAGCTTCACCACGATCCAGCAGCTTGCGGAACATTTCAACGCCCGTGCAGGTCGTCTTGGTGGTGTCGCGGATGCCCACGATTTCGATCTCGTCGCCCACGTTGATCACGCCGCGTTCCACACGACCGGTCACAACAGTCCCACGGCCGGAGATTGAGAACACGTCCTCGATCGGCATCAGGAACGGCTGATCCACCGCGCGCTCGGGCGTGTCGATGTAGTCGTCAACAGCCTGCATCAGCTCACGGATCTTGTTTTCACCGATCTCAGGATCACGGCCTTCCATCGCCGCCAGAGCCGAGCCCGCGATGATCGGGATATCGTCGCCGGGGTATTCGTAGCTGGACAGCAGTTCGCGGATTTCCATCTCAACCAGTTCCAGCAGCTCTTCGTCGTCGACCTGATCCACCTTGTTCATGAAGACGACCATCTTCGGGATGCCAACCTGGCGGCCCAGAAGGATGTGTTCACGGGTCTGAGGCATCGGGCCATCCGCCGCATTCACCACCAGGATCGCACCGTCCATCTGCGCCGCACCAGTGATCATGTTCTTCACATAGTCCGCGTGGCCGGGGCAGTCGACGTGGGCGTAGTGGCGCGCGTCGGTTTCATATTCAACGTGCGCGGTCGAAATGGTGATCCCGCGGGCCTTCTCCTCGGGCGCGCCGTCGATCTGGTCATAAGCCTTGAAGTCGCCAAAATACTTCGTGATCGCCGCCGTCAATGTCGTCTTGCCATGGTCAACGTGACCAATCGTGCCAATGTTAACATGCGGCTTATTACGCTCAAACTTCTCTTTTGCCAT
>NZ_JACNMP010000081.1 GCF_017592335.1 Pseudaestuariivita rosea | reverse complement strand
TGTAAAGCTTCAGACTTGATCTGACGGACACCTCCGCTTGCGACGCTGAGGACGGTTTGAGCACTGTCCGATTGGTTGTGCGTTTTGATCGTCTTCTCGACAGCGATGTGTATCGTTTCTTGGAAGGTCTGCATAGGCGTTTTGCCGTAGCAGTATCTTCCGGAATGTGGTCGCTGCTCGTTGTACTTGGCGAGCCACGCGTCCAGATCGGTCTGCAATTCGTCTACAGAACGGTATAGCTTCTTGCGGAAGGCGATGTCGTAGAATTCGTCTTTGATCGTCCGATGGAACCGCTCGCAGATGCCATTTGTTTGTGGCGAGTTGGCTTTCGTCCTTGAGTGATCGATGTCCTCAACAGCCAGATAAAGCTGGCAGGTGTGGTTCTCGACCTTGCCGCAATATTCCGTGCCCCGATCCGTCAGGACGCGCAGCAAGTCGATCTTGTGCTCGGCGAAGAAGGGAATGACGCGGTCGTTCAGCAGGTCCGCCGCCGCAATCGCTGTCTTCTCGGTATAGAGTTTGCAGATCGCCACGCGGGCATAGGTGTCAACGAAGGTCTGCTGATAAATCCGGCCCACGCCCTTCATTGTGCCAACATAATAGGTGTCTTGTGAGCCAAGGTAGCCAGGATGGTGGCTCTCGATTTCGCCATGCGCCTCTTTCTTCTGTTTCGCCTTTTCAAGTGCGGCCATCTGTTCCTCGGTGAGCAGGATGCCTTCCTGGGCGGCGCGGGCTTCCAGAGCCTTGAGGCGCTTCTTCATGGTCTCCAGATCGTTGCGCAGCCAGATCGACCTGACGCCGGACGAGGACACCATGATGCCCTTCTGCTGCAACGCCCAACTGGCGCGTTTCTGGCCCAAGGCAGGGTTCTCAATCGCCAGCTTAATCACGGCGCGTTCCACATGCTCTGGCACGCGGTTCTTGAGGATGGGTTTCTTGCGGCTGAGATCCATCAGCGCCTCTTCGCCGCCCTGATCGTAAAGCTCTTTGAACCGGTAGAAGCTGTCCCGTGAATACCCCATCACATGGCAGGCCTGCGAAACAGACCCGAGCTGCTTGGCCAATTCCAGCAGCCCGAGCTTCGGTTTGATGATCTTCTCTTGAATGCTTGTCATTGATCGACACTCCTTCTTGCGCTCCATAAGAGCAGAAATGTCAGATCAAATCGTGTGCTTTACAC
>NZ_JACNMP010000080.1 GCF_017592335.1 Pseudaestuariivita rosea | reverse complement strand
ACATCGAGCTGTTCTACAACCCAAAGCGCAAGCGCACGAAAAACGGCATGCTGTCGCCCGTTGACTTCGAGATCAGACCGCAGAAACTGAACCAGGCAGGTGTCTAGGAAACTAGGGGCACCTCAGTCAAACAATCTTCTATTCATAAGAGGATCAGATATCTTGCACGACAGACGTCAGCAATCCTCTTCTCCTTCAGTCACAGAGCAGTTAAACAGGCGCCCACGAATGAGAGAACAGATGCTGATCACAACTTGCGTTTTTGCTGCCTATGGCACGTTATTCGATGTGAACGCCGCAGCCGCCCAAGCAGCTACAGAGCCTGAACACAAGGCGCTGTCAGAAGTCTGGCCCTCAGTTGCCCGTGATTGGCGATCAAAGCAGTCACAATATACTTGGCTACGGACGATAGCTGATCGATATTGTGACTTTTGGCAAATAACCAAAGAAAGCTTGGATTGGGCAATGCAGGCGAACGGTCTGACGGATAACGCTCCGACATACTACCGTTTGTTGGAGCTGTATTGGAAATTGGATGCCTACCCCGAAGCGTATGACATGTTGCAGGCGTTGAAGGCCCGAGGATTGACCACGGCAATTTTGTCGAACGGAACGGCGGCAATGCTTGATGGCGCGATATCGTTGGCGGGGGTTGGTGGTATGCTGGATGCCGTTTTGTCAGCTGAGGATATTGAGGTCTTCAAGCCACATGCCAAAGTCTATGATATGGTAGGTCAACGGTTTGGCTGTGTGCGGAGGGATGTGTTGTTTGTGTCGTCCAACGGCTGGGATGTGGCGGGTGCTGGGGGTTATGGTTTCAAAACTGTTTGGGTGAACCGTAGGGACGAGCCTGAGGACCTGCTTTGTTCCCGGGCTGGACATGTTTTGCCAGACCTTACTAAAATCCCGGACTTGATTTGATATTAACTTCACCGTGGGATGTGGCACTCGGCTGCATTACTTGGATGATAGATCAGCGCCCCGTCGTGAAATTCTGCTCTTGGTTGTCAGCTCTCACTGACAATCAAGAGTCTTGAGCCTAACATATCGAGACATATTTATTCTCTAAAGACGGTAAATATGTCGCCACCGATTATTGCATGCGTGAAAAAGAAAGTACTGCCGTCAATCACAGTCGAAGCGAATGCAGGTTCGCCACCCCGATAAGTGAACTATTTTATGTTTGTACCTGAGACTTTCAAAGAAAATATATGCTACAATAC
>NZ_JACNMP010000079.1 GCF_017592335.1 Pseudaestuariivita rosea | reverse complement strand
CAGACCCAGACCTGCGTGGTGATCATTGATGACATCAACCGCTTCGCCCGCGATGTGGTGGGGCATTGGCAGTTGCGCGCGCTTCTGGCCGAGGCAGGCGGCAAGCTAGAAAGTCCGTCGATCGAGTTCGGGGACGACAGTGACAGCATTCTGGTCGAGAACCTGCTGGCCTCGGTCTCACAACACCAGCGCCAGAAAAACGGTGAGCAGACCAAGAACCGGATGCGCGGCCGGGCGCTGAATGGGTATTGGGTGTTCCGCGCGCCGATTGGCTATAAATACGAACGCCAGCCCGGGCATGGCAATATGCTGGTGCGCGATGAACCGCTGGCCTCCATTATTCAGGATGCGTTGGAGGGCTTTGCGACAGGCCGCTTTGAAACCCAGGCCGAGGTGAAACGCTTTCTGGAAGGCAAGCCTGCCTTTCCGAAAGACTTCCCCGATGGCACGATCCGGTTTGAGCGCATCATCCGGCTGATGACGCGCATTCATTTTGCAGGTTACATCGAAATCCCGGACTGGGATGTCTCGCTGAGGAAGGGGCATCATGAGGGCCTGATCTCGCTGGAGACCTATCAGCGCATCCAACAGCGGATCAAAGACGGCGCCCGTGCGCCCGCGCGCAAGGACATCAGCGCGGACTTTCCGCTGCGAGGCTTTATCCTCTGCGATGACTGCAACACGCCGCTGACCGCCTGCTGGTCCACCAGCAAGTCGGGCAAGAAGCATCCGTATTATCTCTGCCACGCCAAGGGCTGCCCCAGCTATCGCAAATCCATCCGCCGCGATGTGCTGCACAATGAGTTTGACACGCTGCTGCAAAGCCTGACGCCGTCTAAGCGTCTCTTCACCATAACCCAGACCCTGTTCAAGACCGCCTGGGGTCAACGGGCCGGACATATCGAAGCGGACCGGCGTCTGATCCAGACGGAACGGACCAGACTGGAGAAACAAACCGAAGAGCTACTCGACCGAATTATCGATACAGACAGCCGCACTCTGATCGCGGCTTACGAAAAGCGGATCGAAAAGATGGAGCGGCAAAAGCTGATCCTGGACGAAAAACTGACCAAACAACAAGAAATCCAGCGCCCCTTCGGCGAAATGTTCGAACACGCGATGGCCTTCCTCGCAAACCCTTGGAAACTCTGGCAAACCGGCCATATCGCCCTGCAAAACACCGTCCTGCGCCTGGTCTTCACTGAGCAAATTCCCTACGCCCGAAAATCAGGACTTCGAACACCAAAAACATCCATACCCTTCAAGGTGTTAGACGATATGAACAACACAAATTGTAAAATGGCGGAGAGACAGGG
>NZ_JACNMP010000078.1 GCF_017592335.1 Pseudaestuariivita rosea | reverse complement strand
TGAACCGCCCCGGTTTTGCCGGAGGCTGATTACTCCGTTTCACGCGACGTTATCGAACTCATTACACTGTTCATAGAACTTCTCCTCGGCTTCTGCTGGCGGGATGTTTCCGATTGGCTGAAGCAGGCGGCGGTTGTTGAACCAGTCGACCCATTTCAGGGTTTCCCATTCGACGGCATCGGCGGTCTTCCAGGGCCCCGGCCGGTGAATGACCTCGGCTTTGAACAGGCCGATAATGGTTTCCGCCAGGGCGTTGTCGTAGCTATCGCCGACGCTGCCAACCGAGGGTTCGATCCCCGCTTCGGCCAGGCGCTCGGTATAGCGGATCGACACGTATTGGCTGTCCCGGTCGCTGTGATGGATGAGGTCACCAACCGGTCGCCGTTCGTAGAGAGCCTGTTCCAGGGCATCGAGCACGAACTGGGTCTGCGGTGATCGCGACGCCCGCCAGCCGACAATGCGGTTGGCGGAGGTGTCGATCACGAAGGTGACATAGACGAAGCCCTGCCAGGTCGAGACATAGGTGAAGTCACTGACCCAGAGCGTATTCGGCGCCGGTGCCCGGAACTGCCGGTTCACCTTGTCGCGCGGGCATGGCAGCGTTTTGTCAGGCCGTGTCGTCTTCTGGGACTTGCCGCGAACAACGCCCTGTATGCCCAACTGCCGCATCAGCCGTTCGACCGTGCAGCGGGCCACATCGAAGCCTTCGCGGCGCATCTGATGCCAGACCTTGCGCACCCCGTAGACTTTGAAGTTCTGATCCCAGACCCGTTGCACCTCGCGGCGCAGAACAGCATCACGCTTGGCGCGATCCGACGCACGATCTGGGTCACGGGCAACGGCCAGATGTTCATAGAAGGTCGAAGGGGCGATCGGCAGAACCCGGCAGATCGGCTCGACCCCATACTCGGCCCGGTGATCGTCAATGAACCCGATCATCGTTTCAGTGGGCGGTCGAGCTCCGCCTGAGCAAAATATGCAGATGCTTTCTTCAGGATTTCGTTGGCCTGCCGAAGCTCCCGCACCTCGCATTCCAGTTCCTTAATCCTGGCGCGCTCCTCCGACGTCACGCCATCTCTCTGGCCCGTGTCGGCCTCTTCCTGCTGAACCCAACGCCGCAATGTATCCCGGCCACAGCCGATCTTCGGCGCAATCGCTTTGATCGCCGCCGCCTGACTCTCGTAGTTGCCCTGATTGTCGAACACCATCCGCACGGCCCTTGCTCGTGTCTCAGGTGAATAGCGGTTCGCTCTGTTGTCTTTTCCCATGGCTCCAATCCTTCCTCGATTTGGAGCCTCCGGAAAACCCGGAGCGGTTCATTG
>NZ_JACNMP010000077.1 GCF_017592335.1 Pseudaestuariivita rosea | reverse complement strand
TCATGAATTCGAAGACCTCCGCGATGTCACGTCGTTTTGTGCAAACCAAGCCGCGGCCTTTGACAGTATGTCCCGCTCTTGCCGAAGCTGTTTCACTTCTCGGCGAAGTTGCCTCAGTTCTTCCAATTCGGCGCTTGTCAGACGGTCATCGCGTTCACCATCATCAGCACTGGCCTGCTTCACCCAATCATGGATTGTGGCAGCGCAGGGTTCATACTCCCGCGCAAGGCTTTCAACACTACGACCAGCTCGCGCAAGCGCAACCAATTGTTCCCTAAATCCCGCGGGGTACGGGTTCCTCGTTCTCGGCATGAAAAACACTCTCCTTCATCAGTGACAAAGTGTCCATCAAACCGGGGGAACTCCACACCGCTGCCACATCCTCGAAACCGGTAATGACAGCTACCGCTTCAAGGCCAGTGCTAAGGCCGCAAAGAAAACAGAAAAGGAGACCGCAACATTGACGCGTCATAAACCGCGACGCATAACTGAGAGTGGGTCAAAGGAAACGTGCCTAAGCTAGGTTACCGACTCATAAACGCGCAACCAGATGCGAGTTGCGGCGAGCTTTACGATGGCGAGGAAGTTGGCGTCATGCTTTTCATATCGGGTGGCGATCGCCCTGTAATGCTTGAGTTTGGAGAAGAACCGCTCGATCCGGTTGCGGCGTTTGTACGCGTTCCGGTCGAGCGGGAGCGGTGTCGAGCGGCGCGACATCGGTTTGATCACCGCCTGTGCCCCCATGTTGGCCAACCGTTCACGCAGCCGGTTACTGTCATATGCCGCGTCGGCCAGCAGAGTTTGACCGGGGCCGACCGTGCCGAGCATATCGTCGGCGGAACGACCGTCATGGGCCTGTCCGGCGGTGAGTTTCAGCGTGATCGGCAGGCCGTTCGCATCCGTGACAGCGTGGATTTTGGTCGTCAGACCGCCCCTTGAGCGCCCCATGCAGACGGCTCGAAGGTCAGCCACACCGGCGGGGTCGGTGGCCGCTTCAACCCCCTTTTTGCGTTCGCCCCGTGCTGGTGGACGCGGATCGAAGAACTGTCGACCGATTGCTCCGATCCCACGTAAGCCTCTGACACCGCGTCGAATATCCTGCTCCATACGCCGAGCTTCGCCCACCGCACGAAGCGGTTGTAACAGGTGGTGTAGGGACCAAAGCGTTCCGGGATGTCAGCCCTGGGCGAACCGGTCCTGAGCCGCCAGTAGATGCCGTTCAGTACCCACCGGTCATCGACCCGCGGCACGCCACGGGGCTTGTTGGGCAATAGCGGTTCGATGATCGACCATTCGAAGTCCGTCAGTGCGTAGCGCGCTGCGCCATGCTGCTCTCCTCTTTTCAGACAGTGAATCAGCAATCCACAAACGCCGCTAGAAATTTATGAGTGTGTGACCTAGCCCA
>NZ_JACNMP010000076.1 GCF_017592335.1 Pseudaestuariivita rosea | reverse complement strand
GTTGAAAAACTCTTCTTGATCGAGGGGGCATCCGCTGCTTCAATTCCAATATTGGTTGGGAGATTTAGGGATGCTGGGACCAAAGCAGGAAGCACAGGCGGCGCTGTTCTATGAGTTCTCTCTGGAAGATCATGTCCCACAAGACCACCTGCTACGCTTGATTGATCGGTTTGTTGATCTGAGCGGCATCCGGACCTATTTGGCTGAGTTTTACAGCCACACTGGCCGCCCATCGGTAGATCCTGAGTTGCTGATCCGGATGCTGTTGGTGGGGTACTGCTTCGGCATCCGATCCGAACGGCGGTTGTGCGAAGAGGTTCATTTGAACCTCGCATACCGCTGGTTCTGTCGCCTCGATCTGAACGATCGCATCCCTGATCATTCGACGTTTTCTAAGAACCGCCATGGCCGTTTCCGCGAGAGCGAACTGCTGCGTCATTTGTTCGAGACGACGGTGGCCCGTTGCATTGCGGAAGGTTTGGTCAGTGGCCAGCGAATGGCAATCGATGCCAGCCTGATCGAAGCAGATGCCAACAAGCAGAACTCGACGCCGAAGGAAGAATGGGATGCCGCAACCATTGAGCCGTCTGATGCGCCCCGCGCCGTACGCGAGTATCTCGATACGCTGGATGAGGCGGCATTTGGAGCCGCGAGCGAGGTCCAGCCCAAATTTACTTCGCATTCTGACCCGGCAAGTCAGTGGACGGCAGCCCGTAAAGGCCCTGCCTTCTTTAGCTATTCAGACAACTATCTGATCGACACGGATCATGGCGTCATCGTCGATGTGGAAGCCACGCGCTCAATCCGGCAGGCAGAGGTTGGATCGACCAAGACCATGCTGAACCGTGTGAAGGCGAAGTTCGATCTGCATCCCGAACGTCTGATCGCGGATACCGCCTATGGCACCGGGCCGCTGCTAGGTTGGCTGGTCGACCGCAAGATCGCGCCGCACATTCCTGTGTTCGACAAGTCCGGACGCAACGACGGAACCTGGACGAGGGCAGACTTTAGTGGGATGCAGAGAACGACCAGTACATCTGCCCCGAGGGCCACGCCCTCAAACAATTCCGTCGCAACTACTCGGACCCGAACCGAGGACCGACCGGCAAGGGTACAGCGCGCTATCGTGCTTTGAAAGAGGTCTGTCAGGTTTGCCCTTCCAAAGCCAAGTGCTGCCCCAACGCCGACGCGCGCAAGATCACCCGCGAAGAACACGAAGACGCCCGCAAGGTCGCCCGCGATATCGCCAAGACCCGCCAGTACGACATCTCGATGAAGCTCCGAAAGAAGGTCGAGATGCTCTTTGCCCACCTTAAGCGCATCCTTGGACTGGGTCGCCTCCGATTACGTGGCCCATGCGGCGCAAACGGTTCGAACGGCTTACGCGGCCCCACTGGGGCCACGGTCCATTCTCACTCCATCCTCGCCGCCACCGCCCAGAACCTCCGCAAACTCGCAAAG
>NZ_JACNMP010000075.1 GCF_017592335.1 Pseudaestuariivita rosea | reverse complement strand
CCGGTTAGATTTAGGGGTTTGCGCAAGGGAGGATTTCTGGTTCATCGAAGCCATTATGGAGCGAAGATGAACAAGAAGTCCGGGACATCGAAGGATGCCGCTGACAAGTTGGTCAGGGGGATCAAGCGGAAGACCCGCAAACACTACTCAGCCGAGGAGAGGATCAGGATCGTCCTGGCCGGGCTGCGCGGCGAGGAGAGCATCGCTGCCCTATGCCGCCGGGAGGCGATTGCCGAGAGCTTGTATTATTCCTGGTCTAAGGAGTTCCTGGAAGCGGGCAAGAACCGCTTGGCGGGTGATACCGCACGTCAGGCGACCTCACCGGAGGTCAAAGAGCTGCGTTCAGAATCCGCAGCCTTGAAGGAGGTCGTCGCGGAACCGACGCTTGAAAACCGCCTGCTCAAAAAAAGCATGATCGGGGGTCGCCTATGGTTGCGCCACTGGTCCGAGCGACCATTGGCGACGAGCACGAAGAATGAGGTACCCGGCATCCGAGAAGCTTGAGGTTATCCGCACCGTGGAAGCCTCACATTTGCCGGTGAAGCAGACGCTGGCAATGATCGGCATTCCCAGCAGCACTTATTATGACTGGTACGCCCGTTGGAGCGATGGTGGCTTCGATGCGCTTGCCGATCGCTCGCCCCGGCCCAAGTCAGTGTGGAACCGCATCCCGAACAAGGTACGCGAGGATGTTGTTGATTTTGCACTGGAGCATGAAGACCTGACGCCGCGCGAATTGGCGGTCAAATACACTGATGAGAAACGGTACTTCGTCTCGGAATCGTCTGTATATCGCATTCTTAGCGCTGCGGACCTCATCACAGCCCCGGCCCATGTGGTGATCTGCGCGGCCAATGAGTTCCGCGACAAGACCACGCGCCCGAACGAGCTCTGGCAGACCGACTTCACCTACCTGAAGGTCATTGGCTGGGGTTGGTTCTATCTCAGCACAATCCTCGACGATTACAGCCGGTACATCATCGCATGGAAGCTTTGCACCTCGATGAAAACTCAGGATGTAACCGATACCCTGGACCTAGCGCTGCAGGCTTCAGGGTGTGATCAGGCGGCCGTTGTTCACAAGCCTCGGCTACTCAGCGACAACGGCTCGTCCTATGTGGCGGCCGATCTGGCCGAATACCTCGGTGACAAAGGCATGGATCATGTGCGCGGTGCGCCGCACCATCCCCAGACACAAGGCAAGATTGAGCGGTGGCATCAAACCATGAAGAACCGTGTCCTCCTGGAAAACTACTTCCTACCCGGCGACCTGGAATGTCAGATCGGCGCCTTTGTCGATCATTATAACAACCACCGCTACCACGAGAGCCTGGCCAACCTGAAACCTGCCGACGTCTATCACGGCCGCGACGCAAAGATCCTGAAAATGAGAGAGGAGATCAAAAAGAAGACAATCCAAACACGTCGCTTGCAGCACCAATCAGCTGCCGCATAAACTCAAACTCAAACTCAAACTCAAACTCAAACTCAAACT
>NZ_JACNMP010000074.1 GCF_017592335.1 Pseudaestuariivita rosea | reverse complement strand
TTGATCGCGTTGCCCAAGACTGATTCAATTCCCTTATTGGTTGGGGGCATTGGCGATGATGGGACCGAAACAGGAAGCACAAGCTGCGCTGTTCTATGAATTCTCGCTTGAGGATCACGTCCCACAAGATCATTTGCTGCGTTCAATTGATCGTTTCGTCGATCTGAGCAGCATTCGTGGCCACCTGTCGGATTTCTACAGCCACACGGGTCGTCCTTCCGTTGACCCTGAGCTGCTGATCCGGATGCTTCTGGTGGGCTATTGCTTTGGGATACGGTCAGAGCGGCGGCTTTGTGAAGAGGTGCATCTGAACCTCGCCTACCGGTGGTTTTGTCGGCTCGATCTGAACGACCGCATTCCGGATCACTCAACCTTTTCCAAGAACCGACACGGGCGTTTCCGGGAGAGTGAGTTGCTGCGGCATTTGTTTGAGACAACCGTCGCCCGCTGCATCGAAGAAGGTCTCGCCAGTGGGCAGCGCATGGCAGTGGACGCCAGCCTGATCGAAGCGGATGCCAACAAGCAGAACTCAACGCCGAAGGAACAATGGGATGCGTCAACCATCGATCCCGCAGATGTGCCCCGCGCAGTTCGCGAGTATCTCGACACACTCGATGAGGCTGCATTTGGCGCGGCCAGCGATGTCCAACCCAAGTTCACCTCGCATTCCGACCCCGCCAGCCAATGGACTGCTGCGCGCAAAGGTCCTGCTTTCTTTAGCTATTCAGACAATTATCTGATCGACACGGATCATGGCGTTATCTTGGATGTCGAAGGCACCCGTTCGATCCGGCAAGCCGAGGTTGGATCGACGGAGACCATGCTGACACGGGTGAAAGACAAATTTGACCTAGTTCCTGACTGGATGATCGCCGACACCGCCTACGGCTCCGGCCCGATGCTCGGCTGGCTCGTGGATCGCAAGATTGATCCTTACATCCCGGTGATCGATAAGACGGGACGCGCCGACGGCACCTGGACACGCGCAGAGTTCGATTGGGATGCAGAGAACGATCAATATGTCTGCCCTGAAGGTCATGCGCTCAAACAGTTCCGCCGGAATTATTCCGATCCGAACCGGGGCCCGACGGGCAAGGGCACAGCCCGCTATCGCGCCTTGAAGGACGTCTGCCAGGCTTGCCCATCCAAGCAAAAATGCTGCCCCAATGCTGATGCGCGCAAAATCACCCGCGAGGAGCACGAAGATGCACGCCAGGTCGCTCGGGATCTGGCCAAAACCGAAGAATACCGGGTCGCGATGAAGCTCAGAAAGAAAGTTGAGATGCTCTTTGCTCACCTCAAACGCATTCTGGGACTGGGACGGCTGCGATTACGAGGACCGTGTGGCGCAAATGACGAATTCCTGCTCGCCGCCACCGCCCAAAACCTCCGTAAATTAGCCAAGATCCTTCCCGCACCGCAGCAAACGTGCGAAGCCTGATAGAAAAGGCGCTCGCGCTCTGTTCAGAACCACACTTTCTGCATCAGCAACACGTTGTTTTTCCACAGAA
>NZ_JACNMP010000006.1 GCF_017592335.1 Pseudaestuariivita rosea | reverse complement strand
GCCTGGTCTTCACTGAGCAAATTCCCTACGCCCGAAAATCAGGACTTCGAACACCAAAAACATCCATACCCTTCAAGGTGTTAGACGATATGAACAACACAAATTGTAAAATGGCGGAGAGACAGGGCGTTAAACTTATGATCTAATATATTGATATTTATATTCTTTCTTGAACATATGTAAAAATCAGACCTCAAACTATCCCACATTTATTTGACGTAATTCAGCCGTTTTCTTCAAGAAGTCGCAAACATACCCGGACAGACGGACAGACAGCCGCCCCCTTTAGGGGAGCGGCTGTCTGTCCGTCTGTCCGGTGTCTTTCTGATCTTTTTTGCTTTCCCTCTTAGTGCGCGCGCAAAGCTGCCAATATCAAAAATCCGAAAGGCAAAGCATGGTGCTGAGCCGCCCAAATAAGAAAGACAATTCTCATGACATTAGACGTTATGAATCAAGAACTTCAAACCGCACTCGCTGATGCCCAAGACATGACAGCCTTGGGGCTGTCCGGAACTTTTTTCATTTTTTATTTCTGTCCGGACATTCCCCGACCCAAGTCTTTTTCAGACGGAAGCAATGGTGCTGACGTCACAAACTCTGAAAGGACTACATACAATGCCACACCAGCATTCATATAACCCAAAGACAATCAAAGCCGGGCAGTTCAAACCTGATCTCAATCCGCCCTATGTTGCCAAACATGCCTTCAAACTTGGCGAGGTTACCATGCTGGCAGCCGCCCCTGCGGTCGGGAAAACCACCGTTACGGCGACAATCGCAGCCCATGCCGCTTTGGGGCGGGATTTCAGCGGGGTGCGCGTCCAAAACACCCTCGTGATCTATTACGCTGCCGAAGACCCCTATGGCACCGCCTGCCGTGCCTATCCCTATCTGAAAGATCCCACCTTGGCCGATGCCCCATTTGAGATTGTTGAGGATGTGCCAGACCTCAGCAAGCCCGAGACTGCGTCCGACATCGTGGCGTTCGTCAAGCGCAAGCAGCGGGAGTATAAATGCGATCAGGCATTTGTGATTTTCGACACCCTGAACCGGTGTATCGGTGCCGCGGATGAAAATTTAGCCTCGGATATGGGCAGAGTGGTCGGTCATACGGGCAAAATTGCCCGCGACTGCAACGCAGCCGTCCTTTTGGTCCATCACACCAGTCACGCCAATGGGGATCGTCCGCGGGGATCATCGACACTCCAAGGCAATCTCGACGCGCTCTACATACTGAACAAAGCGCCGGATACCGATGGATCGAAGGTTGTGCTTTTGACGCCCATCAAACAGAAGAACGCAAAAGAGCTTGCGCCAATCCCCTTCGCGCTTGGCAGTTTCCATTGTGGCACAGACGATGACGGGGAAGCCGTTACCGTGCCACTGGCTGTGCCCATGGAGCCAAAATCTAGTGCTTTGCCCGCGAACACCAACCGCAAGCCGTCTGGGCCGTCGGACCTGCGCCGCGCTGATCTTGAGCGGGTGCTGCGGGACTTGGACAAGGCTGCGCCGGGTGCTTTTCATCTCGCCTCAGAATGTGCCACGCGATCCGGCGCTGCATTTAACAGCGTGCGGGACAATGCTGACAGTTTGCGCAAGGCCATCAAGCGCGGGCTGGACAGCCTAGCGCAGTTGGGCATCGCCGAGAGCGATGGCACAGGCTATCGCCTGCACCAGAGCGCCCCTAGCGCGTCGGTGGGTGACGCATGAGCGGGCCTGTGGAGGGTCCGTCAGCGGTCCCTGTGGCCCCGTCAGCCGAGGGCGGGCCGTCAGGCCAGTGCCGCCCTGCGGCTGCTTCCAGACGGTCCATCTGCTGTTCAAAAAAATCTACTGTGTATGACATCACAGCCAGCAAGTCAGCGGTGGGCAGGGCTGCGGTGTCATAGTCTGCCAGCCGTGTTTGACGACAATAGCGCATGGTTTGCGCGAACAGGACGTCCAGTCCTTTGTCGATATTTTTAGTCATGAAGTTTCCTTTCTACATTTCAGTTAAGCGTCATGAGCTTTTGAAGGCGCACAACGGATAAAATCTTGTGATTTTATCCCGGCAACCAAAACGGAGGGGCTATGGCATTGTTTTCATTCAGACATTCGGTGAAGACTTTTTCGCCCAGGTGCGAAAGCGCGAGCCGTCACGCCAGGCAAGGCCAGACAGCGGCGCATCTGCGCTATATCACGCGAGCATCAGCCGCCCGCGAGGTGTTGCGGGTGCGGTTGGATCATCCGACCGATGCCGCACAGGCGCGGGCCGTTGAGCAAGAGGCAGAGCGGCGCAAAGGCCGCGTCTGCGAGCGGTTCATCGTGGCGCTGCCAGTTGAGACGACCGAGGCAGAACGTGTGGCGCTGGCCCGTGCCTTTGCCGAAGACCTGACCAAAGGCAAAGCAGGTTATGTGCTGGCGATCCATGACAAGACAGGCAACGACATTCGCAATCCGCATTTCCATCTGATTGCGTTTGATCAACATGAGCGCAGCGGTGGTCGGGGCCGCCCCCGCAGCGTCATCGGGATGGCGCGCAAGAATGCTGTCGAGGCCACCGCGAAACGGTGGGCGGAAATCCACAATCAGAATATGCGCGACTGGGGTTACGATGCTGCGTCGATGATTGATCACCGATCCTATGCCGATCAAGGCCGTGATCGCATCCCGCAGATTCACGAAGGCCCTGCGGCCCGGCAGATGGCGCGACAAGGCAAAACTGGCGCAAGCAAAGAGACGTGGCGGCGGATCGACGGCGGTCAATCTCGTGCCCAAGCCAACGCCCTTATCAAAGAGATCAACACATTGAAGGAGGAGATCAAAGATGAACGAGACGATAGACTGGGAAGCCGCAATCACAGAAACACAGGCCAAGGCGACGAGTGCCGCCCGCCATTCCGAACGCACGATAAGCGCAGTGGCAGAGGTGCTAAGAACACAGCAGGACCAATCGAAAAGACTGTCAGACCTGGCAAAACACCTGACCCAGATCGACAGCCGCCTTGGGTCGCTTCAAGCAGCACAGAACGCCTCACGGAACGCGTCGGCACCCATCCCAAGCCCAAGGCTCAACCGCCCCTCAGCAGCGATCTGGTGGGGCTTCGCGGGCCTTATGCTCGGCGGCGTCCTATCCGCCGTATTTTTGTAGAACTGCTGATGCTGCGCGATACCCTCCGGGCGCGGCTTGCGACTTATGGGGGTCGCCGCCACGCCCTACCAACAGCGCAAGCGGTGCGGGAGCGCATTCAATTATCAAATGAGCAAACAAGAGACCGATCCGACTGCGTCTTAGACCGCTCTTAAAATCAGTCGTGATAGACCAGCACCTTTATAAAGAAACAATTTGATAACAGTGTTTTATAGGTTTTTCCGAAGATCGGTTTTGGGCTGATACCTCCTGGACCCAAGTCAATACTGTAAGCAGTTCAGCTTACAAAATACATCATTTTCAGGAGAAAATACATGCGTAGAGACGCAATTCAAAAACTACAGTCGATCAGTATTGAAACACAAATCAAGTTCTTTACAGAAGCAGCCAGCGCAATTGTGCCACGCGATCTGAAAGGCCAGACAGAAGGGCGTTGGTATTGCAGCGGTGAAGGCTTTAACCGCAAGATTCTTAATGCACTTAAAAAAGCCGGGCACGGCCAAAAAATTTGGGTCAGCGATGGTGCGAACGGATATCGTATCTATTTTGATGATGCGCTTATCTACTTGGCCGCGAAGAACTGTTCTGAATGCTGAATGCCTTTCGGCCCTAACACAGAAGCGTCTCGGCACATCCCTGCCGAACGCTGATATCATCTGCTCTTTTTACGCGTGACTCAGGTATCGGTTTGATCTACCCAAGGGGTATTAAATCTCTTCGATTTGAGGCCAGATGTCCCAAAACCCTTTGGAAATCCAGACCTTTGACAATGTCCCGCCGCTCGATGACCAGTTCGGCGTTGATCCTAAGACAACCGCTCCCGACGCGCTGTATGACAGTTTGTTCGGTCAGGCCGAGGACCAGCCGCCGCGCCAGACATATGCGCTTCTGGATGCCGCAAAGATCACCATGTTGCCGGATATGCTGGAACAGTCAGACCTCCACTATCGGTGCCTGTTCAAAGGCAAAGCCTTCGACGATCTGAAAACCGCAGCGCCGTGGATAGTGAAGCTGGAAGACGGCAACAGCTTCACACGCAACCTATTCACATATGACGCTGATAATCCGGCCCCGTGGTATCTTTGGGACAAGAACCCCGGCATCTACATCCGCTCAACGGCCAGCCTTGACGACCTTTGGGCGCATTTTCGCAAATTCACGAAAACCCACGACGGGCGGGACAAATGGTATTATCTGCGGCTCTACGATCCGCCCGTTCTGAAATACTATCTGGAAGGCATCCAAGCATCTGCTGAGCGGCTGGCCGATCTGTTTCACCTGCGATCCGGCGTCCGCATCGACGCGCTGATCGCCACAAATGCCGCCGAGAAAACGGCGCATGTGTTTCGCTTTAACCCAGACGCTGAAAGCACGTCGCAACCGGTCGTCGAACTTGACATCCGCTACACTGAAGGCGTCTTACGCGAGGCCATTGCGCTTCTGCGCAACCACACGCCCGAGCTAAACCACATCCCCGACGACGATCTGCTTTGGACCGCGCGCCAACACACGAACGACTTCCACCGCTTTGACCTACAGACAAAACCCGTCATTGCGAACGCGATTGCCATCGTCGCACTGACAGGCCATCCTTTGACAGACCTGCCCCCGCAGGATCAACACAGCCTAACCGATTCCAACCAATCCCAATTCAAACGCACCACCGCATTGCTGAACCGCATTAAAGACAGGATGACCGCCTAAAATGACCAAATCCTATCTTGTCATCGACGACTTGACAGACCACCTTCACACGCTGCCCGATTGGTACATCCAAGTCCTTGAGGCCCGCGAAACAAATGTCTGCGACAACTGCCCAGAAAACTGGATCGAAATCCAGCTTATCGACCTTGAAGGGCAACCCATCTCGGGCGAACCATGGTTTGTCTATGAAAGCGGAACCGATACCAGGGCACTGGACCCATCTGTTAATATCACCGATCAGTTTCTGACAAGCGCGGGGCAGACGACGCCGCTACGACTGCCCATTTTGCCCACTGTTGATGTCGTTGATCTGGTGTTCGGCGAACAGGCTGCCGCAGAAAACCCGGTCACAGATGCCGGGTTCGGCATAGATTATGACGAGATAATTTACACCTTCACACTGCCTGCGGAATACGACGGGCCTTTACAACTGCCCTCGGACCCCGCTGCCTTGTGGCCTGCCGGGGCCGAGGCACTCAATGACATCAACCGCGCGATCGGCGCGGGCGCACCTAAAGCCGCTGTTGAGGATATGCTTGGCGAACTGAACCTGGCCGTCCGTGCCGCACTTGGGCTATACGAAGACTTGTCTTTGACTGCACGGAACGAGGCTGAGGCAAAGCTGATCCTGGCGCTTCAGGGTCGCCCGCCGGATTATCACCTGCTGGACGGCATGGAACTGCTTTATGAGGATGCCGAATTGGTATTCAGGGGCGTTGCGCCTGCCGTCTTTGTCGGTCCTGACGGGCGGGTCTATGGCGATGCAGTGATGGACATCTGGCGGTCCCCGCATTCGGCAGAATTTGAACACTGGCGACGTATTGTCTCGCTGCTGAATATCTTGGCAGAAACCGCCTTCTTTACGGATAGTGCCAAACTGGTCCTGATCGAAGAAGAGGTTCAATATAGCGGGTTCCTCATCAGCGCCGCCCACGCCAGCCCGAACAAGGGCGGCGGAGGCAGCAGCGGTATCCGCGCCCGTAACGGGGTGAAGCTGAACACGACCGGCAAAGGAAGTAACCCCAAAGCAGCCGCGCCGCCGCATCAGGGCCAAGTCCAACAGGCCCAGGCCAACCATGCGCTGCCAGCTAAGACGAATACGTCAAACGCTGGCACAACGTCAAACACTACAACTACAGTGGAGGGCGTGAAATTCAATGTTGGCCCAGCAAATAACCACGTATTCCGCGAACAATCTGTCAAGACCAATGGCGATTTCTACGGTGGCCATATTGGCCAAATCTACGGCAACAACATGGCCAATTCAGCGGCGCGCCCTGTAAGCACGACACCGCACCCCAATCAGACCCATGGATATGGTATATATAGAGGGGTTTATCAGCCGAGACGGCAGGCGGGTAGCCGGGATCAAAGCGGTAGACCCAGAGGTGGCCAGTTTGGTAGGAAAAGAGAAAAAACATACGTCGATACATCGGTTCGAAGTGTTAGCATAGTTGTCCGCGATATGAGGCAGGCTCTGCGTAATGCTATCCTGAACAAAAACTTTGATCCAAGCAAAAGCTACCAGCGTTTTGACGGTTACACGAATACAAACTTAAAGATGCAATTTTATGTTACAAGAACCGGCAACACCTACCGTATAGAAAGCTACCACTATGATTTCTGAGCAAAAACAGCAGGAAATAGATAGATACGCATCATCAAAATATGAGATGGTTGCTGGCACCTTATTTCACGTAATAGCACGTGCGCCAGACAGATTTGTTCTTTTTGTTGATAGTATAGCCAATCATGGCGGTTTTGGCAGCAATGATGCTGACTTATCGCTCGGTTACGAGATTTCGTATCACACCGAAAACTATGATATCGACGGTGCGTCCTATGGCTATGCCCTGTTCGATCTCGGTTTCGATCCCAATTACAAAGAACATATGCCCCTTGCCGAGTTTGAAAACTGGCTGGCCGACGCCTATCAGACTTTGTTGAAATACTACCCCAACGCGGAAAACGACCCTCAACTTGCGAAGGATTTGAAAGAAGCTGAGGTCGTTTATCAGCAGGCCATTAAAACCGTCCGTCAGCTTCAAAAAGATCACGAAAAATGGAAACGCGCTAATCCGGGGGCGATGGTTTAAGGTCGTAGGCTCATAAACAAATTGGAAGCGATTTAGTCCTCAAAATACCACTTGTCTTGTCTTGTGTTTATTTCCCTTTCGAGGGTGCGTCTCATATGATCTTTGTCAGCGTCTTGGCCACCATCACAAAAGAATTCCATTTCCTTATGAACCCATAGCGCCCATTTTTCGAGAAGCATAAGGCGGTCATATAATAGTTCGGCGCGGTTATAGGCCAGTTGCGTGTTGCTGCCGATTTTATGGGCCAGCGCCATTTCCGCGATATCGTCCCGCTCTTTCAGTTCTTCCCGTGCCCATGTGCGGAAAGTGGCGCGGGTGCCATGAACGGTTTTGCCGGGGCAATGGGTTTGAAGCAGCTTTCTCATGGTATTTTCTGACAACGGTTTGCGTGGATTGCTGGGCGAGGGAAACACCAGATCGGTTTGCGCATGGGGCTTTTGGCTCAAATTCCAAAGAATGTCGCGCGCGGGCACTGGCAGCGGCACAACAAATTCTTCCCGCATTTTCATGTTTTCTGCCGGGATGGTCCAATGTTCCCAAGAAGAGTCAAATTGATCCCATGTTGCCTTACGCACCGCTCCTGACCGAACGACCGTCAGGATCGTGAATTGAAGCGCCAAAGAACCAATCGCGTTCGACTGGCGCAGCTCATACATCAGTTTCGCGATTTCCCCGTAATCGATTGCCTCAAAATGCTTTGGCTTGCTGTTCTGCTTCCGCATTATATTTCGCAACCCATCCGCTGGATTGCCGCGCGTCCGATAACCGCGCCCACAAGCGAAATCGAAGACTGTTTTCAGCCGTTGTAAAACCCGCTGCGCGGTTTCTGGCTTGGTTGTCCAGATCGGATCGAGGATAGTTTCAATGTCGTCTTGGAGCACATCTTCAACGGACATATCGCCGATGACCGGAAACGCATAGGTTTCCAATGTTCTGATCCATTGGGCGACATGCTTGCCGTTATTGACATTGTCTTTGAACTTTTGCGCATGAACCTTCCGCGCCAAATCCGCGACACGAATAGCCCGTCCATCGTCCGCGCGCTTACGCAGAGTTGGATCGCCGCCCGATTTCGCAATCTTACGATATTCAAGAGATTTTTCGCGGGCTTCGGCCAGCGAAATCAGCTTTGCCGACCCAAGCCCAAGATCACGCCGCTTGCCCTGAACGGTGATCCGCAACACCCACCGCCGCGCGCCAGAGCGATCAACTTGAAGAAAAAGCCCACCGCCATCGGCGTGCCGCCCCGGTCCAGCACTGCGCACAAACGCAGCATTCAGCTTTTTCTCAACATGCGGACCCGATTTGACACGACGACACGTATCCGAGGGCAAGACACCATCCATTTTACCATCCCACAATTTACCCCACATCTGTTATGGGTGTTTTCGAGCTATATCTTGGATGAAAAGTGTCAATATTCAGTAAATATTGACATATGTGGCACCTGATCATCACCAAATCAGGCATTGTGGCGGAGAGACAGGGATTCGAACCCTGGAGACGGTTTCCCGCCTACACACTTTCCAGGCGTGCGCCTTCGACCACTCGGCCACCTCTCCTAACTCGTGTCCAATAGCCGCTGTTGACGTGCCAATGCAAGCCCAAATGGGTAAGTGTCCGTTGAACACGACCTAACGCCTTTTCGCCATTGGTTCAAGAACAATGGTCGAGCGCCGAACGCGCCGTCAAACCCGTGGCCATCGGCCGGAAAAACTGGATGTTCGCAGGTTCACAAGGTGGCGGCAAAGCCATGGCAATCGCCTTCACCCTGATCAAGACCGCCAAGCTCAACGACGTCCACCCTCAAGAATGGCTCACATGGGTTCTTGACCAGATCGCCGACCACAATATCACACGCCTCGACGAGCTCTTCCCATGGCGTTACGCTGCTCGGGCAGTGTAACAGGTTATGTACTGGCCCGACAGGGCGGGTTCAACGTACGGCACCCAAATGGCGTCTTGTTAAACCTTGAAACGAATGGCGAAATCGGCGGGCGCTTAGATCTAGGGCGATTCGAAAGCTGTTTATTCACAAAAGTGAACCGATTGGTTCATTTTGAGCTTGCGTGCTGAACTAATCCGTTTAGATTAGTGAACAGAACAGTTCAGAAAAGGATAAAACCGATGAGACTTCTCCTGTCAGCTTTGGCTATTGCAATGCTTCCAACGCTCGCAAATGCCTTTTTCCTGCCGAACTTGCAGTATCCTGCGCCCAAACCCGATGTGACACAGGGGTGTAGTGACACGACGCATACGACACAATGTGAAAAGTAACTCAACGTTAGCATCCAAATAACGGGGGATGTCGGCGGCGGCAGCCCCCGTTTTTGTTGCACTTATCGCGGGGCTTTGGTTATAGTCGCGTCCTATTCGGCAGGAGGCCCCATGACCGCACAGGCGCAAGATATCCGCAAAGGGCGAAAATTCGATCAGGTTGTGGATGGCGCGCGACAGGTCTTCATGGCCCATGGTTTTGAAGGCGCAAGCGTTGACGATATTGCCCGCACCGCCGGTGTGTCGAAGGCCACGCTTTACAGCTATTTTCCCGACAAGCGGCTTTTGTTTCTTGAGGTCTGCCAGACCGAATGCCTGCGTCAGGCCAATGAGGCGATCGAGTTCATCGACCTGAACCGCCCCATTGATGAGGTCCTGCGATCTGCCGCGGATAAACTGATTTCCTTTATAACATCGGACTTCAACCTGGCGATTTATCGCATGGCTGTGGCCGAGGCTGACCGCTTTCCCGAACTGGCGCGCGGGTTTTATGACAGCGGACCGAAACTGGCCCGTACGACGTTGATTTCGTTCTTTGAAAAGGCCGTGGCAAAGGGTGAACTGGTCGTCGATGACTATATGATGGCCGCCGAGCAGTTCGTGGAACTTTGCAAAGCCGGGGCATTCCCGCGGATGGTACTGGGCCTGCAGGACAGTCTTGGCGATGACGAACGCCAGCAGATTATCGCAGCGGCGGTAAAAACCTTTTTGGCGCGCTATGGTGCTGTAAAAGTTAAAGAAAGCGCGGTTTAAGTCAGGACTGTTTTGCGCAGGCCCGCCCAACTGCCATGCCCTACTTTTGATCAGATCGCGAAATCTTGAGCGATGTTGAGGCTGTTTCAGCCCCTCGAGCCTCGGAATTTTGGGCTGATATGTTATTTATCGACAAGCAGATTAACCATGACACGCCCGCCTGATAGGAGACTTCGTAATGTCCAGACTTCTGTTCACCCGCCGTTCCCTGTTGGCTGCCGGCAGTGCCGTTGTGGCTGCTGGTGTCTCGGGTCAGGTGCGGCCCGCATATGCGCAGGGTCTTGCGCCGACGCCGTCCATGCGCGGTGGTGCGAATAACTATCGACCCGGTGCACCAATTGTGGATCGCATCGGCGGCGGCGGCTTTTGGATGACGGGTACGGTCCGGCGCGCGGGCGATGGCGCACCGCTTGCAGGCCAGCGCATCCAGATCTGGGCCCATACCACCGAAGGGCACGAACGTGATCCGCAAAGCCATGGCGCCACACTGACTGACGCAAACGGTGAGTTCCGCATGGAAATGCCACAGATCGTTCCGGCCTTTGGTCAACCGCACGGGCATCTGGCCTATGACAGCGAAGATTTTCAGACCGTTTTCCTGCGCCCCGTGATGCGCAGTTCCCGCGACAAGACGCTTGAGGCGCATTTCGTACTGCAACCCGCCTGAATAGGGTGCAATCCAAGCAGACAGGTCGGATCGGTGCCGCGCTGATCTGGTGCGCTGTCATCGCAGCCATCGTTGTACCAGTTGTCGCGGCCTCAACCAGCCCCCTGCTGGCCTGGCGTGACCCGATTTATATCCTGGCGGGCTTTGCAGGCATCGTCGCGATGTGTCTGATGTTGCTTCAACCATTACTGATCGCGGGCTACCTGCCTGGTACACCAAAGGTGATCGGACAGCGGGTTCACCGGATGGTTGGCGCAGCCCTTGTCATTGCCATCATTATTCACGTTGCTGGACTTTGGATCACCAGTCCGCCCGATGTGATGGACGCCCTTCTGTTTGTTTCGCCTACCGCTTTTTCCGTCTGGGGCGTCATTGCCATGTGGGCCGTCTTTGCCGCAGCACTGCTGGCCACTTTCCGCAAAAGACTGCGTCTGGGCTTTCGGACTTGGCGGCGGGCGCATCTGGTGTTCGCAGTGATCACCGTCGCCGGAACGGTCACCCACGCGCTGCTGATCGAGGGCACAATGGAAACCATAACAAAAATCCTTCTGTGCGCGCTGGTCGTTCTTGCCACAGCGAAGATCATTCTTGATTTGTGGGTCAGTGCAGCCCGACGGCGGCGCGGCACATAATTCTATCGACAACGCCTGCCAGCCCCTTACATCAAAGCGCGGGATGACGCCGCGTTTGGGATGACATTACGCGTCAACCGAACCAGATTGTCGCCGAATTCAAGGGAGGTTTCGCATGACACAGTACCCACATCTTCTGGCACCGCTTGATCTGGGCTTTACCACGCTGAAAAACCGCGTGCTGATGGGGTCGATGCATACAGGGCTTGAGGAAGCCAAGGACTGGAACCGTGTCGCTGAATTCTATGCCGAACGCGCACGCGGCCAGGTGGGGCTGATGGTCACCGGCGGCATGGCCCCCAACCTTGAGGGCGGCGTTTACCCGGGTGCGGCGGGGCTGTTCACCGACGATGATATCGCCAACCACAAGATCGTGACCGACCGCGTGCATGACGCAGACGGCAAGATCGCGATGCAGATATTGCACGCCGGGCGCTATGCTTACGGCCCCGAATGTGTGGCCCCAAGTGCGATTAAATCCCCCATTTCCCCCTTTCCCCCGAAAGAGCTGGATGAAGATGGCATCGAAAAGCAGATCGCTGACATCGTAACGTCGGCCGCCCGCGCGCAGCAGGCAGGCTATGACGGGGTCGAGATCATGGGCTCCGAGGGGTATTTCATCAATCAGTTTCTGGTCACGCATACCAATAAACGAACCGACCGGTGGGGCGGATCCTATGAAAATCGCATGCGTTTGCCCATCGAAATCATGCGCCGTACCCGGCAGGCTGTGGGGCCGAATTTTATCATCATCTATCGCCTGTCGATGATCGACCTGATCCCAGATGGGTCAACATGGGACGAAGTCGTTGAACTGGCCAAAGCGATCGAGGCCGCAGGCGCCACCATCATCAACACCGGTATCGGCTGGCATGAAGCTCGGATTCCCACCATCGCCACGTCCGTTCCCCGCGCCGCCTTTGCCTGGGTCACGAAAAAACTGATGGGTCAGGTCAGCATTCCGGTGATCACATCCAACCGGATCAACACACCCGAAGTCGGCGAACAAGTGCTAGCCGAAGGCTGCGCCGATATGATCTCGATGGCCCGTCCGTTTCTGGCCGATAGCCATTTCGTGCAAAAGGCCATTGATAGCCGCTCTGATGAAATTGCCCCCTGTATCGCCTGTAATCAGGCCTGTCTGGATCACACCTTCAGCGGCAAGATTTCCAGCTGTTTGGTGAACCCGCGCGCCTGCTATGAAACCGATCTGGTGATCAAACCCGCTGAAACGGCAAAGAAAATCGCAGTTGTCGGTGCAGGTCCTGCGGGGCTGTCTGCGGCGTTGACCGCAGATGAGCGCGGGCATGATGTGACCCTTTTTGACAAGGCTGACGAAATCGGGGGGCAGCTGAACATGGCCAAACAGGTGCCCGGAAAAGAGGAATTCTGGGGCTTTGTCGATTGGTACCGCACAATGCTGGACCGGTCCAATGTCACCTTGCACCTTGGAACGACTGCAACCGCAGATGACCTGACCGGTTTTGATGAGGTCATCATCGCCACCGGTGTTCTGCCGCGCGATCCCGAAATCCAGGGACAGGATAGTGAAAACGTTGTCAGCTACATCGATGTGCTGCGCAAAAACGCCAAGGTCGGTGAAAAAGTTGCGATCATCGGTGCCGGCGGTATCGGCTTCGATGTGGCCGAATATCTGGTGCACCATGGCGAAAGTCCCACCGAAAACCTTCAGGCCTGGAAAGAGGAATGGGGCGTGGGCGACCCCCAAGATCAGCGCGGCGGTCTGCGCCCGGAGGGTCCGCAACCTGATGCCCCTGCCCGTCAAGTCACGCTGTTGCAACGAAAATCCGAAAAGCTGGGGCGCCGTCTGGGCAAGACCACTGGCTGGATCCATCGCGCCAGCCTGAAGATGAAGAATGTGCAGATGATCGGCGGCGTGAACTATGAACGCATCGATGACCTGGGCCTGCATGTCAGCTTTGGTGAGGCGCGCGAGAATCCTCAGGTGATCGAAGCCGATACAGTTGTTTTATGCGCCGGTCAGGTGCCTGAGCGGTCTCTTGCCGATGAATTGCAGGAACGTAACGTCACAATTCACGTCATTGGCGGGGCCGATGTGGCCGCGGAACTGGACGCAAAAAGGGCAATAAACCAAGGCACACGGCTGGCTGCTGCCCTTTGAGTGACGTTTTAAGGTAACACCTAAGTACCCGAATTGGGTCACAAAATCTCGATAATGTCCGGTCAGCGTCCAAATCCTGCCCGAATTCGACACAATACATCTGCCTAACAAATTATGAATGGCAGAGGTATGGGATGGACCGACTGACCGAAATGGAAGCTTTCGCGACGGTCGTTGACCAGGGCGGTTTCACGGATGCCGCCAAGAAAATGGGGATTTCGAAATCCGCAGTTTCCAAGCATGTCTCTTCGCTTGAGGCACGCCTTGGTGCGCGGCTTTTGAATCGCACAACGCGTCGTGTCAGCCCGACAGAGATCGGCCTGGCCTATTACGACCGTGCCCGCCGCGTTCTGAATGACGCGGGCGAGGCCGATGCTTTGGTGACATCAATGCAAAGCGCGCCCTCGGGCGTTTTGCGCATTTCGGTCGCAACGGATTTTGGTGTGAACCATCTGTCGCCGGTTTTAGGCAACTTCCTGCAGGAATTTCCCGAAATTACGGTCAACATGGTGTTGAACAACCGCTATGTTGAACTGATTTCCGAAGGCTTCGATATGGCCATCCGGATCGGAGAACTGGAAGACAGCACGCTGCGCGCCCGCAAGCTGACCGACACAACACGCCGCATGATCGCCAGCCCGGCCTATTTCGATAAACACGGTCGTCCGTCACGCATTGACGATCTGAATGAACATAAGCTGCTGCATTATTCCAACCAAAGCTCGGGCAATGTCTGGAAACTGACCGCGCCGTCCGGCGAAAAGCGTCAGGTGCGCACGGCAGGTTGGCTGACAGTGAATGACGGGCAGTCATTGCTGAATGCCGCGATCTCGGGCCTTGGGATCGCCTATCTGCCCAGTTTTCTTTATGCCGATGCGCTGGAAAAAGGCTTGGTGGAAGAGGCCATGCCAGATCTGCCGGTGGAGATGCAGGGCATCTATGCTGTCTACCCGCCCGGTCGGTTCACGCAGCCTAAGGTTCGGGCGTTCATTGACTTTCTGGTCGATTCCTTTGGCGAAAAAGGCCCTGAAAGCTGGTAAACGGGTCTCAGACCTCGCGCACGACACAGTCTGACAGCAATCTGTCAAAGTCCTCTTTGCGGCACAGGGATGTAGCATCTGTCATGACGGCTGCGCTGGCGGCTGTGGCGCCCCATTTCAGCGCAGTCGCGTATTCTTCGCCGCGTGATAGCGCCAGTGTCAGACCTGCCAGAAAGCTGTCCCCTGCCCCGGTCTTGCTTTTGACCGGCACATCGGCGGCGTTACAGAACAAACGCTGATCCTGAGTGGCTAGAACCGACCCCTCGGCACCCCGCGCCAGAACGATGACATTCGCCACACCGGCCTGCACACACTGCTGCGCGTAATCTGCGCTGGCCCGCACATCAGGCAGAACGCGACCGGCGACCTCTGCCGCCTCGGCCATGTCGATCCGGATCAGATCAACGCCATTTCCAGACGATTGAAACAGATGCAGCAGCGCCGGGCCCGAAGTATCGACGAAAAGACGACTATTCGTCGGCGCCAGCGCATGCGCCAGTTGAGCGGGAAAATCAACGGGCACACCGGGAGGCGCACTGCCGCTGAGCACGACGATATCGCCCGGCGCCGCGTTTTCGTGGATCTGATCCAGAAACCTGTCGACCAGCTGCTGATCCCATCCCGGACCCGGCATGATAAAACGATACTGATCACCGGTCAGGTCATCATGCACCGACAGGCTTTGGCGGGTTTCGCCGGTCACATCGAAAGGTATGTGGTCAATACTTTCGGCCTGCAACAATGATCGCAGTTGCGCCCCCGTCGTGCCCCCCACCGCAATCAGGGCACGACTTTCACCACCCAGAATAGATATGGCGCGGCTGACATTGATACCGCCACCGCCCGGATCAATCTGAGGCACCCCACAGCGCAGTTTGGGCCCCGGTTTGACCCCGGCAACCGAGGTCGACAGATCAACAGCCGGATTAAGAGTGATGGTAAATATGCTCATTTTGCCCCTGCCCCATTATTCAATTGATGTGATGATGACCTCAACCCGCCGGTTCAGACGGCGTCCGGCCTCGGACAGGTTGGTGGCAATCGGGGCAAGATAGCCCATGCCCTGGGCCTCCATCTGGTCGCGCGGAACACCGTGCCGGTCGACAAGACGTTCCAGAACCGAGGCCGCGCGTTGCCGCGACAGCGCGATGTTATTGTCCAGATTGCCTTGACTGTCGGTATGCCCGACCAGCGCGATTTTGCGACCCGGATTTGTCCGCAGATAATCCGCAATCGCGCCAAGCGACGGGAAATTCAGATCGCCCAGATCAGACGATCCCGTCTCAAACGATAAATCGAACAAGACGATGCGACCCCGGCTTTCAAGTATCTCAGCCACAGGACCATCCCCGATGTCCGACGTGGCATCAACAGGATCAATCGGGGCATCAGGATCAGGTTGAATCGTGGTTTCCAGGGTTCTGTCACTGCCCGGCGGGATCACTTGGACGATCTGGATAAACCCGGTGGTGGGCGACCGGCTGACAAGAACGGCCAGATGTTCGGGGCTGTCACCCCCACGCGCCACCGCCATATAGCGATAATCCCCAAGATCGACGTGCATATAGGGTTCGGGCACAACATCCATCGCGTACCGGAAGTCAAAACCACCGCAGTCCTCGGCATCGCAGCTATACAGGATTTCGAACCCGTCTTCCAAAAGCTGCGCCCGCAAAGGGATCAGCAATTGCAGCGTCGTCAGGCCACCGGTCGCGACCTGCCAGACCTGACGATAAACCTCGCCCTCAAGTTCCTGCATGGGGATGCTGCTGTTCAGATAGGGTCCAACGGGCATGGCATAGCTGGCAAAGGCTTCGGTATTTTCGATAACCATCGAGGCCGTGCTGGGCAACTGCAGGCTGGCCGACAGCGCGGGCGCAGCAGAAAGGCTAAGGCAAAGAAGAACGGAACGGATCATCTGGCCTGACTGTGATATTCAACGTTGGGGCGCATGTCGGTGGCCGATGCGATGCGGTTCGTCATGTTGAAAAACCCCGCCACCGCGGCGATGTCCCAGATATCACGATCGCTGAAACCCGCATCGCGCAGAGTCTGACGGTCAGGTTCTTCGATGGCTGCACTTTCCGTGGTCATCTTTGCCGCGAAATCCAGCATCGCCCGCTGGCGGGCGTCTAAAGGTGCGACACGGTAGTTCATCACCAGCATTTCGCCCAGTTTCGGATCGCCCGACAGGGCACGCACAGCCGCACCATGGGCCGTCAGACAATAATAGCATTTGTTGATCGAACTGACGACGACCGCGATCATCTCGCGTTCCAGCTTGCTAAGCCCGCTGCCCGCCAGCATCAGGTCGTTATACATCGCGGTAAAGGCGTTCAGCTTGTCGATATCAAAGGCATAGGCGCGCAGCACATTGGGCACCATGCCCAGCTTGTCCTGACAGACATCAAAGTATTTCTGCGTATCCTCGGGCAGCGGATCGACCATGGGCAGATCAAGCGCGGTGGGGCTGTCATTCTGGCTCATTCTGCGGTCTCCGTCCGTTCTCTGTAATGGTAAGCAGCGACCGGTGACATTCCAAGACCGCGATACAGATCATTTGCACCTGTATTGTCGTCAGTGACAAGCACCGAAACAAATTCTGCGCCCTGATCCTGCGCCCAAAATGCCGCAGCCCGCATCATATGGCGCGCCAGGCCTTGGCGGCGATGTTCGGGCAAAACCTCAAGCGCGTGCAGCATCGCGATGGGGCCATCCATGGCGATAAAACCCGCAGCCGCCGGTTTGTTGTTGATCCGGCCGAACAGGCCCGTCTTGGCCGTTGTCACCCGGTCCATCACCGCGATCCGCGCGGCATCAATCCCACCGACCGCCCAGATATCACACATGATCTGCAGCGGTTCCCAAACAGTAAAGCACGTCACAGGCGGGGGTTTTTCTATCGCAAGCGCGGCCGTGGGAATTGCATAAAGCGTCACGGGCTTGCTGATGCTGTATCCGCGCCGCGCCAGCGCCTGATCCAGCGCCCCTTCCCCGTCGCGCACCATGAACAGCGGCGTTTGCCCGATGCCGCGCATGCCATTTTCGGCCAGATGGATATCCTCTTCTGCGGGCGATGGGCTGTTGGTGTCATAGTCACGCAATGTGGCGGCCGACACGCGGCTGCCGCCACCACGTCCTTCACGCACCAGCCAAGGGCCTGTGTCATGCAGGGCCGCAGGCGGCCATGTCACATCGATAGCCTGATAAAGCGCCGCGGCCGTGATCATTCAGGAAACAGCCCCGCCAACTGCGTCATGGCCGCATCGACCTGGGCGCCATCGGTGCCGCGGATCACGATGTTCGCGCCATAAATGCCGTCTTTCTGAAACGGATACGACCCGATCGACAGATCCGGAAATTGCTGGGCCAAAGCCCCCAAAGGCCCCGCAATGTCGCCTTCACTCCGGTTGATGCGAATTGTCTGAGACAACAGCGGCGCACCACCCGTCAGACCCGGCAGCACACTGGCCACCATCGCCTGAAAAATCGCGGGAACGCCGGCCATGACATGCGTGTTCCCCATGCTAAACCCTGGTGCGGCACTGATAGGGTTTTCGATCAGCATGGCGCCCTCAGGAATACGCGCCATGCGCAGACGTGCGGCGTTCAGATCAGTGCCCGCCTTGTCGTAATGCGCCTGCAGGATCGCTCGCGCATCATCACGCACATCAATCGGCACATCAAAGGCGGCCGCCACACAATCCGCAGTGATATCGTCATGGGTCGGGCCGATCCCGCCACTGGTGAACAGATGGTCATAGGCCCCGGACAGGGCACGCACTGCATCCACAATCGCATCCCTGTCATCGGACACCACACGCACCTCTTTCAGATCAATGCCGATCTTGGTCAGTTCACCGGCCAGATAATGCATATTCGCATCGCGCGTGCGGCCCGACAAAATCTCATCTCCGATCACAAGCATCGCTGCGGTTGGGTTTGTCATCTGGACCTCCTTGCCGATCGTTCCCTAGGGGTATAGGTGGCCTTTCATGCGCTTTCAAACACCTCTTGTCCCCGGACGGCTGATCCGCCGCTATAACCGCTTTCTGTCCGACGTTCGGCTGGACAGCGGCGATGTGGTCAAGGCCCACTGCCCCAACCCCGGATCCATGATGGGTTTAAAGGATGAAGGCCTGAAGGTTTGGCTGGAACCCAACGATGACCCGAAGAAAAAGCTGAAATACGGCTGGCGGCTGGTTGAGTTCGACAACGGTCACTGGTCGGGCATCGACACATCCATTCCGAACCGCGTAGTGAAAGAGGCCCTGATCGCCCGCCAGATCACCGAGCTGGCCGACTATGAAACCGTCCGGCCCGAGGTGAAGTACGGCGAAAACAGTCGTGTTGACTTTCTGCTGACCCAGGCCGGTCTGCCCGATGCCTATGTCGAGGTGAAAAATGTCCACCTGCTGCGTCAGGACGACTGGGCTGAATTTCCCGACAGCGTTACGGCGCGCGGGGCGAAGCATCTGGATGAACTGTCAAAGATGGTGGATGGCGGCCACCGCGCGGTGATGCTGTATCTGGTGCAGCGGACCGACTGCGCCCGCTTTAAACTGGCCCCTGATCTGGACCCGACATATGCGCGTGCATTCGACAAAGCGCGGGCCGCTGGCGTTGAAATGCTGTGCTATGACACGAAAATCGATGTTCATGGCGTTGAAATCGGGCGCGCCCTGCCCGTTGCCACCCAGTTACAGGCACCTGCGGACTAGCAAAATACCGCCAATCGCTCTAAATAACGATCAAGCCACGATGGAGAGCACGAGTGGACGAAAACACGCGTGGCCGTTTGACGAAAGACGGCATCCGTATCTATGAACCAAAAGACTTTGCCGGAATGCACAAAGCCGGTGAATTGGCCGCGTCGATCCTGGACCGGATCGCGGAACATGTCGTGCCCGGTCGCACTACGGGCGAGTTGGACGAACTGATCACAGGCTGGATCAGTGAGGCTGGCGCAAAATCTGCGACGATAGGCTACAAAGGCTATCAGCACGCCAGTTGTATCAGCGTCAATCATGTCGTCTGCCATGGTATTCCTGGCGACAAGCGGCTGAAGGATGGATCGATCCTGAACATCGACGTCACGGTGATTGTCGATGGCTGGTACGGCGACACCAGCCGGATGTTTGTGGCGGGCAAGCTGCCCCGCAAGGCCGAACGCCTGATCCAGGTGACCCATGACGCGCTGATGAAGGGGATCGAGGCCGTCAAGCCGGGCAAGACTTTCGGTGATATCGGCCATGCCATTCAGGCCTATGTCGAGGCGCATCGCATGTCGGTTGTACGCGATTTCTGCGGGCACGGGTTGGGCCGTGTGTTCCACGCGCCGCCCAATGTGCTGCATTACGGTCGTGCGGGCACCGGACCCGTTCTGGAAGAAGGCATGTTTTTCACCATCGAACCCATGGTGAACCTTGGCCGCCCGGAAACGCTGATCCTGGATGATGACTGGACCGCCGTGACGCGCGATAAATCCCTGTCGGCGCAATTCGAACATTCGATCGGCGTGACAAAAGATGGGGCCAATATCTTTACCCTGTCGCCCACGGGCAAGTTTCACCCGACCTACAAGTGATCACGCACGGCGGTTGACATTGCCGTGCAAGCGCTAAAAATTTCAGAAAACAGGAAATGCACCCCATGTCAATCACCGTGAACCTTACTGCGAAGAATGTTCTTGGGACAGCGCTTCAGACATGCTCGCTTGATCCTGTGACCGGCTATTTTCGCGACGGATGCTGCAACACGGGGCCCACCGACACGGGCACGCATGTCGTTTGTGCACAAATGACCGATGACTTTCTGGCGTTTTCCAGGGCGCAGGGGAATGATCTGTCGACACCCCGGCCAGAATACGGCTTTTCCGGTCTGAAACAGGGCGATTGGTGGTGCCTTTGCGTATCGCGCTGGAAAGAGGCCGAGGCAGCAGGCAAAGCCCCAAAGATCAATCTTCAGGCGACGCATGCCGAAACGCTGCAGTATGTGACCCTGTCGAAACTGAAAGAATACGCTGTCTAAGGGCTAAACCAAAGCCGCTACCTGGTGCGTCTGGGCGCGTTCGTCTATTTTCAGCAGGGCTTTCAGGGCATCCCAATGAGCCTTTTTGATCTTTTCAACGTTGAAACGTTCTTCCAGATCGTCAAAACAGGCAAACATCGCGCGTGACAGCGATAAATGGACGGGCGTACTGCAGAAGATGTAGTCGAAGCCATCCGCATCCACTTCCTCAAAAGCGCCGACAGCAATGCCATCGGACAGCAGGGTGCGCAGGGATGTGTCCATTTCTTCGATAAACTGGTCATGAAAATCCCGCGCCATCTGTGGAAAGCGTCGCGTGGTTTCGGCAATGATCGACGACATGCGACCCACATTCGAAAAAATCATCGCATCGTAAAACTCATCCAGCATCAGTTTCAAACGCTCGGCATGGGGTTTGCTGGTATCTTCGGCATAGACCTTCATCCGCGCGATATGATCGGGATAGCCATGGCCGATACACGATAGAAACAGCGCCTCTTTACTGGGAAAATGGTGGTACAGACTGGCTTTTTGAATACCCGCCGCAGTCGCCACGGCGTTTATCGATGTTCCTGCATACCCGTTCTCGATGAACAAATTTGAGGCGATATCGATGATTTCCTGTTTTCTATCAGTCATTTTCAAACATTGTCTGTTGACGCCCGATTTTTCAAGTCTATGTTCCCTCCCAATACAAACCTACCGACCGGTCGGGTGGCTACCAGCAGGAGATAGCACATTATGGCACAGAAACAAGGGGGATTGTGGCAGTCGGTGCTTAAACCCGTCGTTCTGATCATTGCGATTCTGATTGGGTTTCAGGCCCGCGGACAAGAGATTTCGAACAGTACGGATCAGGCGGCTGAACGCATCAGACCCGTCAAGCTGATCACACCCGAAAATGCAAATGGTGCAATCGAACGGCGTTTCTTCGGTCAGGTCACAGCCCGTGAAACCGTCGATCTATCGTTTGAGGTCGCGGGATCCATGACCGTTTTTCCCGTCAGAGAAGGTCAGGTCGTTCCGAAAGAATTCGTGCTTGCACAACTTGATCTGGCCCCCTTTGAACGGGCTGTCGAACGGGCCGAACTTAACCTGGCCCGCGCTGAACGCGACCTTAGCCGCGCGACGCAACTGGCCAACAGTAATGTGGCCAGCCGCACCCAGGCCGAAGACGCGCAAACCGAACGCGATCTGGCCGATGTGGCGTTGCGCGAGGCCCGCGAAGCGTTGCAAGACGCCACACTACGCGCCCCTTTCGACGGTCTGGTCGCCCAACGTCTGACCCCGACATTCAGCAGTGTGTCCCCCGGTCAAGCCATTGTACGACTGCATGATGTATCGCAAATGCGTGTGACAATCGATTTGCCAGAACGCCTGCTGGAAACAATTGGCGCCTTGTCCGAGGTCGAGGTTTTTGCCGAACTGCCGGGTCAGGATGAACCCGTGCCTGTCACATTAGTCGAATTTCAGGCGGTCTCATCCGAGATCGGACAAAGTTACGAGGTCAGCTTTGCGATCCCCGACAGTGCCACGGCGGGGCTGATTCCCGGAAAATCAGCGACTGTGATCGGACGCCTGCCGTCGAAGACCGATGGCTTTGAGGTGCCGACCTCGGCCATCGTTGGCGGCAATGATCGCGATCCATATGTCATGTTGTATACACCCGGTGAGGATGGCGCAGGAACGGTCACGGCCACGCCTGTTTCACTCAGCAGCCCTGCGGGCAACGCCTTTGTCATCGACGGAATATCGCCCGGCAGCCAGATCGTTGCAGCCGGGGCCCATCTGCTGCGCGACGGACAGCGCGTCCGCCCCTACAACGGCCTGAGTTTCCAGGAGTAATCCAATGCAAATCGCCCGCCTTGCCATCGAAAAGCCGCTTTATACATGGCTTTTGATCCTGTTTTGTCTTTTTGGCGGTGCGGGTGGTTACTTTGCTGTCGGCAAACTGGAAGACCCGGTTTTTACGCTGAAATCCGCGCTGGTGATCACACCCTACCCCGGTGCGACCGCAGATGAGGTCGCCACCGAAGTGTCCGAGGTCATCGAGACAGAAATCCAGCAGATGGATGAAATCGACACCGTCACCTCGCGCAATCTGCCGGGCCTGTCGGTGATCGAGGTCGAGGTCAAGGATATCTTTGGTGGTGATGAACTGCCCCAAATCTGGGATGATCTGCGCGACCGTGTTCTGGATGCGGCGGGCGATTTGCCCTCTGGCGTCCGCCCGTCTGAAGTGAACGACAGTTTCGGCGATGTCTACGGGCTGTTCTATGCCGTCACGACCCAGGGGTTCAGCGATACCGAAACCTGGGAAATCGCCACCTATCTGCGGCGCGAAATGCTAACGGTGCAAGGCGTTGCAAATGTCGAACTGCGCGGCCTGCCGGAAGAGGCGATCTATGTCGAACCCTCAACCGAGTCCACCATCAATCTGGGCATTGACCCTGCACTGATCATCGGTGCCGTGTCCAACGCCAATGCCGTCGTGCCCACAGGGGACACAACCACCGGCGAACGCGAAGTGATGATCGACGCCCCGCAGGGCGATGACAGCGTCAGTGAAATCAGCGCACTTAGCTTCGGATTTCAGGGCGAGGTGCTGAACCTTGTCGATCTGGCCACCGTCACCCGCAAACGTCTCGAAGAACCCGACCACATCATCCGCCATAACGGGCAAGAGGCCTTTACCATCGGCATCGCCGGACTGACATCGGAAAACATCGTGACTGTGGGTCAGCGTGTCGAAGCGCGGCTGGACGATCTGCAGGACACCTTGCCTTTAGGCGTTGAACTGAACCCGATCTATGAACAGCACCGCGTTGTCGATCAGGCAAACAGTGATTTCCTGTTGTCATTGGCGCTGTCGGTCAGTGTTGTGATCGGCGTTCTGGCCCTTTTCATGGGGTGGCGCGCGGCCATTGTTGTTGGTGCGTCACTGCTGCTGACGGTCAGTTTCACCTTCTTTTTCATGTATGTATTCGACATCAAGGTTGAACGCATCAGCCTGGGTGCACTGATCATCGCCATGGGGATGCTGGTCGATAACGCCATTGTTGTCGCCGAAGGCATGCAGGTCGAAATGCGCAAGGGCCGCAAAGCCACCGCCGCCGCCCAGGAAGCTGCGCGTAAGACGCAAATTCCGCTGCTTGGCGCCACCGTCATCGGCATCATGGCCTTTGCGGGTATCGGGCTTAGCCCCGATAGCTCGGGCGAATTCCTGTTTTCGCTTTTTGCCGTCATCGGTATATCGCTGCTGCTCAGCTGGTTGGTGGCAATCACTGTGACACCGCTGCTGGCCAGCTATTTATTCAAGGTAGGCGATGCGGATACCGCAACCGACCCCTATGATACCTTTCTCTTCCGCGCCTATGGTAAACTGTTGCGCGGGGCGCTTCGGGTTCGTTTTCTGGTCATCGTCGGTCTGATCGGCTGCACTGTGGCCTGTGTCATGGCCTTTGCTCAGGTCACGCAGCAGTTCTTTCCACCTGCCAATACCCCCCTGTTCTATCTAAATTATCAGGCCGCCCAGGGCACACCCATCAACAAGACCTCAGACGACCTGGCCATTGTCGAAAACTGGCTGGACCAGCGCGACGATGTCGTGGCCTATACCACATCGGTGGGCAATGCGATGACCCGCTTCCTGTTGACCTATTCGCCCGATCCACAGGATCCGGCCAGTGGTCAGATCGTGATCCGCGCAGAAAACTTTAACGCCATCGAAGGCCTGCGCGGTGAACTGGATGATTTTATCGCAAACGCTCTGCCCTGGGCCGAGGTGCGCACCCAGCAAATTATCTTCGGACCCACCGTGGGCGCCGATGTCGAGGTGCGCTTTTCAGGCCCCGACCCGGATGTTCTGCGTGATCTGGCGAACGAAGCGCAGCTGATCTTTGAACTTGAAACCGACCTTTTGCTGACAGAACGCATCGACTGGCGCGAACGCGAATTTACCGTCCGCCCCATTCTGGCCACCGACCGCGCCCAGGCATTGGGTGTGGGCCGCCAGGACATCGGCCAAGCTATTGCTTTGGCCACTGATGGCATCCAGGCTGGATTTTACCGCGAACGTGAACGTCTGATCCCCATCTATGTGCGTACCCCGCGCAGCGATCAGACCGAACAGGGCCAGATATTGGATCAGGTGTTGTATTCGCAGGCCTCGGGCAACTTCGTACCCCTGTCCCAGGCCATTGATGGGTTTGAGGTCATCACCCGCGACACCCTGATCGAACGCCGCAACCGCGAACCGACGATCAGCATTCAGGGCTTTGCGGTCGCGGGCGTCATGCCCCCTACCGCCTTTGCCGAGGTCCGCCCCCTGGTCGAGGCGATAGAACTGCCCCCCGGCTACAGCATGGAATGGGGCGGCGAATACGAAAGCGCAACCCAGGCGCAGGCCAGCCTTGGCAAACAGATGCCCCTGTCTTTCGGTGTCATGCTGCTGATCACCATCCTGCTGTTCGGCAAACTGCGCCAGACCGCGGTGATCTGGACGATTGTACCAATGGCCGTAAATGGTGTGGCCCTTGGACTGTTGTTCACGGGTTTGCCTTTCAGCTTTACCGCGCTTCTGGGCCTGCTGAGCCTATCGGGCATGCTGATCAAGAACGCCATCGTTCTGGTCGAAGAAATCGATGCGCAGAAAAACGAAGAGGGCCTGCCACAAAGCGAAGCCATCGTTACCGCGTCGATCAGCCGTCTGAGACCTGTAATGCTGGCGGCGGCCACCACGATCCTTGGCATGGTGCCACTGTTGTGGGATCCGTTCTTTGCTGCGATGGCGGTGACAATCATGGGTGGGCTTGGTTTTGCCTCGGTTCTGACGCTGATCGGCGCACCCGTGCTGTACCACACGTATCTGCGAAAAGAACGCCGCGCGGAAAATATGCAAAAGAAAAGCAAAAAAACGGAATACAAAACCACGCAAAACAACAAACTTGCCGCTGAATGACCACCGCCAAAAAATGAGGGACGGGACCATGAAAGCCATTATATTCGGATCACTTCAAACCCTGGCCGATACATCCGAAATCGAACGCCAGTCCTTTAATCTGGCCTTTCAACGCCATAGTCTGGGCTGGCATTGGGACGGAACGACCTTTCAAACCATGCGGCGGCTGTCTAGCGATCGCGCGCGGCTGGAACGCTTTGCCTCGCTTCAGGGGCAGTTCATCAACGTGCCCCAGATCCAGGCAACCCAGGTGCAGATTTTCCAATCTCTGCTGGACCAGTCCGACCTGCAGGCCCGTCAGGGTGTCGTCGATATCTTGAAAGAGACCCGGATGCGGCAAATGAAAACAGTGCTGGTTTCCGAAGCCCCGTTGCAAACCATCAATCTGGTACGTGCCGCAGCACTTGGCATCTGGGCCTCCAGCCTTGATCTGATTGTATCCGACAAGGACCGCCTGCCACCAAAGCCGCTGCCCGACGTCTATGATCACGCCCTGAAATCCCTTGGCCTGCGCCCAAGCGACTGCATCGCGATTGAGGATACAACAAGTGGCATGCAAGCGGCCCGCACCGCAGGGGTCAGCGTCATCGCCCTGCCAGACATGGGCGGCACAGTGGAAGACCTGCCCGATCAGATCGTGATATCCGGCCCCGACCTGTTCGGCGCCGTCAAAACCCTGGTCTGTCCCGCGCTGCAGCAGGTATCATAGAATACCAGAAGATCACCTAATTGACGCCCCATATCCAAGCGTCTAGAATCTCTGCAGATTTACATGAACAAGGGAATTAAAAATGACGGTTGCGGATTGCTTTCCTCACGAGGATAAGTTTCCCCATGAAGAAATCGCCGAAAGACGCAAATGGATCTTGCGCTATGCCAAAAAAGGCGGCGTCGGCGCCGAATTTGGTGTATTCCGCGGGCATTTTTCCGCCGTCATCGGTCGCGTTTTGAAACCTAAAAAACTTTATCTTGTGGATCCTTGGGAAAAACTGGGGGAACGGTTCAATTGGGGAAACGGAAATTATACCAACAACAATCAACTGACCACGGCCCAAGCGAAGGCTGATGCTCTGCGCCGCACACAGCATCTTGATAACATTGAAATCATTGAAGACTTTGAAGAAAACTTCTTAACATCGCTGACCGAAAAGCTGGATTTTGTTTATCTGGACAGCAGCCACCACTATGACGATGTGGTTCGCACACTTCCAATGATTGACAAAGCCCTTGCGAAGGGTGGCGTGATCTTTGGGGATGACTGGTATTCGAACCCCAAGCATTATTCCGGTGTGTGTCGCGCTGTGAATGAGTTTGTGAAAAAAGCCGACTACGAAATTGTCGCTGCCGGATATGATGCCCAATTCTGTATCCGACGCGCCGGCGATATCGAATACACCCATCAATTCGGAACACCGGCCCTGGACGAGAAGTTCTAGTATTCACATCGCAGGTCAGGTGCTGAACAAAAGCGCAAGGAACGGGTCGCTTTGATTGGGGGCGCATGGGATCGTCCGGAAAACGAAAGGACATCCCGTGCCATTCCAGATACATGCCCTGCCCTACACCACCTTTGCGCCTTACTTCGATATGACACAGGACGCGCTTGAACACCATGCCGCACGCCGTGTCACGGCAGATGCGAAACCAGGGTATCCCTGCCGCGTCAGCCTGCAAGACGCCGAACCCGGCGATGAACTGGTGCTGGTGAATTACGAACATCAGTCCGGTCGGTCCCCCTATCGCGCATCCCACGCCGTTTTCGTCCGAAAAGGTGCCACTCAGGCCAGGCCCGACCCAGGGGCCGTGCCCCAGGTGCTGCAACTGCGCCTTTTGTCCTTGCGAGGTTTCGATCACAAAGACATGATGATCGCGGCCGATGTCATCAAAGGCCGCGATGCGGCTGCTCAGCTTAAGACAATGCTATCAGATCCAGCCGTCGACTATATCCATATCCACTATGCCAAACCCGGCTGTTTTGCGGCCCGGGTTACGCGAGTGTGACACGCCCCAACGGCCGCGCGTTCGGAAAAATCGAGTTCTGAGTATTTGGGGAACAATAAAGCAATTATATTCCATCATTGTTCCATAAATACTCTCGCCGAAGGCCGCGCGGCGTCAGCAGCGCTTATTCAAGCCCCCTGATAAAGGTCCGCCGCGCGGCGTTCAAAAGCACGAACAATCCTCTGCATGGCCTCGTTGAAAAACATCCCCGCAGCCCCTTGCAGAATGCGGTTTTTGAATTCGAAATCGACAAAGAACGTCACTTCACACCCACCCTCTACCTGCTTGAAATCCCAACGCGATTCCAGATAGCGGAAAGGCCCGTCGATATATTCGGTGTCAATCCGGCTTTTGTCCTGCCATAACGTCACGCGACTGCCAAAGCGTTCGCGAAAGACCTTGAACGAAATCACCAGATCGGCCAGCATCAAGATCGTCTCGCCCCGGTCATCCGTCGACCGAATGCGCGCCGCCGCCGTCCAGGGCAGAAATTCGGGATACGACCCGACATCGGCCACCAAATCATACATTTGTTCGGCACTGTAGGGCAGTTTCTTGGTTTCAGTATGTTGGGGCATTTTTATCCTTTGCGCGTGACAGTGGCCGTGCATGTCGTAAAAATAGCGACAAAAATCAAGGGGAGCCTGCCAGTGACGCGTCCATATGTCATCGACAAGATGATTTCAGCCAAGGCGATTGCCGCCAAGATCGAGGATCTGGCCCGCACGATCGAAAAGGAATTCGCCGATGCGGACAAGCTGGTCGTTGTGGGTCTGTTGCGGGGCAGTTTCGTCTTCATCGCCGATCTGGTGCGCGAACTTGATCTGGATGTCGAGGTCGATTTTCTGGAAGCCTCGTCCTATGGCGATGCGATGGAAAGCAGCCGCGAGGTCCGTATCCTGAAAGACCTGCGCGGCACGATCGAGGGGCGCCATGTGCTAGTCGTCGAAGATCTGGTCGATACAGGCCACACCCTTTACCACGTCACGCACCTGCTGCGGGCGCGCAAACCACAGAAGCTGAAAACCATCGCCCTGCTGAACAAACCCACCCGGCGAGAAGTTGACGTGCATGCCGACTGGACCGGGTTCGAGATACCCGATGAATTCGTCGTGGGCTACGGCATCGACTACGCCCAACGCAACCGGAATTTGCCTTATATCGGTAAGGTGCGGTTTACGTAGGTATTTTTTCAGGTATCTGCGCCAGCTTCGTGACAATCACCGCCCCGCGCTCAAGAGTTTTATGCACCGGGCATTTGTCGGCGATTTCCAGAAGGCGGGTGCGTTGGTCGTTGCTCAGCGGGCCTTCCAGCAGGATTTCCCGTGTGAAGGAATCGATCCGCGTTTCGGTGGCGGTTTCGGCGTCCTGAGCGTGGACTTTGTCGTGGGTCACATCCACCCGCACCCCGATCAGGGGCCATCCTTTGCGGCGGGCGTACATACGGATGGTCATGGATGTGCAGGCGCCCAGACCTGACGCCAGATAGCCATAAGGCGACATCGCCTTGTTGGTGCCGCCATAAGACAGCGGCTCGTCCGCCTGCGCATGGTGATGGGGTCCGGACTGGATATCTTGCAAAAAACCGTCTGGATCGACCTCGGTCACACGCACGACGCCTTCGGGCGCGCCGGGCGGCGGTGCAGGCGGTGCCAGGTCAAGGTAACGCGACGCCCAGGCGGCAATCACTTCAGCGGCGTATTCGGCATCTGACGCGCGGGTGATCAGGTGATCGGCATCGTCAAGTGTCACAAAGGATTTCGGGTGCTTGGCGGCCAGGAATATCTCGGTCGCATTGTTGATGCTGACGGTGTCGTCCAGGGGCGCGTGCATGATCAAAAGCGCCGCCTTAAGGTGGGTGATCGCAGGGGTCAGTTCGCCCTGCGCGATGTCATCCAAAAAGGTCTTGCCGATCTTGAACGGCCGACCGCCCAATTGCACTTCAGCCACGCCCTTAACCGCGATCTCGGGCAAGGCGTCTTCGAAGTTATGGGTCACATGTTGCGGATCAAAAGGGGCGCCAAGGGTCACAACGGCCTTGGTGGACGGGAGCTGAGGTGCGGCTTTCAGCACCGCAGCGCCCCCAAGTGAATGACCGATCAGCATGCTGGGCGACATATCGCGGGCATCCAGGTATTTGCAGGCCGCTATCAGATCGTCGACATTTGATGTGAAAGACGTATTGGCAAACTCGCCTTCGGAATGGCCAAGCCCCGTAAAGTCAAACCGCAAAACGGCAATACCCATCGCCGCCAACCGCGCCGAGATGCGCCGCGCGGCGGGGATGTCCTTGGAACAGGTGAAACAATGCGCAAAAAGAGCGGTCGCCAGATGTGGCCCATCCGGTAGATCAAGCCTGGCGGCCAGCATATCACCGCTGTGCCCTTTGAATGTGATCCGTTCGGTTGGCATGACCTGTCCTTTCTCTTCGCCCACCTAAGACTGGAGATCGGAAGGCCAAAGCACAACCCATGTGTCAGCCGCGTCACGGGATGGTGAGAAATAATCGTACGTCGCTTTGACTTCGGGCTGCTATGGCTACCTTTGGGTCATGAGTATTTTGGAACAATGATGGATGAGTGTGCGCCTCATTGTTCCCCAAATACTCTCGCGCGAAGCGCAAACATAGCGCGGCACGCGCGGCCAAATGCGCGCGACCAGCGCGCTCCGCTTAACAATTCAAGATATCGTTCACAATTTGACGTGATCCACCATATCGGGCATGACAAGCCTGCGAATACCCCCTATAAGAATGCATAAAGGTGCACATAAGCGCCCCAGAACAATAAATCGATCAAGCAGTAACAGGCAGACACATGACAAAATTTACAAGACGCACGTTCGCGTTCGGCGCACTGGCAATGGTGCCTTTGGTGGCCGGGTGCGGCAATGGTATTGGCAGCGATGGCGGCGCGGTGATTGATGCGCGCGTCGACAAGACCCTCAGCGATATGTACAGCCGCTATCCGGGCACCCGCGATCTGGGCGACAAGGCCGCCGGCATTCTGGTCATGCCCCTTGTGACCGAGGCGGGCTTTGGCGTGGGCGGGTCCTATGGGCGTGGCGCACTGCGGATCAACGATGTCACGGTCGATTACTATTCCGCCACCACAGCGAATTTCGGCCTTCAGATCGGCGCGCAGCAATATGCCCACGTTTTGTTTTTCATGACGGACGAGGCGCTGATGGATTTCCGCAGGTCCAGCGGATGGGCCGCCGGTGCTGATCTGGAATACGCGCTCAGCGACCAGGGCGAGGCGCTGAAAGCCGGCACAACAACCGCGCTTTCCCCGGTTATTGCGGTTGTCTTCGGTCAAGCAGGCTTCCGCGTCGGCGCCACGCTTGAAGGTACAAAGTACAACCGGATCATTCCGTAACCACACTGCGGGGTCAATTCCCGAAAAGTGGCAATATCGTATCACACCAGGGGTTAGGCATTACAACGCTTAACCCCTTCGCTTTCAACATTTCCCCCCGCTTTCACATCTTACACAGAAGGTATCATGAAAGCTCAGTGACGGTTCTCATTCGCACTGCCGATGTCATGTGTAATGCCGGAGAGTGAGCAACATGCGAACTTTTTGCACTTTCTCTGCAGCTATGCTGATTGCAGCTTTGGGGGATTACGCATAAGATTTTGACCAGTGCCTTCTCAGCAAAGGACACAAGAAAGACGCTGATGAAACTCCCGCATGAAGACGCATGGGATGCGTGGTCGCCCATGCAGTTGGCGCAAAAGCTGTCTGGTGTAGATGCGGATTGGTACATCGTTGGCGGTTGGGCACTAGACCTCTGGCTTGGTAAGCAACGTCGCCAACACGACGACTTAGAATTCGCAACATTGCCGCAATATGCGCCAAAGTTGGCCTCTCATCTATCGGAGTTGATTTTCTTTGAAGTAAAAGCAGGTCAACTTAGCCCTTGGGACCTCAACCAAAAGTTCGGCAAGGACGTTTGGCAGTTCTGGGGGGCCGATCTTGAGGTTGGGCGCTGGCGCGTCGATATGATGTTAGAACGGGGAACACGCGAGTTTTGGAAATACAAACGTTCTCCTTCGTTCGAACAATTACGCGATAGCGCTGTGCGGACCAATGCGGACGGGATACGGTATTTGGCTCCGGCTAACGTTCTCTTGTTCAAGGCCAAATACTGTAGAGCCAAGGATGAAGATGACTTTCAAGCAGCTCTACCAAATTTAACTGCCAGCGATCGTGCAACACTGCGCCGCTGGCTCTCTCTTTGTCATGTTGACCACAAGTGGTTACAGCACCTCTGACTGAAAGCCATCATTCACCAAGGCGAAGAAACCTGAGAGGTATGGGCCCACGGTTAAATCCTGCCGCGGGCCGGGCCAAAGGCTGCTTGTGTTACGATTCCGCCCCCTATCGGGATCAATCCCATTTGCGGTTTTGGGCATTTGTCACCGGATGTTCAGAGCTGCCCTGCGGCGGCGCATTAAGCTGTTTGCCTTTGCGCCGATCCAAGCGTGACGGCAGCCAAACGGCTAAAGCGTGCGTAATCGCTTGATCAGGCTGGACGTGTCCCACCGCCCGCCGCCCATGTTCTGAACATCTTTATAGAACTGATCGATGATCGCCGTCACGGGCAGGCTGGCGCCGTTTTCGTTGGCGGTGCTCAGGCAGATGCCCAGATCCTTGCGCATCCAGTCCACTGCAAAGCCGTGGTTGAATTCATCATCCAGCATCGTTTCATAGCGGTTGACCATCTGCCAGCTGCCTGCCGCCCCGCCCTGGATCACATCGATCACAGCGCGGGCGTCCAGGCCGGCTTTTTCAGCAAAGTGCAGCCCCTCGGACAGCCCCTGAAGCAGCCCCGCGATACAGATCTGGTTGACCATCTTGGTCAGTTGCCCGGCCCCGCTTGGCCCCATCCGTTTGCAGATTTTCGCATAGGCGTCGATGATGGGTTCGGCGCGGGCATAGGCGCCTTCGTCCCCGCCGCACATCACCGACAGCACACCGTTTTCGGCCCCCGCCTGCCCGCCCGACACCGGCGCGTCGACAAAACTGATCTGATGGGCGTCGGCCGCCGCGTACATATCCGCCGTCACCTTGGCCGATACGGTCGTGTGATCGACAAAGACCGACCCGCCGGACATCGTCGAAAACGCGCCCTCGGCCCCCGTGCAGACCTGGCGCAGGTCATCGTCATTGCCCACGCAGGCCATCACAAAATCAGCGCCCTCGGCCGCTTTGGCCGGTGTCGGCGCGGCCTGACCGCCGTAATCTTCGACCCAGTTTTCGGCCTTGCTGAACGTCCGGTTATAGACGGTCACCTGATGCCCGGCCTTCGCCAGATGTCCGGCCATCGGATAGCCCATCACGCCCAACCCCAAAAATGCAACTTTTGCCATGACACTGCCCCCCTGCTTTACGTTCTGAAACTCTTTCTTTACCTATCCAAACGCAGGCAAGCCAAAACAGCAAGAGGCATTGATGGCATTTATTTTTCGTTGGCTTTTCAGACTGACCACGGGTCTGCTGGTGGTAATCGCACTGGCGATGGCCTTGGTGTATTATTTCACCAGCCAGTCCCTGCCCGATTACGACGCGGATCTGACGGCAAACGGACTGTCGGCCCCGGTCGAGATTGTGCGCGACAACGCCAATGTGCCCCATGTTTTCGGGCAAAGTGATCAGGATGTCTTCTTCGGTCTGGGATATGCCCACGCGCAGGATCGCTTGTGGCAGATGATGATGCTGCGCCGCACCGCGCAGGGCCGCCTGTCCGAGCTTTTTGGAGAACGCACGCTGCAGATCGATATGCTGATCCGCAGGCTGGATCTGTACAATCTGTCGGTCAGCTCGGTACAGGCGCAGGATGATCAGACCATGGCGGCGCTGAATGCCTATGCCGCCGGTGTGAACGCCCGCCTGACTCATGTGAACGAACAGGCACTTGGCCGTGGAGCGCCCGAATTTTTCCTGTTTTCCAATCAGATCGCCCCGTGGCAGCCCGCCGACTCAATCGCCATCCTGAAGCTGATGTCGCTGCAACTGTCCGCCCATCTGGAAGAAGAGGTGCTGCGCGCCCGCGCCTCGCTGTTGATCGAGGAGGATAGGCTGCGCGACCTGCTGCCGGACGCGCCGGGCACTGGCATCGCCGCCCTGCCCTCATTCGCCAGTATTATGCCGGACCTGCCCCGCTATGCGCAGGCCGCGCCGATGCCGGACCACGCCCTGTCACCCTTCAAACCCCGCGCGTTGGCGGGCGCATCGAATATCTGGGCCGCCGCCCCTGCGCGGTCGGCCAAGGACGGCACGCTTTTGGCAGGGGACCCGCACCTGGGCTTCACCGCGCCTGCCATCTGGTATCTGGCGCGGATGGAATTGAACAGCGGAGGTGTGATCGGCGGCACGATCCCCGGCTTGCCGGTCGTGCTGGCCGGGCGCAGCGATGTGCTGGGCTGGGGCACCACAACCGCCTATGCCGATGATCAGGACGTGTTTCTGGAACAGCTGAACCCCGACAATCCGCAGGAATACCTGACGCCCGATGGCTTCAGGCCCTTTGTGGCCCGGGATACGATCATCAACGTCAAGGATGCAGACCCGGTGACGATCACCCTGCGCTGGACCGAAAACGGCCCCGTCCTGCCCGGCACGCACTACGGTTTGGGCACGATTACACGCGACGGCTTTGTCACCAGCCTGTCGTGGTCCGCACTTAGCCCTGCTGACACCTCAATCAGTGCCGGTCTGCGCCTGATGCAAGCCCAAAGCATACCCGAGGCGCTCAGCGCCAGTTCAGACTATCTGGCCCCGATCCAGAATCTGGTGCTGGCCGATCGTGAAAATATCGCGCTGAAAACCATCGGGGCCATCCCGCTGCGCCATCCGCAACACCAGACCCAGGGCCGCATGCCAAGCCCCGGATGGGTCGCGACAAACCGCTGGCAGGGGCGGATGGATTACAGTCAGAACCCCACGATCATTGCGCCCGAAGGTGGTATCTTGGGCAATACGAATAATAAGGTGATCGACCGGCCGTTCCCCGAACACGTCAGCTTTATCTATGGCGATACGCAGCGGATATTGCGCTGGCGCAAGCTGATGCAGGATCGCAAGGTGCACACCCGCGAAAGCTTTATGGAGGCGCAGCTGGATACGGTGTCGCTGACGGCGGTGACGCTGCTGAGCCTTGTGGGCGCAGATCTGTGGCACACGGGTACCGCCGCGCCCGCCGGAACGCTGGAACGGCGCCGGCAGGATGCGCTGAACCTGCTTGGCAACTGGAACGGCGAAATGAACGAACATCTGCCGGAACCGCTGATCTATTCCGCCTGGATGCGCGCCCTGCAAAACCGCCTGATCCGGGATGAACTGGGACCGTTGACCTCTGAATTCCCGCATCTTGAGCCTTTGCTGATCGAACGGGTATTTCGTAATATCGACGGTGCTGCGGTCTGGTGCGATGTTGCGCAATCGGCACCGACTGAGACCTGTACCGAAATGGCGCGCCTGGCGCTGGATGATGCACTGTTGTGGCTGGATGAAACCTATGGATTGGCCATCGAAAGCCTGCGGTGGGGCGATGCGCATGAGGCCACGCATGACCACCCCGTTCTGGGCGAAACGCCAGGGTTGCGCTGGTTCGTGAATATCCGTCAGTCAACCAGCGGCGGCGACAACACTCTGCTGCGCGGGCGCACCATCGGCACAGGGCCGCAACCCTTTCTGAACGTCCATGGTGCCGGGTATCGCGGGGTCTATGATTTCGCCGACCCCGACAGTTCGCTGTTTATCATTTCGACGGGCCAATCGGGCCACCCGCTCAGCCGCCATTATGACGATCTGGGCCAACTGTGGCGGCGTGGGGAATATATTCCGATGTCGCTGGACCCCGACCTGGCGCGCGCTGCGGCAGTCGGCGTGACGGTCATCAGTCCGCGTTAAAATGGGGGCTCTGCCCCCGCGCCTTCGGCGCTCCCCCGGAGTATTTTCGGAACAATAAAGCGCACTCCGTTCTTTATTGTTCCCCAAATACTCAAATCCCACCGTACGCAACCCCAACCAGATGTTAGCATCTGAGGCCTAAAACCCCATCCCACGACGTCGGACATAATGGTTTTTCGGAACTTGCCCCTTTGGATTAAAGCCCCAAAGCGCAAGCCACCTGCAAAATCATGCATGAAACATAAAGGTGGGGGGCTTGCGACCCCTTTCCGGCAGACCGACCCAACAGAGTGGCGCCACCTTTCTTGACCAGATCAGACCCAGACCCCTGCCCGGCAAAAGCCGCGCGGGGCCAGAGGCGCTTGTCAGGACAGCTTTTGATACCGGTCGCGTTGTTTTTGGGACCAGCTGACATCGATCTGCCAGCCTTCGTCTGTTTCAGACTCATCCGCGACCAAGCCGCGGTCGAACAACCACGCGCGTTTACGCCCCTCATCAAAGGCAATCAGGATCGTTTCGTCCTGCCGGGGGTCCTTCAGGCCCTCGGAAACCGCATCCAGCAGATCGTCCAACCCATCACCCGTCAGCGCCGAAATCGCGAATATCCCGTCGATGCGCGCCGCCTGGGTTTCAATAGCCTCGCGCTGGTCGGGCGACAGATTGTCGATCTTGTTCCAGACCTCAAAACTCGCCGTGTCCTCACCCACGCCCAGATCAGCCAGAATATCGCGCACATCTTCGGCCTGTTCTTCGGTTTCAGTGTGCGAGATATCGCGCACATGCAGGATCAGATCGGCGCCCAGGACCTCCTCCAGCGTCGCGCGAAAAGCCGCGACCAGTTGCGTCGGCAGGTCCGAGATAAAGCCCACCGTATCCGACAGGATCACCTTATCGCCCGAGGGCAGCGTGACCCCCCGCATCGTCGGGTCCAGCGTGGCAAACAGCATGTCCTTCGCCATCACATCTGCGCCCGTCAAGCGGTTGAAAAGTGTGGATTTTCCAGCGTTCGTATAGCCCACCAGCGCCACCACGGGAAACGGCACCTTGGCCCGTGCGGCGCGATGCAGGGTGCGGGTTTTGACCACCTTGGCCAGCTGCCGACGGATCCGGCCGATCGCTTCATCAATGGCGCGGCGGTCGGCCTCGATCTGCGTTTCACCCGGACCGCCCACAAAGCCCAGCCCACCCCGTTGCCGTTCCAGGTGGGTCCAGGCGCGCACCAGCCGTGTGCGCTGGTAACTCAGCGCGGCCATTTCGACCTGCAGCACCCCTTCGCGGGTGCGGGCGCGGTCGGAGAAGATTTCCAGAATCAGCCCTGTTCGGTCTAGCAGTTTCACGCCCCATTCGCGTTCCAGATTGCGCTGCTGCACGGGCGTCACCGGCCCGTCGACCAGCACCAGACCGACGTCATTATCCTTGAACCGCTGGCCCAGTTCATCGATCTTGCCCGACCCGAACAGCAACCCCGGTTGCGCCTTGGGCAAACGCACAATCTCAGACCCCGCAACCGTCAGATCCGGCAGCGCATGGGCCAGCGACACGGCCTCGTCCAGCGCGAATTCAGGCTGTCTGCGCTGTTGATCGGTCTTGATGTCCGGGTGCAGCACCCAGGCACGCATCGTGTTGCCTGGGGCGTCAGAGGGCATCAGATCTATTCTTCACCATCGTAAAGATTGATGGGCTGAGATGGCATGATCGTCGAGATTGCATGTTTATAAACCAGTTGCGACTGACCATCGCGGCGCAAAAGCACGCAGAAGTTGTCAAACCAAGTGATCACACCCTGCAGCTTCACCCCGTTGATCAGAAAAATTGTGACTGGAACCTTTGTCTTGCGGACATGATTTAGAAAAGCGTCCTGCAAATTTTGCTTATCGGCTGCCATCGCCCTAACCCTTTTTTGTTTTTTGGTCGTTTGCCGACCTGCATCCCCTCGTTACGTCGTAAAGTATGTATTGCAGGTTTGAAAGATTCCACCCCAAAAACAGTCATTTATGGCGCAATTTCGCAGATGCGGCATTTAACTGCGCCAGAACTCGGGGTTCAGCAGCGCGATAATGGCCAAAGTTTCCAACCGACCCAGCACCATGGCCCCCACAAGGATCATTTTGGCGGCGTCATTGATTCCGGCATAAGAAATAGGTGTTTCAGCAGCGATCGAGGCCAGTGGACCGGTGGTTGAAATCGACGCGACGGTCAGCACCATTGCGGTTTCAAACTGCAGTCCGGTCAACGACAGCGCGGTCATGATCAGCGCAATCGACAATGCAAACAGCATAAAGAAAATCCATGCGATATAGGCACCTTCCCGCCTGATCTTGCGTCCATGCCGGCCCGAACGCGCAACCGAAGACGGGTGGATCAGGCGTTCGATCTCTCGTTGTCCGTGCTTGTAAAGCGCATAGACTCGCAACAGTTTGACACCGCCCGCCGTCGTTGCGACCCCGCCCCCGATCAGCGCCAGTCCCATCAGCAACAGCCCCGGCGTGCCCAGCCCCGACCAGGTACGCGCCGCCGCCCAGTCGGCCGAGGCAAAACCTGTGGTTGTCAAAAATGAAAGAACGGTGAACAGACCGCCCCAAAGCGCCGCCAGCGCGGCCCCCAGATTGTTCTGCCCCTGCACATCATAAGCGCCCAGATAATGGCGCAGAAACAGCACCGTGGGCACCGTGACCAGCAAAACAATGGCGATACGAATCTCAGGGTCGACACGCAGCTGGTCGAAATGGCGCAGGCGGACCTCGGGCGAAAAGGTCACCCGCGAAATCGCCAGCATCAGGAACAGAAAGACCAGAACTTCGCCCCACCGGCCTGCAGCGCTGTTTTCCATGCCCCCCACCGGGGAAATGCCGCTGGTGGCCATCACAGACATCGCGTGGCAGATTGCCGTCAGGCCGCTTTCGCCCAACAATGACAGCATGATCCATAAAATGATGGTCAGCGCCGTATAGATCGGCAAAAGATCCAGCGTGAACCGCAGCAACCGTTCCGAGGGGTCGATGATGCGCGTGATCTGGCTGAATTCGCCGATTTGCGTCTGGTCTTCTGATGTCACCTCGAACCCACCCAGGTTCATAGGGGCCAAAATCGCGGCGGCGGTCACCCACATCAGCAGACCGCCCAACCAGCCCACCAGGGCACGCCACAGGTGCAGACTGTCCGGCAGACGGCTTGGATTGTCGAAGATCGTGGCGCCGGTGGTGGTGATGCTGGACACCATTTCAAAGTAGGAATTCAGAAAACTGGTCGTCCGCAGCGCTTCGTTGAAGGGCACCGCCAGCATGATCGGCAAAATCAGAAAGGCCGCCATCAGCGACAGCAACTGACTGCGGGCTGCGTGACGGGGTTTGTAATTTGACGTGGCGATCCCCAGCATGGCCGTCAGCATCAAAAACAGTGTGGCCCCATAGAAGAACGTCCGCGCCTCGTGCATGTCACGCAGGGTGTATGCGTGGACGGCTGGAACATACATCGCCGCCGCGCCGATGCCCATCAACAGCACAAACAGCGGCAGTTTCAGGATCCATTGCATCAGAAAAAGTCGATCGACACTTGCAGCAGGCGTTCGACCTCGGGCACGTCATCGGCCATCGCAAACAGGGCGATCACATCGCCTTCATCGATGCGGGTGCTGCCGGTGGGTTTGACAACCGTACCGCTTTTCAGGATGCCGCCAACCAACACACCTTCGGGAAAGTCAATTTCGTTGATCCGCTTGCCCGCGATTGAGGACGTCGACAGCACCTGTGCCTCGATCATTTCGGCCTCGGCATCGCCAATGGAATAAACCATGCGCACACGGCCCTGGCGAATATGGCGCAGAATCGAACTGACCGTGGTGGCGCGCGGGTTGATATAGGCGTCGATGTTCAGGGGACTCATCAGCGGCACCAGCGTCGGGTCGTTGACCAGACAGATCGACATCGGGCAGCCATTGGCCTTGGATCGCACGGCGGCCAGAATGTTTGTTTTGTCATCATCGGTCACGCACAGTACGGCATCCGCGCGGTCGATGTTCGCCTCAAGCAGCAGGTTCCGGTCCAACCCGTCACCGTTCAGCACAATCGTCCGTTCCAGCGCATCGGCGGCGCGTTCGGCACATTTGCGGCTTTTCTCGATCACCTTGGCGCGGATGCGGTTGGTGCGGCTTTCCAGTTCCTTTGCGACCGACAGACCTACGTTGCCGCCCCCGATAATGACGATGCGTTCCTGCTTTTTTATCGTCTTTCCAAAGATTTCCAGCGTACGGTTCACGTCATCGATATGGGTGAAAACGTAACAGTCATCGCCGCCGAAAATCTGATCATTGGGTTCTGGCGCGAACAGTTTACCGTCGCGACGCACGCCCACCACAATGGCGCGCAGGGTCGAAAACAAATCGGTCAACTGCCGCAGCGGTGTATTCGTCACGGGGCATTCATTGCTGATCTTGATCCCCAAAAGCTGCGCACGGCCATCCAGAAAGTTTTCCGTGTCAAAGGCCGCGGGCGAGGCCAGGCGCTGCAATGCGGCCTCGGCCACCTCGCGCTCGGGGCTGATCACCACATCGATGGGCAGATGATCCCGGCGATACAGGTCGGAATAGATCGCATCCAGATAAGATTGCGACCGCAGCCGCGCAATCTTGCGCGGGACCTCAAAGACAGAGTGGGCCACCTGACAGGTGACCATATTGACTTCGTCCGAATGCGTGGCCGCGATGATCATATCAGCGTCCGCCGCCCCGGCACGATCCAGAATATCGGGATAGCTGGCAAAGCCCGCGATTCCCTGCACATCCAGAACATCCGTCGCGCGGCGCACCAGCCCGGCATTGTTGTCAACAACCGTTACGTCGTTGCGTTCACCCGACAAATGGCGTGCAATCTGCCAGCCAACCTGACCGGCGCCACATATGATGACTTTCATCCCTGCATCCCTAGCAGCCTGACGCTATCGTTCGCACGGGGACCAAGGCGCGTCAATCGACAGGATCTTCGATATAGGCCACACGGGCGCCAGCCTTGTTGGCCGTGACAACCCCAAGTGATTTCAGTTTGCGGTGCAGGGCCGACCGCTCCATGCCGACAAAGGTCGCCGTGCGGCTGATGTTGCCGCCAAAGCGATTGATCTGGGTCAGCAGGTATTCCCGTTCAAACAGCTCACGTGCCTCGCGCAGGGGCAGCGTGGCCAGACCGCCCGACAGGACGACGCGGCCTTCGTCGGGCATCACGCTGTCCTGCTGTGGCAGTTCCTTGACGTCGATCGGACCTGATCCATCGCCCATGATCAGAATGCGTTCGACCACATTCTTCAACTGACGAATGTTGCCCGGCCAATCCATCGTCTGCATCAGCGCCTGCGCTTCGCCCGAAAAGTCGCGCTGCGGCAGGCCCTGGGTCGCATTGAAGCTTTGGATAAAGTGCTCGGCCAGCACCGGAATATCCTCGCGCCGTTCCTGCAGACCGGGCACATGCACAGGGACAACATTCAAACGATGATAAAGTTCCTGCCGGAAGGTGCCCGCGGCGATATCAGCCTGAAGATCACGGTTGGTCGAGGATATCACCCGGATATCGACGTTCACCTTATCGGTGCCGCCCACGCGCTGAAACTGCTGATCGACCAGCACACGCAGGATTTTCGACTGCGTGCCCAGGGGCATTTCCGCGATTTCGTCGAAATAGAGGATCCCGCCGTTGGCCTCTTCCAGCAGGCCGGGTTCGATGCCGCGTTCCCCGCTTTCACGGCCAAACAGAACCTCTTCCATGCGGTCAGGCGCGATCGAGGCCGAATTGACACTGATAAAAGGCGCGCTGGCGCGGTTGGAATTGGCGTGGATATACCGCGCGGCCACTTCCTTGCCCGCCCCGGCGGGGCCGGTCAACATCACACGGCTGTTCGACTTGGTCACCTTTTCCAGCTGAGATTTCAAAGCCTTGAAAGTCGCACTGACCCCGATCATTTCGCTGGTCGACACATCCTTGCGGCGCAGTTCGCTGTTTTCACGACGCAGACGACTGGTTTCCATCGCACGTGAAATCACGACTGTCAGCTGATCGATATTGAACGGCTTTTCGATGAAATCATAAGCCCCCTGTTTGATCGCCGCGACCGCAATTTCGATGTTGCCATGTCCCGAGATGATCACCACGGGCACCTCGGGCATGTCACGCTTGACCTTTTTCAGGATGTCGATGCCATCCATGTTGCTGTCTTTCAGCCAGATATCCAGGATCATCAGCGCCGGACGCGCCTCGGTCACCGATTGAATGCATTCCTCGGAATTGGCCGCCAGCCTGACCTCATAGCCTTCGTCTTTCAGGATGTCGCCGATCAGTTCCCGAATATCCCGTTCGTCATCCGTTATCAGAATATGACTCATGTTCACCTCAAACCGCTTCTTTTTCATTTTCAACATTTTGCAGAATGATCCGCGGCAGCCGCAGTTCGGCCAGGGCACCCGCATGATCATTGCCTTCAAAGACCGGTGCATCTGCAAGCACCAGCAATCCCCCATGTTCCTCAATGATCTTCTTCACAATGGGCAAACCCAGCCCGGTGCCCTTATCGCGCGTCGTGACATAGGGTTCAAACAGCCGCGCCCGATCTTTCGGCAAACCAATGCCGTTGTCGGCGATCTGAACGATCACCTCATCTTCATTGGCCGTCAGCATCACCCGAATTTCCGGTGTAAACTCTTTCGGATTTCGTTTTTCCTGAAAGGTTTCAATGGCCTCTGCCGCGTTCTTGATCAGATTGGTCAGCGCCTGCCCGATCATTGTGGCATCCACATTGGCATAAAGCGGCTGCAGCGGAATGTCGGATCGCAATGTCAGATCCGTCGCCGCCCCCTGCAGCAGAACCGCGCTTTGCACCAGATCGGTGATATCTTCGGACTTTTTCTGCGGCTCGGGCATACGGGCAAACTTCGAAAACTCATCAACGATATGGCGCAGATCATTGGTCTGGCGCACGATGACCGACGTCATCTGCTCCAGATCCTCTTTCGCTTCGACCTGGGTTGCGAATTTGCGGCGGATGCGTTCGGCGGACAACTGAATAGGCGTCAGCGGGTTCTTGATTTCATGCGCGATACGGCGGGCCACATCGCCCCAGGCCGCCATTCGCTGCGCCGTGACCAGATCGGTGACATCGTCAAAGGCAATCACATAACCGTCCAGCTTGTTGTCTTCGTTCCTGCGCGATGACAACCGCACCAGCAGGTTTTCCGTTTTGCCCTGACGCGTGATTTTCAGTTCTTCCTGCGCGGCACCGGATTTGGCAGATTTCAGTTTTTTGAACAGCGGCCCAAATTCAGGAACGGTCTGAGCAATCGGGCGGGCCTCGTCTTCGGCCGCGACATTCAGCAGACGTTCGGCCGCACGGTTCACAAAAGTCACGCAGCCACGCGTATCCAACCCGATAACCCCCGAGGTCACAGAACTGAGAACTGAATCAAACAGCCGCCGCCGCTGTTCGATTTGTTGGGTGTTTTCCAGCAGCGCCTCGCGCTGGCCCTTCAACTGGCGGGTCATCTGGTTGAAATACCGGCCCAGCATGGCGATTTCGTCGTCACCCTTTTCTTCGCGCACCTGTACGTTCAGATTGCCCAGGCCCACCTGTTGTGCCGCCCCCGCCAGACGCCCGACAGGGCGCGACAGGCGTTCGGCGAACCAAAGCCCCAACCAGGTGGCAATCAGGATCAGCGCGACCGAAAACCCAAGGTAAAACAGGCCAAATTCAAACAGCACCCTGCCCCGGTCATTTTCCAGTTGCTGATACAGACTGGCCGTTGCCTCGGTATCGTCCAGCAGGCGCAGGATCTGGCTGTCGACATAGCGCGATACATAAATGTAATGGTCGATATAGCTGTTCATGGGACGTATGGCGCGGAATTCGCTTTGATCGACATCCTCGATCAGCACCAGGCCTTGCTGGCGTGCCTGGCGCATCTGTTCGGCTGTGGGTTTCACGAAGTTGAACAGATAGCTGCTTTCACCCCGCGTGCGGATTTCGCCAGTGCCGTCGATCACATAGATCGCAATCAGACTGTCCTGCAGAAAGGTGGGAATTTCATTCAATTCCTGACGCAACTGTCCATCGTCCATCAGCGGCGTATTATCGCGCAGGCTGTTGAGGTATTGCGCCAGAAGGGTCGCATCGCGTTCGATGGCAACGCGGTGTTCTTCCTCATAGGCTTGCGCAGCTTCCAATGACGCCCCAACCACATTGCGCACCCGTTCGGAAAACCATCCCTCAAGCCCAATGTTGATCGTAAGCCCGGCAAAGACGGCGACAACAACCGTAGGAATCAGCGCGACCAGCGCGAAAACACCCGTCAGACGCAGGTGCAGCCGTGACCCTGCCGATCGCGCCCGACGCGCGGCGATAATGCGCGCCACACGTTGCACAACCAGTGTTGCAATGACCAGAATATAGACAAGGTCGGCCATCAGAACCAACCGCAGGTTCAGGGGCGATGTCGTGTCGTCCAACGGCCCAAAGGCCAGATAGGTCGCCACGGCCAGCACCGGCCCCATGGCCACCACAAAGATCATCAGTCCAAGCTGGACGCGTTTATGCCCCCAAAGCCGACCGAGTGAATATATCAACGACCTGCGCACGAGTGCTGACAAGCCTGCTCTCCTGATGTGGTGCGCTTGATTGCGCGCGCTTTATGCTCTGTGACCCGACGGCAACTGACGCCGATAGGTCACGGTTCTGTTGCGCTTTTACATCAATTTGCGGCGGCGTGTCACGCGGATATCAAGGTCTGTGATCTTCTTTCGCAGGGTATTACGGTTAATTCCCAGCAAATCGGCGCATTTTGCCTGATTTCCGCCCGTTGCATCCAGCGCGATCTCGATCAGGGGCAGTTCGACCTCTTTCAGGATTCGCTGGTAAAGACCCGCGGGCGGCAGCACCCCGCCGTGCAGATCAAAATACCGGCGCAGGTGTTTGTAGACGGAACTGGACAGCTTTTCGCCCTCGCCCCCGCCGACCAGGGGTTCCATCGCGGGCTGGTTGCCCAGCATCACCTCGACCTGACTGCGGGCGATGTCATCTTCGGCTGATGTCACGACCAGACGGCGCACGGCATTTTCCAGCTGGCGCACGTTGCCGGGCCAGCTGTAGGCGCGGATCAGATCGACGGCATCTTCGTTCAGCCGCTTGGTCGCGTTGCCTTCGCGTTCGGCACGGGCCAGAAAATGTTCGGCCAGCAGCGGAATATCATCGACCCGTTCACGCAGCGCAGGCACGTGGATCGTCACGCCGCCAAGCCGATAGAACAGATCCTGACGGAAGGCGCCGTTTTCCATCTTGTGCATCAGATCGGCCTGACTGGTCGCCATGATGCGCGGCGAATTTTCCCCCAGACTGTCCAGCATCCGCACGATCCGCGCCTGGGCTTCCAGGCTTAGATCGCCGACCTCATCAAAGACCAGCGACCCGCCCTTGGCGCGGCTAAGCACCGTGGCGGGGCCTTCCATGCCTTCCAGATCAGCCGCGCTGACCACGACAAAGGGCAAGGGCCTGCGGTCGGAAAAGTCATGAATGGCCTTTGCGATCAGCGATTTTCCAGTGCCGCTTTCACCGGTGATCAGCACGGCCAGTTCAGTGTTCATCACCCGCGCGACCAGACGGTAAAGCGACTGCATCACAGGGGTGCGCCCCACCAGCGGCAGATCATCGGCGGGGCGTTCGGCCACGACCTTTTGCGGGATCGCGCGGCGTTTGACATCCAGCGCCTTGGCCGCGCGTTTCATCAGATCTGGCAGATCAAAGGGTTTGGGCAGATAATCATAGGCCTCGGCCTCGGCCGCCTGAATGGCGGTCATGATCGTATTCTGCGCCGAGATCACGATGACCGGCAGACCGGGCCGTTCCTGACCGATCTTGGGCAGCGCATCCAGCCCATTGCCATCGGGCATCATCACGTCTGAAATCACCAGATCGCCTTTGCCTTCCTCAACCCACCGCATCAGCGTTGTCAGGCTTGAGGTCGCATGCACCTTACAGCCGGCGCGGGTCAGCGCCTGGGTCAACACGGTTCTGATCGTTCGATCGTCATCAGCAACTAATACGGTACCGTCCATTAATATGTCTCCATGTCGGACTGAAGGTCTTTGCGGGTCGCAATGGGAAGGGAAATGCGGAAGGCCGTGCGCCCGGGGACCGAGTCCACCGTGACCCATCCACCATGTTCGGAAATGATCTTGGACACCAGCGCCAGCCCCAGCCCGGTGCCGTTTTCACGACCGGAAATGAAGGGTTCGAACAGGTTATCCTCGATCTCGGGCGGCAGGCCGGGGCCGTCGTCGATGATTTCCACCAGCAACGGGACCGATGCAGCCTTGCCATCTTTTCTGCGCAAACGCAGGGACATATCGTACGAGGTCTTCAACCGAATTGTTCCGCCCTTGTTTCCGGCTGCCTCACTAGCATTTTTCAGCAAGTTCAAAAAGACTTGCAAAAGCTGATCGGCGTCTCCTAGCGTAGGGGGCAGCGATGGGTCGTAGTCTTCGACGAAAGCCATTGCAGCACCGAAGCCCACCATCGCGGATTTCCGCGCACGGTCCAGCACGTCATGGATGTTGACGGGCTTCTTTTCCGGTGGGCGCAGGTTGCCGAACTGTTCGACCTGTTCCAGCAGCTTCACGATTCGGCGGCTTTCGGCGACGATCAGGTCGGTCAGTTCCAGGTCCCCGTTCGACAGGTTCATCGACAAAAGCTGCGCCGCCCCGGTGATGCCCGCCAGCGGGTTCTTAATCTCATGGGCCAGCATTTCGGCCATGCCGATCGCCGATTTCGCAGCCGCCTGCGCCCCCCCGGCCTTGTTGATGCGCGTGACCAGTTCGCGCGGTGAAATCAGGAAGATCATCTGACCGTTGCTGCCGTTCAAGGGCGCGATCTGGATGTTGCAGGACACCGGCGCGCGGTCCCGCCCGCCAATATTGATGTGGTTGACGTAAAGCACCGTTTCATCCTGCCGGGCGCGGGAAAAGGCCTCTTGCAGGGGTGCGTCAATGGACACGCGTTCCCATAACCGGCCCGAGGTCAGCACCTTGGTCGATGAATTCAGAAACCCTTCGGCGGCGGGGTTAGCATCGACGATCTGGTCATCCGGCGCAATCAGCAGCGCGGGCGTCGGCAGCGATGTCCAAAGGTTTTGATCAAAGCTCATGCGGCCACCTGTTCAGGGGCGCTTAAGGCGCGGGGCAGTAGTCGTAGCACCTGATCAGGCTGTGCGGTCAGGACTGATTTGCGCAGACCGGCGGGCGTTTCGACCTGATCCATGTACCAGCCCAGATGCTTGCGCGCGACACGACCGCCCAAGTCGGTGCCGTAAAACGACAGCATGTCCTGATAATGGGTACTTACCATGTCGGTGAACGCATCACCCACGGGAATATCAGGGGCCGCGGTGCCATAAAGCTTTGACGCCACCTGAGCCAGCAGCCAGGGCCGCCCCTGCGCCCCGCGCCCGATCATCACACCATCGGCGCCCGACTGATCCAGCGCCTGACGGGCCGTAGTGGCATCGACGATATCGCCGTTGGCAATCACAGGAATATCAACGGCCTGTTTCACAAGGGCAATCGCGGCCCAATCCGCACGGCCCTTATAGAACTGACAGCGCGTACGACCGTGGATCGTGATCATCGCAATCCCCGCGGCCTGCGCCCGTTCGGCCAGCGTGGGCGCGTTCAGCAGGTCATCATCCCAGCCCAACCGCGTTTTCAGCGTGACAGGGATCTTGACCGCCCCCACGACGGCCTCAATCAGCGTCATCGCGTGGTCCAGATCCTTTAGCAGGGCCGAGCCGGAATAGCCGTTCACCACCTTTTTCGCGGGGCACCCCATGTTGATGTCGATCACGCAGGCACCGTTGGCTTCGACCATCCGCGCGGCCTCGGCCATCCAGTGCGCTTCACGCCCGGCCAGCTGAACGGATGTGTTTTCAATGCCATAGCCCAGTTCAGCCCGTTCGCGGACACCCGGCTTGGCCTGCACCATTTCCTGACTGGCGACCATTTCACTGACGACCAGACCGGCGCCGAACGACGACACCAATTTGCGAAACGGCAAATCGGTGATCCCGGCCAAAGGCGCAAGAAAAACAGGTGGGTCCAGAACTCGATCTGCCAACCGGATAGACAAGTGATTAATCCTTAAGCGTTTCGGCTGAGTTATCGCCCTTATCTGCAAAGCGCAAATGATGACGCCGTGATTTTCACCACTCATTCGCATGATGCTTAATATTTAGGCATTCTAGTGCCCGTTTTCTTGCCGATTGCCCCCGCGGCAATCACCGCTTAAACAAATCCCGCAAAAAGGGTGATTGGAATGAGCACGGCGATTGTCATTGTAGCAGCCGGTCGCGGCACACGCGCAGGTGGTGAAATTGCAAAGCAATGGCAACAGGTTGCAGGGCGCAGCGTGGCGGATTGGACGCTGGATATGGTGCGGGCGGTACCCGGTGTGGATCACATTGTGATGGTGCTGCATCCCGATGATATGGACCGGATTGAAGACGTGGAAAAAGTCGCGGGGGGCGCCACGCGCAGTGCCTCGGTTCTGGCGGGGTTGCAGGCGCTGACCGGCCGCGGTGTGACCAGGGTGCTGATCCACGATGTCGCGCGGCCCTGCGCCGGGGTCGCGCTGTTTCAGGACGTGATCGCAGCGCTGGACACCCATGCCGGGGCCGCGCCAGCGCTGGCTGTGACCGATGCGCTCTGGCGGGGCTCTGATGGATTGGTGACAGGACTGCAGGATCGCGACGGGTTGTTTCGCGCCCAGACGCCGCAGGGCTTTCACTATGACGCGATCCTGGCCGCCCATCGCGCCCATCCCGATGGTGCCGCGGATGATGTGGCCCTGGCCCGCGCCGCAGGAATTGACGTTGCAATTCTGCCGGGGCGCGAAGACAATCTGAAAATCACCCGGCCCGAGGATTTCGCCCGCGCCGCCCGGATATTGAGGCCCCCGATGGACATTCGCCTTGGCAACGGATTTGACGTGCACCGCTTTGGCCCGGGCAGTTTTGTAACGCTGTGCGGTGTCGAGGTGCCCTTTGACCGCGGTTTGCAGGGGCATTCGGACGCCGATGTGGGGATGCATGCTGTGACCGACGCCATCTATGGCGCGCTGGCGCAGGGGGATATCGGCCAGCATTTTCCGCCCTCGGATCCGCAGTGGAAGGGTGCGGCCAGCGATATCTTTCTGGCCCACGCGGTGCAGATGACAGCGGATCATGGGTTTCAGATTGCCAATGTCGACTGCACATTGATCTGCGAACAGCCCAAGATCGGCCCCTATGCCGCTGATATGAGGGCGAAAATGGCGCTGATCCTGCGGATCGACGCAGATCGAGTCAGCGTCAAGGCCACAACCTCGGAACGTCTGGGGTTCACGGGTCGGGGCGAAGGCATCGCGGCGCTGGCCACCGCCAGCCTGATCCGGGCATGAGCCGCCTGATCGCCACGTTTTTCTATGTGGGTTACCTGCGCCCGGCCCCGGGCACATGGGGGTCGGCGGCGGCGATCCCGGTGGCCTATGGACTGCATGTCGCGGGGGGCTTTCCACTGTTGCTGATCGCCACGGTCCTGGTCTTCGCGGCGGGCTGGTGGGCCACGATGCGGGAAACGCGCGGGGCCGACGATCATGACCCGTCCGAGATCGTGATAGATGAGGTCGCAGGCCAGTGGATCGCGCTTTGGCCCTTATCAGCAAGCCTATGGCATGCGGGGGTTGATCCGTGGGTCTTCCCCTACCCCGGCTGGATCGCGGCGTTCGTTTTGTTTAGGTTGTTCGATATCTGGAAGCCGGGCCCGGTGGGCTGGGCCGACCGCCAGCACGGCCCCTTGGGCGTGATGCTGGACGATGTCATTGCAGGGGCCATGGCTGCGGTGATCGTTGCGGTCGCGGCCGGGTTGGCGCATGGAGTTTTGGGGCTATGAAAACCACCGACCTCCTGCAGAAAGCGCGCGAGGCCGGCGTGATGATCGCCACCGCCGAAAGCTGCACCGGCGGTATGATCGCCGCCGCCCTAACCGAGGTTCCCGGATCATCCGATGTCTTTGACTGCGGTTTTGTGACCTATTCGAATGCAGCGAAGCAAACGATGCTGGGGGTTCAGGCGCAGACCCTGGATCAGCACGGTGCGGTATCGGAAGAGGTCGCGCGCGAGATGGCAGAGGGCGCCCTGGCCCATTCCACCGCGACGCTGGCGGTGTCGGTCACCGGCATTGCGGGCCCCGGCGGGTCAGAGTTCAAACCCGAGGGGCGCGTTTGCTTTGGCCTTGCGCGGGCGGGCCAGCAGACGGTCACCGAAACGGTCGACTTCGGCGCCCTGGGCCGCGCCAATGTTCGCGACGCCGCGACCCATCACGCATTGCAGAAACTGTTTGACGGCTTGGGCTGATCAGATCAGGGGCTTGCCCCTTGCCTGGGCTTCGCCCGTTCGAGCCTGAAACGCTCTGCCAGAGCGTTTCCGAGACGGCTCTCACCCCCAGAGTATTTTGGCCAAGAAGAAGGCCATGTTCGGTTAAGCAATTTCGGACAGGGTCAGCTCGGACCAGAGGCTGTTTGCCACGCCGCCCGCATCCAGATCGGTGACCAGGACCAAGCTGTCGAATTGACCTGTGAAATATTCGCCCACGGGGATTTCAAAGCGGCGCTGGTTCCCGTTAAGAACCGAGCTGTCGAAGAAGTCACGGTTGCCGAACCCGTCCTGTGTGCCGAGCAATGTGAAATATGTATCGCTATCGGGCATATCATCATTATCGAAGCCTATAGCGTGCAATTCACCCTCACCGAAGGTGGTAAATTCAAAGGTCAGAACGGTCTTTTCTGTCACCTCGTAATCGATATCGATCTTCTGCCAGGAATTGGCTTCCTGCAACAACATCTCGCCGTTGTCGAAGATATCGAAGGTGCCTCGATCCTGTTCGGCGCTATAGGATCGGATGTTTTCCAGATCGCCGTTCAGGCGCACGCGCGGCCCCGGTTCGAAAAGCGACACACTGGACCAGAAGCTGGTCGCCTGCGCATCTGCATTCGGGTCATCCTGATCGGTCACAAAGACAAGCCGGTCGAACTGCCCTGTGAAGTATTCGCCCACCGGGATGCTGTAGAACTGGCCGGATGGGTTGCCGTCAGGACCGGCGTTGAAATCCTGAATACCGAAGCCCTGCTGCGTGCCGCCCAGTTGGAAATACGTGTCCGAGTCCGGCGTGTCGTCATTGTCAAAGCCGATGCCAAAGATTTCGGCCTGGCCTTGTGTATCCAGACGAAATGTCAGGATCGTATCTTCTGTGATCTCGTGATCGATCAAAAGGTGGTTCCAGGCGTTTTCGCTTTGGATCAGTTGATCGCCGCGGCGATCTATTTCGAATGTGCCGCCGTCCTGGTCACCGTAGCTGAGCACAGCCAGCGGTGTTTCGTTGAATATCAGCGTGTCCACCGGATCAAGGTCCAGTTCCAAGGCACCCAGGTCCACCAGGCCATCATCGGTGGCACCGGCAGAGGGGAAATCAAATATCCGCCCGAAGCCTGCGCCGCGGCTGTCGGTCACAAGGGGTGCGCCGGTTGCATCGACAGCCAGTGTGGCGTTGGCGACATCAATCGCCGGGTTAAGATCTGAGGCACGCAGCAAGATCGTTGGTAAAGCCCCGCCGTTATTGGTCAGCACGGGGCCATTGGGACCGACATTGGCAAAGATGTCTTCTGCGCGGGCCTGCCCCACTGCTGTGTCGCCGTCAAACAGGGTGGTGCCGATGATATTGTGGCCGATCTGGTTGACGATCCAGCCGGGCGTTTCTGTCACGATGCTGTTGACCAATGTCAGTTCGGCGCGATTTGCGATCTCGACCCCGGCATTCGCGGTGATGGTCGAGTGGATGAAGGTCAGGTCGCCGGTATTCCAGACGCCGTTTGGGGGGTCGAAAAAGAAACTGCCGGTGTTGTCGGCGATCGTTGCATTGCTAACGACCATGGTGCCCGAGTTATTGATACCGGCGCCGTTGCCGCCGAAATTGCCAACGACGGCGACATTTGTCAGCGAGGCTGTTCCGGTGTTCAGTATGCCACCGCCGCCGCCAGTGATGCGCCCCGACGCGTTGTTGTCACTGATCAAAGTATCCTCGACAATAAGCGTGCCAAAATTGGCAATACCACCGCCACTAGAGGGCGCACGACTGACGCCAGCCGAGTTTTCAAATACTTCTGAATTCGTCAGCCGTAATGTGCCCTCATTGAAAATCCCGCCACCGAATGATCCGTCAAACGTGCCTGCGCCGTTGCGGTATATTCTTGCATCATCAAGGGTCAGCTCGGCCTCTTGATCAATGGACACACCAGCACCGTTGCCAACAAAGGGGTTTTCGTCCCTTGGACCGTTTCCGCCCCTTGTGATATCAACGTCGGAAATAACCGATGTGCCGTCCTCGACGATAAGAACGCGCGATCTGTAATCGCCGTCCAGGATGATGCGGCTTGCGCCATCGCCCAGGGCATCGCCGTCAATCGTGACGTCATCCGTAATCCGCAACGGCTCACCCGACAGGGTCATGCGGCCATTTGCAAGATCGGGGTGAAACACAATCTCATCCGCGCCATCCAGTGCATTGGCCAGATCAATCGCTTCGCGCAGCGACAGGCCGGCGCCATCTTCGGCCTCGCGGATCGGATCAAGGGGCTGATCTGTCGCAAGGGGTTCATCTGCCAGGGTGGTGACGGTGAAGGTTGCCATGAGTATCTCCTGCCAAGCTGTGTCGCGGCTGACATGCAGCCCTGAGTGCGACGCGAAATAAACGCGATGGTTGATAAGTTCAGATACTTGCTGGTTTTACGGTATGGTGGGCCATGGGTACGGGGCAAGCACGTGCAGGCATGACGCGCCCCCCGCGCACAAGTCTGCCTATCGATGCATCGCCGGGCCTAAGCGATCGGCAGAGCGGCGCCGATTTCGGGGTCGGGCAACACTAAGTTCTTTGCTATACGGGCCGAACACTCAAGCAGCACCGGCAATATCTGGGCGACCCGTGCATCGTCAAAACGGTTGATCGGACCAGACAGTGTCAAAGCGCCAACCAGCTTGTGGCCCCGCAGAACCGGCACGGCCAGCGATCCGACATCAGGGTCGCGCGCGCCGCGGCTGAAGGCATAGCCTTGGGTTCGGATCGCCCCCAGTTCGGCGTCATCACCTGAGCTGAACGCACGCAGGACCAGCGCGCTTGCGCCATCCTTCAGGGGCAGACTGACGCCTTCTTTCAAAGCATGACGGATTGCGCGAATGGGTTCTTCACGCAGAAGGCAGATACGGCGCTGACCGTCGCGCACGTAAAAAGATGCCGTTTCCCCCGTGGACTGGCTGAGGGTCCGCAACTGGGCGCGCAGCTCCATTGGTAGCCGGAAGGTGTCGCGATAAAGACTGCCAAGTTGCCACGTTCGGGGCCCCAGGCGGAACTGACCACGGTTGTCACGGTTCAGATAGCCCGCCCGGATCAGCGATATGGAAAGGCGCAGGATGGTCGATTTGTTCAAACCACTGCGCCGGGCAAGATCGGCCAGACCCAGGGCACTGGCGCCTTCATCAAAGCAATCAAGCAGCGCCAATGCACGATCAACGGCTTCCACACCTTGCTTTTGGATCTGTTCTGCCATCATATCCTCGAAACTTGGGGGTTGACCTTGACCGGTATGATCCGCAAAGTTTCATCTGCAAGAATAGAATTTCGCCAAGCGAAATACAAGATGGCACATCAGTTGCCAACCAAACGGGAGGATACAATATGAAGTTCAGGATGCTGGGCGCCTTGGCGGCCATGACCATAATGGTGGGTCAGGTATCGCAGGCCGAAAACCATCAGGTGGTCGACAAGATTCACTTTCTGATTCCAGGGGGCGCCGGCGGTGGCTGGGACGGTACTGCACGCGGCACCGGCCTGGCCTTGACAGACGCGGGCCTTGTGGGCAGCGCAACCTATGAAAACATGTCGGGCGGCGGCGGCGGTCGTGCGATTGCGCATCTGATCGAAACAGACGATCCAAACGTCCTGCTGGTCAATTCGACGCCCATCGTGATCCGATCGCTACAAGGTGTCTTCCCGCAAAGCTTCCGCGACCTGACCCCTGTGGCCGGGACAATTGGCGATTATGCGACACTTGTGGTGCACACAGACAGCGAAATCGCCACCTTCCAGGATCTTGTTGACCGCTATCAGGCCGACAACGGATCGGTCACCATCGGTGGCGGGTCAGTGCAAGGTGGTATGGACCACATCGTCGCGGCCATGATCATGCAGAATGCGGGCGCCGATCCGGCGAACATCCGGTATATCCCCTATGATACGGGCGGCCCTGCGATGGCAGGTCTTCTGTCTGGCGAAATCCAGGCCCTGTCCACCGGACTGAGTGAGGCGATCGAACTGGCCCGTCAGGGCGAGGTGCGCATCCTGTGCCTGACGGCAATGGAAGAGGTGCCTGCAGCCGATGGTGCTCCTACCTGCGATGCGGCTGGCGCACCGGGCACCAGTTTTGTCAACTGGCGCGGGTTTTTTGCCGCCCCCGGTATTTCGGACGAACGTGTACAGGCCTATCGTGATGCGCTGACAGCGATGTATGATACCGAAGAATGGGAAGCCGTCCGCGCGCGTAACGGATGGGTCGAAATCTTTAACCCAGGTGATGAATTCGTGACATTCCTTGAGGCGCAGGAGCAGCAGATCGGCGATCTGATGCGCCAGTTGGGCTTTTTGTAAAGAGACGGGCGCCCGAAACATGGGCGCCCTTTTTTGCACCCCAAGGGGATTTTCCATATGTTAACCAAAGACCGAATTGGGGGGATACTGATCCTGGCCTTTTGCGCATTCTATGCGTTCAAGATCGGTGATATCAGATTGTTGCCGTTTCAGCGCGGCGATGCCTTTACAGCGCGCACCATGCCGATGGTCCTGGCTGTTCTGGGGATCGGCTTGGCCGCGATCCTTGTGATCCGGCCAAGCCGCAATCTGCCGGATCTGCGGGGGCTGGATTGGGGCCGCGTCGCCTTTTTCCTGGTCTGGATGTCGATTTACGGGCTGTCCGTTCGCCCGCTTGGCTTTCTTATTTCAACGACCCTTTTCCTGGCTGTGGGCTTTGCAGTGCTGGGGGAACGGCGTCTGTGGCTTCTGGCGGCAGTCTCGGTTCCGCTGGTTGTCCTGTTCTGGCTGCTGATGACCCAGGGACTTGAGGTTTATATTGCACCATTTCCGGAGGGCTGGAATTGATCGAAGGCATACTGATCGGTCTGTCGACCGCATTTACCATCGAAAATCTGCTGTTTGTAATGATGGGATGCCTGATGGGCACCTTTATCGGTATGCTGCCGGGCTTGGGGCCGATGTCGGCCATCGCGCTGATGATCCCGATTGCCGCAACGCTGGACCCATCGGCGGGTATCATCCTGATGGCGGCGGTTTATTATGGGGCGATCTTCGGTGGCTCGACCTCATCGATATTGATCAACGCGCCGGGGGTCGCGTCGACCGTAGCCACATCCTTCGATGGCTACCCGATGGCGCGCAAGGGGATGGCGGGCAAGGCCCTGGCGATTGCGGCTTATTCCAGTTTTTCCGGCGGTGTCGTCGGTGCCCTTTTGCTGCTGGTCGCGGCCCCGTCGCTGGCGCGCGTGTCACTGTCCTTTCATTCGACCGATTACTTCGCGCTGATGGTGCTGGGCCTTGTGGCGGTGGCGGCTTTCGCGGGCAAGGGGTCTATGATCAAGGCGCTGTTGATGACGGTCGTCGGGCTGATGTTATCGACCGTTGGCACCGACCAAACGCAAGGCGTCGCGCGCTTTACCCTTGGCATGATCGACCTGGTGGATGGCATCAGCTTTCTGCTGCTGGTCATGGCGACCTTTGCACTAAGCGAGGCCCTGATGGCCATCCTGAAACCCAAGGGCGACGCGGCCCGGTTAGAGGAAAAGGAGGCGGCGCAAAAACTGGGATCGATGAAGGTTTCGGGCGCCGAAGTCAAAGAAATGGCCCCGGTTATCGGGCGATCTTCGATCCTGGGTTTCCTGATTGGTGTCCTGCCCGGTGCAGGCGCCACAATCGCCAGCTTTCTGGCCTATGGCACCGAACAACGGCTGGCAGGAAAGAAAGGTGCAGAATTCGGAACGGGGTCCGTTCGTGGACTGGCGGCACCGGAAACCGCAAACAATGCCGCGGCGACCGGATCCTTTGTGCCCCTTCTGACACTTGGTATACCGGGGTCGGGCACAACAGCGATCATGCTGGGGGCGCTGATCGGCTATGGCATTCAGCCCGGACCGCGTCTTTATATAGACCAGCCGGAAATCTTCTGGTCTGTCATTGTCAGCATGTGGATCGGCAACATCATCCTGCTGATCCTGAACCTGCCACTGATCCCCTATATCGCGCGCATTCTGGCAATTCCGTCACGCTTTTTGCTGCCACTTATTCTGTTCTTCAGCCTGATCGGGGTCTATTTCGTCAGCTTCAACACCTTCGATATCCAGCTGATGGTCATCTTTGCCACGGTCGCCGTGGTCTTGCGCCTGCTGGATTTTCCGATGGCCCCGATGATCCTGGGCTTCATCCTGGGCGGCATGATGGAGGAAAACCTGCGCCGCGCCTTGCTGATCAACGACGGGTCGTGGTCCTTCCTGTGGGAACGCCCGCTGACGGTGACGATCCTTGGCATCGCAGCCCTGTGTCTGGTGCTGCCCGCCCTGACGGGACAGATCCGGCGGATCAAGGATGCTGCCTATAAACGCACAGGGGCCAGCGGCGATTGACCAATGCCATAAAACCTCTGTCTGGTATACGTGTCCTTGACCTGACAAACGTACTGGCGGGGCCGTTTTGTTGTCATCAGCTTGCGCATCTGGGGGCCGATGTCATCAAGGTCGAGGCGCCCGGGCGCGGTGATCTGGCCCGGCAGCTTGGGGCGGACCCGGCCCTGAATGCAGCCAATATGGGGGCGTCATTCCTGGCGCAGAACGCAGGGAAACGGTCGATCACCGTGAATCTGAAACATGATGACGGCAAGGCTGTGTTGCGCCGTCTTGTGCGCGACGCGGATGTTCTGGTCGAAAATTTCCGCCCCGGCGTGATGGACCGCCTGGGCGTTGGGCCGGATGTGCTGCGCGCTGACAATCCATCGCTGATCTACGCCGCGATATCGGGCTTTGGTCAGGATGGCCCGTGGCGCGACCGGCCTGCCTATGACCAGATCGTGCAGGGTGTGGCGGGTGTCATGGCGCTGACCGGAACGCCCGAGGGTGACCCCTTGCGGGTCGGCTATCCTGTGGCCGATACGATTGGCGGGCTGACTGCGGCCATGGCGATTACGTCGGCTTTAAACGCAAAACCGCGGGGCTGTCTGATCGATGTGTCGATGATGGAGGCTGTGCTGGCCACGATGGGCTGGGCCGTTTCGAACTGGCTGGTGGCTGGCGTCAGGCCGACACGTGTGGGCAATGAAAACATGACCTCGGCCCCATCGGGTACGTTTCGCGCCGCTGACGGTCTGCTGAACATTGCGGCCAACCGCGATACACAGTGGGAGGCTTTGGCCCATCACCTGGGCCGCGCGGACCTGCTGGAGCGGGCCGACTATAGCAACCGGGAAAACCGCAAAGCCAATCGACATGCCTTGCGGGCTGATCTTGAGACGGTTTTGCAAACCCGCCCCGCCGCCCAATGGGTCCGCGAGTTGAACGCCATCGGCGTGCCCGCCGGTCTGGTGATGGACGTGCCCCAGGCGCTGGCCCATCCGCAGGTCGCTGACCGGGGTCTGATCGGCCAGTTTGACGGGGTGCCGGGCGTGGATCGGCCTGTGCAAACGGTGCGAACGGCCGTCAAGATCGACGGGGCCGCGCCCACTGTCGACCGACCGCCCCCCGCACTTGGTGGCGATACTAACGATATACTGGCTGCCGCAGGTTATGATGCCGCCGAAATTGCGGCCTTGCGGCAAGGGGGCGCTGTATGACGAATGATGTGTCTGACTGGTGGCGCACTGCGATCATCGATATGGAGCCCGGGCGCATCGCGCTGCGCGGCCAACCTGTCGAAGATCTGATCGGTCAGATTAGCTTTGCCGAGATGATCTGGCTGATGTTGCGCGGCGAACGACCCGACCCCCGCGCCGCGAAACTTCTTGAGGCGACATTGGTCGCGGCCGTTGATCACGGGCCGCAGGCGCCCTCGATCGCGACTGCGCGCATGGCTGTGACCTGCGGGGTGGCCCTGAACGGTGCGATGGCCAGTGCCGTCAATATGCTGGACGATGTGCATGGCGGTGCGGGCGAACAGGCTGTTGAGCTTTATCATCAGATCGACGCGGCCGGTGGGCCAGATGCCGCGCCCGAGCAAGTTGATCAGTGGCGTCGCGACCATGGTCGCTATGTGCCGGGTTTTGGTCACCGCTTCCACCCGGTCGACCCCCGCGCACCGGCCCTGATGACTTTGGTCAAGGCCGCCGCGGACAAAGGCGTCGTCACCGGCCGCTTTCGTCAGATCGCGTTGGCTGTCGAACAGCATCTGGCCAAAACTGCCTCAAAACCGGTTCCGATGAACATCGATGGTGCAACGGCGGTCATTCACGCCGAGCTTGGCTTCCCTGCCCCGCTGGCCCGAGGTTTGTTTGTGCTGTCCCGTTCCGTTGGCATCCTGGCCCACGCGTGGGAACAGACCGAACAGGGCGGGCGCAACAAAGGCCCAACGCCACCGAAGTACCGCTGGACCTATGACGGTCAAACCTGACCGCACGATGATCATTCGCTTTATGCGTCCGACACCCTAACCGAAGCTTGATGACGTAAATCAGCGCCCGCCGTACGTGACCCTGTGATCCGGGCCAGCATCGGTGCGATTTCCTCATGGTCGAAAACAAACCCGTGCTGCGTCAGTTTCGCGGGAACAACCCGCTGCCCGCCCAGCATCGTTTCACGCCCCATATCGCCCAACAGACCAATAGCCCAAGCCGGTATGCGCAACCAGGCGGGACGATGCAGCGCCTTGGCCAAGGCCCCCGTGAAATCGACATTGCGAACGGGGTTTGGTGCCGTGGCATTGACCGGCCCTTCCAGCGTATCATCCGCAATTGCAAAGGCGATCACGCGGATCATATCGTCATAGGCGATCCATGGCATCCATTGCTGGCCTGATCCCATGACGCCCCCGCCGCCGAACTCAAAAGGTGTCAGCAACCGGGCCAACATCCCGCCTTCCACACCCAGCACCAGACCGATGCGCAGGACCACCAACCGAACACCGTGCCGTGCGATTGGCGCAGCGCTTTCTTCCCAGGCCTTGCAGACATCGTGCACAAACGCCGGCTTCGGGTCGGCATCCTCGGCCAGGATCTGATCACCCTGCAGACCGTAATACCCAACAGCCGAGCCTGATATCACAACGCGCGGCTTGACGTTCAATCGGTCAATCAGGGCATCCAATGCGCGGGTCATCTGAACGCGGGATGCTATGATACGGGCGCGCTTTTTCTGCGTCCAAAGACCGTTGGCCACCGGATCACCAGCCAGGTTGATGATGGCATCGAAACGGTCCTGCGCATGGATCGCGTCAAGCGTCGTGATCACCCGCACCGGATGCGCCAGGCTATCGGCGTTCCGCAAGAACCGGGTCAGCACCGTCACATCATGACCTGCGGCCACAAGCGCCTTGACCAGACGATTACCGATAAAGCCAGTGCCACCGGTGATCAGCAGCTTTTGCCGCGGCGGCAGCGCATCCACCAGTCTGGCCGGATCGCCACGATCCAGTCGTTCGCTTCTTTGGGCAGCCAGCAGATCGCGCAGGCTGAAGATACCAACACCCAATGCGGATAACGTCGCAAAAACGCTCCACCAGCCATAGTTCGCGGGAAGAAGGGCTGTGGGCATCTGTGACCATGTCCACAGGATGGGCGCGGCCAGGGCCAGTATCGCACCATAATTCAGGGCCAGCAGAGTGTGATTGATCCGCTCGGTCCCTGGAAGTTTGCGGGTCAGATCCTCTTCCACGAAATCCCAAAGCGTGATCAGAACCTCGACAATCAGGATACCGGCCAGGATCATTGTCCAGACCCCGTGCGGTTCGATCCATGCAAAGGTCAGAAAGATCACCGCGTAAAAGAAATTGCGCACACCATGCAATTGCAGTTCGCGGCGCTGAGACGGTCGCCAGGCCAGACGTTCGGTGCCTTCGTGATGAACCAAAGTGTCAAAGGCGCCCATGGCGACCTGAATCGCAATAAGGCTCCAGAGGATGGGATCGTTCATGGTTTACTCCTTTGCGTCCTGAAACACGCAGTCTTGCGCAATCATTTCGCCAAAAAATGGATGAGAAAGATGCAGGGAAAACAGAAAGTTACTGTCGCCCATGTCGTGATGGCCGATCACCAGCGCACCGGGGGTCAGCCATTTGGGCAGACGGAACTTACGCCCGCGCAGCTGTATGAAATAGCCAGCACTTTTGAAGTAAAGCGCGTCATCGGTCGCCTCAACAAGAAGCGCCATGCCGACGCCATAACCGATGTATTCCTCAAGCCCTGTTGGCCCATCAAATCGTTTTGAGCTGTGAACGACCTGGGGAAAGCCTTGCGCCCGGCCGTACTGCCGTACCCAGAACTGACCGTCACTTTGCTGATCTTCGGTCACCACAACGACGGCAGCCTGCCCTGCGCTGCTGCGGTCATAGGGCAAAGGGCTGCCAATCAGCCGAACAAGCTGAGCGAAACACCAGCCCGCAGCTGTCATCCGCATGGTCACGACCTGCCCCTGATAGGTCACGCTGCTGCCGCCCTTCAGGCGCTTGCCGAACCTGCGGCGGATGGCCGGCGGCAAAAGAAACCATGCTTGATCACCCAACAGATCGCGAAATCGGTGGTCTATTGCGGGCTGCATCTCTGTTATAAAATGTTTCATCTGTCACCTCATTCGGTAATATCAGTTATTTCTGTTTATACAGAAATTATTGGGCAAAAAAACTTACTCCCCTGATTTTCGATTGGTCAACCGAAGAACTGAAAAAACCTTATCGCCCATTTTCATAAGCATATTCAGTTGTTTCTTGGGGACACCCAGCATTTGCGAATACCATTTATCTGTGGTCTCAAGAAACTCTTGCATCGCTCGCAGCCGTTCCAGAACGACCGGGTTAATGCCTTCTTCCACCTCGGCCTGCGCGACACAGTCGGCGATGGCGATACGTGCGGGGTCAATTTCACGTTCCTTGCGGCCCTGAGCAATCCGCATGGCGATTTCCCAGACGTCCGTCTCGGCTGCGAAATGTTCGCGCCGGTCACCTGCCACCGGAACACGTTGAATCAGTTTCCAGCTGACAAGTTCCTTAAGCGAATTCGAGACATTTGATCGCGCGATCCCAAGCTGTTCCGAAATCTGTTCGGCATTCATTGGCTGTAGCGACAGGAAAAGCAACGCATGGATCTGCGCAACCGACCGGTTGACCCCCCACTGGCTGCCCATGTTTCCCCAGTACAGAACAAACTGTTCCCGTACACGCGATTCAGATATGTCATTTATTTCTGTCATGACAGAAATATCTGATTGCTCAGACAGAAAGTCAAGACGAAATTCGGGAAGGCATCATAGGCCGCTATTTTTAGTTTTTATCGTGATTTACGCCCGGTATCGGATTGGCCTGCTGGGCAAGCATACAACAGATTTTGGCCTGCCCTTCTTGGATGTTTCCAATTTGAGGTAAGCATGTTGTTTGAACCGGGATATGACGGAAACCCGTTTTGGCGAAGAACAGATCACTGTAATTTTGAAGCAGTATCAGACTGCCATTGACCCGAAGAACTATGCCGTAAGCGCAGAACAGCGATGTAATCTTTTATAAATGGCGTTCGAATTATGTCGGCCTAGAGATTTGAGATATTTGACGCTTGAAGATTCCGAAAACCCAAGATGACAACACATCGGTGCTTCTATTGTTTTGAGGCAGCTGCCTGACTCTACTTCAACAGCAAAATCCATAACTGTCTTGGGATTTGTCTGACATGCGGCGCAACCAAATCTGATGAATTTCGGTTTTTCTGTTTATGATTCATGACATGCGCACAGTTTCGCAAATACGCACAGCACTTATTTGCCTAAAAAATAGGCATTTTCTAATTGTATAAATTACCAATGATCAACGCGATGGACTGCTTATTGTATCTGGCCCGCGCCAGGGTCTAGGCTGAGCTTTGGGAGTGTAGGTATGACAAGCGGACAGAAGTTTTTCGATGAAATGCGCGGCATAAATGATGTGACGCGCGCGCCTTATGACGCATATGCAAGCTGGTTTCAGAGCGAAGACCCCAAAGGACTGATAAAGGAAGCCAAAGAAGCCGAGGCCTTTTTCAGGCGCACCGGCATCACATTCAACGTCTACGGTCAGGCCGATGCCGAGGAACGGCTGATCCCCTTTGACATCGTGCCGCGCATCATATCCAGTAAGGAATGGGCGTTGCTGGCGAAGGGCATTGATCAGCGTGTTCGTGCGATCAACGCGTTTTTATACGATATCTATCATCGGCAAGAGATTTTGCGCGCAGGCCGTGTGCCCAAAGAATTGATCGCCCGGAACGAGGCTTTCCTGCCCATGATGATGGGGGTCGAGCCGCCCGGTGGCATCTATACCCACATTGTCGGAACTGATCTGGTCAGAACGGGCGAAAGTGAATTTTTCGTGCTTGAGGATAACGCCCGCACGCCGTCCGGTGTCTCTTACATGCTGGAAAACCGCGAAACGATGCTGCAGATGTTTCCCGAGCTTTTCAGCAGTATCAAGGTACGGCCCGTTGCCGGCTATCCGACCGCCTTACATGCCTCGCTTGCTGCCTGTATGCCGCCCGATCCCAGCCCAGAGCCGACAGTGGCGATCCTGACCCCCGGCATCCACAACTCGGCCTATTTTGAACATGCGTTTCTGGCAGATAACATGGGCGTCGAACTGGTCGAAGGCAGCGACCTTAGGGTCCGCGATGGCCGGATCGCCATGCGCACCACCCGTGGATACAAGCCCATCGATGTCATTTACCGCCGTGTGGACGACGATTTCCTTGATCCGCTGAATTTCAATCCTGGAAGTCTTTTGGGCGTGCCAGGCATTTTCGACGTCTATCGCGCCGGGCGGATCACAATCGCAAATGCGCCCGGCACCGGCATTTCGGACGACAAGGCGATTTACAGCTATATGCCTGATATCGTTGAGTTCTACACGGGCGAAAATGCTATCTTGAAGAACGTGCCGACGTGGCGCTGTTCTGAGCCAGAGTCTTTGGCCTATGTGTTGGATCACCTGGCCGAACTGGTGGTGAAAGAGGTTCATGGTTCAGGCGGTTACGGTATGCTTGTCGGCCCTGCGGCGTCCAGGAAAGAACTCGAGCAGTTCCGCGCCAAGCTGCAGGCCAAACCGGGCGGTTATATTGCGCAGCCAACGCTGGCATTGTCGACCGTGCCTATTCTGACCAAGGCCGGCCTGGCGCCGCGCCACGTTGATCTGCGCCCCTTTGCCCTTTTCAGTCCGAACGGCGTGCAGCTGATCCCAGGGGGTCTGACCCGTGTTGCTTTGAAAAAGGGCAGCCTTGTCGTCAATTCAAGCCAGGGTGGCGGCACAAAAGACACCTGGGTCCTGGAGGACGACTGATGCTGGGCAAGACCGCCGGTGGCCTGTTCTGGATGTTTCGCTCTCTGGAGCGTAGCGAAAACACGGCACGATTGATTGAAACGGGTTTTCGGATCGCACTGACGCGTCCGGGAAGCGAAGAATGGGCCAGCGTGCTGAAAACGGCAGCTGCGGACCAAGCCTATACTGCGAACCATGGTGCAGTCGAGCAATCACGTGTCATCAATTTCCTGCTGCGTGATCCGGGTAACCCATCCTCTGTCATGTCGTCCTTTTCCCAAGCCCGTCAGAACGCACGTATCGTGCGCACGGCCATCACGCGGGAAGTCTGGGAAGCCGTCAATGACGCCTATGTGTCCCTGAAAGACCGACTGGCCCGTCCTGTTCCCGAACGGGATTTGCCGGATGTCCTGGCACAAATTCGGCAGCACTCTGCCCTTGTCCGCGGCACCTTGCATGGGTCAATGTTGCGGAATGATATGTTCGACTTTTGCCGCCTGGGCACGTTTCTGGAACGCGCGGACAACACCGCCCGGATCCTGGATGTGAAGTATTACGTGCTGCTGCCTTCGGTAATGCAGGTCGGGTCGTCTTTGGACAACGTGCAATGGGAAACGATCCTGCGGTCGGTGTCCGGGGTGCGCGCCTATAACAGGCTGAACCATGGCAAGGCGACACCGATGGGTATCGCAGATTTTCTGATCTTCGACCCACGCATGCCGCGCAGTCTGCGCTATTCGGTGACAAAAATACTGAGCAATCTTAGGATGCTTCATGCCGAATACAGCGATTGGCACGCCTGTCATGACACCATCGAACGGTTGGACAGACGGCTGACACGACAAACCGTCGAAGAGGTATTCGAAGAGGGTCTGCATGAATTCCTGACCGAGTTTTTGGCCGAAACCGGCAGGTTGGGGGCAGAAATTGAAACAGACTTTAAATTTACGGAGTGAGCGCCCATGCTGCTGAACATCGGCCACACCAGCAAATACCGGTTTGAACACCCCGTGCATTATGGGCTGCAGCAACTGCGCAAAACGCCCAAAAGTCGATCAAGCCAGGCCATCAGAAACTGGACGATCGAGATCGAAGGGGGTCGCATCGAAACCGAATTCACTGACCATCATGCCAATGACGTGACCCTGATTTCCTTTGATCCGTCGGCGACCGAGATCACCATTCAATGTCGCGGACTTGTCGAAACGACAGACGAACACGGTGTGGTGGGCAAACAGCGCGGATGCATCCCGCTTTGGCTTTTTCAAAGGTCCACGGAACTGACCCGGGCGACGCCCAATGTGCGCCGTCTGACCAAAGGTCTGCGCGAGGCGCATGATAACGACATCGCCCTTTTGCATGCGCTTTCTGCCCGCATCATTGATGCAGTGCGCTACGAAATCGGACAAACGGATACAGCGACAAGCGCAGACACAGCCATTGAACGCGGGTCCGGCGTGTGTCAGGACCACGCCCATATCTTCATTGCGGCCGCACGGGCGATGGATTTTCCTGCACGATATGTATCGGGGTATCTGATGATGGATGACCGTACCGAGCAGGACGCAACGCATGCCTGGGCCGAGGCGCATATAGATGGGATCGGTTGGGTCGGGTTCGATATCTCGAATGCCATGTCACCGGATGATCGCTATGTGCGTGTGGCCACGGGTCTGGACTATGGTGAAGCCGCTCCGATTTCGGGTCTCAGGTTTGGCGCAGGGTCAGAAGCATTAACTGTGGACGTGACCGTCGCACAGCAGTAGTTGGTCCGAATAAGGAGCGACTATGACCTATTGCGTTGGCCTAAAACTGAAGCATGGACTGGTGTTCATGTCTGACACACGCACGAACGCGGGCGTCGACAACATCAGCGTGTTTCGAAAGATGTTTCACTGGGAAGCCACCGGCGAACGCTGCATCACCCTCATGACGGCGGGAAACCTTGCGACCACACAGGCCGTCGTCAGTCTGCTGAACGAACGCGCGCTTCCGGCCGAAGAACGGGGGTCGCCCTCAATCCTTCAGGTGCCTTCGATGTATCAGGTGGCAAAACTTGTGGGTGAAACCCTGCAGGAAGTGATCCGCGACCAGACCGGCGATGCCGGACCAAATGCCGAGTCCGCATTCTCGGCCACCCTTATCCTTGGTGGGCAGGTCAAGGGCGGCGAGTCGCGGCTTTTCATGATTTACCCCGAAGGAAATTTCGTCGAGGCCAGCGAAGAAACACCCTTCTTTCAGATTGGCGAAACCAAGTATGGAAAGCCGATCATCGTCCGCGCCTTTTCCACTGATATGACGTTCGAAGACGCGATAAAGATCACGATGCTCAGTTTCGACTCGACGTTAAAGGCCAACCTATCCGTGGGCCTGCCGCTGGACCTGCATGTCTACAAAAATGACAGCCTCAGACTGGGCACCCAAAGACGGATCGACCAGGGCGACAGCTATTTCGAAGCGCTGTCCCTTGGATGGGGCGAGGCACTGAAAAACGCGGTACAAGACCTTCCGCCTTATCGACTGGACGATACATAGTCGAAGTCAGGGCTATTCCTGAATTTCTTCATGCTCAGCCACCCCGGCGCACGGCAGAACTAGCGATTTTGAGACTTCATCGCGCGTAAATCTGTTGAGATACAAAATCAAGGTCGGTGATTGCGCAATTGCAGCAATGCCCGGATGGCGGGCCGCTTCGTAGTAGCGACCATTTCCATTCAACAGCAGTTATGAACCGTATTTACTTCTAAATATTCTATCGAGCCAATACATGAATTCGTTAGAACGACAGCATTGTTGCAAAGAATGATGCATGTTAAACTTGCCTCAGTACTTCTTCACTGGAATGGCGCACCAGTAAGCCCAAAAGAGTAATATCCTTTAATATATGTAAAATATTATAAAAATGGCGATCCCGGAAGGACTCGAACCCTCAACCTACTGATTAGAAGTCAGTTGCTCTATCCAGTTGAGCTACGGGACCGCGACAGGGATGGATTAGACAAGCACTTGTCATCATGCAACAGGAATTTCACCAATGCCATACAAGCAAAATTGAAATGGTACCGTCTGGTGGGTTCGAACCACCGACCTCTGGTGCCACAAACCAGCGCTCTAACCAACTGAGCTAAGACGGCAACGATCGTTCAGATACCGTCGCATATCATCAATTGCAAGGGAAATACGTCCGCTTTTCCGGTGCAGGTCACCACCGTTAGTCGATTTGGTTGCAACTGCCTTGCACCATGGGCTAAACGACCCCGTCAGCAGGAGAATGATGATGGGCATCAACAGCGAAAAGGACGTCGAAGCCAATCTGCAGATCGGTCCGACAGATGTGGGCATGGTGCGCATTTATGTCGAAGCCGATGGTGCCGAAATTCCGATGGATTTCGATGCGGATGAAGCTGAAGAGATTGCCGAAGAAATCATTGCTGCAGCCAAAGCTGCACGTGCGATCAAACCGCCGAAGAAAGCATGATGTCAGGATCCCGCGCCATGTGTTGGCGCAGGGCAGCATGGCGGGCGAACTTTCGGGTCAGCATTTTGCGCCGCGCCGGGGTCAGTTTCTGTTCATCGGACATGCGCAGGATTTCAGCGTCATAGGCATCGGCGATGATCAAACCGCCATCATCCGGCAGCAATTCCGTCGGAAACGACGAATCCACAGCCCAGAAATATCGATCGCACCATTCAAGATACCCCTGCCACTTTTGATCGGATTGAAAATCGACCCGGCTGGATTTGCATTCAATGACCCAAATCTCACCTTTTGGCCCCAAAGCAATGACATCCACACGCAGTCCCGCAGTTGGAACAAATTCATGAACCGACATGAAATCCAATGACAAAAGGTGCCGCGACACCCCGCGCGCCAAAAGTTGCCCTGGTTGAAGCTCGATCATCATATCTTGATTATGAACAAAACATGAACAATGACAAGTGTACTTAAATAAAAAAGCCCCGGATATTACCGGGGCCAGAGCGATGATTTAGGAGAAGAGGCGCCCTGCGCGTCAGGCCGACAGACCAACCTGCAGAGGCTGCGCGACACGTGCGGATGAGAAGAAAGGTGAAACCCTGGCAACCTTCGGCATCGCCACCTCATCTTCATAAACGCGAAACTGTTTGCCCAGGATCAGTGGCGTATCACGGTTCATTTCGCACGCCGCATCTGCAATGGCGGCAATGCTTTCCGGTGTCGATGCGTTGCCCATCAGGCTATACAGTGATGGCAAAAGATCAAAAAGCTCATCGGCATCGTCGCCCTTGCGGTCACTAAGAATAACTGTTGCGACATTAGGGTTATAGTATTCAGCCGCCAGCGCAACGGACAGGCTGTGCGCATCACCGATGCATTCGCGAATGATCAGCAGATCAACCGGGGCTGTTCTGAGAAAGCCTAATGCGCCCTCAACCGTGAGTTTCTGTTTGGTCGTGATACCGCGCGCCTTAACAGCAGCGCCGATTTTACCAACTGTCGAAAAACGAGAGTCCAGAATAAGTGCGTGCATTGGACCTTCTCCTACATCAATTACCGTTTACTTTACCTTGCGTTTACGAAGACAAGATGCACTGACACTGTTTAAAACTTCGTGAAGGTACCGCGAAAGTTGCGTTGTATTTTCGTAAGCTTGTTTACAATTTGATTAAACAGATGCGTTTAACCGATTGATAAGACTTGTCGGATCACCCCCGCCACCTTATCTAAACATCTGGCGGGTACTGCCCTTCTCGTATATGGGTCAAATTCCGGTGGCCTTAAGCAATTCCGAGGGAGCTGGCTCTGATTGGATCGTGGTCCAGTTACCTGGCGCCCACCTGTATATACAGGTCCTCGGGAATTACGAACCCCACGGTTGCGTGCGGGCCCGCCGCTGATCAGACATATTTTCAACCTTGATCGGAACCGGCTGCAGCATTGCCGCAGGACGGCCATTTGATGGCGTGTCGTCTTTTTCTTCCATCCGCATAATGGCAATGCCGAATTGAACGCCGGAAAATACAATACCGTTGAACATGAACAGCAAAAATGCCGCCAGCCAACCTTCTGATGTGTGCGTCACCAAATGCCACAGGTTTGCAACGTTGAAGTAAAACAGCAACCCGACAAAGCAGCCCGCAATGACAAATCCAATCAAAGACTGACGAATATAAAGCTGAACCAGTTTGGGCATCGGTAACCTCAGATCATTCACACTCAGTCTATAAACTATCTCGTTTCCGCCGGAATGCAAATCAATTGCATTCAACCTGTGGCTTTACAACACTTTCATATTCCTGTGCCCTGACTGTTACATAGGCCTCTATGTAGCATCCATGGGCAGCATTTGTGCCAGCCTGATCAATCGCTAACAAACGAACTGGAGCACTCTGATGAAAATCATAACCTATGCCGCCTGTTTTGGCTTGGCCCTGGGGGCATCGACCGTGGCCGCACAGGACACCGGCAATGTGATCTTTTTTCACCCGGACGGAACGGGTTTGAACCATTGGACGGCTGCGCGGATGCATATTGCAGGCCCCGATGGTCAGCTGAACTGGGATCGGTTGCCTGGCATCGGTGTCTACACCGGCCACATGGCCGACCAGGTGACGGGGACAAGCCATGGCGGCGCAACGGTCCATGCCTATGGCGTCAAGGTGCAGGCTGACAGCTTTGGCATGAATGGCACGGAAGAGATCACCGCCGCCTCCGGGCAGCGCATGTCCATCGGCCAAGAGGCCCTGCAGGCAGGCAAGGCCGTGGCGCTGGTGCAAACAGGTCATATCGCCGAACCGGGCACTGCTGTTTTCGTGGCATCCTCGGAAAGCCGTCGGAACACTCAGGATATCGCGGAACAGGTCATCACATCGGGCGCACAGGTGATCATGGCGGGCGGCGAACGATTCCTGTTGCCTGAGGGCACCCAGGGTCGTCACGGGGCGGGCGAACGACAGGATGGCGTAAACCTGATCGAACGCGCAGAAGAACTGGGATACACTGTTGTTTACACCCGTGATGAACTGATGGCTTTGGATGTCGATAATACAGACATGGTGCTGGGTGTTTTTGCCCATAATCACACATTCAATGATCAGGAATGGATCCGGAACACTATCGACGGTCTTCCAACGTATTTGGAAACCGCACCAACCATCGCCGAGATGACCGACATCGCCCTTCAGATCGTATCGCGCGACGAAGACGGCTTTTTCGCCGTGATCGAAGAGGAAGGCACAGACAACATCCCCAACAACATGAATGCCGCCGGTACGCTTGAGGCCTTGGCACGGGCCGATCAGGCGACGGGTGTTATTCTGGATTTCATAGGTCAAAATCAGGATACGATGCTGGTAATGGCTGCTGACTCAGATGCGAGCGGATTGCAGGTGGTGGCCACGGACGGCCCCGGAATGGTCGATGCAACAACCCGGGGTGGTGGTATCCTGCACGGGCAGCAGGGGCCTTTTGGCGATGCTTTCATGACGGCGCCTGACGCCAACGGGGTGAAGCACCCGTTTGGCATTGCATGGGCCGGGTCGAACGACATGGCGGGCGGTATTCTGGTCCGCACCGCGGGTCTGAACAGCGATCTGGTCGAACCGTTGATGGACAGCACTGACGTCTACCGCATCATGCACCGGACGCTGTTTAACGTTCCGATGCAATAACGAAAGGTAGGACCAGCCTTTGGTACGCGGGGCCGGTCATTTGTATCGCTATGCTATGAGGTCCCGGCGCGCTGGCCGGGACTGCTTGGATTGGCAAGTTGTGCAAAATGCCTGACCGATGTGTTATCGGATAGATCGGGATTTGAGTATTTTTGCCAAGAAGAAGATTATATGCTCTTTATTGTTCCAAAAATACTCATGACACATACGATACTCAGAAAGCTTCTGGTCTGGCCTCTCGTGCCATGTGATCCAGAACAGCATTGACGAATTTCGGTTCTTTACCTTCGGGGAAAAACGCGCGGGCGACGTCGACGAATTCGCTGATCACGACCTTGGGCGGGGTGTCAGATTGGCCCAACTCGGCCCCTGCTGCGCGGAACAGGGCGCGCAGGGTCGGGTCGATGCGGGCGATGGGCCATTTGGCCACCAGTGCGCGGTCGGTCATCTGGTCGATGCGGGCCTGATTATTCACCGCATCTTCCATCAGTTGGCGGAAGATATCGGGGTCGCCTTCGTTCATCTCATCGTCTTCATAGCGGGCGCCAAAGCGGTGATCGTGAAATTCACGAATGACGGCATCGACTGTCTGCCCCGATGCCTCCATCTGAAAGAGCGCCTGCACGGCATAAAGGCGCGACGCCGACTTCATCTTGCGTTTTTGGTTGTTCGACAGGGTCATGCGGTTGTGGACCCATCTGCGTCGCCGGCCAGCAGGATTGTGTCGGTGGTGGGTTTGAAGCCCACGCCCTTGGTCTGACCGCTCCATTTGCGGCTGATGGCAATCAGGTGCAATGCCGCCGCCGCGGCGCCCCCCCCCTTGTTCTGATCATCAGGGTGCGCGCGCACCTCGGCCTGGGCGCGATTTTCCACCGTCAGAATGCCATTGCCGATGCACAGGCCCTGCAACCCCAGCAACTGGATCGCGCGGCTGCTGTCGTTGCAGACGGTTTCGTAGTGCGTGGTTTCCCCGCGGATCACGCAGCCAAGTGCGACATAGCCGTCGAAATTCGAAAGTCGTTCCGCCATGCCGATGGCCGTCGGCACCTCAAGCGCGCCGGGCACTTCGATCAGCTCATGGGTGGCGCCCGCGGCCTCAAGCTCGGCCACAGCGCCTTTTATCAGATTATCCGCAATATCGCGATAATAAGGGGCCACGACGATCAGCGCCTTGACCGGCTTGTCAAAACTGGGGCGCGGCAATGTATAGTGCGTTTCCTGTCCGGCCATCAGCCAATCTCCGATATTTTGCGGGTGCCCACGATTTCAAGGCCATAGGCCTCAAGCCCGACAACCTTTGGGGTGGGTGAATTTGTCAGCAAGGTCATTTTCGATATGCCGAGTGACGATAATATCTGCGCTCCAAGCCCATATTGCCGCAGGGTCTGGGGCGACACCTCGCCCTCGGCGCTCAGTTTCATATGCAGATCGCGCAGCAAAACCAGCGCGCCGCGGCCTTCGTCCGCGATCAGTTTCATCGCATCGCTGAATTCCGCCGCACGGCCCCTGCCCCCGGTGCCGACGATATCCAGCATCGGGTCCAGCGCGTGCATGCGAACCAGAACCGGATCATCGCCCGAGATATCGCCCTTGATCAGCGCGATATGTTCGGCGCCCTGGGTTTCGTCGGTGTAAACGCGCAGCTCCCATTCGCCGCCGAATTCTGACGTGATCGTTTCAGACGTCCGTTGGCGGACCAGATTGTCGTGGCGGCGGCGATAGGCGATCAGGTCGCTGATCGTGCCGATTTTCAGATTGTGCAGCTGCGCAAAGGCAATCAGATCGGGCAGACGCGCCATGCTGCCGTCTTCGTTCATGATCTCACAAATCACGCCGGAGGGGTTCAGCCCCGCCAGCCGACTGATATCCACGGCAGCCTCGGTATGGCCTGCACGGACCAGCACGCCGCCATCGCGGGCGCGCAGGGGGAAGACATGGCCGGGTGTGGCGATATCGGCGGCGGTTTTGCTGCTGTCGATGGCCACAGACACCGTGCGCGCCCGATCATGGGCGGAAATACCGGTGCTGACGCCTTCGCGCGCCTCGATCGACACGGTAAAGGCCGTTTCATGGCGCGAAGAATTGTAAGACGCCATCAGCGGCAGACCAAGCGCATCAACCCGTTCACCCGTTATTGACAGGCAGATCAGACCACGCCCATGGGTGGCCATGAAATTGATAGCCTCGGGCGTGGCCATCTGGGCGGGGATGACAAGATCTCCCTCGTTCTCACGATCCTCATGATCGACCAGAATGAACATCCGCCCGTTGCGCGCATCTTCGATGATTTCATCGATTGAGCTGATCGCATCGCTCCAGTTTTGTTCCACCGGTCCGGGGGTTTCAAAGCTCATGGTGTTGCTCCAAAATACTGATCTGCCGGAATATATCCGGCCAGGCGCCCGGCCTCGGACCATTCCCGTTCCAGCGCCGTGTCACCGATCACCAACAGACTGTCACCGGGTGTTTGCGCCTGGCGGGCAATACCCTGCATGCCGCGGCGCACCTCGGACCAGGGCGCAAAGGCGCGCGGCGCGGCGGTGGCCAGATCGATGACCGGGTTCAGGCCCATCACCGCCGCGGCTGACAACGGTGGCTGCACCACCGCGATCCGCTGACAGGCGCGCAGGCCTTGAAGTTTCGCGTTCCGGTCGGGCCGCAAACGATCCCGGCCCTTCACCAAACGCAAGGCATTGGTGGAAAACAAAAAACCCACAACGTCACGGCCTGTGCTGGCGCGGACACTGGCGTAGGTTTTGTACTCCAGCCCCAGTTCCTGAGCCCGCTTGACGCGCAGCCGCACGATCTCAATCGGCAGTTTCGGCAGCAGATCGGCGCGCGCCTTGGTCCAGACGTGCTTGCGCCAGCGATAGCCGCCTTCCATCGTGGGGCCGTTGTTGTGGCCTAGACCGCTCATTCTTCATACTCCGCCAGACGCGCGACATAACGGGCCAGAGTATCGATCTCCAGGTTCACATGATCGGCCATCTTGACCCCACCCCAGGTGGTCGCGGTTTTGGTGTGCGGGATAAAGTTGATACCGAAATCAGCGCCATTTACATCGTTCACCGTCAGCGATGTGCCGTTCAAGGCAACCGACCCCTTGGGTGCAATGAACTTCGCCAGATCATCCGGCGCACGCAGAATGACGCGCGTGCTGTCGCCTTCGTCCTTGATACCGATCACATCGGCGACGCCATCGACGTGACCCGACACGATATGACCGCCCAGTTCATCACCGACGCGCAGCGCGCGTTCCAGATTGATCCGCGTGCCCTTGGACCAGCCCTTCAGGTTGCTTTTCGATAGTGTCTCAGCCGACACATCCACATCAAACCACCCTGCGCCCAGATCCACTACGGTCAGACAAACCCCGTCACAAGCGATTGAGGCCCCGATATCAATGTCGCCCGTGTCATAAGATGTGCCAATCCGCGCGCGCATGTCGCCGCGCTGTTCGACCTGCAGCACCTCGCCTATATCCGTGATAATCCCTGTGAACATGCGCGACCCTTTCTTCTTTCGTTCCACCTAGCCTGTGCAACACAGCGGGGCAAGATGTGACACTGGGTGACGATATTATTTGTTATTTAATCTTTTTGCCAATTGATGACCCTTGGGTATAAGCAACCCAGTTGCAAGTGATAGTGAAATCAGACCGTCCTGATGCCAGACCAAATGAAACCCAAGCGTGTTTTCCTGCTGTTGCAGGGGCCCCATGGCCCGTTTTTCAGCAAGCTGGGCAATATGCTGCGCCAAGCCGGGTGTGAAGTCTGGCGCGTGGGGTTCAACGCGGGCGACGCCGCCTTCTGGCGTGACGGGGCGCATTACATTCCGTTTCAGAACAGTCTGGATCAGTGGCCGAACCGGTTTAACAGCATCATCAACGACAAGGGCGTTACCGATATTGTCATCTATGGCGATACGCGGCAAGTCCATGCAATTGCGGCGGAACAGGCCCGCGAACGCGGTCTGACCGTCCATGTGTTCGAGGAAGGCTATCTGCGCCCCTATTGGATCAGCTATGAACGGGATGGATCGAACGGGCATTCGGCCCTGATGCAGACCAGCCTGACGGATGTGCGCGGTCAGATGACCCAACGCGATATGGCCATCCCCGAGGCCCCAGGGCTTTGGGGCAGTCTGCGGCGGCATATGTTCTATGGGGCTTTGTACCACGGCTTTATTCTGTTCTTTAATCAGGGCTACAAGGCCTATCGCCCCCATCGCAGCCTGTCTGTGGCGGCTGAATTTCGGCTGCACCTGCTGCGATTTCTGCTGCTGCCGCTGCACGCGGCAGAACGGTTTGTCGAAACGACCCGCGTCAAGATGGGCGGATTTCCTTATCACGTCGTCCTGCTGCAACTGGAACATGACGCCAGCTTTCAGGAACATTCGCCTTTTTCCACCATGTCCGAATTTCTAGAAATCGTAACACGCGGCTTTGCGGAAAGCGCCCCCAAACACCACAGACTGGTGTTCAAAGCCCACCCACTGGAAGACGGGCGGGTTCCCCTGCGAAAGATGATCCGCGCCATGGCCCGCGATCACGGCATAACCTCTCGTGTTCATTATATCCGCGGGGGCAAACTGGCCCGGCTCTTGGATCACGCTCGCACCGCGATCACCGTTAACTCAACCGCCGGGCAACAGGTGCTTTGGCGCGGCATACCGCTTAAGCTGTTTGGCCGCGCAATCTATGACAAGCCAGAACTGGTGTCAGATCAGCCCCTTCCTGAATTCTTCGTACACCCACAACGTTCCGATAACGAAGCCTATGCTCTGTTCCGGCGCTATCTGTTGGAAACATCGCAAATCCCAGGCAGCTTCTATTCCGCCGCGGGCCGCAGGCAGGTCCTGCGTCAGGTGGTCGACATGATGCTGTCGCCCCACGATCCATACACGCTGCTGAAACTGGGCCGACCCGCCCCGCGGGAATATTTGCGCATGTTGCCGCAAAAACCGCGCTGAGTGGGCAAATGGTTTTAATCCTTGTCTATTGAGTCAGATACCGAATACTTATAGGAAAAACTGCAGCAAATGCGTAAAGGCAGGACAGGACAGTGAAAGCAGACATGCGACGCAGCGCGCAACTTATCCTTGTGTTTTTGTTGACATTGTCTGTGGCGGCCTGCGGATTGCCCCGATCCGGCCCGAACAAATCCGAACTGACGCGCGAAGATCGCGACGGTGGCGTGAACGCCATTATCGTCGATGTGGATGATACCGTCACCCGGCACGCCAATGTCATTCCGCAGTTCGGCTTTCCCAATTCATTCAAGAATGCAGGCATCGTTGGGTCCGATCTGATCAGCCCCGGCGACGTGCTGGGCCTGACGATCTGGGAAAACGTCGATGACGGTCTGCTGGCCGGTCAGGGTCAGAACGCCACGATCCTTGAGGAAGTGCAGGTCGACGGCAATGGCAATATCTTCGTGCCCTATGCCGGTGTGCTCAAGGCGTCTGGAAAAACGCCCGAACAGCTACGCCAGTTGATCACGCGTCAGTTGAACGACCAGACCCCTGACCCCCAGGTGCAAGTGCGCCGTGTGGCCGGGGATGGTGCGACCGTAACGCTGTCCGGGGCCGTGGGCGCGCAGGGTGTCTATGCAATCGAACGACCGACGCGCAAGCTGTCGGCTATGATTGCCCGCGCAGGCGGTATTCTGGGCGAACCCGAGATCGCGCAGGTCGTCCTGGTGCGTGGCGGCACGCGGGGACGTGTCTGGTTTACCGATATCTTCGAAAATCCCGAACTGGACATCGCGCTGCGCAGTGGCGACCGTATTCTGGTCGAGGCTGATACACGCCGTTACACCGCGCTTGGCTCGACGGGGGCGCAGACGCTTGTGCCCTTTGACACACAGGAACTGACAGCACTTGAGGCCCTGGCGCAGGTCGGTGGCCTACAAAGCAATTCCGCCGACCCGACCGGCCTTTTCGTGCTGCGCGATGAACGCGTGGATGTGGCCCGCACCCTGACCGGCCGCAGCGATATTCAGACCACGCAGCGCATGGTCTATGTGATGAACCTGACCGAACCCAACGGCCTGTTTTATGCGCGTGATTTCATGATCCGCGATGGCGACACTGTTTATGTGACCGAAGCGCCGTTTACCCAGTGGAACAAGATCTTCTCGGCCCTGACCGGATCACTGGCCCAGGTCAACACGATCAGCAACATTGGAAACTAAGTGGCCGACGACGACGCCACGCGCCACAGTCTTTATGTCTACAGCGGCGGGTTCCTGACGCAGTCGCGCATCCGCCGCATTCTGGACCTTTCGGGCTATGACATTCAGCTTGGCAAACCCGGCCCCGACGACCTGATCGGCGTCTGGGGCCAATCGCCCACCGCGCCCCGGGGTCAGGCTGTATCGGACTGGACCGGCGCCGGGATCGTAAGGGTCGAAGACAGCTTTCTGCGATCCGTCCATCCCGGCCGCGATGGGGAACCGCCCATGGGGCTGACCATCGATCACAGCGGTCTGCATTTCGATCCCGCGCAACCGTCTGATCTGGAAACGCTGCTGGCCACAGATCCACTGGACGACACCGACCTGATGAACCGCGCCAAGGATGCCATCGGCCATATGAAAGAGGCGCATCTGTCGAAATACAGCGCTTTTGACCCCGACCTGCCCCCACCCGACCCCGGCTATGTGTTGGTCATAGACCAGACCGAGGGCGACGCATCCGTCACCTGCAGCGGCGCGGACAAGGCGATGTTTCAGGAAATGCTGGTCATCGCGCAGGAAGAAAACCCCGGCTGCCCGGTTCTGATCAAAACCCACCCCGAAACCACTGCGGGGCATCGCTCGGGGTATCTCAGCACGCAAACCGAGACCGACCGCATCAAAATATGTGATCAGCCGCATTCGCCCTGGGTCCTGTTCGAAGGGGCCGTCGGCGTCTATACCGTCAGTTCGCAATTGGGGTTTGAGGCGATCTATGGCGGGCATAAGCCCAAGGTTTTTGGCCAGCCCTTCTATGCGGGCTGGGGCCTGACCGATGACCGCAACCCGGTCGCCCGCCGCGAACGCAAACTGACCCACGCACAGCTTTTTGCGGGTGCGATGATACTCTATCCCAAATGGTACGATCCTTACCGCGACCGCCTGTGTTCGCTGGAAGAGGCGATCAATACGCTACAGGCCCAATCCCGCGCCTGGCGCGAGGATCGTTTTGGGTGGGTCGGCCATGACATGCGCCTGTGGAAGCGCCCGCATTTGCAACGCTTTTTCGGCCAGACGCGGCGGATGATCTTTGACAAACCCAACAAACAGGACCGCCGCGAAATGGTCTGGGCCAATAAATGGCAGGCTGATCGACCACAGGCGACGCGGCTGGAAGACGGCTTTCTGCGATCCCGCGGGTTGGGTGCCGAACTGACCCCACCCCTGTCGCTGATCTGCGATCAGCGGGGCATTTACTATGATCCCACGCAGGAAAGCGATCTGGAACTGCTGGTCGCCTGGCGCGAAGACCTGCCAAGCTGGGCGCGCTATCGGGCCGAGGCGGTGATCGCCAGCATAACACAGCTGCAGCTGAGCAAATACAACCAGGGCGGCGATCTGCCTGAACTGCCCACAGGGCGCCGCATTCTGGTGCCGGGTCAGGTGGAAGACGATGCCTCGATCCTGACAGGCGCGGGTGAGGTCAAAACAAACCTGCAGCTTCTGCAAAAAACCCGAGAACTGAACCCGGATGCCGCCATCCTTTACAAGCCGCATCCGGATGTTCTGGCTGGCTTGCGCGACGGCGGGGTGGATGCCTCTGCCGCGCAAGAATACGCGGACATCATTCTTGAAAACATCAATCCCATCAAGGCGATAAAGGCCGCAGATGAAGTCTGGACCATGACATCCCTGATGGGGTTTGAGGCGCTGTTGCACCGCGTTCCCGTCACCTGTCTTGGCGTGCCGTTCTATGCGGGCTGGGGTCTGACGACCGATCTGGCACCCACACCACCCCGACGCCGCGCCCGGCCCGATCTGACAGCATTCGTCCACGCCGCCCTGATCGACTACCCGCGCTATCACGACCCGGTCACCAACCAACCTTGCCCGATTGAGGTGATCATCGAACGGCTGGCCGACAACACCGTCCCCCTGCCCGGCCCCGCAAACCGTATTTTGTCGAAACTTCAAGGAATCTTCGCCAGCCAGGCCCGCTTGTGGCGCTAGGTTGTCGTCCTCGAAATCTGCAATGTATTTGATTAGAACTGAGGGCAGCGCTCGGCCCGAGGGTGGGCGTGAAGCGCCCGCCCATGGGGGCGGGTCGGGCGCTGCCCGGTGGTGCCCACCGGGCAATATCGGCGAGCGAGGCGCCTAAATTCAATTACTGCGGGGTCGACTCTCTATACGACCTTGCGGCCAAGAAAAGCTTCTCCAAAACGTCTGCATCCCCGATCTGGTTCGCCATCATCAGCACCAGCCGCGCGTTCAGGGCGTGGCTTTCCGCCTCGTTTAACCCTTCATGCGTGGCCATCAGCGCGGCGTAGACTGCATCGCCATCGGCCCCCAGATTGTCATGATCCATTGGCGTATTCCCTTTCCAGTTCACCGCAGGCCCGCCGAAGGGCTTCGCGCACACTGTCTGCATCCGGCGCCCGAAAAGCTGCAGCAACATGCCCATCGGGACGGAACAGATAGGCCATGCCGGTCCCGTAACGCTCTGTCGCGAAGCCATCGATGTCCTGATAAACCGGGTAATTCTGTGCCCCCTGCCCGACGCCGATCCGTGCCAGCCCATCGACATCCGGCAGCACCACATCGCCAAAGCCCAACAGGCAGAACCGGCTCTGAACAACGTCGATCAACCACGCATCGCCCAAGGGCGCGTCTGGCATCGCGCCCCCGGGGCGCACCGGCGTGTCCGCATCGGTCTGCAACGGCAACCCGGCCAGGGACCCCGGCATCGACAAACGGCCCGAGTTGATCAGCCGCCGCGCAAAGGGCATGTCGTGGGCCAGTCGCAGGACCTCTTGCCGGAACAGCGCCTCAATCGGCGACTTTGGCGTCATGAAGTTCGTGGCCCGCGACGAATTCAGGATATTCTCATCGCAACACTGCCGCCGTTCCTGATCGTAGCTGTCCAGCAGGCTGGCATCGGACTGCCCCTGCACCACCCGCGCCAGTTTCCAGCCCAAGTTATCGACATCCTGAATACCACCATTCCCGCCCCGCGCACCAAAGGGGCTGACCACATGGGCGCTGTCCCCGGCAAAGATCATGCGGCCGTGGACGAATTGATCCAGCTTGGCACAGCGGAATTTATAGACGCTCATCCAATCCAATCGAAACGGCCGGTCGCCCACCATCGCGCGGATGCGGGGGATGACCTTTTCCTCGGTCGCCTCTGCCTTCGGGTCGGTGTCGGGGCCCAATTGCAGGTCGATGCGATAGATGTTGTCAGGTTGACGGTGCAGCAGAGCGGACTGGCCGTTGTGAAAAGGCGGCTCAAACCAGAACCAGCGTTCGGGGGTATCGGTGCCAAAGGGGCTGTCGTCCATCTCGACATCGGCGATCAGGAAATGTTCGTCGAATGTCTGCCCGTCAAACCCCAGCCCCATCCGTTTGCGCGTGGGCGATCCGGCGCCGTCGCAGGCAACGCAATATTGCGCCTCAAGCTGGTACGATCCATCCGGCGTCTCAACGGTCAAGGCCACATGGTCGCCGCGATCCTGATGGTCTGTGACCGCGTTCTTAAAGCGCAGATCGATCAGGTCAGGGAAGTCCCGCGCGCGGTCGATCAGGTATTCTTCGACATAATATTGCTGCAGATTGATGAAGGCGGGGTATTTGTGGCCGTCTTCAGGCAGCAGATCAAAGGCATAGACCTCATCCGCCCCATGAAACAACCGCCCCACCCGCCAGGTCACGCCCTTGGCCAACATCCGTTCACCGACGCCAAGGCGGTCAAAAATTTCCAGCGTCCGCTTGGCCCAGCAAATAGCGCGGGACCCGAACGAGACGACGTTGTTGTCGTCCAGCACCACGCTGCCAACCCCCTTGGTCGCCAGATCAATCGCCAAAGCCAACCCAATCGGCCCCGCCCCGATGATCGCCACCGGATGGCGCGGTTCGGGTCCCGTCAGGCCGGGGGGCGTGATGTAGGGAAAGGGTCTGTAGTCATAGGGCATCTGATCCCCCGTCAGATGATCGGCACAAATGGCACCCCGCAACCGGTCAGCGTGAGAAGTGCCAAGATCGCCAGAATAGCTTTTATTTTCATGATATTACCCTTGCTTTCACTACGGTTCACCACTGCAGCATAGAAAACTCGCCCGGTGGGCGCCACCGGGCCGCGCCGACCCGCCCCCCAGGGCGGCGCGATTGCGCCACCCTCGGGCCGGCGCTACCGGATTTCTAGTGTCGAATGGAACAGCAAGGCTATCTTCTAACCAGCAACTTCTGCTTCCTTGTAAACATTTGTCTGAACATCTGTCTCGAAATCCGCTTCCTGCTCCACGCGCGTTTCGGCTGTATCGATCTTCTGAATAGATGCCGCCAGAAAACCGGATGCGGCTAACGTGGGAACGACCCAAACCATCTGCCCGGTAAGATAAGCAGCGGTGTAGGAGGGCAACAAAACGACCGTAGCCTTGACTATGGCGACTTTGAATTCGGTCCAATCGATCATGCCTATCCTCACTGCAGGTTCGTGACATTGTCATCCTTTTAGTTGCTTAACACTCAGTTAAAATCCACGTCATCACCCCTGCAAATCCTCCCACATCTGTTTGTCCCGCTCGGCCGTCCAGATGCGGGGGGTGTCGATGCCGCGAGCCTCGTCATAGGCGCGGGCGACGTTGAAGGGCAGGCAATGTTCGTAGATCGCGTAATCGCCGAACTTCGCGTCACAGGCATCGCGCACGGCTTCCATCGCGTCTTTCAGCGACCCGCCACGCGCGGCGACCTGAGCGGCGGGGCGATAGGTGCTTTGGACGAAATCGCGGGTGTTCTCAATCGCGGCACCCACCATCTGATCGCCAACCAAAGCATCGCCGCGCCCCGGCGCAATAGACTTTGGCTGATATCCCGCCACCGCATTCAGAGTACGACCCCAGTCGGCGAAATGCCCATCCCCGCAGTAGCAGGCCGAATGATATTCGACGATATCGCCGGTAAACATCACCTCGGCATCGGGCACCCAGATCACGGCGTCGCCCGCCGTATGCGCACGGCCCAGGTGCATGATCTCGACCTTCCGGTTGCCCAGATAAACCGTCATCCGGTCGCTGAAGGTCGTCGTGGGCCATGTCAGGCCGGGGATTTCTTCGTGCCCCTGAAACAGACGCGGAAAGCGTTCGAATTCACTGGCCCAATCCTCGGCCCCGCGTTCGACGACCATGGCGCGGGCTTTGTCCGACATGATGACCTGCGGCGCGCCATAGGCACTGGCCCCCAGAACCCGGACCGCGTGATAATGGGTCAGCGCCAGATGCGTGATCGGTTTGTCCGTCACCCCGCGAATGCAGTCGATCACCTTGCGCGCCAGCCGCGGCGTCGCCTGCGCCTCAACTACCATAACGCTATCGTCACCGATGATCACGCCGCTGTTCGGATCGCCCTGGGCCGTAAAGGCATAAAGCCCCTCGCCCACCTCGGTGAAACTGATCTGCTTTTCTTCCATATCGTCCGCGCTTGCGAATGCTTTGCTCACTGCCGTACCTCCATTAATTCAATCCTGTTCCCCGCTGGATCGACACTGAAAAAACGTCGAATATCGGGAATTTTAGTATCCCAAGTTACTGCAAGGTTTCGCTGTTCGAATCGCGCTGCCAAGTTATCAAGGTCATCCGTGCCAAGTGCAATATGCGGCTTTTTCTGCGCAACAAAGCTATCATCAACGCCGAAATGTATATTCATCATGCCAGCCTTGACCCAAAACCCACCCCTTGCTTTCAATGCATGCGGCTTTTCGACCTCAATCATGGCAAGCACATCAAGATAGAAATCACGCATGGCGTCTGTATCATCCGCGCGCATCGACAGTTGCACGTGATCAACAGTCTTGATCATCATTGCTTCACCTCTGGTTTTCCATACTCGACAACTCCCTCAGATATCGTGAACGCTGTTCGACATGACAAAACGTATGCTTCCCTATTGGATCACCGCCGCACTTATTATGGCCATGGCCGCCGTCCTGCTTTGGATGGGCCGCGAACCAATGTGTAAATGCGGCACGATCAAGCTGTGGCATTTCGAACTGATGTCGTCCGAAGGATCGCAGCACATCATCGACTGGTACACGCCGTCGCATCTGATCCACGGCTTTCTGTTTTATGGCGCGCTTTGGCTGGTCGCGCGGCGCATGTCGGTGGGCTGGCGGCTGGTGATCGCGACCGTAGTCGAGGCCGCGTGGGAAATTGTCGAAAACACCAACGCCGTCATCGAACGATACCGCGAGGTCACGATCTCGCTTGATTATTACGGTGACAGCGTCGTCAATTCCGTGTCCGATATGGCAGCAATGCTGATCGGTTTCTGGCTGGCGCGGCGCCTGCCGGTCTGGGCCAGCATCGGAATTGTGATCTTTTTTGAGCTCCTGACACACTGGTTGATCCGCGACGGTCTGGCGCTGAACGTGCTGATGCTGATCTATCCGCTGGATGCGGTCAAAGACTGGCAAGGCGCGCTGTAGGCTCATAGCGCACGCACCGTCTGGCTGATTTCCCCAAAGATGGACTGACCCGTGTAATCCTCCATCCAGATTTTCACGTGATCGCCCGGTTGCAGAAACGGCGTCTTTGGCGCACCATCCAGGATCGTTTCGACCATCCGCTGTTCGGCGATGCACGAATAGCCCGCCCCGCCCTGATCCACCGGTTTGCCGGGGCCGCCGTCCAGCTTGTTCGACACCGTCCCCGACCCGATGATCGTGCCCGCCGCAAGGGGCCGCGTTTTGGCGGCATGGGCGATTAGCGTCGGGAAATCAAAGGTCATATCAATGCCCGCATCCGCACGTCCAAAGGGCTGGCCGTTCAGATCCACCTTGACGACACCATGCAGCTTACCGCCGTCCCATCCCGGCAAGGCATCGGGGGTAACGGCCAAGGGGGAAAAGGCGCAAGGCGGCTTCGACTGGACAAAACCAAAGCCCTTGGCCAGCTCACCCGGGATCAGATTGCGCAGGCTGATATCATTGCACAGCATCACCAACTTGATCGCGCCTGCCGCCTCATCCCGACTGGCGCCCATCGGTACGTGGCCCGTGATCACCGCCACCTCAGCCTCAAAATCGATCCCCCAGGCCGGATCACCGACGATGTCGTCCGTAGGGTTCAGGAAGCTGTCCGAACACCCCTGATACATCAGCGGATCGGTCCAAAAACTGTCCGGCATCTTCGCCCCCCGCGCCCGCCGGACCAGTTCGACATGGTTCACATAGGCCGAGCCATCCAGAAACTGATACGCCCGCGGCAGGGGTGACGAAAAGATAAAGTCCTTAAACATCGACCCGTGATTGTCCAGCACCTTGCCAAATCCACGATCCAATGCCTCTTGCAGCGAGCGCCTTTCGCATGTCGCAACAAGTGTCAAATCATTCGAAACGGCTACAAGAAAACCGTCGGCGTTGAAAAAGGACTCTTCTTTACTGTCAGGAAGAAAAAGTGATCCGTACTTCATATGCCTTCTTCTTGGTTAAAATACTCCGGGGGCGTGGGGGCTGGCCCCCACATACACTCAAAGAAATCACTTCTCACCCGGCGTACCGTCGAATTTCTTTTCAAGCCCGTCCCAGCAATCGATATAATCATCCTGCAACGGCGCCTCAGTCGCCGCAAACTTGGTCAGGTGCTGCGGAAACCGTGTCTCAAACATGAATGACATCGTGTTTTCCAGCTTCTGCGGCTGCAGATCAGCATTCGATGCCCCCTCAAACGCGGGCTGATCGGGACCATGGGGCAGCATCATGTTATGCAGGCTCATCCCGCCGGGCACAAACCCCTTGGGCTTGGCGTCATAAATTCCGTGAATATTCCCCATCAGCTCGGACATGATGTTCTTGTGATACCACGGCGGGCGAAAGGTATTTTCGGCCACATTCCAACGATCACGAAACAGCACAAAATCGATATTCGCCGTGCCCTCCACCCCGCTTGGCGCGGTCAGAACGGTGAAAATCGACGGATCGGGATGATCAAACAAAATCGCCCCCACCGGGCTAAACGTCCGCAAATCATATTTACAGGCGGCATAGTTTCCATGCCAGGCCACCACATCCAGCGGACTGTGATCGATCCAGGTTTCATGAAACTGTCCGCACCATTTGATCACGACACGGGACCGGGCATCGCGATCCTCAAAAGCAGCAACCGGTGTCTTGAAATCCCGCGGGTTGGCCAGGCAGTTCGCGCCAATCGGACCGCGGCCCGGCAGATTGAACTTTGCGCCGTAGTTTTCGCAGACAAACCCACGGCAAGGCCCTTCTAGCACCTCGACCCTGAACAGCATGCCGCGCGGCAGAATGGCGATCTCTTGCGGCTCCAGATCAATGATCCCCAGCTCAGTCGCAAAGCGCAGCCGCCCGTCTTGCGGCACGATCAGCAGCTCACTGTCAGCGGAGTAGAAGTATTCGTCCTGCATCGACTGAGTGATCAGGTAAATATGCGCGGCCATGCCGACCTGAGTGTTCACATCCCCCGCCGTCGTCATCGTCCGCATACCTGTCAGGAACGTCAGCGGCGCATCGGAATGGGGCACCGGGTCCCACCGATATTGGCCCAGACTGATGACATCAGGATCAACATTCGGCGCGCTTTTCCAATAGCTTAGATCAATCTTTTCAAAGCGCCCCGTGTGTTTGACCGACGGGCGGATGCGATAACACCAAGTGCGTTCATTCTGCCCCCGAGGCGCGGTGAATGGTGTGCCGGACAGCTGTTCGGCATATAGCCCATAGTTGCACTTCTGCGGGCTGTTCTGACCCTGCGGCAGCGCGCCGGGCAGCGCCTCGGTCTCAAAATCATTGCCAAAGCCGGGCATATAGCTTGGCTTCAACAGCAGTGGCTGATCGCCTTCAGCCTCTACCAACGTCGCAGACTGATCATTCATATCGCGGCCCTCCCACAGCACTCCGCTAACTGTTGCATTTGTAACTAACAAGCCCTAAGTCAACCCCATGCACCCGGATGACTTCGACCTGACCGATTTTCTGCCCTATCTGCTGAACCAGGCGGCCGAGGAATGCAGCCTGGCCTTTCAGAAACACTACAAAGACCGCTACGGCATGCTGCGCACCGAATGGCGCGTTCTGTTTCACCTTGGTCGCTTCGGCACCCTGACCGCCCAGGAAATCAGCGCGCGGTCCAAGATGCATAAAACCAAAATCAGCCGAGCGATCACGAAACTGGAACACCGCCGCTGGCTGAAACGCGACACCGATGCAAAGGATCGCCGACGTGAACTATTGCAGCTAACGCCCTTAGGCCAAAAGGTTTATCACGATCTGGTCCAGGTGGCCCATGACCATCAGCTAGAGTTGCTGGGGCAATTCAAAATGACCGACGCGAAAGCGCTGCAAGATATGTTGAAAAGGCTGGCGAGGCTGCAATAGGGGTGTTGAAGTAAGCCGACACTGTTTCTCTAAACAGTATTAGTCGCCAGTATTGAAGAAAGTTAGAGCGTTATGACAGCAACAGGAATACTGATCGGGATTTTGGCAGGCATTGGCATTATTGCTATAGTTGTTGTCTTGGCTGCAGTGATTATAGGGCGAAAACTACAGTCAGAGTTTAAAGAGGTTTCCGGTAATCACACAAATAAAGACGTGGGATTTTCAACCCTAAAGCAGAAAGTGCCCGATCTGCTGCATAGCGCTCCAAGGGGGTCATTTGTTTCTGCTGTCTTTCCTATTCCAACGATCGAAGTTTTTGTAAAGGTAAGCGGAAGGAAGGCGAACAAGAACTCGTATCAACTTGAAATACGGATGGGCTATAAACGTTTCGATCATCTTGCATTGATCGAGAAAACCCTTGCAGAGCAATCAGTCAAATTCGAAAGAATTCACAAAGGTAATGGTTCAATCAAGTTAATTTCCGAGAAGGTGGATGAGACGGATGAACTTCTCGAAATCTGCCGAACACTCAAAAAAGTTGTTATGTTCGACCTGAACGACAACAGTATAACTGTCGCTGCAAGTATTCGGAAAAGCGAAGATCGTTGAGTTTGTACAATGATGGTATCGAAAAGTTGCGGTACATCAATACGGCTTAACCGCACGACACCGGACGTTTCTCATCGATACTGAGAATATCTTTGTCCTACTGCCTTTTCAGTTTGAACTAAATTATGTGCGGCCTCATCCAAAAACAAAGCGGGGCTCACCCATGTGGGGAACCCCGCTTCTTTGTCACCGGTGACACTGAACGCGCTGTGATCAGGCGTCCAGCAGTTCAATTAGTCGTCGTCTGAGATGATGCCGGCTTTACGGCCATCGTCCGAACGGTCCATATCGATGCTTTGGGTCGACACGATTTCTGAACCGCCTTCAAAGCCGAAAGCGATACGATCATCACCGTCCTGTGCGGCTTTCAAAGAAGCCAGTTCATTCAATGTGAATTGACCAGGCTCAACACCAACTGAACCAGCCAGTTTGTCGTTTGCCAGTGCAGGTGTTGCCAGTGCGAAAGCGATAGCGGCGATTGCGAAGTTACGTGTCATTGGTCTTCCTTTCTATGTCCCGCGGGGATTGCGGGTGCTATATATTGACCCTTATGGGCCGTTGATTTGGCGGGTGGATCGTTGTGATCCGCTCGTCGGATGAGATACATTTGGGGTCGTGCCAAAAATTGAGTACTGGCGAAAATGCGACTGCCCATTGTGCAAAATCGCACATCACACGCGCGTGAAATAAAAATCCGTGAAAAAGGGCAAAATAACCCAAAGAAAAAAGGTGTTTTGCGATGTGCAGTTCTGCATTGTTACAAAAATACTGTGATCCGGCGTCAATACTCACAAACTGCGTGAGTAACGTGAGGTCAAATAAAATGAAAAGCGGCCAAAATTATCCAGTCTGACGGTGTTTTTGCATCGTTCTGGACATCTGAAACGCTTTGCCTGACCACTCCCGCGCGATGGTGACCCGGCATTTACATGTCAGATGTGCAGAAAAATGTTTTAACGGTCTGTTTACTGCAGAATATAAGGCTGCCGAAGCCAATCCTGCAGCGCCTGAGTTGTGGCCTTGGGCTTTTCCAGCGTGGGCAGATGGCCTGCACCCTCGATAATCTTCAGCTTGGCATGCTCGATCAGTTCGGCCATGAATTCGTGCCGCTTGACGGGCGTCATGGTATCATGTTCGCCGCACAGGATCAGAACCGGGCACTTCAACTGACGCAAGGTCTTCTGCTGATCCTTGCGTTTCTGCAGGGCGCGGCTTTGGCGGATAAAGACCTCGGGGCCGAGGGCTGTTGCCATGTCGATGAAGGTATTGAGAACATCAATCCTATGCGGCCCCGGAGCCAGATATTTCGGCTGCATGACCTCGCGCATGACCTCGACAAGCTGACCGGTCTTGGCGCGCACGATCTGCGGTTCGCGTTCGGCGGCCACGGCGGGTGTTTCTGCCAGCGGGCTGGTGTCCAGCAAAGCGATGCGCGTCACACGGTCAGGCGCGCGGCGCTGCACCTCCATCGCGACGATGCCCCCCATCGACAGACCGCAAAGCGCAAACTTCGCAGGCGCCGCGCTGAGGATGTCTGATGCAATCTGTTCAATCCGTTCGCCCTGCGTGATGGGTGACACCATAACGGGACGCTCGGCCGAGATCACATTGATCTGATGGAAAAACAGCCGCGCGTCACACATCAGCCCCGGCAATAGAACCAATGGTTCATTCATCGCGCCCTGACCCCACAAGCGCAATGTATGTACCTAAACTGATTGGGATAACCCATTCCCCGCCCCCAAGCTTATCCGCATCTCTATATCCCAAGTCGAAAGACCCAGCCAACCCTAATTCCGCAATTGGAAACCTGTGGTTAGGGGGATATGGTTAAAAACTGCCGATTAGATTGCGGTGTGCAGGCAAAGAAGATTAGGCTACCAAAACTTATAAGAGATGGTCAGATAAAGCTTCTTTAGTTTAGGTCCACCGGGAAATGCAACATTGGTACCAGCGCCAATCGCGAAATCCTTCGTTATCTTAAAATCACCACCAAAATAGATATCCGAGAAACCTTTATTCAGATCGCCATTCGCACCACCCTTCAGGTTCAGGCGATCCATTGCCAGGTTATCAATCGTGAACCCAAGAGAGACGCCAGCATCGGTTGCAAGCTCACCCGTCAGGGCAATATCTTTCGCCATGTTTAGTTTAGTCTTAGTTTTTAGAAGGTTATAAGGCGCACTCTCACCGTCTTTGATCTCGACACCTGAACTTCCGATGAAGTATAGCACCATATAAAGATTGCTAGAGCTGTCGCTTAAGGATATTTTGTCTGTCTCATACTGGGCAGAAATGTAAGACTTCGAACTCTCCTTGCCGTCTTTCAACGGATATTTGTTATAGATCGTTGCGTCAAGTGTAACTGGCTTTGCAAATCCAAGATCAACTTTTGACTGATACTTGGTCTGGAAATAACTATACCCGTCGTCATATCCGACAGTGTTTTCCAGCTTGTTCAGTTGATCCTTCTTCGCGGGCTTCGATGCAGATTGTTTCGCTGTTGTATCTGCCCCCTGATAATCCACTTTGGGCAAACCAAATGAAAAGGTCTTGCTTTCAGTTATTCCAAGATTGGATTTAAATCTTTTGATCAGCGGCATCAGGCGCATGCTATTTGCAAGCGAATTTGCGGCGAACCTGACCGATATGTCGGCACAGTTCATCAGATCTCCCCAGATCATCCAAGTGGATCGTTTCAGATACTCGATAGGCTGTTTGATAAGCCAGCCAATAACAAACTTTTCCTGAAAATCATGAAGACCTTCGAGTGTCTTCAGGTTGTCATTTCCGCTGATGGATTTTTGCTGGGTAAAACCGTATGGCATTTTGCAATCCTACTTTCAATCTGACTATGAAACCGGGCTGAACTTTTAAAAAATACAAAATCTTTGCAATCACACTACCCTTAGTCGGCTAACCTATCAATCGCCTTAAAGACGTTTTATCAAACTTTCACATACGCCCCTACAGCGGCTGCAAAAGGCCATCACAAAGACGGCCCGTTGCATAAGATCGCTGCTCAGGGGCGCGCGTTTTCCAGGAAGTCGGTGATGTGCGATGCAAGTCGTGCGCCAAGGTCGTCCAGGCCTGCACCTTTCAGCGCGGGGAGGTCGGGTTGATACAGTTCTGCCTGTTTGGCCTTGATCATCGCGCGGATGCGGTCGCCGACCTCGACCGGGTCGCCGGGTTTGTCCATACCGGGGATCCAGGTGATGTCCCATTTGCCGCGCTGCGCGACGCCCAGGGTGCGCTGAACCTCGGCGTGGGTCAGCACCGTTTCGCGCGTGATCTCGATGGCGTAGGTATCGGCATATTCCGCCACCATCGCGACAAAGGCATCCAGCTGCTTTTCAGTGATGGGGGACTTGCCCTTGGCAAAGGGCCGTTCGCGCGCCCCGCTCATCGCGGCCATCGACAGCCCGATCGACCCGGTGTTCAGCGCGCGTGTGTGGGCGGCATAATGGCCGTCGCGCGTGGATTCATTCGCCTCGGGCAGCTTGTCGCCCTGCACACGGGTGCCGTCGCCTTCGACAATTTCATGATAGTGTTTGCGGTCAAGACTATTGGCGGAATGACCACCGGCGGTCCAATGCATAATGATACGTCTTAAAGACATGGGAGATTTCCAATCATTTGTTTCAATAGGTTCAAAAATACAAAGTTCAAAAAAGCGAACGGGCGAAAAATGCCCCTTCAGCTTCAGAAATTAACACAAATCGCCATCTGCGCCAAGTCCGCAGGCTGAAGTAAGACTTCAGGTATCGAATTAATAATTCAACATCAAAGGCATCAACGAATTCGCCCGGTGGTCACCACCGGGCAGCGCCCGATTCCGCCCAAAAGGGCGGGCGCTTCTAACCCACACACAAGCCATGCGTCGCCCTGTAGTTTTAATGGGGTGTTGCCTAATAAATGTAGACGACGCTTAAGCCGCGTCGTCCTTTCGGCTGCGGCCCGACAGATACCGCTTGATCGCGGCAATCGCAGCCACCGCCAGAACGATGCCGCCGGTGATCTGATTGCCGGTCACGGGGGGCGCCGCTGGCACTGCCGGTCCGGGATTATGTCCGATCACCTGGATGAAATCATCCGGATCGATGTCCTTCGTCAGTTCCTTCAGCCCCTTCTGAAAGCCCTTCATCAGCGACCGGTTGGGGTTATTCGGAACGCCCATCGCATTGCGCATCTTGTCCAGCGCATCCAGCAGATCATCGACCTGAGCGTTCAGGCGGTTGACATTGCCCAGTCGGTCCTTGCGGCTTTGCACCTCGGGATAGCTTTTGGGCCGCCCGTGCCGATAGGCGACATTGTGATATTGCGACGCCAGATCGCGCTGCATCAGCGTCAGCTGGCGTTCCCATCGATCCAGTTTGCGGATCAGTTCATTATAGGAATGTGTGTTCTTGTCGGGTGAATCGTTGACCTTCAAGGCCAGCGTATGCGTCTTGATCTGCCCCTCGATATGGCGCAGCGTGATGATCCATGCTTCGAAATTCATGAACAGCCCCTGAAATGAGTGATCTACAACGACAACTATACCTTAAGTAAAGCGACGTTTTTACGTCGGGGCAATGGGGTTTGTCTATAATTTGTGAAACCAGTCCAAAATGGCCTGTGTGGCGGGCTGCGTTTGCGACGGGCTGAAGATATCGCCCATGATCAGGTGATGGTTGGGGTCGTCGTCGGGGCCGGTTTCCCAATCGATAAATGTCACGGGGCCGCCCCATCGCCCGAAATAGCGGCGGGCATCGCGGGTGCTGACGACCTTGTCGCGGTCATCGGCGATGACAAGGGCGGGCGTCTTGATGCGGTGGGCGTTCACACGCCAGGCCGTCCGCACCGCCTGACGCATCGTAAAGACGGCGCGCGTGGGAAAGCGGGTCGTCCAATAGGCCTGATGCTGGTCCGACATCACATCGTATCCCTGTTCGCGCCCAACCAGCAGATGCCCCCAGCGTTCGATCCCTGGCAGCGACAGCAACACGCGCAGCATCCGCCGCGACAGGCCAAAATTCGGCGCCACGAAGACAGCCCCCAGCACGGCGCGGTCGGTCGGATTGTCAGACAGCAGCATCGGCACAAGGGTGCCACCGGTCGAACAGGACAGGATCAGAACCTTTTCCCCGATGACATTTCCGATCGCAATGGCCTGCCGCGCGTCGTCCATCCAGTCGCCGAAACCGGCCTGCCCCATGGCCGCACCGTCCTGCCCATGGCCCGCCAGCCGCGTATAGTGCAGATTGGCCCCCAGCGCCTGGGCCACCAGATCAGGAACCGGGCGGATTTCTTCGGACGTGGCGGAAAACCCGTGGATATAAACAACCGCAATATCGGTTTTCGATTTGTCAGGCCTGGCCCAGATAACGCGCTTTTCGACGCCGTCGCGCAGGTTGGGCACATTGGCCTCGGTCGCGCTTAGATACTTATCAACCTGTTCTGTTGTTTCAGGAAATTCCATGCCTCACCGCCGGACGATATATCAAAACCAATCCCGCTATCGCTACAGCAAGGATCGCGGCGGGGGCAAGGGTCATTGACACATGCAGCGCCGTGACGGCCGCATCGGTCTGGTCAACGCGGCCTTGCGTCGTCTCTTGCCAGCCATAGGCGGCCAGGATCAGCCCCAGCACCTGCGGCGCCAGGGCGTTGGCCAGTTTTTGACCGAACAGCCACAGACCGCTGAACGCGCCCTCGATCGTTTCGCCGGTCTCAGCCGCGGTGATATCCATCAGGTCGGGGTACATCGCCCAGGGGATTTGCTGATAGGCGCCATTCGTCATCCCCGCCAGTACGAACATCCCTGCAATCGCCGTGACATTGACCGATGGCAGTTGCGTGAAGAGCGCGATCAGCAGGATGATATAAAGCGCCAGCCCCAGAACCAGCGCGTTCAGCTTGCCCAGCCGCGCCGACACCCAGACCCAGACCGCCTGGCTTAGGATCGACCCCACGACAAAAGCCGCAAACATCAGCGACAAAACTGACAGAGCACTCGCCGCCCCCGATAACAGTGTCTGCCCGTTGTCCAAAATCAGATAAAGCGCGGCAAAGGGCAGACCCGCGGTGATAATCGCAATCGCCAGCGTCATGACGCCGTAAAGCAACGTCAGTCGGACAAAAGCGCCATTTGCGAACACCAGTTTGAAGTTGGCCCCGATGCTGCCGATCGACGGGCTGGCGTGACGCGGCGCGCGGCGTGTGGCCCAAAGCGACAGCCAGATCGCCGCGATGATCAGGGGCGCGACGGCCATCGCCGCAGTCACATGCCCCTGACGGCTGTCCCCGGCAATCAGCGGGATGACCGCGCCCCCAATCAGGATCCCGACCGAGGCAAACCCCATCCGCCAGGCCGTCATCTGCGATCGTTCTTGTGGGTTCGTCGTGATCTCGCCCACCATGGCGCCATAGGGGATCGCGACCATGGTAAAGCCGATGGTGGCCAGCACAAAAAACGCCCCCACCCACAGCATGTTGCCCAAGGTCGAAAACCCCTGCGGCACCGCGAATATCCCGATCATGCAAAGGGCCAGCACAACCGCGCCCACAAACATCCACGGTGCGCGGCGGCCCCAGCGGCTGCTGGTGCGGTCCGACAGATAGCCGATCAGCGGGTCCGAGATGATGTCAAAGATCAGAACCGCCGTCGTCAGACTGCCCGCCAGCGCGATGGGCACGCCAAGATAGGTATTCAGAAAAGCCAGAACCAGCAGCTGTTTGACGACGACAAAGACGGCAATACCCATGTCAGCCAGACCCCAACCGGCCTTCTGACCCAAACTCAATGACACGAACCAAACCTCCCGCAGGTCAATCTGAAAACCGGGATAAACGAAGGTAAGACGATATCAACAGTTTCGTTGCGCTCCGTGCTGTTTGGGGGCGCTGCCCCCGCGCCTTTCTGGGCTCCGCCCGTTCGGGCCTGAAACGCTCTCCCAGAGCGTTTCCAAGACGGCCCTCACCCCCCGGAGTATTTTGGGAACAATAAAGCACATGCCAGCACTTTATTGTTCCACAAATACTCAAACCCCACCGTACGCCACTATAAGCAGACGTTAGCCTCTCTCGCGTAAAACCCCATCCCACGACGTCGGACATAATGGTTTTTCGGAACTTGCCCTTTGGATTAAAGCCCCAAAGCGCAAGCCACCTGCAAAATCATGCATGAGATCAAAAGGTGGGGGCGTTGCGACCCCTTTCCGGCAGACCGACCCAACAGGGTGGCGCCACCTTTCTTAATCAGAACAGACCCAGACCCCTGCCCGGCAAAAGGCCGCGCGGGGCCAGGGGCGTTTGTCACGACTGTTCCGCAGGCGTCAACCGATAGATCGCGCTGTTGCCGACCGAGATAAACCAGATCGACCCATCGGGCGCCTCGCGCACGTCGCGGACGCGGGCGGTTTCGTCACCTTCGATCTGTTCGACCTCACGTACATTATCGCCGTCAAGCCGGCTGATATAGCTGAACTTCAATGCCCCCACGAAAATATTACCCCGCCATTCGGGCCAGAGCCGCCCGGAATAGACCATCATGCCCGACGGCGCGATGGACGGGTCCCAGTAATGCGCGGGTTGCTCCATGCCTTCCTTGGCCTGTCCTTCACCAATCGGCAGGCCGGAATAATGCCGCCCATAGGAAATCACCGGCCAGCCATAGTTCGCACCGCGGCGGACCAGATTGACCTCATCCCCGCCGCGGGCGCCGTGTTCGTTGACCCAAAGGTTACCCTGCAAGTCCAGTGCCGCGCCTTGCGGGTTGCGGTGGCCATAGGACCAGATTTCAGGCTGCGCGCCGTCCTGTCCGACAAAGGGATTATCTGCAGGCACCGACCCATCGCGGTTGATCCGCAGGACAGACCCGTTGTGATTGCCAAGATCCTGAGACGAGGGCCGGTCGCCCCGGTCGCCCACGGTGATGAACAGCGTACCATCTGTGGCCTCAACCAACCGGCTGCCGAAGTGACGGCCGCCGCGGGACCCAGGCTCAATTTCAAAAATCACTTGGGTGTTTTCCAGTCGGTCACCGGCCGCGTTCAGCGTGCCCACCGCCACAGCAGTGCCTTCGCGGCGACCCTGAGGTTTGGCAAAGCTCAGATAAATCTGCCGCGTCTGCGCAAAATCGCGCGGCACAAGCACGTCCAGCAGACCGCCCTGCCCTTCAACCCTGATTTCCGGCAGACCACCGACCTGAACCCGGTTGCCCTGACCGTCATAGCGCCACAGCCGCCCGTCGCGTTCGGTCACCAGAAATCCGCCATCCGGCAGGAACCCCACAGCCCAGGGCGCGTTCAGTTCGCTGGCCATTTCGGTCACCTGAAGGTCACCCTGACTGCTGCTTAACGCCAGTGCAGGTGCCACCAACAGCGCAAAAACCGTACCCAGAATAAATCTTCGCATGGATTGTCCTCCATAGGATCCGTGTCTTTGATCAGATATGCGCCAAATCGCGTCTGTCCATGCCCCTGACGCGGACGTGAGCCACCAATTCCACATAGTTTCTCTTTTCAAGCGCGTTCGGTCGGCATAGGGTTCGGCTGAATTAAAGACCAAGAACAGGGAGATTACCGTATGAAAAAACTGCTTATGGCGACTGCGCTGACAGCGGCCAGCGTGACCATGGCCGCCGCTCAGGATCAAGAGGTCAAGCTGGGGGTCATTCTGGGCTTTACCGGCCCGATTGAATCGCTGACCCCGTCCATGGCCGCCGGTGCCGAACTGGCGATGGCCGAGGTGACTGAATCCGGCCTGCTTCTGGGGGGTGCGACCGTGACGCCCGTGCGCGCAGACTCGACCTGCGTTGACGCTGCTGCTGCGACCACGGCTGCCGAACGTCTGATCACGTCGGATGGTGTCAGCGGCATCATGGGGGCGGATTGTTCCGGCGTGACCGGCGCGATCCTGGCCAATGTCGCGGTTCCGAACGGCGTCGTTATGATTTCGCCATCGGCAACCTCACCCGCCCTGTCAACTGCCGAAGACAACGGCCTGTTCTTCCGCACAGCACCCTCGGACGCGCGTCAGGGCGAGGTTATGACACAGGTTCTGGTCGACCAGGGCATCAATGAAGTCGCGCTGACCTATACCAACAATGACTATGGCAAGGGGTTGGCCGACAGTTTTCAGGCCGCGTTTGAGGCCGCCGGTGGCATCGTGACCATCAGTGCCGCACATGAGGACGGCAAGGCCGATTATACCGCCGAAGTCGCAGCCCTGGCATCCGCTGGTGGCGAACGTCTGGTCGTCGCAGGCTATGTCGATCAGGGCGGGTCTGGTATTGTGCGGGCCGCACTGGATACAGGTGCCTTTGATACCTTCCACTTCCCCGACGGCATGATCGGCGAAGCGCTTGAGCAGAACTTTGGCGATGAAATCGAAGGGTCAACCGGTCAGCTGCCGGGCAGCGACAGCCCCGGCACTGCGATGCTGGCCGAACTGGCGGGCGACGCTTTTGACACAACATCAGTCTTCACGCCTGAATCCTACGACGCGGCGGCCCTGCTGATGCTGGCGATGCAGGCGGCCGGGTCCTCGGACCCCAATGACTATAAGGACCACGTCATGGATGTCGCCAACGCCCCCGGCGAACAGATCTTCCCGGGCGAGTTGGGCAAAGCCCTGCAAATCCTGGCTGATGGCGGCGAAATTGACTATGTCGGCGCCACGGCGGTTGAACTGATCGGCCCCGGTGAATCGGCTGGCAACTATCGTGAAATCGTCATAGAAGGCGGCGAAATCACAACAGCGCAGTATCGCTGATACCGGATCGGGCAGTGCGCCAGCCGCGCTGCCCCCCAACAACAAAAGCGCATCGACAAGCGCGGTAAGGAATTAACGATGATCGTCGCCCAGGACGTTCACAAGCATTTTGGCGCTTTTCGCGCTGTTGATGGCGCGTCAATTGAGATCAGGACAGGATCAATCACCGGGTTGATCGGGCCTAATGGCGCGGGAAAATCCACACTTTTCAATGTGATCGCGGGCGTTCTTGAACCGACCTCGGGCCGTGTCACGATGGATGGCGAAGATATCACCGGCCTGCCCCCGCATGAACTGTTCCACAAGGGCCTTCTGCGCACCTTCCAGATCGCCCATGAATTCAGCAGCATGACCGTGCAGGAAAACCTGATGATGGTCCCCGGCGGTCAATCGGGCGAGGCGCTGTGGAACACATGGTTTGGCCGCAAACGCATCGCAGACGAAGAACGCGCGCTGCGCGCCAAGGCTGATGAGGTGCTTGAGTTTCTGACCATCGACCACCTGACCCATGAAAAGGCAGGCAACCTGTCCGGCGGCCAGAAAAAACTGCTGGAACTGGGCCGCACGATGATGGTCGATGCCAAAGTCGTCTTTCTGGATGAGGTCGGCGCAGGCGTGAACCGCACGCTGCTGAACACGATCGGCGACGCGATTGTCCGGCTGAACAAGGAACGCGGCTATACCTTCTGCCTGATCGAACACGACATGGATTTCATCGCCCGCCTTTGTGACCCTGTCATCGTCATGGCCGAAGGCAAGGTCCTGGCCCAGGGCAGCGCCGACACCATCATGCAAAACGAACAGGTGATCGAGGCCTATCTGGGGACCGGGCTGAAGAATAAAACGCAAGACGCCGCGGCAGAGGCCTGACGTTCATTTGTTATCAATTTCAGGAGCTTTTGACATGATGTTAAACCAAAAACTGATTGCCGCACTGGGCCTGACCCTGACGCTTGGTACCGCGGCCCTGGCCGATATCGTCGGCACGGCCGTTGTTGACGGCAAAAAGGTCGAGCTGAACAGCGACGGCACCTGGGCCTATGTCGAGGCCGCCGATAGTGACTGCCAGACGCTGCACCCGATTTTGTCGTTCTGCGGCGATCCCGACATCTGGGTTTCCGGCCAGCCGCCGAATGCCGATATCATCGCGCAATACCGCTATGACGACCGCCACTATGGTCAGTTCATCGTCGAAGCCCTGGGCGCCAATGACGGTATGTCGCTGGAATTCATGCGCGATGCGGTTTTGCAGAATGCCGCGGCGGCCTCGGGCGTTCCGGTCAGTCAGATCGAGGTGCTTGAGGTCACTCCGGTCGAGTTAAGCGGTCAGAGCGGCGAACAGATCGTCTACAAGGTGCGCCTGAACGGCCTGCCGATTGTGATGGCCAACAGCGTGCTGGTCAGCGACAGCCACACCGTGCAGGCTATGACCTTTGCCATCGGTCAGGAGTATTCGGTCGAACACCGGTCGCTGAACCGCACCTTTATGGAGCTGACCGAACTTGACAACTGACCCCTTTCTGATCGGAGACACCATGTCGGGCGGCTATGGCAGCGGGCCCGATATTTTGCATGGCTGCACGATTGCCGTGGAAAAGGGCGAAATCGCCGTGATCGTCGGCCCCAACGGCGCAGGCAAATCCACAGCGATGAAAGCCGTCTTCGGAATGTTGAACGTGCACGACGGGGCGGTGCGGCTGGCGGGCGAAGATATCACCAGCCTGACGCCCCAGGCCCGCGTGGCCAAGGGGATGGGCTTCGTGCCGCAGACGAACAACATCTTCACCTCGATGAGTGTTCAGGAAAACCTGGAAATGGGCGCCTTTCTGCGCCGCGACGATATCGGTGATACGCTGGAACAGGTCTATACCCTGTTCCCGATCCTGCGCGAAAAGCGCAATCAGGCGGCGGGTGAACTGTCAGGCGGCCAGCGCCAACAAGTCGCCGTGGGCCGCGCGCTGATGACCCAGCCCACTGTGCTGATGCTGGACGAACCCACCGCGGGCGTCAGTCCGATTGTGATGGACGAACTCTTTGACCGCATTATCGAGGTCGCGCGCACAGGCATCAGCATCCTGATGGTCGAACAAAACGCCCGCCAGGCGCTTGAAATCGCGGATAAAGGCTATGTCCTGGTCCAGGGCCGCAACGCCTTTACCGGCACCGGAAAAGACCTGCTGGCCGATCCAGAGGTCCGTAAGAGCTTTTTGGGGGGATAGATTTGAGACATATTTTAGCTGCCTTTTTCCTTCTGCTTGGACTTTCTATAGCGAATGCAATGGGTCCAACGCGCGAAGAGCTTTTGCAACAGGGTTTTGAACCGCTTCTTTGCACATTTACCGAAAGATGTCCCTTGGGACAGAAATGCCACAGGGTTAATCTCAACATAATATTCTGGCACAATGATGCGGAAAACAGAGCCTTTCGCGATGGGGGGGTATCAATGGACGAAGCCATCGTCATGCGTGATCAGGATCGTCCTCGCAGCATCGCACGCTCATTCCTGATACCACTGCGACAAGGCGCAGCCGCCCATCTGACGCACTTCTATTCTGGTGGCGCTATTTATTCGATACAATACGAAGGTAGCCCTGCAAGCGGACAGTTTTTGCGTGGCGATTGCAGTAAATCTACACTGCCTATAAGCTGATACATCAGTTTATTAACCTGAATGCAGTTCGCCATTCTTTACCCGTTAAGAATTGTGGCACCTGTCGCAGCATTCCAGTACCACCTGAAGCCGCCCCAAAACCGCGCCCCTCGATCGACGAGATGATGCCGCAAGCGCCATATTCCAAACGCAGTCGACCGCTGGTGTCAGTTTTGCCTTGGTTCAACGCTGCAAGATTTTTTGAGGTAGCATAATATGATCACCGCAACATCAATTATTGGTATATTTTCAATGGCAATTCTATCAACAGATACATTCGACCTGCATGAACACGACTATTTGACATGCACATTTACACATGCTGTTGCTGGCGAAGAAAAAAAGTCGGGCTTTGAGCCGGTGCATTTTTTTCTGGCTTTGAAAACACTTCCTGAACTGGATGGACATATATCATGGCAAGGCACTGATATGGTCGGACTGACGAACAGCATTGTACCCGGATCCGCAGAATTATATCCAAATGTGCGCAATATTCTCAGCCACTATGTTGGACATATGGGCGATGATATTAACGTACTCGGCCAGATATATGAGGTCGACAGCGGCCAGCCCGGGGCCAGGTTGTTTTCGTGGGAATGGCTGACAGATCGCCACCGAGAAGTTCTTGAGGTCTTTGCCGATGGACAGGTGCGACTTTATCTTTTGGGAAAAGAAGAAGCTGGCGGCGCACATTACGCCGGTACTTGCGAAAGTGGCCTATATTAAGCGTACTCATGACAATAAACTGATACGCTTATGCTGAACGCAACCATCGCTTTTGGCAGCTATCGTTGTCAAGCGCGCGACAAAACCGGATAACACAGAACATGTTTCAGTGACATTTTTGAGTATTTATGGAACAATAAAGCGCGCATTATTTTTATTGTTCCCCAAATACTCACGGGTGCAATGCTTCAGCGAAAACAGGCCTAAGGTCATCAGACGGCACCCACAAGCCACGCAGTCCCGGACGTGATCCGGGACCTCTGGGTCAGCCATCTGCGCGGCGCTGCCAGATGTGACACACATCCGCGCCCACGCGCCGGACCTCGGACAGGTAAAACCGTGGCGCGTCGTCCAAGGCATCGACGCCCATGGCGCCGATGGCGGGCTGGCCCTCGGCCCCCAGGGCCAGACCAGCGGTGAAGCCCACCAGTTGATCGACCAGATCGGCCTGCAGAAGCGACGCGGCCAGCGCGCCGCCGCCTTCGCAGAAAACGCGGGTCAGACCGGCCTCACCAAGGGTTTGCAAAACCGACTGCGGATCAAGCTGCCGACCGCTTAAGCTGCACGGCAGCAGCCGCGCGCCAAGGTCGCCCCAACGGGCCAGCGTTTCGGGTTCGGCATCTGATCCGTGGCAGATCCACACAGGCACCTGCCCCGCGGTCTGTGCCAGTTTGCCGTCCAGCGGGATGTCCAGCTTGCGTGAAACCACAATGCGCACCGGCTGCCACGGCATCCCCAGATCACGCACTGTCAGGCTGGGATCATCCGCGCGGGCCGTGCCGCCGCCGACCATCACAGCATCATGGCTAGCCCGCATCGCATGGACCTGGCGGCGCGCCTCGGGCCCCGTGATCCATTGGCTTTCACCGGTCGCTGTCGCAATCCGGCCGTCGAAACTGGTGGCCAGTTTCAGCGTCACCATGGGGCGGCCAGCCGTCGCTTTCAGAAAGAAACCCTGATGATCGCGCGCGGCCTGATCGGCGCAAAGGCCCGTCGTCACCGTGATCCCGGCTTGCCGCAACTGCTGAAACCCGGTGCCCGACACGCGCGGGTCCTGATCGTCCAGCGGGGCCACCACGCGCGCAATCCCGGCCTTGATCAGCGCCTGCGTGCAAGGGGGCGTCTGACCCTGATGCGAACAGGGCTCAAGCGAGACATAGGCCGTGGCCCCTCGCGCCCGATCCCGGGCCTGAGCCAGCGCGATGACCTCGGCATGGGGTCGACCGCCGGGCGCGGTCGTGCCGCGGCCCACAATCACGCCGTCCTTGACGATCACGCATCCCACCGCCGGATTGGGCCAGCATCGCCCCAGCCCGCGCCGACCCAAGGCCAGCGCCAGCGATAAAAAGCGTTCGTCCGCGCCCGTCACTCGTCTTCGGTCAAACCGTCGGGGCGCAGTTCGGATACGAATTTATCGAAATCATCTGCGGCCTGGAAGTTCTTGTAAACACTTGCAAAACGCACATATGCGACGGTATCGATACGGGCCAGTGCCTCCATCACGATCTCACCAATGGTTTTGCTGGGAATGTCGGTTTCGCCCATGCTTTCCAACCGCCGCACGATGCCGGAAATCATCTGATCCATCCGTTCCGGTTCCACGGGGCGTTTCTGCAGCGCGATGCGGATTGACCGTTCCAGTTTGTCGCGATCGAAATCCTCGCGCCGTCCGTTGGATTTGATCACCACCAGATCGCGCAACTGAACCCGTTCATAGGTCGTGAACCGCCCGCCACAGGCCGGGCAAAACCGCCGCCTGCGAATGGCCACGTGATCCTCGGCTGGTCTGGAGTCTTTTACCTGCGTATCGATATTCCCGCAAAACGGACAGCGCATGCGCGTCCCCCTCTACCTTTATTATTTTCCGCCTCTGGGGTCTTTGCCCCTTGTTATCCACAGGGACTATAGGGGACACGCTAGCGTTTGGGTAGAGGGGAAATGCGGATACTTTATCTTGCGCTACACTTTTAACGAATGCTTCAGCGTGTCGCTTGCAGGTCCGATCGTGATTGCGCACTATTCAGCAACCAATATCAGGGGGATATCATGCGTTTATCACGTCGGGATGTTTTGTCAGGTCTTGCTGCTTCGGCCACGCTGCCAAGCCTGTCTTGGGCCGCGACCCCCAGGGTTCTGACGGCGACGGCGGCCCAGGTCCAACTGGCCCCGCAAGGGTATCCGGAAACGCAGATCTGGGGCTATGACGGTCAGGTCCCCGGCCCCGTGCTGCGCGCCAGGCAAGGCGATCTGTTCCAGGTTGATCTGGTGAATGACCTGCGAGAGCCGACGACGATACATTGGCATGGCATCCGCCTGCCCAATGCGATGGATGGCGTGCCCGGTATGACGCAAGCCGCGGTGCCGCCTGGCGGGCGTTTTCGGTATGAATTTCGCGTGCCGGATGCGGGCACCTATTGGTATCACCCGCATTTCAACTCGGTCGAACAAATCTCACGCGGGCTGTCCGGTGTGCTGATTGTGGATGAGGCCGAACCGTCGCAGATCGACGCCGAACACGCAATCGTTCTGGATGACTGGCGGCTGACGCAAGAGGCCGGTTTTGTCACGCCCTTCGATCATCGCCACGATCTGTCCCACGCCGGGCGAATCGGGAATTATGTGACGGCGAATGGTCAGGATCAGCTGAGCTTGACCGCGCGTTCGGGGGATCGGCTTAGGCTACGTCTGGTGAATATAGCCACCGCGCGTATCTTCGATCTGGCACTGAGCGGTCTGCGCGGGTGGGTCGTGGCGCTGGACGGTATGCCGCTGGACGCCCCGCAGCAGATGGAACGCCTTTTGCTGGCGCCTGCGCAACGGGCCGATATCATCGCCGATGTCACCGCCGCATCGGGTCAGGAAGCCTTTCTGGTGTCGGTCGAGCGGGGCGAAGGCTTTGCCATGGCCAGCATCACCGTGCAGGGTCAAACAGATCACGATCTGTTGGCCGTGCCGGACCCCCTGCCCCCGAACGAAATGCCGAACCTGGATCTGGGCGCGGCGCGGGTGACCGAACTGGTGATGCAGGGCGGCGCGATGCGGGGGATGCAATCGGCCCGCTGGCAGGGTCAAGAAATGTCGATGCGCGAGCTGGTCCAGAACGGGCAGTTCTGGTCGTTCAACGGGGTGGCTGGCATGACCGATACGCCCTTGCTGACAGCGGCGCGTGGTGAAACGGTGCGCATTCCGATCCAGAACCAGACCGCCTTTCCCCATGCGATGCACCTGCACGGGCATCATTTTCGCGAAGTTCTGGCGGATGGCGCCCTGGGTCCGTGGCGAGACACATTATTGGTGCATGCCGATGAAACACGCCATATCGCCTTTGTTGCGGACAATCCCGGCGACTGGATGTTTCATTGCCACATGCTGTCGCATCAGATGGCAGGTATGATGAGCTGGATCAGAGTGACCGCCTGAGCCTAATCCAACCGCCGACCGCGACCTTCCTTGCACAGATGGATCGAATGCGCGACGGTTCGGCTGAGGCCGACGTTGCGGGGCGATAGAACAAAGCTGTTCTTGTCATCGATGGGCGCACCGGCGGGGAACAATTCAAAACTCATGCTACGACGGTTGGGGCGCGTGGGGCTGCCGCCCGGCGCGCGGGTGATCATGACGCGGTCTGTGGCCCCGGCCCCCAGTTTGCGACGTGCATAATCCCCGGCGGCGCAGAAATAATCCCGTCCATGGAACCCGGCACGGGTGAAGACCTCAATCTGATTGCCACCATTGCCTTGTGCCCGCAGGCCGTTCTGGGCCAGCAGGCTGTCAGCCTTGCCCACCGTTGGTATAGCCAGACACAAAACCAGGCCAAAAACTGTGAACGCTTTCATGATGCCACCCCAATCTGTTGCATCTTGATCATAAGTCGCCCCGCGCGATTTCACAAGATCGCCGGGATTTGACAATTCGTAACGGAAACGGCATCTGACCTACATATTTCAGGGTCAAGGAAGCGTCAGGCGTGCCGATTTTCTATAAGTTGTTTCGCACATTCTATCGTCAGGTTCTTGAACTGAAATGGTGGCTGCTGGCGCTGATGGCCCTGGGGTTTTTCGCAATCTCATGGGGTCTGTTCTGGCTTGCCGGGGAAGAGGACCTGACACGCAATTTTTCGGTCTTTGTGTATTTTGCGGCGACGACGGCCTCGACCGTGGGATATGGCGATTATTCCCCCCAGACCGAAGCCGGGCGATTGATCGCGGCTTTTTGGTTTTTCCCCGGCTCGCTTTTGATTTTCTCGGCTGCGCTGGGGCGGTTGGCCGGGGGTATGGTGGAAAGGATCAGACGAATGGCAGACGGTTATGGCAGCTATGAGACCATGCAGGGTGCAACCGTGATTGTGGGGTATCACCGCGATCACACGCCGCTGATGGTGGAAAATCTGGTCGCAGGACAGGATGGCGATGATAAGATCGTCTTGCTGACGGCCCAGACTGACGGCGAGATGCCCGATGGGGTGCATCTGGTCAAATCAGACCGGTTGGATGCATTGTCGTCCTTGCGCAGGGCAGGTATCCGGCACGCGCAAAAGGCGCTGGTTTATGCCGGATCGGACGCTGAGACTTTTAACGCCTGTCTGGCTATTCGGGAACTGAACGAAACCCTGCATATTGCCGCGTTTTTCGAAGATCGCGACACCGCCCGCCGCGCGGCGCGGATTGCAGGGCTTGAGGCGATTGTGTCAAATGCCTCCGAGGCGCTGGTGCGCGCGGCCCAGGACCCCGGTGCGGGCCAGATCCTGATGGCGCTGTCGGCTGCGAATGTGGGGGCGACGATATATTCAGCTGTGGTTAACGGCACTGTCGACACCGCCCAGATTGAGGCGGTTTTGAAATCCAAAGACGCGACCTTGATCGCCGTGCGTCAACCCGACAACCCCGAATTCCTGTTCCCGCCCTTTCCGGTCGACCTGTCCAGTGGCAGCTCATTTTATTATCTGTGCAACTGCCGGCTGATGGCCGATCAGATCGAAACTGGTCTGGGGGCGGATGTCAAAATCACGATCTGACGGGTTATGTCAGATACGCCACGACCTGCCGCTGATGCGGGGCCGTGCGGTGTTCGAAGACATAGATGCCCTGCCAGGTGCCCAGCGCCAGTTTACCGTCAATCACCGGAATTTGCAGCGACACCGGCAGAAGCGCGGCTTTGATATGGGCGGGCATATCGTCGGGGCCTTCGTAAGTGTGCGTGATATAGGACATTTTCGGATCAGTCGTGGGCGGCACCAGGCGGTGGAAGTATTCGGTCAGGTCGGTTTTGACCTCGGGGTCGGCGTTTTCCTGAATCAGCAGGCTGGCCGAGGTATGGCGGATGAACAGCGTCAGAACGCCGGTGCCTTGGGCCCATCCAGCGACCTGATCGGTGAATTCGTAAAGGCCGGGGCGATGGGTCTGTATGGTGAATGTGGTATGCATTGTGTCGAGTTAAGGCACGAGGCGTTCCAAAAGTGAATGACAATTTTGTAAGTGTGATCTGAGGTCCCGGATCACGTCCGGGACTGCATAGGTGTTGGGCATTGAGGCAAGTGTGAGTCGGGGCATCGGCGGCCCGCGGGTGGGCGATCATATCTCGCCGCTGATGCGCTTTATGGTTGCCAGGTACGTGGGTTCTTTCGGCTGCGTACAGATGGCAACCAAATCGCCGACCCGGTGGGGCGGGCCGCCGATGGCCCGGCGCCTTCGGCGCGTTCACGGGCCGTAGGGGCTGCTTGAACTATCAGAGGTCCCGGATCAAGTCCGGGATTGTGATGAGTTGACAAGGAAGCTGAGTTAAAGCCCAACCGATAGTGGTTGAGTATCATCTATAGGAATGCGCAGGACAAATTTCAGTTCAAACCACGCGCTGATAACAGCCACTCTTTGCTGTTCCACAAAGCAGATCGCCCGCCCAGCTTCTCAGTCTCAAATCCAGGATCATCTGTCTGAACAAAACAAAGCATCAGACCGCCGAACAAAAGCGCATCTCTTGCCTGATACTCAACAATATCCAGAAATTGAGAAGCAAACTCAGGGTCTTCGTCGAAAAGTCTGTGAAAATCCGTCATACTGATCACCAGTCGTTTCGAGCTGGCTGGAAATGGCGGCGTTCTGAGGCCGTCGTTAATCGCGTCTAGGTTCGCGTCTTCAAGATGATACCCGAATTGTTCTTGCCACTTGAAGCCATGCGAGATTGATCGACAAAATGCAGTCACGGATGTGCAGTCCAGCGAAAGAACCAAGTAGTCGAGTTTTTTCAGTTCAGACAGCGCGTCATAAAAGAGTTCTTTACGCCAAAATAGGGAAATCGCCCCGTTCTGAGCAAAATCCCAATCGGAACGCGTTCTCCAATCCTCTTCTGTGAACGGCGGCACCTACTGATCCAGGAAACTCCGCAACTTCCGGCTTCGGCTGGGGTGTTTCAGCTTACGCAGGGCCTTCGCCTCGATCTGGCGGATGCGTTCGCGGGTGACGCTGAATTGTTGGCCGACTTCTTCCAGCGTGTGATCGGTGTTCATGCCGATGCCGAAGCGCATGCGCAGCACACGTTCTTCGCGCGGGGTCAGGGATGCCAGAACGCGCGTTGTGGTTTCCTTCAGGTTTTCCTGAATGGCTGAGTCCAGCGGCAGGACGGCGTTCTTGTCTTCGATGAAATCGCCCAACTGGCTGTCTTCTTCGTCGCCAATCGGGGTTTCCAGCGAAATGGGTTCCTTGGCGATTTTCATCACCTTGCGGACCTTTTCCAGCGGCATCTGCAGCTTTTCGGCCAGTTCCTCGGGCGTGGGTTCGCGGCCGATTTCATGCAGCATCTGGCGGCCGGTGCGGACCAGCTTGTTGATCGTCTCGATCATATGCACAGGAATACGGATCGTGCGCGCCTGATCGGCAATGGACCGGGTGATCGCCTGACGGATCCACCAGGTGGCGTAGGTCGAAAATTTATACCCGCGGCGGTATTCGAATTTATCGACCGCCTTCATCAGGCCGATGTTCCCTTCCTGAATAAGATCAAGGAATTGCAGGCCGCGGTTGGTGTATTTTTTCGCGATTGAGATCACCAGACGCAGGTTCGCCTCGACCATTTCTTTCTTGGCCTGGCGCGCCTCTTTTTCGCCCTTCTGGACCTGTTGGACGATGCGGCGGAATTCGCTGATATCAAGGCCCACATATTGGCCGACCTGCGCCATGTCGGACCGCAGTTCTTCGACCTTGGGCGTCGACCGTTCGATCAGCGCCTGCCAGCCGCGACCGGGCTTTTCAGACATGCGGTCCAGCCAGGTTGGGTCCAGTTCATAACCGCGATAGGCGTCGATAAATTCACGGCGGTTGATGCGGGCCTGGTCGGCCAGTTTGACCATGCTGCTGTCGATCGACATGATCCGGCGGTTGATGCCGTAAAGCTGGTCGATCAGCGCCTCGATCCGGTTGTTGTGCAGGTGCAGTTCGTTCACCAGCACGACGATTTCGGACCGCAGTTTCTGGTACTCATCCTCATCATTGCCGGTAAAGCTGGAATCTTCGTTAAGCGTGGCCGAAATCCGCAAATCCTGCATTTCGCTCAGCTTCACGTAATCGCGTGCGATCAGGTCCAACGTTTCCAGGACCTGAGGCTTCAACGCCGCTTCCATCGCGGCCAGGGACATATTGGCCTGATCATCTTCGTCATCGTCGTCATCGCTGGCGATGGGGTTGCCGTCGGCATCCAGTTCCGGTTCGGCCTCGGCCTTGGGTTTGGCTTCGACAACCGAGGTATCGACGACCGGCGTGGCCTCTTCCCCGTCTTCGCCGACCTGACGGCCAAAGGTGGTTTCAAGGTCGATCACATCGCGCAGAAGGATGTCTTCGTTCAGAAGCTCGTCGCGCCAGATGGTGATCGCCTGAAAGGTCAGCGGGCTTTCGCAGAGGCCCGCAATCATCGTGTTGCGCCCGGCCTCGATCCGTTTGGCGATGGCAATTTCACCTTCGCGCGACAACAGTTCGACCGACCCCATTTCGCGCAGATACATCCGCACGGGGTCATCGGTACGATCCAGCTTTTCGGTTTCCTGCGCGGACACGGCGACTTCACGCGCGCCACCCGTGGTCGCGATTTCGGTTGAACCCTTCTGTTCTTCCTCTTCGACCTCATCGTCCTCGATGATATTGATGCCCATTTCAGACAGCATCGACATCACGTCTTCGATCTGTTCGGAACTGACCTGATCGGGCGGCAGCACCTGGTTGAGCTGATCGTAGGTGATGTATCCCCTCTCACGCGCCTCGGCGATCATTTTCTTGACGGCGGCCTGGCTCATATCAAGCGAAATTTCCGCGTCCTGATTGTCGGATTTGCGTTCGTCGGTGTCCTTGGCCATGCGGCACTCCTTCGGCGGGGCGTCAGCGTGAGGTGATTCGTTTTCTACATTGAAGCGAATCATTCCCGGGTTCAAGCGATTCGCTATTCTGATCGCCCTGATTTATTTAGCGTATCACGTTCGAAAAGCCAGCCCGCGCCTGCTATCTGTCGCGGCGGGACCCTTTGGCGAAGTTGATCTGTTCCAGCAGGTGATCGAAGGCTGACCGTTCATCGCGCTTGATGCGGGCGCCGTTTGGACCGATGTCGTAATCAGCTTTGTCATCATTATCGGTTTTTCCCGCATTGTTGACGGCGTCGGATGCCTGTTTTAATCGCCATGTGATGCCTTCATCGGCCAACGCGGCATAATCTTCGACGGCCTCATTGATCTCTTGCTGGTGGCCCCGTCTGGCATCAAGTTTTGCAAGCTCTTCTGCCACGCACATGGTGGCCATTTCAGCGTCGCCGGGATTGCGGACGGGGGGTACGATGGCCACATGGCTTTGCGCGAAGAGTTTTTCAAGGGGCTCGGCCCCGGTTTCGTTTTCGACAACAGTGCGTAGCATATCTGCATCACTGTCGATGTGTCGCAGCAGGGCATCGCGGATCAGACGGTGATCGGCGGCGCGGCAATCCAGGCGTTCCAGTTCGGCTTCAAAGACCGGCAAAACGGTGGGATTGGCGATCAGTGTGGCCAGGATCACGGCTTCGCGCAACTGATCTTCGATGGTGGTGTCGGCGGCGGCCAGTAGTGATGTTTTGGTCGATGGCTGTGGGCCGCCCTTAGCCTGCCAGAATTTGCCGGATTTCGGCGCGCGCTGCGGGCGGAACAGCTGCCAGCGCAGATCTTTGATGTCCTGACCATAGTGGTTGCGCAGGGATGGGTCGCGGATCAGTTTCAGCTTGTCGCGCAGGATCTTGTCCAGCGCCGCTTTGCGTTCGGGGCTGTCAAAGACCTTGCCTTCCGTTTCACGCCGCCACAGCAGACGCACCATCGGCAGCGCCTGATCCAGCAGCTTTTGCACGGCCCCTGCCCCATGGGCGCGGATCAGGTCATCTGGGTCCTGACCTTCGGGCATCAGGGCAAAGCGCAAGGATTGCCCGGCCTCAAGCAGCGGCAGGGCCAGGTCGATCAGGCGATAGGCTGCGCGCAGACCCGCCGTATCGCCATCCAGCGCGATGATGGGTTCAGGGGCGATGCGCCAGAGAAGCCGCAGCTGGTCTTCGGTGATCGCGGTGCCCAGGGGCGCGACGGTGGCGCCAAAGCCGCCCTCGACCAGCGCGATAACATCCATATAGCCCTCGGCCACGATCAGGGGGGCGCCTTTCCCCGCAGCTTCCCGTGCGGGCCCGTGGTGATACAGGCTGCGGCCCTTGTCGAACAGGTCCGTTTCGGGGCTGTTGAGGTATTTGGCCCGCGCGTTCGGGTCCATTGCACGGCCCCCCAAGGCAATGCAGCGCCCACGCGGATCGCGGATCGGAAAGATGATGCGGCCCCGGAACCGGTCATAGGGCTGGCCGCCATCATCGGCGCGCGCCGCAAGACCGGCGTCGACGATGAGATCAGCGGCGACGCCTTTGCCGGTCAGATGCTGAAACACCCCCTGACGGGCATCCGGGGCGAAACCAATATCAAAACGATCCTGTGTCGCGTCGGAAAGTCCCCGACGCGTTAGATAATCGCGTGCGTCCTGCGCGGCAGCGGTTTTCAATTGCAGGCGATAATATTGCACCGCTTGCTCCATCACATCCGCCAGTTCCGTACGCCGGTCGGCCTTTTGCTGAGCCTGCGGGTCACGTTCGGGCATGGTCATCCCGGCCTCGCGCGCGAGGATTTCGATGGCCTCCATAAAGCCCACGTTTTCGGTTTCGCGGACGAACGAAATCGCATCGCCCTTGGCATGGCAGCCAAAGCAGTAGTAGAAACCCTTCCGATCATCGACGTGAAAGCTGGCGGTCTTTTCCTGATGGAAGGGGCACGGCGCCCACATATCGCCCTTACCCTGATTGGATTTGCGCGTGTCCCACATGACCTTACGCCCGACCACCTGGGTCAGCGAGGTACGTGTACGCAGTTCATCCAAGAAACCGGGGGGCAGACTCATGTCAGTTATTGTATCGCTTTATGACCGAAAGACAAAGGGGCGCTGACGCGCATTCTCTCTGGCACTTCGTGCGGTTGGGGGCGTTGCCCCCGCGCCTGGCGGCGCTCCCCCAAAGTATTTTAACCAAGAAGAAGGATTTGTCAGGTATTTGTGTGCTACGGTACAGGCGGGAGCGCCGATGACCGTCCAAGGAGAAGGCGTCTTGTCAAAAGCAAGGCGTCTTTTTTTGCCTTCTTCTTGGTAAAAATACTCCCGCCGGAGGCACCGCGACGCGCGAAGCGCGGCGCAAAACCTTTACCTTCGCGCAGCGACCGCTTTCATCGCGATCTCGAACTCATGCACCAATGTGCGGGCCATGGATTGCATGATAATGATCTCAAAGGTCTGCACACCGGTCCGTGTGATCGACGCCATCATATGCTGGACCTGTGTCCGGGCCGTATGGCCGCGCTTGAACACCCCCTTATCGAGATCAAGGGGAACCAGCCTGGCTAGGATAGCATCAGCGTTTTCACCTTCCAACCGGACCACAGCCCAGGCGTCGGACTGGTCTGTCACGGCGGCTAGACCCTCAAGGCCTTCTTCCGTCAGACCCGCCAGCAGAATCTGACCCCGGCCGAACCAGATCGCGCGTTGTCCGTCCTTGCCCGTCGCGCGGCCTACTGCAGGCATGGGTGTTCCCGCAGCTTTAAAAACATCCGCCACCGCTTTGTTTTTGCCTACAAATGGGGCGACAGAGGTTAGGCTATCATAGGTAACTTCGCTAAGTGAAACTGTCCCATAGGAAAAGGGCAAAAGTCCTTCGCATGGGGTTTTGGCAACCAGTTTAACCACGCAGGCGTCCCCCCTCTGGATCAAAGAAGACCGGATCGCAGACTTCGCATAGCGTTTCGACGCCCTTCAGGTGATCGACCATTTTCACCCGTTCGCCATGACGCGCACGGCCGTTTTTCAGGAAACCCAGCCCAAGATAGCAGTCCAGTGTGGGCGAATAGCCGACCGAAGTCACATAGCCCTGACTGTTCACGCGCACAGCCTCGGCCCCCGGTGCAAAAAGATGTCCGCCTGCGATCAGTTGTTTGACAGCACCCGCGGGTTTCAGGCCGACCAGCTGTTCGCGATCATCATCAATCAGCCCCGGACGCGCGGCCATGGTTTTGCCGATGCAGTCTTTCTTCGCGCTGACCATTCGTTCCGCCCCGATATCAAAGGCCGTCGTGCGCCCGTGGATTTCCGAATGCGTTACAAAGCCCTTTTCGATGCGCAGAACGTTCAGTGCCTCCATTCCATAGGGGCCACCGCCCATCGCCTCGGCCTGGGCGCAAAGCAGCCGGAACAGGCTTTCGCCATAGCGGGCAGGCACGGCGACTTCATAGGCGTGTTCACCGCTGAAGGATATGCGAAACAGCCGTCCGGGCGTGCCGGCCACCTTAACCTGACCGCAGGCCATGAAGGGGAAGCTGTCGTTGTCAATCGGATCGTCCAGCAGCGCGTTCAGTACATCGCGCGCCCGTGGACCTGCGACCGCGAATTGCGCCCATTGTTCGGTGACAGAAATAAAGCGCACATTCAGCTTGGGCTTTAAACACTGATGGACAAATTCCAGGTGCCGCATGACCTGGCCCGCCGCGGCGGTCGTCGTGGTCATGACATAGTGATGATCCCCCAGACGCGCAGTGGTGCCGTCATCCATCACATAGCCGTCTTCGCGCAGCATCAGGCCATAGCGGACGCGCCCGACCTTTAGCGTGCTGAAGGTGTTCGTATAGACGAAATCCAGAAATTCAGCCGCATCGGGACCCTGTATGTCGATCTTGCCCAGGGTGCTGACATCACAGATGCCGACCTTGGTGCGGACCATATTGACCTCTCGGTCGCAGCTTTCCCGCCAGGTCTGTTCGCCGGGCATCGGGAAATAGCTGGGGCGATACCACAGGCCCGCCTCAATCATGGGGGCTGCGCGCTGAATGCTGGGCAAATGGGACGTCGTAAAGCGTTCGGGGGCAAAGCCCTTGCCCTGCCCGCCCGCGCCCATCGCGGCGATCGATACCGGGCTGAACGGCGGACGGAAGGTGGTCGTGCCGGTTTCCGGGATTGCACGGCCCGTGACGTCAGCCAGTACCGCCAAAGCCCCCACATTCGAGTTTTTGCCCTGATCAGTGGCCATGCCTTGGGTCGTGTAGCGCTTCATATGCTCGACCGAGCGGAAGTTTTCAGCGGCCGCCTGTTTGACATCTTTCACTGTCACATCGTTCTGGAAATCCAGCCAGGCGCGGCCCTTGCCCGGCACCGCCCAAAGCGGGCTGATCTGATAGGGGGTTTCTTCTGCCTCGGGCACATCGGCCTGGGCCTTGACCCCCAGATCATCCAGCACCTGCACAGCCGTTTTCGCCCCATCCTGCAGGCAGCCGCGGGTCGAAAAGATACCGCGCGCGGCACCGGCAACACTTAGACCTGGAATGGCATCATCGGCGGGGACAAAGGCCAGGATGCCGTCACGCCAGACAGGCCGTCCGTTCATATGGCAGGTCAGATGCACCGTCGGGTTCCAGCCGCCCGACATGGCCAGACAGTCGGCATTCACCATCAGATTTTCGCCGTTATGACGCACCAAGATTTCTTCAAGCCCCAGGCGGCCGGTTGTGTTGATCACCTCGGCCCCCGTATAGACGGGAAAATCGCCCTGCACCTGCGCATCCGCTCGGCTGTCGATGACGGCGGCCACCTTGACGCCAGCAGCCGCCAGATCGTGGGCGGTTTGATGGGCGTTGTCGTTATTGCCGTAAATCGCGATGGATTTGCCCGGCGCCACGCCATAGCGGTTCAGATAGCTGCGCACGGCACTGGCCGTCATGATGCCGGGACGGTCGTTCATGGGAAAGGCAATGGGCCGTTCCAGACTGCCCGCGCAAAGGATCGCGCGTTTCGCCACGATGCGCCAGAAGCATTCCAGCGGCAGGTCGTCCGCGGGCTTGGCAATATGATGCGCCACCCGTTCCAGCGCGCCATATGTGCCCTGATCATAGGCACCGGTGACCGTGGTGCGCGGCATCAGGCGAACGTTGTCCATGGCGGTCAGTTCAGAAACCGCCGCGGCCGCCCAGTCCTGACCCGTATGATCGCCGATCTGATAGGTTTCGCTGTTCAGGCGCCCGCCCATCAGGCTATCTTCATCCGCCAGGATCACCCGCGCGCCTGCACGTCCGGCCGTCAGCGCCGCCATCAGGCCCGCAGGCCCCGCCCCGATGATCAGCACGTCGCAGAAAGCATAGGCTTTTTCATAAAGGTCCGGGTTATGTGTCTTGTCCAGTGCCCCCAGACCGGCGGCGCGGCGGATCAGGGGTTCGTAGACCCGTTCCCAAAAGGCACGCGGCCACATGAAGGTTTTGTAGTAAAATCCGGCACTTAGGAAAGGCGCCATCAGATCGTTGACCGACAGGGCATCGCGCGCAAGTGAGGGCCAGTTGTTCTGGCTTTTGGCGCTTAGCCCCTGATAAAGTTCCTGCACCGTGGCGCGCACATTAGGTTCGGCCCGGTCGGTGATCGTCATCAGAGCGTTCGGTTCCTCGGACCCCGCCGTCAGAATACCACGCGGGCGGTGATATTTGAACGACCGCCCCACCAGCCGCACGTCATTGGCCAAAAGGGCCGAGGCCAGCGTATCGCCCTGAAACCCTTCGTAATGCCGCCCGTCGAAGGTGAACCGCAAAGGTACCGCGCGGTTGATCAGGCCCTTGTCCTTAACCCTCATCGCGCGGCCTTTTCTGCCAGTTCGGTGGAGTAAACCTCGTGGATCACGGTATCGCGCTCGACCACGATCCAGGCGCCACAGCCCATTTCGTGAAACCACAGGTCGCGGGTCCGCCCCGCGGGGTTGTCACGCAGGTGCACATAGTCATCCCAGGCCTGAGGTCCCGCATCAGGTGCGGGACGATCCAACGCGACCGCCGCGCCCTGATAATAAAACTCACGCCGGTCCCGTTCACCGCAGATGGGGCATGTTATGCGCATTGGGTTTGCCCTTGTTTTTGGTCAGCAACAGCCCAAAACCAGCATCTTGTCGTTTCAAGGCTTACGTTTTTAAGCTCAAGAACCTTGCCCGGTGGGCACCACCGGGCCGCGCCGACCCGCCCCCCACGGGCGGCGCGATTGCGCCACCCTCGGGTCGGCGAGGCCCTAAGCACACTGTCGCGACATCCAAGATCAAGTGGACTGCACTGCAACCGTTTAATGCAAATTATGCTGCGCACCGGTGCCCTCCTCGTCCATGATGCTGACGCCTGTGCGGAAGCGGTCCAGGCGGAATTTCTCGGCCGTCTGGTGTGGGCGGCCGGTGGCCATCAGGTGGGCGAAGGCGAAGCCTGAGGCGGGCGTGGCCTTGAACCCGCCGTAGCACCAGCCGCAGTCTATAAACAGGCCCTGGGTATCCGTCTTGTCGATAATCGGCGACCCGTCGGGTGTCATGTCCATGATCCCGCCCCAACTGCGCAGGACCCGCGCCTTGCCGATCATGGGCATCAGGGTCATCCCGGCCTCCATTACGTGTTCGACCATGGGCAGATTGCCACGCGCGGCATAGCTGGCATAGAAATCCAGATCACCGCCAAAGACCAGCCCGCCCTTGTCGGACTGGCTGATATAGAAATGCCCCATCCCGAAACTGACCACATGATCGATGCAGGGCTTCAGCCCTTCGGTCACAAAGGCCTGCAGCACGTGGCTTTCAATCGGCAGCCGCATGCCCGCCATCGCGGCCACCTGGCCCGACCGGCCCGCCACAACAATCCCCACCTTCTTGGCCCGGATCGCACCGCGCGTCGTCTGCACGCCCTTGACCACGCCGCCTTCGATGTCGATCCCCGTGACCTCGCACTGCTGGATCAGGTCGACACCGCGCTGATCGGCCCCGCGGGCATAGCCCCAGGCCACCGCATCGTGCCGCGCCGTGCCGCCGCGGGGGTGATACAGCCCGCCATAGATCGGAAACCGCGTGTTGTCGAAATCAAGATAGGGCACCATTTTCCGCACGCCGTCCCGGTCCAGCAGGATCGCGTCATCGCCCTGATTGATCATCGCGTTGCCGCGCCGCACAAAGGCATCGCGCTGCGCGTCGGAATGGAACAGATTGATCAGCCCGCGCTGCGAGTGCATGGCGTTGTAGTTCAGGTCTTGCTCCATCCCCTCCCACAGTTTCAGGGAATGCGAATAGAACTCGGAATTGCCGGGCAGGAAGTAATTCGCCCGCACCAGAGTCGTATTCCGCCCCACATTGCCGCCGCCCAGATAGCCCTTTTCCAGCACGGCGACATTGGTGACCCCATGTTCCTTGGCCAGATAATAGGCAGTGGCCAGCCCGTGCCCGCCACCCCCGATAATGATGATATCATATTCCGCCTTGGGTTCCGGATCGCGCCAGACAGGCTGCCAGCCGCGGTTGCCGGTCAGGCCTTCCTTGATCACCCGCAGGGCGGAATAGCGCATCTGATCACCTCACTCATCAATCGGGGCAACTCAATCAATTTGTGACAGAAGTATCAACACCCTGAAACGACCCCTTGCGGTTTTCCGACAAAGAAAAGCCAGTGCGCGACGCCAAACTTTACCACTTCTTTAACAATTGAACCTATTCGTTTAGCAAAACGGAGGTACGCCAATGAAATACGTTGATTTTCTGGCTGCATGGTACGATCAGGTCATGGTGCAAGGTAATGTCGAGATGATCGATCAGTTCTTTGACAGCGGGGCCGAGGCCGAAGGGCTGATCACGAACATGTCGATCGCCAAGAATGACTTCAAGGAATTCGTGACCGCCCTGCTCAGCATGGTTGAGGTCAAGTCGGTGTCCATCGATCGCAGCTTTGAAACGCCGGAATGGCTGGCGGCGGTTGTGACGGTGCACGCCGAAAACCGGACCAACATGGAAGAGGTCAAAGCCAGCGGTATGGTCATGGTGCGCATTGAAAACGGCAAGATTGTCGAGGCGTTCAACCAGTTCGACTATATCAGTTGTTTCGAACAGCTTGGGTATCTGCCCCAAGACACCCTGGCCACCTGTCTGACCGGGGACAGCGTTTTCTAGCAGAACACCGAAAGCACCGCGGTCAATCTGATGCAAGCTTGACCGCGGCTGCCCGACGCATTAGCACTATCAGGCGGGGTAAGGCGACCCACCCCGTCAGGCGTGTGCCCAAGGTTCGCATCCACTGACCTATGTCTTTAGGGGATGCTGATGCACACTGAATTTACTGCGACCGGTGCGGCGGGACTGTCGCCGAAATCTCTCTTATCGTTGCTGGGAACCGCCAAGGCACCCAATTTGATTGACGTTTGCCTGGACGAGCATATCGCCCAGGACCCATATCTGATCCCGTCGTCCAGACGGATGTCTTACCTTGACGTCGACACAGATCGTCCGGCCGTGGTGATCTGCCAAAAGGGGCTGAAACTTAGCCAGGGGGTCGCGGCACTGTTGCGGCATCAGGGACGGCAGGCCACATTTCTGCAAGGTGGGCAGTTCGCCTGGCGTGATCTTGGATACCCCCGCATTGCGCTACAGCACATTGTGTCCTCTGATCTTTGGGTCACCTCTGAGGATGATTTTCCAAAGCGCGCCCTGCAGTTCTGGACCCTGAAGCGCTGGATCAGCCCGACCGCAAAACTAATCCACATCCCCGATGATCAGGCCGCCCTTGTGGGCGAGCGGTTTGAGGCCGGCGTGCTGCCACCGGACCACACCGGCGCCGATCTTTTCAATCTGGACATCAAGCCGTTACAAAACCTTGAAAAGCAGATCATGGGCGGGCAAAGCGATATCCGTTTGATACTGAGGGGACTGGAAGTCCTTTATGATAAGGAAAACAAAGGCTTGAAACACGCGCTGACACTTCTTGATGCCGCTTATGCGGGGTATCGTTCATGTCAATAGCTCTGTCAGAACTGTTTCGTGTTTTCGGCCGCATCGGGCTGCTGTCATTCGGCGGGCCGGCGGCGCAGATCGCGTTGATGCACAAGGAACTGGTCGATGACCGCGATTGGCTAAGCGAAAAGCAGTTCCTGAATGCCCTGTCGTTCTGCATGCTGCTTCCGGGACCCGAGGCGATGCAGTTGGCCACCTATGCGGGCTGGTTAAAGCGGGGTGTTATCGGCGGATTGATTGCGGGGCTGCTGTTCGTTTTACCGGGTGCCGTGGTGATCATGGGACTGGCCCTGGGGTATGCGTTTTTCGGAAACATCCCGCTGGTGCAGGCGCTGTTTCTGGGGGTCAAAGCGACGGTTATCGTGATCGTTGTTCAGGCCCTGATCAAGATCGCGGGCAAAGCGCTGCGGCGGCTGGACCGTTGGGTTATCGCGGGGCTGGCCTTTGTCGGTATCTACCTGTTTCAGATCCCCTTTCCGCTGATCATCCTGGTGGCGGCCATATGGGGGGCGCTGGCCCTGCCCGAACGGGAAACACCCGAAACCGAGCCCAAAATCGTACAGCATCGCAATCTGCTGCCAACGGTCGCACTCTGGGCCATCCTGTGGATCGCGCCTGTCGTCGTTTTGTGGCTGACCGGCGCCAGTTTCCTGACCGAGGTCGGGCTGTTCTTCTCAAAACTCGCCGTCGTGACCTTTGGCGGGGCCTACGCCGTTCTGGCCTATATGACGCAGGAAGTCGTCGTCGATTACGGCTGGCTGACCACGGCCGAGATGATGGATGCCCTGGGCCTGGCCGAAACAACACCCGGTCCCCTGATCCTGGTGACGGAGTTCGTGGGGCTACTGGCAGGCTTCCGCCAAGGCGGGATCGGCATGGCGCTGGCCGCCGGGGCCTTGACGCTTTGGGTCACCTTTATCCCTTGTTTTTTATGGATATTCGCGGGCGCACCTTATATCGAGTGGATCTCGCACCGCCCCCGGCTGACCGGCGCATTGCAGGGCATCACCGCTGCCGTCGTCGGCGTCATCCTGAACCTGTCGGTCTGGTTCAGCCTGCATGTGTTCTTCGGCACCCTGAATACCGTATCGGTCGGTCCCATCAGCACCTTGGCGCCTGAAATCAGCACCCTGAACCCGCTTGTTTTGGCGCTGGCGGGGGTGGCTGCGGTCGGTTTGTTCTATCTGAAACGCAGTCTGCCCGAAGTATTGGCAGTCAATGCCATGTTAGCGCTATTGGTGTCGCTGGTTACGACATAGCGTCATTTTCACCCGGCAATCCCCCTTTTACTTTGTTTCGAATCCCCTATGCTAAAGGCAGAACGTGATCGGAAAAGTTGAATGTCTGACACCATAGACTATGGAAATCTGATGCATCGCGCGATGCGCGGTCTGATCCAGGAAGTGCTGCAAAGCGTTGCCGACAACGGCCTGCCCGGTCAGCATCATTTCTTCATTACCTTTGATACGCTGCACCCTGATGTGGAAATCGCAGACTGGCTTAGCGATCGCTATCCCGGTGAAATGACCGTTGTGATGCAGCACTGGTTCGACAATCTTCAGGTCATGGACGATGGCTTTACCGTCACTCTGAATTTCGGCGACAACCCCGAACCGCTTTATATCCCTTATGACGCGATCAAGACCTTTGTCGATCCGTCGGTCGAATTCGGGTTGCGGTTTGAAACCCACGACAGCGATGACGACGACGAAATCCTGCCCGCCCCGGTTGAGTTGCGGCACGAGGCGCCCGAGGAAGACGACAAACCCAAGGGCGACGCCGAAGTGGTCAGCCTGGACAGTTTCCGCAAATAAGCACCTGATGATTGCCCCCGGTCGCCGGTCGCGCTAAACGGCGTTAACGCGATACCCCGGAGGAGCCTTCATGACCGACACCCGCACTGAAACCGACAGCTTTGGCCCTTTGCAGGTGCCCACCGACAAATACTGGGGCGCGCAGACGCAGCGATCGATCATGAATTTCCCCATTGGCTGGGAAAAGCAGCCCATCGCCATCGTGCGCGCGTTGGGCGTGATCAAACAGGCCTGCGCCATGGCGAACAAAGATCAGGGCACGCTGGACGGCAAACTGTCCGATGCGATCATTCAGGCCGCAAGTGAGGTCGTCGCGGGCCAGCATGATGACAACTTCCCCCTGGTGGTCTGGCAAACCGGGTCCGGTACGCAGTCGAACATGAACGCCAATGAGGTCATCGCCAACCGCGCCATCGAAATTCTGGGCGGTGAAATTGGGTCAAAAGACCCCGTGCACCCCAATGATCACTGCAATATGGGGCAGTCGTCGAACGATACCTTCCCCACCGCGATGCATATTGCCACCGCGACAACCGCGCATGACGTTTTACTGCCGGGGCTGGCCAAATTACACGCCGCCCTTGAGGCAAAGGTGCAGGAATTCGACGGGATCATCAAAATCGGTCGCACCCACACGATGGACGCCACCCCCCTGACACTGTCGCAGGAATTTTCCGGCTATACCCATCAGGTCGCCATGGGCATTCAGCGGGTCCGTGATGCTTTGGGCCGAATTTACGAATTGGCCCAGGGCGGCACCGCTGTCGGCACCGGGCTGAACACGCAGCATGGCTGGGCGGAAAAAGTCGCGGCAAATATGGCCGAGATCACCGGCCTGCCCTTTGTCACAGCCCCGAACAAGTTTGAGGCGCTGGCCGCCCATGATGCCATGGTCGAAATGTCGGGCGCGCTGAAAACTGTGGCCGCCAGCCTGTTCAAGATCGCCAATGACATCCGATTGCTCGGCTCTGGCCCCCGCTGCGGGCTGGGTGAGTTGATGTTGCCCGAAAACGAACCCGGTAGCTCGATCATGCCGGGCAAGGTCAACCCCACCCAGTGCGAGGCGCTGACACAGGTCTGCGCCCATGTCTTTGGCAATGACGCCGCCGTGGGCTTTGCCGGGTCGCAGGGGCATTTTGAACTGAACGTCTATAAACCCATGATGGCCTATAACGTCTTGCAATCTATGCAGCTTTTGGGCGATGCCGCCGTGGCGTTTACCGATAATTGCGTGGTGGGCATCAAGGCCAACGAAGACCGGATCGAAAAGCTGATGCGCGAAAGCCTGATGCTGGTCACGGCGCTCGCGCCCGAGATCGGCTACGACAACGCCACCACCGTCGCCAAAACCGCGCATAAGAATGGCACGACCCTGAAGCAAGAGGCGATTGCCCTGGGCTTTGTCGATGAAGACACCTTCGACCGCGTCGTCCGCCCCGAACAGATGATCGGCCCAAAGTGAAGCCGGTCAACCTGAACCAATACCGCAAAACCAAAGCCCACGCAGACAAAAAAGCGCGGGCGGATCAGAATGCGGTGAAGTTCGGGCGGACAAAGGCGGAAAAGCGGAAAGAGACGCAGGAAACCCAGACTTTACGCGACCGGCTTGACCAGCATAAGCTGGATGGCGAATGAACCGCCCGCAAAAACGATCCCTGACGCTGAAAGGTCACCGCACCAGTGTTTCGCTTGAGGATGAATTCTGGGTGGCCTTCAAGAAGATTGCGGCGGAAAGGGATAAGCCGATCAATGTGTTAGCCGCCGAAATTGATGCGCGTCGCGGGATGGATATCGGGCTGGCCTCGGCCATCAGGCTGTATGTGTTGAAGTATTACCAATCTAAAGCATCGGCCTGATAATTTGAGTCAAATGAACGAAGGTCAAGGGCAGCGACCGTCCCCAGGGTGGGCGAGAAGCGCCCGCCCTAGGGGGCGGGTCGGGCGCTGCCCGGTGGTGTCCACCGGGCGGGTTCGCAGTACACACCCCTCAGTTTTTCAGCCCAAAACATAAAAAACCGCCGCACATCGAAAGATGGCGGCGGTCAGTGGCGTGTCTGTTAAACGCAAGCGAGGCAGGTGAAGGACAGGTCACCTTGACTTGAGACAGGCAGTGTCAGTCGAACGCATCGTCTAGATTAGGGGGACAGGGATGCGAGGCTTGCACACAGACCGCAGGCAGGGAGGTAAAAGGTCAGAACAGACCCGGCACCATTAATCCAACGAAAAGCATTATCAACAATGCACCCGCGCCAATGGCATCCTGAAAAAATGTTCCGGACGAACGGGCAAAGGCTTCTTTCACATCGCTCAGCATCGGCAGGGTCCTCAATTGCTTTGTTCATCCTTTGTACTCATTGCGTTAACCAAAGTAAAGAACTTTTTAAGAACATTTGCGAACAAAGCGGAACAAATCTGTTAACCGACTGATATTAAACGAATTGCCTTGTCCTGCTCCATCAGCCACAGAAGTGTGCGCGCGGTCTGCCCCCGTGGCGTGGTCAGATCGGGATCATCCAGCAGCAGTTTGCGGGCATCTTTCTGCGCCAGCGCCATCAGACCGGTGTTGCGTTCCAGATCCGCGATGCGGAACCGCGGCAGCCCCGATTGCGCTGACCCGATCACATCGCCCGCACCACGCATCGCCAGATCTTCCTCGGCAATCTTGAACCCATCCTCGGTATCGCGAAGGGTCTGCAGCCGCCGCCGACCCCCTTCGGACAGCGGCGCATTATATAGCAGCAGGCAGGTCGATTCAGCCGCGCCGCGCCCCACCCTGCCCCGCAACTGATGCAGTTGCGCCAGCCCAAAAATTTCGGCCCGTTCGATCACCATGATCGAGGCATTGGGCACGTTCACCCCCACCTCGATCACAGTTGTCGCCACCAGAACCTTGGTGTCGCCGCGCACAAAACGGGCCATCGCCGCGTCTTTTTCGGCAGGCGGCAGCTGACCATGGACCAAGCCCACAACATCATCGCCCAAGGCCGCGCGCAGCACCTTGAACCGTTCCTCGGCGGCGGTCAGGTCCAGCACCTCGCTTTCCTCGACCAGCGGGCAGACCCAATAGGCCTGCCGCCCCTCGGCAATCGCCTGTCGCAGGTGCGCCACGACCTCATCCATGCGCGCGTCAGATACCATGGCGGTTTTCACCGGTTTCCGGCCGGGCGGCTTTTCGTCCAGGATCGACACATCCATGTCGCCGTATTGCGCCAGCGACAGCGTGCGCGGGATCGGCGTGGCCGTCATGACCAGCACATCCGTCGCCGCCCCCTTGGCCCCCAGTTCCAGCCGTTGGCGTACGCCAAAGCGATGCTGTTCATCGATGATCGCCAGCCTAAGATCATGAAATTCCACATCTTTCTGAAAGACAGCATGGGTGCCCACCAGAATATCGATACCGCCATCAGCCAGATCAGCCAGTTTGCGCGCGCGCTCCTTGCCCTTGTCACGCCCGGTCAGAACGTCGATCCGCACGCCCGCCGCATCAGCCAGCGGGGTCAGCCCATCCAGATGTTGCCGCGCGAGAATTTCAGTGGGGGCCATCATCACCCCCTGCCCGCCGGCCTCGACCGCGATCAGCAGCGCCATGAAAGCGACCAGCGTTTTGCCCGCACCCACATCGCCCTGCAGCAGCCGGTTCATGCGCACCGGCAGCGCCATGTCACCGGCAATTTCGTTCACCGCACGGGTCTGGGCGTCGGTGGGTTTATAGGGCAGACTGTCCAGCACCTGCATCTGCAGCTTGCCCGTGCCGATCGTCGGCAGCCCCTTGGATTTGCGCATGACCGACCGCGCAAGGGCCAGGGTCAACTGGTGCGAAAACAGCTCATCATAAGCCAGCCGTTGCCGCGCGGGGGCCGTTGGGGCGATATCATCAGTTGTCGTCGGCCCATGCGCCTGATGCACCGCGGTCTGAAAATCGGGCCAGCCTTCCTGTTTCACCAAGGCCGGATCGATCCATTCGGGCAACACCGGCACCCGCGAAATGGCCGACGCTGCAGCCTTGCCCATGGTTTTCTGCGTCACACCGGCGGTCAACGGGTACACGGGTTCAAAGGCTGGAATTTCATCGGCCTCATCCAGCCGCAGAATATGATCGGGGTGCACAATCTGGGCCATGCTGTCGAACAGCTCAACCTTGCCCGACACGATCCGGCGCTGACCGGTGGGCAGGATCGATTGCAGGTACTGCGGGCGGGCGTGGAAAAACACCAGCTGAAACGCGGTTTTCGCATCCTGCACGGTCACGCGATAGGGGCCGCCCTTGCGTTTGGCGGGCGTGTGCTGGCCCACGGTGACCTCAATCGTGGCCATCGCGGGGGGCTGCAGATCCAGCACCGAGGCGTAGCGCCGCCGGTCGACGCCGGAATGGGGCAAGGTAAAGACCAGATCGCGTGCGGTCAGAATATGCAATTGTTCCAATAGCTTGACAGTTTTCGGGCCGACGCCGTCCAGCGACTGCACCTCGGCAAACAGCGGAAACAGAATTTCCGGGCGGGTGCTCATGCGTCGCCGATCAGATCAAGCCAGGCGTCTTCGTCGATGGTCTCGATCCCCAGATCTGTGGCCTTTTTCGCCTTGGACCCCGCGCCAGGCCCCGCCACCACCAGATCGGTCTTGGATGAGACCGAGCCTGACACCTTGGCCCCCAACGCTTCGGCCCGCGCCTTGGCCTCGGCCCGCGTCATCTTTTCCAGCGATCCGGTGAACACCACCGTTTTGCCGGCGACCGGGCTGCCAGATGTATCGCGCACCTCGGCCGGTTGTACCTGAAGGTGAGCGACCAGTTTGTCGATCGACGCGCGCTCGGCCTCTTGCTGGAATGCGGTCACGACCGAGGCCGCCATGACACTGCCCACCCCGTCGACGGCCAGCAGGTCTTCCCATTCTTCGCCCTCGCCGACGGTCGCCTGTGTCATCGCCGTTTCAAAGGCGTCCCAGGTGGAGTAGGTGTTGGCCAACAGGTTTGCCGCGGATTCCCCCACATGGCGGATGCCAAGGGCAAAGATCAGACGCGACAGCGGGATTTTCCGTTTATCCTCAATGGCCTGAAACAGATTGTTGGCCGATTTTTCGCCCCAGCCTTCGCGATTTTTCAGCTGTTGCATGCCTTGGCCGTAGCGATCCTGCAGGGTAAAGATATCGGCGGGCGTGGCGATCCAGCCATCGCGATAGAACTGTTCGACCTGCTTGGCGCCCAGCCCTTCGATATCGAAGGCCGCGCGGCTAACGAAATGCTTCAGCTTTTCAACGGCTTGCGCGGGGCAGATCAGACCGCCGGTGCAGCGGCGCACGGCATCGCCCGGTTCGCGCACGGCATCGGACCCGCATTCGGGGCAGGCCGTCGGGAAGACATAGGGCGTGGCATCCGCGGGGCGGCGTTTCAGGTCAACATCCTTGATCTTGGGGATCACATCGCCCGCGCGATAGACCTCGACCCAGTCGCCCACACGGATGTCGCGGCCGTCGCGGATCGGCGCACCATTCGCGTCGCGCCCGGCGATATAGTCTTCGTTGTGCAGCGTGGCGTTCGACACAACGACCCCACCGACCGTCACCGGGGCCAGCCGCGCGACGGGCGACAGCGCCCCGGTGCGGCCCACCTGAATGTCGATCCCCTCAAGCCGGGTCCAGGCCAGTTCGGCGGGGAATTTATGCGCCACGGCCCATCGCGGCGTGGTCGACCGAAACCCAAGACGGCGCTGCAGGGACAGGTCATTCACCTTATAGACCACGCCGTCGATGTCATAGCCAAGCGTCGCACGCTGCGCCTCAATCTGGCTGTAATGCGCGATCATCTCGGTCGGGCCCTGGCACACCCTGGTCAGTGGATTGGTTGAAAATCCCAGGCTTTGCAGCCGCTCAATCGCGCCCATTTGCGTATCGGCCAGCGGGTCCGACAGCGCCCCCCAGGCATATGCGAAAAACCGCAGCGGGCGGTTGCGGGTGATTTCAGCATCGAGTTGGCGCAGCGATCCGGCGGCGGCGTTGCGTGGGTTGGCGAAAACCTTTTGCCCCGCGGCCGCCTGTTTTTCGTTCAGTGCGGCGAAATCGTCGTGCGACATATAGACCTCGCCCCGCACTTCCAGCACCGCGGGGGCGTCAGTCAGGTGGTGGGGGATATCCTGAATGGTGCGCGCATTGGCGGTGACGTTTTCCCCGACCTCACCATCGCCGCGCGTTGCGGCCTGCACCAGAGCGCCGTTTTCATAGCGCAGTGACAGTGACAGCCCGTCAATTTTGGGTTCGGCGGTGTAGTCGATGACCTGATCGGCAGGCAGGCCAAGATACTTGCGGATACTGTCGTCGAAATCACTGACATCGGTGTCGTCAAAGGCATTGGCCAGCGACAACATCGCCACCTCGTGCCGCACTTTCGAAAACCCGTCGGCGACCGGCGCGCCGACCTGATCACTGGGGCTGTCGGTGCGTTTCAGATGCGGGAATCGCCCTTCGATTGCGATATTCCGGCGTTTCAGCGAATCATATTCGGCGTCTGACAGGGTCGGAGCGTCTTCGGTATGGTATTCGCGATTCGCCTTTTGCAGCAGATCCGCCAGCCGGTCCAACTCGGCCCTGGCCTGCGCTTCGCTTAATGCGTCGATCTCAATATCCTGGGTGGTGTCGGAAATCATGAATGGCCTCGTTCCGTTGTTCCCCAAGTGATAGGAGCGCAACGAAACAAGGTCCAGTCCCGTGAATGTCAGCTTTGGATTTTATCCAATTGGCCCTGCCCATCTGCGGCCAAGGCCCGATGTTTTATCAGGCCCCGATGGCCAGACGTTCGTCCGGGTTTTGCTGTTGCTGCGGGTCACGCAGAACATATCCCCGGCCCCAGACGGTTTCGATGTAGTTGTCGCCGCCTGTCGCATTCGCCAGCTTCTTGCGCAGCTTACAGATGAACACATCGATGATCTTCAGTTCCGGTTCATCCATGCCGCCATAAAGATGGTTCAGGAACATCTCTTTCGTCAGCGTCGTGCCCTTGCGCAGGCTAAGTAGTTCTAACATCTGGTATTCTTTGCCGGTCAGATGCACCGTCTTGCCATCGACATCAACGGTTTTGGCATCCAGATTTACCGAAATCTGCCCAGTTTTGATCACCGATTGCGAATGCCCTTTCGACCGACGGATGATCGCGTGAATACGCGCAATCAGTTCTTCGCGGTGGAACGGCTTGGTCAGATAATCATCTGCACCGGACCCGAAACCCTTGATCTTGTTATCCGTGTCATCAGCACCGGTCAGGATCAGGATCGGCGTTTCAACCCGTGCCAGGCGCAACTGGCGCAGCACCTCGTGGCCGTTCATATCGGGCAGGTTCAGATCCAACAGGATCAGGTCATAGTCATAAAGCTTCGCAAGATCGATCCCCTCTTCCCCCAGATCTGTCGCATAGACATTCAGGTTGGCGTGGGTCAGCATCATTTCGATGCTTTTTGACGTTGCTGGATCGTCCTCAACCAATAGCACTCGCATAATCGTTACATCTCCGCTGATTGCATTCACAGTCTGCACACTGGCCTAACAATGGTTAACGGCAAGTTACCGTTGCGGATTAATTAACATTAACAACCTATAGTTGTCGATATTTTTGTAACGCTGTGGCCTTCAACGCCGCGACACCATGATCGGCCACCGCCGCGCACCAGGAATTGAATTCCTCTTCCGACAGGTCATAGCGATCCAATGCTTCTTCCTTGCTGAGCAATCCATGTGCCACCGCGCGCACCACAATCGCCTTGCGCGATGCGACCCAACGTCTGATATTCTGCGCTGGCAGATCAGCGCGCGTCATGATACTGCCATCCGGCAGCATTACCGACCGTGGACCATCAACTTTCTTGACATACATCCCATTCACCCCTTCGTTGTTTTGACAGGGGCAGGTATGGCGTCAGGGGATTAACACGGGGTGAAACGCACCCTTGTGAGTACTTAAGATTTTTCTATATTTTGCCGAAAATGCAGGAGCATCGGATGGCACTGGACAACGACACGAAACTGAATTCCCTGGGCTTTGCCAAAAGCCCGGCGGACACGCGTGTCGTCGTGGCCATGTCGGGCGGCGTCGACAGTTCCGTCGTGGCCGCGCAACTGGCCGAGGAAGGCTATGACGTGGTGGGCGTCACCCTGCAGCTTTATGACCACGGTGCGGCCCTGGCCAAGAAAGGCGCGTGCTGTGCGGGCCGTGACATTCACGACGCCCGCCGCGTGGCCGAGGAAATGGGCTTTCCCCACTATGTGCTGGATTATGAAAACACCTTCAAGGAAGCCGTCATCGACGAATTCGCCGACAGCTATCTGGCGGGCGCGACGCCTGTTCCTTGCATACGTTGTAATGAGCGGGTGAAATTCAAGGACCTGTTGGAAACGGCCAAGGATCTGGACGCCGACTGTATGGCGACGGGTCACTATATTCAGCGCAAGCTGGGCGCGGCGGGATCTGAACTGCACCGCGCTACTGACACCGCGCGCGATCAAAGCTATTTCCTGTTCTCAACCACGCCGGAACAGCTGGACTATCTGCGCTTTCCCCTGGGCCACCTGCCGTCCAAGGACGCAACCCGCGCCCTGGCCAGCCGCTATGGCCTAAGCGTTGCGGATAAACCCGACAGTCAGGACATCTGCTTTGTGCCCAACGGCAACTATGCCAGCGTGATCGAAAAACTGCGCCCCGGTGCGGCCGAACCTGGTGAGATCGTCGATGTGGACGGTAACGTACTGGGCACTCATACTGGCGTGATCCACTACACCATCGGGCAACGCCGGGGCTTGGGCATCGGCGGCCTGGCCGATCCGCTTTATGTGGTGAAACTTGATGTCGACACCCGCCGTGTGATCGTTGGGCCAAAAGACATGCTGGCCACGCGCACCATCCCCGTGCGCGAAATCAACTGGCTGGGCGACGGTGCCTTTGATGCGGCCGATGAACATCACGTGTCGGTCAAGGTCCGCTCAACCCGCCCCGCGCGCGAGGCGATCATCAGACCGAAGTCCCCGACCGAGGCCGAGGTCGAACTGCTGACCCCCGAAGAAGGCGTATCGCCCGGCCAGGCCTGCGTCTTCTACGAAACGGGCGGCACCCGCATCCTGGGCGGCGGCTGGATCTGGCGCGGATACTGAGACTGCGCAGTCCCGGACTTGATCCAGGACCTCTTATTCAGAGCCTGGAAGTTAGTAAAAATGTAACTGCAACCGTAACCAACTACCCCGCCCGGTGTGAAACACCGGGCAGCGCCCGACCGCCCCCGTCACGCCAAAGGCGTGCTTCCAGCACGACGGCGGGCGCTTCACGCCCACCCGCGGACGGCCGCTGCCCTAAGTTCTTCATGTTCATATTACAAATCTTCAAAAGAATGCTGTTAGGCTATTTAACCTAGTACCAATCCATGCGTCATTTCCACGCCCGACACTGGCAAAAGCGGCGCGGGCTTCCATATTCACCTTATGATCAAACTTCTACTGCCCATTCTGCTTGCTATCGGTTACGGCCTGCTTATGTACCGCCTGTCCGTCTGGCGGACCAAGCGTCAGCTGGACGCGAATTCAACCGAACTGGCCGACCCGATCCTGAACCAGCTGACCCGTCAGATGGCCGGTGCGCTGGATTTGCCGCGCATTCGCGTCTTTATCTATGAAATTGAACCCGTGAACGGATTGGCAGCCCCCGATGGGCGTATCTTCATCACACGCGGGTTTTACCAGAAGTACCGCAACGGAGAGGTCACGGCAGACGAACTGGCCAGTGTCATTGCCCATGAACTGGGTCATGTCGCCCTGGGCCACAGCCGCCGCCGGATGATCGATTTTTCCGGCCAGAATGCCCTGCGCATGGTGCTGATGATGATTGTCGGTCGCTTTATCCCGTTCATCGGCATCTGGATCGCCAATATCCTGACCAGCCTTGTCGCCGCCCGCATGTCCCGCAGTGACGAATACGAAGCCGACGCCTATGCCACTGCTTTGCTGATCAAAAGCGGCATCGGGGCCGGACCGCAAAAATCGCTGTTCACCAAGCTTGAGCGGTTGACGAAAACCAATGCGGGCGCCGTCCCGGCCTGGTTGCTCAGCCATCCCAAGGCCCAGGAACGCATCGCAGCCATCGAAACGCTGGAACGCAAATGGGGGCAAGCGCTGCGGGGGGCTTAAACCTGATTATCAACAATAGTGCGGCAGAAGCCTGAGGGCAGCGCCGGCCCGAGGGTGGCGCAATCGCGCCGCCCTGGGGGGCGGGTCGGCGCGGCCCGGTGGTGCCCACCGGGCGGGATCATAAGTCAGCTGACTTGTTTTTCAGGCGAGTAGCCAATGACGAGGTCCCGGATCAAGTCCGGGACTGCGCAGAATCCAAAAAATCCTAACGACCTTGCGCGTTATACCGCCCCTGAGCCCGATCCAGCATCTGCCAGGCCAGGTCGAAATCCGGGCGCACCCATTCGGTCTGGTCCGTCGCTGCGATCACTACCCATCCCTTGCGATCAGGCTTCATCGCGCGAAAATCAAAGATCCGCCCGGCCGATCCGCCAAGATGGTGATCGACCGAATAAAACGCCGTGGCATAGCGCAAATGGCGGTGATGATCGAAAACGCCAACTGGCTGCGACGCGACATAGCTGACAGTGACCTGGCGCGGCGTGCGCAACTGCCCGGCTTCAACAAAGCGAAAGCCATTGGGCTGTTTTTCAATGTTAAATCCCTCGGGCACCGGGACAATCAGGCCATTTTGATGGACAACGATCTGATTGGTCAGTTCGTCCTCTTTGCAGGCCGCCAGAAAAACCGTTAGCAGAATGAAAAACACCACACGCATGGGGTGAAGATATCAGTTTTCCAGCGCTTTGCCCAGTCTTGGCAGTCGCGCTTTCTTCATCAGCTTTCGCAGCGGCCAATCCTGCCCCGACAGTCGTTCTGCAGTTTGGCGAACCTCTTCGACAACCTGTTTTACCGCCGTTGGGTGGTCATCCCACAGCCCGCGCAGAAATTGATCGGGGTCCAGGCGCCGCAATCCTTCCTCGGCCAGCAGGTGCCTGGGGAAGTCCTTGGCGTTCATCGTGATGATCACGTCACAGGACCCTGTCACAGCCGCCGCCAGCACATGAACATCGGCCGCGTCAGGCAGCCATAGGCGTGTCTCAAGCCCCGGGGCCGCAGGGATTTCCGCCTGTAGCCAATTGGCGCGTAGGGTGGCAATTTCACCCCGCGCGATGACCTCTTGCGCCGGATCATGGCGTGCTGCGGCCCGCGCCCATTCTTCCAGTATACGCGCCGACCAGCGCGGCTCATAAAGCCCTTTGGCCGCCACACCCAACAGCACCTCACGCATCACAGTGGGATAAAGCACGTTGGCGTCCAGCAACGCCCTCATGGCAACAGCCGGAAAAACAGCGCCTTCAGATAGCCGCTTTCGGCCAGTTGTGGCATCAGCGGATGGTCCGGCCCGGCAAAGCCCGTGTGGATCAACTGCCCCTGCCGCCCTGCCCGGCCGATGCCGCGGGTGCAGGCCTTGCGGAACAGACCCAGTTCGGCGGCATGGGAACACGAGCACAAACCCAGATATCCCCCCGGCGCGACCAGGGGTGCGGCCAGCCGCGCGACCCGTTCATAGGCGCGCAGACCCGCATCCAACGCCTGTTTCGACGGCGCAAAGGCGGGCGGGTCGCAGATCACAACGTCAAATTCCGCCCCTTCACCCTTTAATGCGGCCAACACATCAAAGGCATCACCTTTCCGCGTGCTGAACCGCCCCGCAACACCACTTTCCACCGCGCCCCGTTCCGCCAACGCCAACGCATTGGCCGACCCGTCCACGGCCATGGCGCTGTCCGCCCCGCCCGCCAAAGCAGCCAAGGAAAAGCCGCCCACATGGCTGAACACATCCAGCACCCGCGCGCCCTGGCCCAGACGCGCCGTAAAGGCGTGGTTCGGGCGCTGGTCAAAGAACAGACCCGTTTTCTGCCCGCCCATCAGGTCAGCCATATAAGTCGCGCCATTCATCGGCACCGGGATCGGTTCAGCGGGTGCATCGCCCTGTAGAACGGTGATTTCTTCGGCCAGCCCTTCCAGCGTTCGCGTCCGGCCAGTGCCATTCTTGATCACTGTGCTGACCCCCGTGACATCCGTCAAAGCCTGCGTCATCGGGTCCAACAGATGTTCCGCCCAGGCGGCGTTGGGCTGCACCACGGCGATATCGCCAAAGCGGTCGATCACCACACCGGGCAGCCCGTCAGCCTCGGCATGAACCAGACGATAGAACGGCGCATCATAAAAGCGCTCGCGCAACGCCAAAGCGCGGGTCAGGCGCACACGGAACCAATCCGCATCAATCCGCGCGTCCAGATCCCGGTCCAGCATCCGCGCGATCAGAGTAGACTGCGGGTTCACCGCCACGACCCCCAAAGGCCGCCGGTCGGCATCCTGCAGCTCGGCAATCGTGCCCGCCGCCAAGCCCTTGGTCCGCCGATCCGTCACCAGTTCGCTGGCATAAACCCAAGGGAAGCCATGCCGAATAGCCTGCGCTTTCGCCTTGGGCCGCAACCGAACGATGGGACGTGTCTGATCTGTCATGGCCGCGATGCTTAGGGGGTTTTGGGGGTGAGATAAATAGATAGTTGCCATCCAAGAACCCGGCCGCATGGGCGGCGCGGCCCTCTGATCATGATTGACAGAAATCACCTTTCAAAAAGCCAATCGCTAAAATAAACCAAAACCTATGAAACACACCCTACTCATCCTCGCCCTAACCCTGCCCTTCACACCAGCACTGGCCGAGCCACTGGACACCTTCCGCGACTGTGATGTCTGTCCTGAGATGATTGAACTGCCTGTGGGCGACTTTATCATGGGGGCGCCTGAGGACGAGTTTCGCCGCAATCTTGTTTGGCGCGATGGCGCGCATCATCGCGCAACGGCCGAACACCCGTTCGTGAAAACTGATGAAGGCCCGCAGCACAAAGTCACCGTTGATAACCCTATTGCCATGGGCCGTAATGAGGTAACTTATGACGAATGGATGGCCTGTGTGAATGATGGTGGATGTGGTGGCTATGTTCCACGTTCATCTGTGCCAATAGACCGTCATGGTAGAAAATATGATGCAACGGGAAACAATTCTGTTTTGTTCATATCTTACGATGATGCGCTGAGTTACATTGACTGGCTGAACGATAAAACCGGCTCAGATGCCTACAGGCTGCCAACCGAAGCAGAATGGGAGTATGCCGCCCGCGCCGGAACAACGACACGTTTCGCGCAAGGGGATGAGATCACATCGCAACAAGCCAATTTCCATGGTGGAATATCAGAAATTGTATTGATTGAGAAACGCCCCGATTTTTTGTCACGTAATCACCCTGTACCAGTAGATACTCTGGATGCCGCAAATCCATGGGGGCTGCGGCATATGTCAGGCAATGCCCGCGAGCTAACACTGTCTTGCTACACCGAAACCTATGTAGGCTGGTCGACAACAAGTCAGTGGTTGGAAAACAGCGATGAAGATAACTGCATGCGTGTTGTGCGGGGCGCCAGCTATGGTGATGCGATTGATCTTTTGCGTGTTGCTTGGCGCTCTCAACATGGCGCAAGTGAAAGGTTGTCCACCCAAGGCTTCCGTGTCGTCAAAGACCTCCGCCCCGAAAACTGATCTGCGCTGTTTTTACCCCTGTAACTCCGCCGCCAGATGTCTTAAGTTAGCGCTATCAGCCATCTATATATACCGGAGAGCCCATGCCTCTGAACCCCACCGTCGCCGCCGTCACTGACCGCATCATCGACCGCAGCAAAGACACCCGCGCGCAGTATCTGGACCGGATGCGCCGCGCGGCCGAAGACGGGCCGCGGCGGGCGCATCTGAGTTGCGGCAATCAGGCCCACGCCTATGCCGCGATGGGCGACGATAAAGACAGCCTGGCCGGATCGCCTGCGCCCAACCTTGGGATCGTAACCGCCTATAACGACATGCTGTCCGCGCATCAGCCGTTTGAACGCTTCCCCGATCTGATCCGCGCCGCCGCCCGCACCGCAGGGGGCACCGCGCAGGTTGCAGGCGGCGTGCCTGCGATGTGTGATGGCGTGACGCAAGGCCAGGTGGGCATGGAGCTGAGCCTGTTTTCCCGCGACGTCATCGCGCTGGCCGCCGGGGTCGCGCTGTCGCACAACACCTTCGATTCAGCCGTCTATCTGGGCGTCTGCGACAAGATCGTACCAGGTCTGGTCATCGCCGCCGCGACCTTCGGTTATATTCCGGGGCTGTTCATCCCCGCCGGCCCCATGGTCAGCGGTCTGCCGAACGATGAAAAGGCCAAGGTCCGCCAGCAGTTCGCCGCGGGCGAAGTGGGCCGCGACAAGCTGATGGAGGCCGAGATGGCCAGCTATCACGCCCCCGGCACCTGCACGTTCTACGGCACGGCGAACTCGAACCAGATGCTGATGGAATTCATGGGGCTTCACCTGCCCGGCGCGTCTTTTGTGAACCCCAACACACCCCTGCGCGATGCCCTGACCACCGCAGCCACCGAACGCGCGCTGCAGATCACCGCCCTTGGCAACGATTACCGCCCGGTGTCCGACATTCTGGACGAAAAGGCCTTTGTGAACGGGATCATCGGGCTGATGGCCACGGGCGGGTCCACCAATCTGGTGATCCACCTGCCCGCTATGGCCAAGGCTGCAGGCGTGCTGCTGGACCTTCAGGATTTTGCCGATCTGTCCGATGTCGTGCCGCTTATGGCAAAGATCTATCCCAACGGGCTGGCCGATGTGAACCATTTCCACGCAGCGGGGGGGCTGGGCTATATGATTGGTGAGTTGCTGGAGGGCGGCTTGCTGCACCCCGACACGAAAACCGTCGCAGGCGAAGGGCTGGCCGATTACACGCAGGAACCCAAAGTGCACGACGGTGGCGTGGTCTGGCAGGCCGGTGCCGGCGAAACGCTGAACGACAAGATCCTGCGCCCCGCGTCTGACCCGTTCCAGAAAACCGGCGGGCTGAAGCAATTGCACGGCAATCTGGGCTTGGGCATGATGAAGGTCTCGGCCGTGGCCCCCGAACGCCATGTAATCGAAGCCAAGGCGCGGGTGTTTGACACGCAAGGTGCCGTGAAAGACGCCTTCAAGGCGGGCGAATTCACCGAAGACACCGTCGTCGTTGTCCGGTTTCAGGGGCCAAGTGCGAATGGAATGCCCGAGCTGCACAGTCTGACCCCCACGCTGTCGGTGCTGCTGGACCGCGGGCTGAAAGTGGCGCTGGTCACCGACGGGCGCATGTCTGGCGCGTCGGGCAAGGTGCCCTCGGCCATCCATGTCAGCCCCGAGGCCGCGAAAGGCGGGTTGCTGTCCAAGCTGAAAGATGGCGATCTGATCCGCGTTGATGCCATTGCGGGAACTTTGGATGTGCTGACACCGGGTGTGGAAGACCGCGCGCCTGCCACACCCGATCTGTCCGGCAACGGTCACGGCGTCGGACGTGAGCTTTTCGAGGTCTTCCGCCAGAACGTCGGTCTGGCCAGCCACGGCGCGGGCGTAGTGGTGTAAGGAGAGGCCGATGATCACCCCGCAAGACGCAAGCAAACGCACGAAACAGATCTGCGCCATGGCACCGGTGATCCCGGTGCTGGTGATCGACGATATCAGCCATGCCCGCCCCCTGGCTGAAGCCCTGGTCGCGGGGGGGTTGCCGGTGCTTGAGGTCACTCTGCGCACGCCCGCGGCGTTAGAGGCGATCCGCGAAATGGCGCAGGTTCAGGGCGGAATTGTCGGGGCGGGAACGCTGCTGACACCCGCCGATATCACAGCCGCGAAAGAGGCCGGCGCGACTTTTGGCGTTTCGCCCGGTGCGACGGACAAGCTGCTGGATGCATGCGAAGAGGCCGACCTGCCCCTTCTGCCCGGTGCCGCCACGGCGACCGAGGCCATGCGCCTACTGGAACGCGGTTATTCGATGCAGAAATTCTTCCCCGCCGAAGCCTCGGGCGGCATCCCTGCCCTGAAAGCCATCGGCGCGCCAATCCCGCAGGTTACGTTTTGCCCCACGGGCGGCGTCACGCCGCAGAACGCGCCAGATTACCTTGCCCTCAGCAACACGATTTGCGTGGGCGGCAGTTGGGTAGCCCCCAAGGATAAACTGATCGCAGGGGACTGGTCCGGCATTCAAGACTTGGCCCAAACAGCATCACAGCTTTAAAGGTTTTGCGCCGCGCTTCGCGCGTCGCGGTGCCTCCGGCGGGAGTATTTATGGAACAATAATGATGGAGCATCTCATTATTGTTCCCAAAATACTCTGGGGGAGCGCCGTCAGGCGCGGGGGCAACGCCCCCAATCGCACGAAGTGCCAGAAGAAACGCGCGCCTCAGGCGCGCTCCGTTTGAAAAGGGCTAACCGCTGCTTTCGGCTTTCTTTTCCCACTTGCCCCTTTCCTGGGACCAGTATTGCGCGGAACACCCCGCGTCGGTCAGACTTTTCCACTGACCCCGCGCATGACCCACGGCGGCTTCGTCATTTCCGTCAAATAGAATGCAAACACGCTCCAGCCGCTGCACCTCATCGACCGACACCTGACCGCCGTCCACCGTCATCAGACAGCGCGCGCCATTTGGCATATCGTCCCCTGACGTCAGCAGCACGGGCTGATCGACATCAAACGCGCCGCCCGCCAACCCATGGGGCATGAAGTCATTGGGGTCGCGCGTCCACAGAACACTGTCCAGCATCTGCAGCCGCGCCTTATGCGGGCCGCGCACCACCACGCGCCAGCCCGCCCCAAGGGCCTTGCCCAGAAGCATGGGCAGCGTCACCTCAAGCGGTTGGCGCGTCAGGTGATAGAACAGGACGTTGCCCATCAGCCTTCGTAGCTATCCGCAATCATCCGGTCCAGCGCGCGTACGCCCCAGCCTGTCGACCCCTTGGGCGCGAAATCGGTGTCAGACTTCACACTGGCCACACCCGCGATATCCAGATGGATCCAGGGCGTGTCTTCCTTGATAAACCGCTGCAGGAACTGCGCCGCGGTTATCGACCCTGCCGACCGCCCGCCCACGTTCTTCATATCCGCAATCTGGCTTTTTAACTGCTTGTCATAGGCCGCACCCAAGGGCAGACGCCAGGCGCCCTCGCCTTCGGCCTGTGCCGCCTTCAGGAAGTTCTGACAGAAGTCATCGTCATTCGAAAACACCCCCGCATTTTCGTGCCCCAGACCGATGATGATCGCACCGGTCAGCGTGGCCAGATCAACGATCCCCGACGGCTTGAACCGGTCTTGCGTATACCACAGCACATCGGCCAGAACCAAACGCCCCTCGGCGTCAGTGTTGATGATCTCGACCGTGTCCCCCTTCATCGACCGGATCACATCACCCGGTCGTGTCGCTCGGCCCGAGGGCATGTTTTCCACAATCCCGACCAGCCCCACGATATTCGCCTTGGCCTTGCGCAGCGCAACGGCGCGCATCACTCCGGCCACGACACCGGCGCCGCCCATGTCCATGGTCATGTCTTCCATGCCGGCGGCCGGTTTCAGACTGATGCCACCGGTGTCAAACACAACGCCCTTGCCCACCAAGGCCAGGGGCGCTTCATCCCCGCCGCCGTTCCACTGCATCACGACGACCTTCGACGGGCTTTCACTGCCGTGTCCCACACTCAGAAGCGTCCGCATGCCCAGCTTTTCCAGCTCGGGTTCCTCAAGCACCTCAACCTTCAGACCCAGGTCCTTCATCGCGGCAAGACGATCTGCGAATTCGGTCGTGGTCAGCACATTCGCGGGTTCCATCGTCAGATCGCGAGTAAAGAATACACCCTCGACCACATGCAGCAGCGGTGCAGCCTGGGCACTGACCTCATCGGGTTTCGACACCATGACCTCAACATCGCCAAAGGGCTTTTCGTCGTCAGTCTTGTGGTCGTCAAACCGATAGGCCCGCAGCGCGATACCCAAAGCTACGTGGGCGGCATTCTTCAGCGTACCCGCCAACACGAACAACGCACCTTCGCCGTGGGCCTTGCCGATAGCCGCCCCCGCCTTGCGCGCGTCGCCCACACTAGCGCGGCGATCCAGCCGAACCACTTGAACCGCATCCGCCGCAAGCCCCGCGGGGAAGGCCAGATCGCGGGCCTCGGCCGTTTTCATCTTGGTAAATTTCTCGCTGCCCACAAAGCGTTCCAACGCGCCCTTGGTCAGCCGGTTCACCCGGCGGGCGGCCTGATCCAGCTTGCCGTCTTCGCCCACAAAGACAACCACACGCCCCGTCAGATCGGCGATGCGGTCAATATCGGTTTCGCTAAAGGTGACGTTCACTGGCTGGGTCATGGGGGCCTCTTTCCTGAAATGATTTGGCAATAGGTAGCCTTTCGTCACGGCATTTGCCAGATTGCAGTTTCACCTTGTCACAGGATGGTCTAATCTGCGCCGAGGATTAGACGACCAAGGATCATAATTTGTCGCGATTTGACAGATATATGCTGTCACAGCTTCTGGTGTTATTCGGCTTTTTCGCTTTGATCCTTGTATTGATCTACTGGGTCAACCGCGCAGTGGTGCTGTTTGACACGCTGATTGCAGACGGGCATTCGGCGGGCGTCTTTCTGGAGTTCACGGCCCTGACGCTGCCCAATGTGATCCGCATCGTTTTGCCGGTGGCGGCTTTTGCCGCGTCCGTCTACGCAACAAACCGCCTGAGTTCGGAAAGTGAACTGGTGATCATGCAGGCCACCGGCTTTTCCAATTTTCGCCTGGCACGGCCCGCGCTTTATTTCGGGCTGTTCGTCGGTGTTCTGATGTCGATCCTGACCCATGTGCTGGTACCTGCCAGCATCACCCGTCTGGCCGAACGCACCAGCGAGATTTCTGAAAACATCACCGCGCGATTGCTGGTCGAAGGCACCTTTCTGCACCCTTCGGACGGGATCACCTTTTACATTCGTGAAATGACGCCTGCGGGTGAATTGCGCGGTGTCTTCCTGTCGGATGCCCGCGATGCCGACGAAACAGTGACCTATACCGCAAAATCAGCGCTGCTGGTCCGTACGGACAGCGGACCGCAACTGGTCATGTTCGATGGGCTGGCGCAGACCTTGCAAAACGGGGACCAGCGGCTGTTTACCACCAGTTTCAGCGATTTTGCCTATGACATCGGATCACTGATCGTGCCCGAGGCCCGCAAGCGGCTGTCGGTCGATGAATTGTCAACCTATGACCTGTTGTTTCCTTCCGAAGAAAACATGGCACAAACCCGCCGCGACGAGGGCAACTTCCTGCAAGAGGGGCACAACCGCATCACGCAGGCCTTGTTCTGTGTCGTTGCCTCGCTTCTGGGGTTCGCTGCGCTGCTGGTGGGCGGCTTCAGCCGGTTCGGGCTGACAAAGCAGATCGTACTGGCCATCACAGCGCTGATTTTCGTCAAACTGATCGAAAGTGCCGTGACGGCCCCGGTGCGCGATAACGCGCAGCTTTGGCCGCTGATGTATCTGCCGGCGGTCTTTGGCTTTGGGTTGTGCCTGTCGCTGCTGATCATCGCCAGCCGACCCCGGCTGTTCCGCAAAAGGGCTGCGGCATGATCCTGCATATTTACTTTGCCAAAAAATTCCTGCGGACGTTTTTCGTTATTCTGCTGATCTTTTTTGCGATGATGGGGCTGCTGGACTTTGTCGAACAGCTGCGCCGCTATCAGGGCGACGGGCTGACATTCGGGCAGATCTTTGAACTGACACTGCTGAACGTGCCCACGGCGCTGTATCGCATCCTGCCGCTGATCATGATCCTGGCCACGCTGACGCTGTTTCTGTCACTGGCCCGCAGCAGCGAAATGGTCGTCACGCGCGCATCAGGCCGGTCGGCGCTGCGGGCGCTTGTGGCGCCGGTGGTGGCGGCGTTTTTGCTGGGGGGGCTGGCGCTGGCGGCGTTCAATCCCATCGTCGCCGCCACGCAAAAGCAGTATGAGGTCAAATCGCAGCGCTATAGCGGCGAAGAGGAAAGCGTGCTGTCGGTCACATCCGAAGGGCTGTGGCTGCGTCAGGGCAACAGCGAAGGCCAGACGGTGATCCAGGCCGCCCGTGCCAATCTGGATGGCACGCGGCTGCACGATGTTACCTTTATCACCTTCCTGCCCGATGGCACCCCCACCCGCAGGCTTGAGGCGGAAGAGGCCGAGCTGACCAACGGCGCCTGGGATCTGGCGATCGTCAAGGAATGGCGGCTGGACGGTGCCGACAATCCTGAGGCGACATCAGCCCTTTACGAACGTCTGGACGTGGCCACCGACCTGACGCGCGACCGTATCCAGGACAGCTTCGGCACCCCCAGTGCGATCCCGATCTGGGAACTGCCGGGCTTTATCTCGGATCTGGAACGGGCCGGTTTTGCCGCGACAAACCACCGGATGTGGTTCCAGATGGAGCTGGCGATGCCGATGATGCTGATCGCCATGGTGCTGATTGGCGCAGGCTTTACCATGCGGCACACGCGGTTTGGCCGGACGGGCCTGATGGTGCTGCTGGCGGTGATGATGGGCTTTGGGCTTTATGTGATCCGCAACTTTGCCCAGATCATGGGCGAAAGCGGTCAGATCCCCGTTATGCTGGCCGCCTGGGCGCCGCCGATTGCAGGCATCTGCCTGTCGCTTGGCCTGATCTTCCATCTTGAGGACGGCTGATGCAGCGTCTGTTTTGCGCGTTTGTGATGCTTTGCATCGCCACATTGGCTGCCCCCGCGCAAGAGGCCGCGACATTGGTCGCCGATCGCGTCGCGCTTGAGGGGCAAAGCCGCCTGGTGGCCGAGGGCAATGTCGAAATCCTGCAGGGCACACAACGGCTGCAGGCCCAACGCGTAGTCTATGACCAGACGACTGAACAACTGACGATCGACGGCCCCATTCTGCTGACCGACGGCGATGGCACAACGATTGTCGCCGACAGCGCCGAACTGGACCAGGGCCTGCGCGATGGTATCCTGAACGGCGCGCGCATCGTGCTGGACCAGCAGTTGCAACTGGCCACCAACCAGATCCGCCGCGTCGACGGTCGCTATACCCAGATGCGCAAGGTCGTCGCGACCTCATGTCAGGTGTGCGACGAAAACGACACGCCGCTGTGGCAGATCCGTGCCCGCCGTGTGGTGCACGATGAAGAAGAGCGCGCACTTTATTTTGAAGACGCCAGCTTTCACGTGCTGGACCTGCCGATTTTCTATATTCCCAGGATGAGCCTGCCGGACCCGACCGTCCAGCGCCGGCGTGGGCTTCTGGCGCCCAGCTATCGCTCGACCACCGAACTGGGGTTCGGCGTCAAGGTACCCTATTTCATTCCTATCGGGGATCACCGTGATATCACCCTGACACCTTATATCGCACCGGGCACCCGCACGCTTGAGGCCCGCTATCGTCAGGCTTTCCGCAACGGCGATCTGGAAATCAACATGGCGGGGTCAAACGACGACATCCGGCGCGGCGAATTCCGGGGCTATATCTTTGCAGAAGGCGCCTTTCAGTTGCGCAATGATTATAAGCTGACGTTTGATCTAGAAAACACGACCGACGACGGCTATCTGCTGGAATATGGCTATTCGTCCAAAGACCGGCTGGACAGTGAAATCGCCCTGACCCGCACCCGGCGGGACGAAGATATCTATGCCGGTTTCACCCAGTTTCAGTCGCTGCGGGACGAAGAAAGCAATTCGACCCTGCCACCGCTACTGGCAGATGTCAGTTATCAGCGCCGGTTCGAACCGGCCCGCGTGGGCGGCATTCTGGACATGACGGCCGAGGTGCACAGCCACTATCGCTATTCCGACGAACAGGTCGAAGGGCTTGATCTGACCAACGCGCTGCTGTCGGCCCATTGGAACCGCAGCTGGACCTTCGGGCCCGGTCTGGTCGCGCGCACAGATCTGGCGGGTTTTGCCGATTATTATGTCATCGGCGACGATAACGTGAATTACGACAGTGACACCGTTTCGCGCTTTACCCCCTATGCGGCGACCGAACTGCGCTGGCCTCTGGCCCAGACCAGCACAAACGGTGTGCGCCACGTCATCGAACCCGTCGCCCAACTGGTCTGGAGCGATGACACAGGCAACGACGTCCCGAACGAAGACAGCACGCGCATCGAATTTGACGAAGGCAACTATCTGGCGCTGAACCGTTTTCCCGGCACCGATATCTATGAACGCGGGCTGCGGATGACGTTCGGGGCGACCTATACCCGTTATGATCCCGACAACTGGTCGCTGGCGCTGACCGTCGCGCGCAGCTATCGCGACGCCGATCTGGGACAGTTCACCGAAACCTCGGGGCTGGATGGTAGAGACAGTGACTGGTTGATCACCACATCGCTGGATTTTGGCGACAACCTGTCCCTGACCAATCGCGCCATTCTGGATGACGAACTGGTGTTCAACAAGAACGAAGCGCGGCTGGACTGGCAGTCAGAACGACTGGATGTCGGCAGCAGCTATATCTGGCTGTCCGAGGATTTTGCCGAGGACCGAGACGAATCGATCTCGGAATGGACCGTCGACAGTGCCTTTCGCATCAATCGCAACTGGTCGGGCACCGCCGAATGGCGCTATGATTTCGGCGTGGACCGGGCCGCACGGGCCGCGATGGGGCTGACCTGGGAAAATGAATGCGTCCGCGTGGGCTTTCGCGCGTCACGACGCTTTACCTCATCCGAAAGTGTTGACCCCTCGACCGACTTCGACTTGACTGTCGCCGTTTCTGGGTTCAGCACAGGCGGCAGAACACAACCGTCCAAGGCGCGCGCCTGCAGATAGACAACAAGGACCCTTTCGCCCATGCGGCTTATTCTTTCATCTTTTCTGATTTTAATCGGCCTTTTCTGCGCCACTCTGGCCACGGCGCAAAACCCCTTTGCCCCCGTCGTCCGCGTCAATGACCGCGTGATCACCCAGTTTGAGCTGACCCAACGCCTGCGGATGATGCGTGCCTTGCGCACCCCCGGCGCCAGTGAAGAACTGGCGTTGGATCTGCTGATCGAAGACCGTCTGCGTCAGGATGAACTGGCCCGTACCGGCATCACCCTGACCGACGAACAGATCCGCGAAGGGATGGAGGAATTCGCCGGGCGCGCCAATATGACCGCCGATCAGTTCATGGCCGCCCTGCGTCAGGAAGGCGTCGAACCCGAAACCTTTCGCGATTTTGTCAGTGTCGGGCTGGCCTGGCGCAACTATGTCGCCCTGCGTTTTGGCCCCCGCGCCCAGGTGACCGAGGAAGAGATCGACCGCCGCATCGCCCTGGCCGGAAACCGCGGTGGTCTGCGGGTGTTGCTGAGTGAGATTATCCTGCCCAACACCCCCGAATTTGCCGCCCGGACCCAGGCCAACTTGCGCCAGATCCAGCAGATCACCACCATTGGCGGGTTCAGCAATGCCGCAAGTCAGTTTTCCGTGGGTCCATCCCGCGAACGCGGCGGGCGGCTGGATTGGCTGCCGCTGTCAAACCTGCCGCCGCAACTGCGCCAGCTGATCCTGTCGCTGCAACCGGGTGAAATCAGCGAACCGATCCCGGTCCAGAACGCCCTGATCATCTTCCAGCTGCGCGCCGTCGAAGAAACCGAAGCGGAGGATGCAGGCGTTTCAGCCATGGATTACGCGATGTTCTTTATCCCCGGTGGCCGCACCGATGCCACACTGGCCGAAGCCGCCAGCATCCGGGGTCAGGCCGATACCTGTGATGATCTTTATGGGCTGGCGAAGAATTTGCCCGAGGACCGCCTGCAACGCGAAATTCAGACGCCAGATCAGATCCCCCAGGACATCGCGATTGAACTGGCCAGGCTGGATGCCAACGAAAGCTCGGTCGCATTGACGCGCGGTAACAATCTGATGCTGCTGATGCTGTGTGGTCGGACCCCCGATCTGGGTCAGGACATCGACCGAGAGGCCATTCGCCGTGCCCTGGTCAATGAACGTGTCGCCGCACTGGCCGACGGGTTTCTGGCCGATCTGCGCGCCGATGCGGTGATCGTCCGGCAATGAGCACCGCGCCCATTGCCCTGACCTGTGGCGAACCCGCGGGCATCGGGCTGGAAATCGCGGTCAAGGCATGGGGCCAGCTTGGCGCCCGCGTGCCGTTCTTTCTGATCGCTGACCCCGCACATCTGCCCCCCGGCACCGCGTTTCGCGAAATATCCGACCCGGGCCAGGCGCTGCATGTCTCGGCCAGCGCCCTGCCCGTTCTGCCCCATGCCTTTCCGGCGACGGCGGCGCCGGGCCAGCCCGACCAGGCCAATGCGGCTGCTGTGATCCAGGTGATCGCACGCGCCGTTGACCTGGTCCGCTCGGGGGCGGCCGCGGCGCTTTGCACGGGACCGATCCACAAAAAGGCGCTGAAGGATGGGGCCGATTTTGCCTATCCGGGGCATACCGAATATCTGGCCGCTTTGGCCGGTGTGGACCGCGTGGTGATGATGCTGGCCTGTGATGCGCTGCGCGTGGTGCCGACCACGATCCACATCCCGCTGGCTGACGTGCCCCAGGCCCTGACGCGCGATCTGCTGCACGACACGCTGATGATCACCCACCGCGCCCTGCGACAGGATTTCGGCATTGACACCCCCCGCCTGGCCGTGGCCGGGCTGAACCCCCACGCGGGCGAAGGCGGCGCCATGGGGCGCGAGGAAATCGACCTGATCGCCCCCGTCACCGACGCCCTGCGCGCCGAGGGGCTGGATATCACAGGCCCCCGGTCCGCCGACACAATGTTCCACGCCGCCGCCCGCGCGGGCTATGACGCAGCCATCGCAATGTACCACGACCAGGCCCTGATCCCCATCAAAACGCTTGATTTTTCCGGCGGCGTGAATGTGACGCTTGGGTTACCCTTCATCCGCACCTCGCCCGATCACGGCACAGCATTTGACATCGCCGGCCAGGGCACAGCCGACCCCACCAGCCTGATCCAGGCCCTGAAACTGGCCGACCAGATGTCAAAGGCGCGTGTTTAAACTGAGGGCAGCGACCGTCCGCGGGTGGGCGAGAAGCGCCCGCCCATGGGGGCGGTCGTGCCCACCGGGCGGGTAGGTTAAATCAGCGTTTAAGAACTCAAATCTGGTCTATCAAAACTCCCGACCTCAAAGGCGCATCAATCGCCTGTCACCTGTTCATACAGGCGGCTTTCGCGGCCAAGGGCGGCTTTGATCCAGCCGACGCCCACACCGATCGACCGCACACCTTTCAGCCCCTGATAGCTGCCCAGGATCGGGAACAACGCGACGCGTATCACGCCGGTCAGTGTCTTGAAGACAAAGTTGAAGACTGCCTTGCCCACATTCGCCTTGCCGTTCTTGCGATACGTCATGTGGTACTTTGCCATCGTCTGGTCCCGCGCACGGCGGAAACAATAGCCGATGGTCAGCCGCTGTGGCGGGATTTCTTCGCTGACGCGGGCATCCGCCACCCACCCAAGACGAAAGCCCGCAGCCGCAGCCCGGCGGGAAAAATCGGTATCGGATCCGCCCGTCAGCCGCAGGCCCTCATCAAAGCGCAGGCCGGTTTCGCGCACCTTGTCCAGACGGCACAGCCAGTTATTCGTGGCCAGATCAAGGCGCTGGTCCGACGCCCCCGGCCCGGATCTCTTCTGGGATCGGTCGCTGGCCATGCGTTGATTGTAGCGCCAGACGGCCTCTTGCACGCGGGTCAGGTTTTCTGCGGGCCGCCGCTGGTCCACCGGCCCGCCACACAGGTCAAACCCGCCATCCAACGCGCCCTGCAGCAGGCGGGCGATCCAGTCGGTGGCAGGTTCTTCGTCATCATCCAGAAACGCCAACCAGTCGCAACCATCATCCAAAGCAGCCTGCAGTGCGGCGTTGCGGGCAAAGGGGATGCCCTGTTCCGACTCCAGGATCGCGCGGGCCTGCCACCCGGTCCGGTCCTGAAACAAGGCGACACGATCCCCGATGGTCAGGCGCTGATCATTTTCGACAAAAATAAAGACCAACTGCGCATCACCGGGCACGGTCAGCCCGGCCAGCCCCTGCAACAGCTGATCAAACATCCGCGGCCGACCCCGTGTCGCGGCAGCAATGGCGATGCGGTCAGTCATACGGTTCGATCCGAAGTTGCAAAGGCCAAGCCATCACCCAACGGTCCGCCTCATATCTTGTAGTGCTTGCTTTGGCCACCGAACAAAGCCGTCATTGCACCTGCCGCCAGCGCCGCCTTGCGTATGGTTTTGATAAAATAGCGCGGGCCCTTTATCGGCACGGCAATCAAAGAAAGCACAGCTTCCAAAGACCTGCTGACCGAAATCTTGATCAACCGACCCCGACGTTTCGGGCTAAAATAATGCCTAAGTGTGGCATGGTCGCGTGAGCGTTTGTAAAAATACCGCAATGTCAGCCGGTGCGGCGGAATGGTTTCGGTCAACCAAGCATCCTGCACCCAGCCAATTCGGCCTCCCTGATCCCGCAAATCATTGCAGAACCTAAGATCCGAGCCACCAGACACTAGCAGTTCTGTACTAAACCGCAGATCATTTTCTTTTACAAATGACAGTCGACAACACCAGTTATTTGAATAAATCTTCATAAGGGCATCATCGCTTTCGTGTATCCTGTCGCGATATTCTTCGTGACGCTTCGCTAAGATTTCATTTGTGAAATCAAGCTGATGTTTTTGCCAGAAACTGAGTTCGTCAGTATAAGGCACCTGACGAATTGGACCACCTGCCAGATCAAGGTTATGGGCGTCCATGGCCCTGTAAATCTTGACCAGCCAGTCCTGATCAACAAATTCATCATCGTCGACGAAGGTCAGAAAATCACAGCCGTGCTCAAGTGCCAGTTCCAGCACTTTATTGCGCGCCAGGGGGATGGCTGGGGTCTGTTCCAGATCGTAGATTACCGGCGCGTCAACGCTTGTCTGAAACGCGTCAATCTGGGCGGTCAGTGTTTTGGCATCATCGTTTTCCACAATGATGAAAATCAGATTGGCGTCTGCCGGTCGCTGCATGGCGACATAGCTGTCCAACAGCTTTTTCAGCATATCAGCTCGGCGGCGCGTGATGGTGCCGATGGCGATTGTGGGGGGCGTCATAATCTGGAACCTTCTGTCTGCGCGGGTCTTAACCTATTGAAACACTTTGGGACCGGATGCAATGCACTTGGCAGAGCGGTAACCGATCCCCTAGGATACCATGAAACGATAGGAGAGCGCCTTGCCGTCCACACCAAGCTTTACCCTGGGGATTGAGGAAGAGTACCTGCTGGTTGATCGCGACAGCCTTGCGTTGGCCGAGGCGCCCGAGGGCTTGATGCAGGCCTGTCAGACGGAACTGCAGGATCAGGTCAGCCCCGAGTTCCTGCAATGTCAGATCGAAATCGGCACGAGGGTCTGCAAGGATATCTCTGACGCGCGCGAAGACTTGCGGCACCTGCGGGCCTGTGTGGCGCGGCAGGCGGCAAATTATAACCTGGCCCCCATCGCGGTGTCCTGCCACCCGTTTGAGGACTGGAAAGACCAGCATCACACCGACAAAGATCGCTATAACGCACTGGAAAAGGACCTGGGCGGCGTGGCCCGCCGCATGTTGATCTGCGGCATGCATGTGCATGTGGGGCTTGAGGATGACACGCTGCGCACGGACCTGATGCCTCAGCTGAGTTATTTTCTGCCGCATCTTCTGGCGCTGTCGGCCTCGTCCCCCTATTGGCAGGGCGAAGATACCGGGCTGGCGTCCTACCGGATCAGTGTGTTCGACAACCTGCCCCGCACCGGCCTGCCGCCGCGGTTTGAAAGCTGGTCCGATTATGAGGCCACGACCAATGTGCTGGTCGATCTGGGCCTGATTGAGGATACGACGAAAATCTGGTGGGACCTGCGCCCGTCGCACCGGTTCCCGACGCTGGAAACCCGGATCTGCGATGTCAGTCCGCGGATGGAGCATACTCTTTCTCTGGCGGCTCTGACCCAATCGTTGCTGCGGATGCTGTGGCGCATGAAAGAACAGAACCTGCGCTGGCGCGAATATGACCGCTTTCTGATCGCCGAAAACCGCTGGCGGGCGCAGCGATACGGGGTCAGCGAAGGTCTGATCGACTTTGGCCGCCGCCAGATCGTGCCCTTCATGACGCTGGTCGACGAACTGATCGAGCTGGTGCGTGAAGATGCCGAGGTCCTTGGCTGCCTGCCCGAGGTCGAGGCCTTGCGTGGGCTGGTCACCCACGGCACCAGCGCCGACCGCCAACGCCGCATCGCCCAAGATGCGGGCGACAATGCAACAAAGTCGATCGTGCAGCATCTGATTGAGGAATTTCACGTGGGTCTGTAATAGGGCACAGATCTGCACAACCTAGTATTTTCAAGAATGATGCATTTGAACAGTTTGAACACCGACGATCTTACAAAGGCCGAACGGGCTTGGGTGCAAAGGGCGATTAAGCATCGCAAGCAGATGATTGTACTAAAACTTGTCAGCATGGCGCTGACCCTGCTTTTATATGTCGGTGGACCCTCTGCCTATGCTGCGATTGCGTTCTTTTTTTGGGGCTCCGATTTTGAAGAGAGCCGTATAGTTGGGATAATGTTTACTATTACAGCAATTGTGACATGTCTTTATGGCATAGTTTTCGTCATTCGCAGAGAAGTTTCGTTGAGGGTAATGTTGTCTGAAGTGGAAAAGTCCCATGCCCGTGATCTGACCCGCGCCGACAAAGTTTCGGTTTCACTGAGCAATCATAGCGATAAGGAACTGAACTATCACCTGTCCATTAAGACCCCATTTCGGGCTGTTGGTCCTGTGCAGATCCCTTATCACTGGAGCAAGCTTATTCCCGAACATGGCGATAGTGCACAGGGTCGGATTGCCAGGATCTCGGCCTCGGGCCGGACTGTTCAGATTCAAAATCTAATCCGAAGTAGCGGGAGCGCCATACCAGTAACGAAGACCTATGAAACGTTTAGTGATCCTAAGTATATCCTGCTGTCATTTGGCCCGCTGAGCGTCAACCGGGAACACGATGCTGGTCTTGGCTTACCCCGATTTGACAGCCATGCACTTTCAAACATCTGCATCACGCTGCTGTTTTTCGGACTTGTGATGTTGTTTTTCGTGTGGGCCGCAATGGAAGATGATAGGCCACGGTTGGCCATTATTTTTCTGATGATCAGCGCGGCCTTAATCGCCCCCTTTGGGTTTCGATACCTGCGCCGCGGCATCCGACACCTGCGGCTGAGACGACTGTACAGGGATGATCTGCCATGACCACCCCATTGACGCAGGCCGAAACAGACTGGGTCCAGCGCGCCTTGTGTCACAGGCGGATGACGGTCTGGGTCAAGATTACAGGCATGATCCTGACGGTGTTCGTCTTTGTCTGGTGCACCTTGGGTATTTTGATGTGGATGGGGGTGGACGCCCTGCTGGATGGATTTCAACACGACCGTGATATCCTGCCGGTCAGCGTATCGCTTCTGGTTATTCTGACTGCAGCGGGGCTGTCTTATTTTGTCTATCACACTAATCGAACAGAGCTTCGGTTACTGGTGCGTGATCATCTGAAGGCACATGCCAATGAACTGAAATGCACTACGACCGAGGGGTACTTCGTCGATATAAGTGACGGTCAGACAAATTTTATGTTATCCTCAAGACCCGGCAGTATCCAAGGCCGGGTTGTGCAAATCCCTCTGCATTGGGCCCCGCTGATCCGACAGTGGCCGGACAAGCCGATATCCATCCGCCTGGCCCAGGTTACTGCCTATGGCCAGACTGTGAGGATTGCCAATATCGTCAAAGGGAAAGGGCCCAGCCGACCAACATTTGAAACCTTCCATGACCCCGACCTGATTGTTCTCGAAGCCGGTCCGTTAAGCGTCACGAAAGAGGTCGAGGCCGGGCTGGGCCTGCCCCGGTTCGACAGCCACGCCAATTGGATGATCTGGATTTCGGCGGCAATTATCGGGGCATTGGGCGCCTTTTCGGCCTGGGTGGTTTATGACAACGACGACATGACGCTGCAGACCTTGCATATTGCGTTGGGCATCAGCGCTGTGATGGCCGTGCCGCTGGTATTTAAGCTGCTTAGACGAGCGATCCGTATGACGCGGGTCAGGACGTTTTATCGGACCGTTTGAATGCCCTTTGCCCCGCATCACCTTTGGGTGGCAGGGTCTGAGGTCTGATCTGATAAGAAAGGTGGCGCCACCGTCTTGAGGGTTGGTTTAGCCAGAAAGGGGTCGCAAGCCCCCCACCTTTTGTCTCATGCATGATCTTTCAGGCGGCTTTATGTCTTGGGGTTCCAAGCCAAAACACAAGTTCTGGAAAACCATTTCTTTGTTCGACGTCGTGGAATGGGGTTGTAGGCGAGAGATGCTAGAGCAAGATGAGATCAGGTTGAAGCGTATCCTGAGTTGACAAGGTAATTCGCACATTCCTGCGGGGTGAAGCGGTCGAGCAGCTTACCGATCCTGCGCCATGTTGCCTCTATCGTGCGTTCGGCGGCGTCTCG
>NZ_JACNMP010000073.1 GCF_017592335.1 Pseudaestuariivita rosea | reverse complement strand
TGCTTGGCCAATTCCAGCAGCCCGAGCTTCGGTTTGATGATCTTCTCTTGAATGCTTGTCATTGATCGACACTCCTTCTTGCGCTCCATAAGAGCAGAAATGTCAGATCAAATCGTGTGCTTTACACCTAACGGAATGCCGGGCTATCGCTTCCCTCATCGTTTCTTATGCCGATGGGGTAACTGCAAGCCTTCTTCACCCCACAAACGCTCAATCTTCTTGTGGTTAACCAGCCAGCCTTCCATGCGCAAAAGCGCTGTCACTTTCCGGTAGCCATATCGCCCATACTGCTTGGCCAACCGGATCATCGCCAGGCGCAGGGCATCGTCATTCGCTGGCTTAGGCTGATATCTTAGACTGGATCGCGCCATGCCAAGCACCCCACAAGTCCGGCGCTCTGATGTGTTCAGCTTCTGACGGGTGTGGATTACGGCCTGACGCAACCCATCCACCGTCAGGCCTTGGGCTTTAAATGATCCAGGCTCTCCTTCAGGATCAGCTTATCAAGTTGAAGATCAGCCACGATCTTCTTGAGCCGTTCATTGTTACGCCTCACAAACGATCCCCCGGATCGTTTGCTTAACCGGCTTCACTCTGCAGCGCCCGCATCTCAGACAACTGTGGCCGACCCATGCCGCCAAACTTCTTGCGCCAATAGTAATACGTCTTGTCCGAAATCCCCGCCTTGCGGCATGCGCTCACAACATCCAACCCATCATGCAAATGCACGTCAATCTCGCGCAACAGCTTCAACGCATCTTCATCCGAATACCGCTTCCGAGCCATCCAGCATACCTCCTGTGACAACAAAATAGTGGCACAGTTTTAGGGGGCTAAGACATATCAAGTTCATGAATACGGACAGCTAGGTTATGATGCAATCAAACAAATCGATAGTCTGTTTTAGGATGATAAAATGATATCTGAAGAAAAAATACTAAAAATGGCTGAACTGATCAAACACATTGAAGTTGGATCAGGATATCATGTTCAGGACCATCCAATTCATGGCAAGTTCGTCAGACGAAAGTATCAAGATATATTTGGCGATGTAGAAGCGATACGCTTTAGCGTATGGCCTAATGAAGAAACTGATCTTGGAATGGATATATTCCCAACAAATAGAGATTTTGCCATGATAGAGAATGGGAAATACATAGAACTTCAGCCTATGAGTGGAGGATGTCCAGCAGAAAATAGTGTTATGAAGCAGTTGGACATGACTAAACTAGTTTAGCTGATCTCGATAAAAACCGGCATGGCCGAGTTATGTCTAATTGGATTAATATGAAAACAATTGTCGTTCCCGTCGATCAAAATGCAATGCAGAGGCTGGACATTGATCAGTCCCGGGCCGGAGATTTGATTGAATTCTTGTTTGAGAAAGAAGCTTTTGATGAAGCTTTCAGAAATGGCTACTTCACAACTATCAATAAAGCGGCTGATATTATTATCGACGACTATGAAGATGAGCAGATTTTAAATGCTCAAGCTTTGGAGAAAGTAATTGAAATATCACAACAATATCATCAGCAAACAGGCCAATCTGAGTATCAAAAAGTTTCTAGCTTAGCTCGCGAAGCGATAGAACGTCGTACAGGACTGTTCTTTTTCTTTTGAGATTTGCATGTCCGTCTTCAGAGTTTTTCGGAGAACTGAGGCTGTTTGGTAGTGGAGGCTCTGGTTCAGTTTCAGTTTCAGTTTCAGTTTCTGGTTCAGTTTCAGTTTCAGTTTGAGTTTCAGTTTGAGTTTGAGTTTGAGTTTGAGTTTGAGTTTGAGTTTGAGTTTGAGTTTGAGTTTGAGTTTATGCGGCAGCTGATTGGTGCTGCAAGCGACGTGTTTGGATTGTCTTCTTTTTGATCTCCTCTCTCATTTTCAGGATCTTTGCGTCG
>NZ_JACNMP010000072.1 GCF_017592335.1 Pseudaestuariivita rosea | reverse complement strand
GCTGGTACAACCCCTCGCGTCGCCACTCAGCATTGGGTTACAAGTCGCCGATCAACTACGAAAGGACCGCTGCTGAGGGGCTGGAAACTCTAAGCCCATAACCGTCCATCAAACCGGGGGAACTCCAAATCCACACCTCTGATAGTGCTCCTCAACCATCAAGGCCAGCGGATCAGTGTACCGCGCATATGGGCCGGACACACGTCTGCTTCCGACCGGTGCGAAATTACTTCAAATATGTCTTGCTATGCAGGAGCTATCCACACAGGATGTTCGTGGATCATGCATGATTTGAACATATTGGATGATCCTACCGATGACAAACCTACCCTTTTTTTGCCAAGCGGTTAGGAACAGCTTCCGTTTTCATCCAGTGCATGTCGCTTTGAACGTGGTTCGCTCGAACATATTGGCGAGTTACAATAGGAAAATACATCTTTAACATCACATTGCGTCTTGCTTTTCATCGCCTCTCGCAGACACCATGAAATCACTAAGATGAGTGTTTTGGGAAGCCAGTATCCCGCTTCGGAGAATGAAAATGAACGAGACTACCGGTGATCAGCATGCTGAAAGTAGCGCAATCGGCGACATCGAAGGTACTGCAATCGAGCAAGATCAGCAGGCAAAAGCCGAATATAATATTTCGCTAGAACTTGATACGGCGAGCCGAGTTAATTTTGCATCTGCCCAGAATGAATTGCCCGTCATTAAGTCACTATCACTCACCAATACTGGCGAACGCACCCTCAGAGATCTGGATTTGACGCTCACGGCAAGCCCCACAGTTTTCCGAACGAAAACTTGGAAAATTGACCAGCTTCTAGCAGGCGAAAGCCTTAGTCTGAGTGACTTATCGACTCCGCTTGATGTCCAGCACTTGGCCGGCCTCAACGAAACGGAGATTGGTTCGCTCTCGATTTCGGTTACGCACGCTGATGGCTCACTATTTATCGAAGATCGCAGATTGGAACTCCTTGCCAGAGACCAATGGGGTGGGCTTGGCGACATGGATCGTTTGCTGGCTGCATTTGTCTCGCCCAACGACTCAGTTGTCGCAGCAATTCTTAAGGAAGCCTCGTTGCTTCTTGAGCGTAGCGGCCATGACGGCTCTTTGGAAGGCTATCAATCCAATAATCCGCAGCGGGCTTGGATGATTGCCGGAGCGATTTGGTCAGCGATGACTGGCATGGGTTTGACATACGCAAATCCTCCCGCGTCCTTTGAAATCAATGGACAGAAAGTTCGATCTCCTGCACGAATCCGCAGCGAAGGGCTGGCCACTTGCTTGGATAGTTCATTGTTGCTTGCCGCTGCGTGGGAACAGGCTGGGTTGAACCCAGTAATTCTATTTAGCGAAGGGCATGCATGGGCCGGCGTATGGATTACAAAACGCGATTTTGGTCAAGTGACAGAACCGGATATAGTCACGGTGCGCAAAGCATCCAAAGCGAAGGAATTCATTCCGGTCGAGACGACCTTGCTTGCTCAACGTCCGACCATTGGGTTTGAACAGGCTGTAGAAGCAGGACGTGTACGTCTTGCGGAAGAGCGTGAACACGAATTTCATATGGCGATTGACATTACGCGCGCCCGCTCAGCACGCATCCGGCCCTTGGCAAGCCATGCAAGCAATGAATCAGGCGAGGCCGAGCACATTGACGCAGCGCCTGCGAAACTTCCATCGCCAATTGAATTTGGTCTTCTTCCAACGGAACTTGTAGATGTTGTACCCGATACACCAACAGGGCGGATTGAGCGATGGCAGGCCAAATTGCTTGACCTCTCGCTTCGAAATAAACTTCTGAATTTCAAGCAAACCAAACAAACTGTTCCGTGTATGGTACCGGATCTTGCCGATCTTGAGGACGCTCTAGCCGCTGACAAACCTTTCAAGGCTTATCCGTTGATGGAAGACGACCCCTGCCTGACTTCAGCACCTACCGGTTAGATTTAGGGGTTTGCGCAAGGGAGGATTTCTGGTTCATCGAAGCCATTATGGAGCGAAGATGAACAAGAAGTCCGGGACATCGAAGGATGCCGCTGACAAGTTGGTCAGGGGGATCAAGC
>NZ_JACNMP010000071.1 GCF_017592335.1 Pseudaestuariivita rosea | reverse complement strand
TCTCCCGAAGGTCCATCGAAAGTGCCTTACCCACTGCTCGCCCTCCATCTTGTGGTCGGCGACAGTGAATCAGCAAAATAAGCCTATGTGAATCCCCCTTGATTCAGGTCGATTTCATCACGCTCTAGGGGTCTGCTTCGGTAGGGCGCAGGATCGTACGTTAGCGCCGATTGTCACCGCATTTTCCACCTGTATTCGCCCATGAGCAAAATGTCTGACGACGGACAAATTCATTCCAAACTGCCAAGCCAGCGCACCAGAACGCCGGGTTCGCTCACAACCTCTGTTCCCTTGATGACTTTGCCGCATTCGCTGATCACGCAAATCGCAGTCTTGGCTCAGCGCAAAAACCCCATTTACGTCGAATGCAAATCAACTTCGCTCGGCTCATCCCCAAATAAAGCACTGCCCATCTGTGGCACCGTTTAGAATTTCGGACACGTTGCTGGTCAGCAGTGTTGGAAGATACTCTTCATCCGCACCGGGCAGAACATCGGTGTAGCCTGTGATGTCGTCAGGTGCGTTGAGACGCAGGATGTCACCGCCTGAGGACCCTGCGCCTGTGTTCGCATTCTCCTGAATTAAGGCAGCAATCTGTTCGTAGACCCCTGTTGTTGCGTAACGCGTCACCTCTCCACGAATGCGTGGTTCATAGCTACCAAGACTGCACCAAAGCGATCCGTCGGGGCGAATAACGGCGTTGGCGATCTGTTCCGCACCGGCACCATCCCAACCTCGAAATTCGATAATGATTAAATTGGGTTCACCCACACGGGGATTGCTGTCATCTGCGGCCAACGTGCAGGCAGACAAAATAGCGACGCAGGCTAAAAGAATTTGTTTCATATAATATTTGTTGTTGCAACTGGCCAAGGTGTCAATGGCCGTGCGTTCTGAGCGGTGTTTGTCCATCGCAGCTTACATGAATTTGGCGTGTAGGCGATTGTCAGCCTCGATTTGACCGACAAAGTGCTGGTTCACAGGACTTTCTCAAAGTACCGAAAAGGTATGATCCCTGATAATGATCTGCTTCGCACTTTGTTTGAAGCCATCGTTGCATGCGGCATTTTTGATTTCTTTGGGCCGATTGAGGCTCCAGCCACATACTTGGCCCAACTGGCCCGAGCGTGCAAAAGTGGCCAAATTTCAGAACATTTGTGAACAACTGGCCTTGCGCTGACTTTGAAATGCCGTAGCCATTTGGTTTTAGTTGGTATTTTTAGAGGTGAGCAAATGGGCGGTATCTCTACGGCGTTTCCAAGTGCTACGGGGAAGCCCTGTGTTCGCTCTACGCGACACAGCACGGCATGTCCTGTGTCTCACTGCGGATCGGGGCGTTCGAGCCATCCGACGGTGCGCCACTTGAAACCATGCGCGACCTCAGCGCCTGGCTCAGTTACCGCGATGCAACGCACTTGATTGATCGCTCAATCCAAGCTGAGATCGACGGGCACTTCATTGCGCACGGTATCTCGGACAATCGGTTTAAGCGGCTTGATCTGACCGAGACACACAGGGTGCTTGGATACGCACCAGAGGACGACGCGTTCTCGACTTTTCCATTACCGCCTCGCTGAAAAGCCGACATTCGGTCAAAGCGCAACATCATGCACTTTGGGCTCAAAAGCAGACCTTCGCCGCGTCGTATACGAACGGCTGCTTGCACTGACGTACGATCCTGCTCCCTCCCACAGTAGACCCCTATTCAGGAAGACTTGGTAAACGCATCTCAAGCAGCGACGTCAGCGCGCCACAACCGGAACCGGCCTTGCCCTGTTATTTCGCGTGTAAGACCGTGGTCCTCAAACCATGTCAGATTGCGCAAGGCGGCGGCGCGGGACACATCGGCCATCTCGCTCAGCATGGCGACCGAAACGGCCCAACTGGACCGAACGTGCATATTTGGGCGTCTTGAAGAACAATAGCGGAACATGAAGTTTAGCCGCCGTTCACTGCGTCGTGCACGAACTGGTAAGATGCGGACGAAGCTGCCGTTCGGAACAGCAGATTGAACGGCGGCATTTTAAGTCCTCACTGCGAGGTCGGTTGGTTGCTTAGGTGGAACAATGACAATACGCATATGATCTATCGGACATTTCGAAAGAAGGGCGCAGAGCATGAGAAGGAAAAACGCAATCCAGGCGCTGCTGAGTTGTCTCGCAATAATGTATGGGGCATCTGCCTCCGCCGAAGACGCCATTGGTCACGTGGTCAAGGCTTGCTCCGAATACCGCACCAAACCATCCGCGGTGTCTTATCTAGAAAGCGTTGGATGGAAACTCGCTTCGGAAACGGATCGCTCATTTTTTGTGGATCTGCTGGTGCTGGATACGTTTAGAAGTGAGATACCGCAGGCTGGATTGCAGGACTACAACCCCGTCATAACCGTAGAGTCTTTATATCGCCCTGAAACAAGAAGATCTCTGAACGGAACCGAACTCCTCAAGCATGAAGGCTATCCTGCTGCAATTATTACAGTTTCAAGTATTTTCGCTCAGCCGAATGGTACTGTCCGGTGCTTGTTGGGCCTGACGGTCCCAACAGAATTTGACGAGGTTGTAAGCCAATTGCCTGAACATACGATACCAACCAGTCGTTTGGGACAATGGTCAGATGCGAAAGGTAGTTTTGGAGCTGCCTCAGACACAATCGGCGGAACGTTTCACGCCATGAATGTCCGTGCTGCATTCTTTGAAGATCAACTTGGACGATCTCCAAGAGTTTTTACTATTCTCGAAATCACCGCGCCTCGATCTTTAGTTCCTCCAAGCGTGGATGTCATCCTTTTATCGCCTCCCAATGACGGCTGATGGTAACATCTTGCGGTACGAAAAGTTGGGATGACCAATATGAATTGACCTGTGCATCTACCAGCATTCCTGACCGGCACCACCTTTGCCAATTCGCGAGAACCGACTTTCGCTGCTTCACAGAAACTCAGTAAAGTGGGCTCTTTTTCCTCTTTCGCCGCGTTTAGCTCGAACGGCTGCCAACCCTGAGGAGGCTTAGAGTGTCATTTCGCCCCGTCCCGCAAACGACCCCAAGAAACCCGTTGCCGCGAATACGCCAAGTATAAATCCTATGACGTCATCGACGTCTTCACCGACGATATGACAGGCAAGGCCCGGCATGCAATTGATGCTTGGCTATCTGCACATGAATGCCAGCAAGGCAAATGAGATCGTTGTCATCATTGACGACATTAGCCGTTTGGCGCGTGGGTTGAACGCGCATCTTGAACTACGCCAATCCTTGGCTGGCGCAGGCGGCAAGCTGGAAAGCCCGTCGATTGAGTTTGGCGAAGATAGCGATTCCGTGCTTGTCGAAAACCTGCTCGCCTCGGTCGCACAGCACCAACGCGAAAAGAACGGCGAGCAAACCAGCAACCGTATGAAGGGGCGCATGATGAACGGCTACAGCGTGTTTGCCGCACCTGTCGGTTACCGCTACGAAAAACGTAACGGCCACGGCAAGATACTGGTGCGTGATGAACCTGCAGCCTCCATCATCCAAGAAGTCATGAAAGGCTACGCCTCTGGCCGCTTTGAAAGTCAGGCCGAGGTGAAACGCTACCTCGAAAACAGCACAGACTTCCCGAACATCAA
>NZ_JACNMP010000070.1 GCF_017592335.1 Pseudaestuariivita rosea | reverse complement strand
GCTTTGTCCGCTCCTCGATAGTTAATCCGGGTTGCGGCGAAAGGGCGGTTTGATTTTCACCTCACAGATTGGATGTCAATGACCGCTCTTACGACATTTGCTGCATCATAGCGAGAACCATGCCGCGCCTGCGCGGGTCTGCGGGACCATTACCGTTTCTTCGGCCATTTGTATTCCCCGGTTAGCAGTATGTGGGCCCAGCCAAGCGGGGAGGTGTGGGCAAGAAGTTCTGGAGGAACCGGCAACCCATCGTTCTGACGCTCTGCAACCGCTTCTCCCAAGCGGGCCGTGTTCCAGTAAATCACAATAGTGGCCAACAAGTTGAGCGCGGCCATGCGGTAGTGCTGCCCTACTGCGGTTCGATCTCTGATTTCACCCTGTCGCCCGATCCTGAGTGCGTTCTTCAGCGCATGGTGTGCCTCGCCCTTGTTCAGTCCGATTTGCGCCCGACGCTGCATGTCGGCGTTCAGAACCCAGTCCATCATGAACAGCGTGCGTTCGACCCGGCCGACCTCACGCAATGCAACTGCGAGATCATTCTGGCGCGGATAGGAAGCAAGCTTTCGTAGAATCTGGCTTGGCGCGATGGTTCCGGCAGTCATGGTCGCGGCAATCCGCAGTATATCCGGCCAATTCGAGGCGATCAGCCCCTCCCGGATTTTGCCACCGACCATGCCCTTCAGGTTGGACGGAGTGCCGCCGGGATCAAAGATGTAGAACCGTTTGGACGGCAGATCTCGAATGCGTGGGATGAACCGATGCCCGAGGATCGAGGTGACAGCAAAGACGTGATCAGTGAATCCTCCCGTGTCGGCATATTGCTCCTTGATCCGTTTACCCACATCGTTGTTCAGCAGTCCATCCAATATATAAGGTGCTTCACTGACGGTGGCGGGGATGGTCTGGGATGCAAACGGGGCAAACTGATCGGAGACATGGATGTAGGCTTTCAAGCCCGGCTCGTTTCCATATTTTGCATTGATCAGATTCATAGCTTCGCCCTGGCGTGTGGTTGGGAAAAACTGCCCATCACTCGAAGCCGTCAGGCCCATGCCCCAGAAACGGGCCATAGGAAGATTGCCTTGGGCGTCAACTACGCTGGCTAGCGCCCGGCCATATGCCTCGCTTTCAATGTGCCAACGGGATAGACGCATCAATTCCCAGAATCCGTGGGAGTTACTAGCCTCTGCCATCTTGCTCAGCCCGAGATTTAGACCCTCGGCCAAGAGCACATTCATGAGGCCGATCTTGTCTTTCGGCGGTGCGCCGGTGCGCAAATGGGTGAAAGCATCGGTGAACCCGGTCGCCTCATCCACCTCCAACATGATGTCGGTGATCCGCGTGTCGGGAACACGCTTGTAAAGATCGAACAAGAGATCAGTTGCGTCAGAAGGAGTTTTCGTCGGCAAACGGCTTAGGCTCAGAACGCCATCTTTGATGGCACCACCCGGGATTGCGCCGTTTTTTGCGGCTTTCGACAACTGCTGTAGCCCGATCTCCATTTGAACATGCCGATCTGCCAACCATGTTTCGGGATCAAGCGGCACCGCCAACCGGGCATTCTCTGCCGCCGCCGTCGCCGGAACCAGGACCTGTTTCAGATCCCCATAGCGCCTGGATTGTTTCAACCAAATGTCACCGGATCGGAATGTGTCTCGCAGATGAAAGCAGGCGGCAACTTCCCACAAACGCTTGTCTCCTGGCTCCTGACAGTCCAAATGCCGATGCCACTTGGATGTCCGACGCAGAAAACTCCTGGGCTGATCATGCTTCGCGCCGCTCTCGATCAACGCCGTCGCTTCTATGAGAGGCGCGGCAACCTTGGCACCTTCCACATTCAAAAGGCGCAGCATTCTCGGAACGTAGCGCCGGAACCTGTTGTGACCCTGAACAACATGAGCAATCGGATCCGACGACAAAGTGTCGGACAATCGCGCGGCGACGGCGACCAGTTCGGGCAGCCGGTCCCAACCCAGACTGCTTTCGACCGCTTTCTCCGACGAAACGCCATCCTCTTTGGCTTCCAGCAAGGCGGCACCCAAATCCCGGAAAGATCGAACGGTCTGTTGAACTGCCGATTTGGCATTCTCAACCCGCGCCGCGCAAAGCCGCTGCCCCTCGCGCCATGTCTTCCCGACGATCCTATCATGGGTCTCAACAATCGCGTCTGAAACTGCAGCTCGCCATTCCAAAGCACAGACAGCCAGGATGGCAAGACGACGATCATCGGGCAAATCTCGGAGGCCGTCGGCGAAATACCTTTCCCCCTGACGACGGAGGCGAGTCACACGGTGTTCTGGCACGCCATCAACCAGATCTGACGGCAGATTTATGCTGATCAGAAATTCCAAACGATCCAGCAGCCGGTTCGCACCCGCGGAATTGTTTCCTACCTCGAATTGTCGTAGCCACACGAACCGCGTTAGCCGATCATCAATGTGTTCGGACAACAAAGCGTCAAGATGGCCACATAGATCATCAGCCAATCGCTGTGCAATCCGAGTCTCGATCCGCCGTTCAGCGGCCACTAACGCATCTGCGCATAACCGTTCGACTGTCGTGACAGCTGGCAGGATCGTCTGCGTCCTTCGGCATTCCTCGACAAACCGGCGGGCAATATCTTCGTTCGAGGTCGCAAGTTCAGCCTGCCGATCCAACCAGGTTTTCAGATCCCGTGCACCTCGGCCAGAGAATGCTCTATAACCGAAAGTATCGCGCAAGATGGCCATATGCTCGTGCCGCGTCTCTTCGCGGATGGCATAGTTGCCCAGATATTCGTCGCGCAACCCAAGCTGAGCAGCCAGAAAACTGGTGATCTCCTCCGGTACGACTTCTCCGGGCGACAGCGATCGACCGGGAAACCGCAACACGCAAAGCTGGAGGGCAAAACCAAACTGATTGCGTGCACGTCGCCTCTGCCGGATGTGTTCCAGGTCTTCATCGGCGAGCGTGTAGTGCTTCAGCAAGTCTGATTCATCAACAGGAAGGTCAAATAGGGTGCTTCGTTGCTTTGGTGTCAGGATCGTTCGATGTGCCATGTTTCTTTTGCTTTCTCAGTATCCATTGCGTATTTTTGTTTGTGAAATGGAATAAGGAACAAGTTTGATGGCTGAAAACAGCGATTTCCTCAACCTGCCTCAAACGATCGTTTGGGAAACATGCTGATCGGCTACGCCCGCGTCTCGAAGGCAGACGGGAGCCAGTCGCTTGATCTTCAGAAGGATGCACTGATCGCCGCCGGGGTCGAGGAGGATCAAATCTATTCTGATCGCGCGTCAGGCAAGAAGGACGAGCGGCCTGGGTTGGATGCTTGTCTGAAGGCCCTGCGCAACGGCGATGTTCTGGTAATCTGGAAACTTGATCGGATGGGTCGCAGCCTCAATCATCTGGTGAAAACCACGACCCTGCTGTCAGAACGTGGGGTCGGCCTGAAAGTCCTCACTGGCCAAGGTGCTCAGATCGACACGACCACCGCAGCTGGCCGCTTGTCATTCGGCATATTCGCAGCCCTGGCTGAATTCGAAAGTGAGCTGATCCGAGAGCGCACAATGGCTGGCCTTGCCGCTGCGCGGGCTAGAGGCCGAAAGGGCGGGCGAAAATTCGCGCTGAGCAAAGCCCAGGTCCGAATGGCTCAAGCCGCGATGGCAAACCGTGACACGTCCGTCTCGGAGCTTTGCAAGGAACTCGGGGTAAAACCCGTCACACTCTACCGCTATGTTGATCCGAATGGAAACCTGCGTGACTACGGCAAACGAGTCCTGGCGGCATGACGAACGAACGGCATATCTCAGAAAAATCCGGTGAGTTTTCTCTCGACGAAGACAAAATCGACGACGCTATTCTCGCGCTCTTGCGTCTGGGTCTACATGCCGAACATCGCGCGTGGAAAAGTTTTGACTGGGGCAGCATGGAAAGACTGCACGAAAAGGGCTTCATTTCTGACCCGGTAGGCAAAGCGAAGTCTGTCTGGTTAACCGAAGAGGGCTTGGAAAAATCCGAACAGCTTCTGCATCAGTTGTTCGGGAAAAAGTCCGATCAGCCCTGAAAGGCGGCTCAAGGTCAACCGATCACTGCTTAGCGTAGGATTCCACACTCTCCCGCAATGGACCCCA
>NZ_JACNMP010000069.1 GCF_017592335.1 Pseudaestuariivita rosea | reverse complement strand
CGACGCAAAGATCCTGAAAATGAGAGAGGAGATCAAAAAGAAGACAATCCAAACACGTCGCTTGCAGCACCAATCAGCTGCCGCATAAACTCAAACTCAAACTCAAACTCAAACTCAAACTCAAACTCAAACTGAAACTGAAACTGAACCAGAAACTGAAACTGAAACTGAAACTCAAACTGAAACTGAAACTGAACCAGAAACTGAACCAGAAACTGAAACTGAAACTGAACCAGAGCCTCCACTACCAAACAGCCTCAGTTCTCCGAAAAACTCTGAAGACGGACATGCCCGTTGAAGCCAAAGCATGTCTGGGCGATCCGGGTTCGACTTGAATTGGCAGAAAACCATCGCGATCTCGCGCTCTTCAATATGGCCATCGATAGCAAACTTCGCAGCTGCGACTTGGTCAAGATGAAGGTCGTCGACGTCATGGCGTCCGGCTAGATCAAAGAACGGGCATCGGTGCTGCAAAGCAAGACGCAGAAACCTGTGCGCTTTGAGATTTCAGAAGGCACCCAGGTCTCAGTCGAGAAGTGGATGGAAGACGAGCTCATGGTCGGCTCTGAATATCTATGGCCGGGCAAGTTCCATGAGCGCCTTCACATCTCGACCCGCCAATACGCGCGGATCGTAAGGGATTGGGTGACTTCGATCGGCCTTGAGGCGAGCGCATATGGCACGCATTCAATGAGACGAACAAAGGTGACGCAGATCTACAAGAAAACCGGAAACCTTCGTGCCGTTCAGCTCCTCCTCGGCCATACCAAGATGGACAGTACGGTCAGATATCTCGGCGTCGAACTTGAAGATGCCCTTGCGATTGCAGAAGCAATTGAAATCTAGAAAAGCTGGGCCGTCTTCACTGGCGGCCCAATGCGAACCTTCATCCCAGCATCAAGCGCTGTATTGCGGCTTCCCTACACCGGTCACTCGCTGCGCACGCGAGAATTTGCGTGCCCCGATGTCGGTAACAGCAGCCACAAACTTCAAACAAAACTGCCTTACACAGATTAGGACAGAGGGTCCCTTATCCACCGGGAGGTTGCTTCGGCGAAGTCAGTGACTTGCGGTCGCCAGCCAACAGCTGACTGCAACTTCCGCGCCGACATTTGTTGATCGAGAGTCGGGCCTTTCGCCCACGCACCGTGCTCCTTCACGGCCTCATCCACCGTACGGGTTATAATTTCTGTTGGAGAACCATAGGCTTTAGAGATCACGGAAGCGATCCTGCCTACGGCGACACCTTCTTCGGCAGCCGCATTGAAGTACCCTAGAAGGTCGGAGCGTTCCACGAGGTCGCAATAGGCTCGGGCCAGATCACGGCTTTCGATCAGGGGCCAGCGGGTGGCCGCACTCCCCCAGATTTCAATGCGTTGTCCAGTCTTCGCAGCAGATAAAAAACGATCGAACGCCCCACCGTCACGCATGTCATAGACCATTGCTGGATGGACAACCGTCGTGCGCAGATTAGGCGCGTCGAGTAGCGCTTGCGCGTGCGTTACCATCCAAGAGAACGATGGCAGCGGGTCAAATGGTCGGTCTTCCACTGCTATTTCGTCACCGGTTTCACCGTAGAGCCAGCATCCCCCAGTATAGATCAGCCGCGTCGGTTCGGTCCGTGTTTCAGATGCATGAATTACGGCTCTCATAGCCTTGGCGTCCACATCTCCCATATCTTCCTCAAACGTCGCTGCAGCCTGTATGATCGCATCGGATGAGATAGCCACATCTGCCCAATGATCCGGGTCGGAAAGATCGCCTCTGAACGGTTTCGCCCCGGCAGAGATAAGCAGTTCGTCAGACCTTTCCGAACGGCTCAAAGCCAAGACCTTGTGGTTTCGGCGCACCAGTTCCGCCACAACGGCAGTTCCAATCGTTCCCGTGCCACCCAAGACAAATACTTGCATCAATCATCCTCCCCGCCGCATGCAAAACGCATAGCTACAACCTCAACCAAGGTTGAGGTCAAGCACCGATGTCGCAAAAGGGGACCTTTGTACTCACCACAGCATCGGTCAACATGGGACTGCAACGGCTATTTGATCACATGTGAAATGGTCAGCGCTTCGCCGCGCGCGCTTGTTTCTTTGCAGCGATACGCATCATTTTCTGAAACCTTGGACACTCCAAGTGGCTTGGTTCCGGGCATTCTGCGACATGTAGCAGCCCATCTCGAACGTGTTGCAATATCTGTATTTGATGATCAATCTCCGCAGCTTTTTCATGCAGCAATTTACGGTCGATGAAGGCTGAACCATCAGATGAGAAAAAGGCTTCAATCTCTGACAGCGAAAAACCCGCCGACCGCCCAAGTGCTACGAGGGCAAGGCGCTGGAAGACTGTCGCGTCGAACAACCGCCGAAGACCTTTGCGCCCTATCGAGCTGATCAAGGACCGTTCCTCGTAGTATCGCAGGGTTGATGCGGGCAGTCCGGTTCGATGTGAAAGTCCTGCAATATCGATGGTTTTCATACTTGACCTCAAGTCGACTTGAAGTGGCAACGTATGTTCCGTTGCGATTTGGCGCAAGAAAAAGGGGCGTGTTATGAATACGATAGATGTGGCAGCTGCCGTGGTTGTCATCGGCATCGGTGCGACAGCGTTCATGGACGCTATTGCGTGGCTCCAATGGCGACTGCTTAAGATACCAAGCCTGAACTACGCCCTGGTTGGAAGGTGGATCATTGGCCTATCGAGGGGTCAATTCTTTCACAACACTATTTTGCAATCGCCTCCACAACGCCATGAACGAGCCATTGGTTGGCTGGTTCACTACGGTATCGGCATTTTCTTTGTTTTCCTGATGCTCGCCCTGATGGGAGCTGACTGGTACATCGCCCCGGATTTGCTGAATCCGCTTGTGACCGGTCTGCTGAGCCTCTCCGCTCCGTTTTTTATCATGCAGCCTGCTTTTGGATTTGGGGTCGCTGCTTCGAAGGTCCCATCGCCATGGGTTGCAAGGCAACGGAGCCTGCTTGCGCATCTGTCCTTTGGTATCGGAATCTATTTTGCGGGCTTATTGTGGTCTCAAATGATGCCATAACCTGCCAGAAGCCCCGTTGAGCAAACTCCGGGCATGTAACGCCGGTCCAAACGAAGCGCCGGGCCTATCAGTGGGTGGCCTTCAGATTGCCCGCCGAAAAGTCACCTTGAACCGCCACGACCTGGATCACACCACAGCGCACAAGCGCTCGCTTGCTGACAGGGCTTCGACCATTTCGGCGGTGTGGCTGTTAACCTACATTACCTATTGCTCTGGTAACCTTTGACGGGAGGGTGATTGTAACAAGCAAAATCCTCCAGAAGCGCGCTGATATCTGAACCATCAAAAAGCATTTCGCGGTGAGGCTCTGAAAGGAAACCGCTATGAACCATCTGGTCGAGCATGCCAAGCAGCGGATCAAAGTAGCCGTTCAGGTTCAGCAAGCCGATAGGTTTTTCATGGTAGCCGATCTGGCCCCATGTCCATTGCTCGAAGAACTCCTCAAATGTGCCGCTGCCGCCGGGTAGGACAATGAATGCATCCGCGCGATCTGCCATTTCCGCCTTGCGTTCATGCATGTCCGCGACGATGCGTAAATCGCTCAGACCATTGTGAGCGATTTCGCGATCGACAAGCGCGCGAGGCATAACACCGGTGATGTGTCCGCCAGCGTCAATGCACCCGTCCGCCAATGCCCCCATAAGCCCCACATGTCCGCCACCGTATACGATCCTGTGACCGGCGCTTGCCAGCGCGTGGCCCGTGTCGAAGGCGTCGGATTGATAATCATAGTGCTTCCCGGACGCTGAACCGCAGAACACAGCGATACTCTTGTTCCGAAAGAGAGGCCCATCCGCCATCATGAAGCGTCTTTCATTGCGATTGCCTGTATCTTGATCTTTGCACCAAAGGGCAGTTTTGCTGCCTGATAGATTGTCCTTGCCGGAAACTGCGAAAACCGCGCCCGGCAGACGTCATTCACCTCCGGCAGATCGCGTTCAAGGTCGGCAAACGCAATATCGACATAGACAATCTCGTCGGAATTAAAGCCCGCAGCTTCCGCAACCTTGAACACCAGGTCAAAGGCGCGATCTGCCTCTTCCTGCGCGCTACCCTCATGATAACCATCTTCATGAACGGCCAGCTGGCCCGAGATATGGCACGTTTTGCCCACGACCACTGCGTTGGAGATGGGAGACGACGATGCCGGAACACCTGGAACGTCTGTGATAAAGGTTCGTGACATGTGACTTTCTCGCTTTGCGGCTTTCGGTTGACACAAGCCTACGCGCCATGGCTGAAGTCAGAAATGATTGCTAACCTTCAAAATCAGACAAAGCGCCTTCAATCCGTCCTCATCCTGGGCTTCGACGATGTTCTGCTCATGGATGTGGCTGGTCCCGCTCAAGTATTCGCATCCACGAACAAGATCTTGAGTTGGACCGCATACGCCATTTCCATCGTCACAGAAGACGGCAATGACATTCAGACGGACACCGGATTGTCGCTGACCGCGCAGGTGTCGTTTGCCGGACGTCATCGTGCGGATGTTTTCGTTGTTCCCGGCGGCCCCGGCGTTGATCAGCGATTGTTCGATGCCTCATTGCGAGGGTTTCTGACCGAGATCGAGCCGAACGCGAAGCGGTTCGTTTCGATCTGCTCGGGCAGTCTTCTTACCGCGTCCGCCGGGCTTTTGGATAACAGAAAGGCCACGACGCACTGGGAGCGTGTCGATCTCGCTCTTGAGACGTTTCCGAAAGTCGCATGGCATCTTGATGAGATTTTCACCCATGACGGCAAGTTTCATTGCTCGGCGGGGGTGACGGCAGGCATTGATCTCGCCCTTTCGCTTGTAGAGGCAGACCACGGACGGCGTGTCGCACTGAGTGTCGCCCGTGAAATGGTCGTCTTTATGAAGCGGCAAGGCGGGCAGTCGCAATACTCTGCACCCCTCAAGGCGCAGGCGGCATCCAGCCAACGCCTGGGCGAGCTATACAGTCACATCGAACAAGACCCGACTGCGCCATGGGGCGTAAAAAGGATGGCAGAACTTGCCGGAACAACAGAACGCACACTGCATCGCGATTTCAGGCATGAATTTGGAAAGACGCCCTCCCAATTCGTCGAAGAACGGCGCCTTGCGCTCGCGCGTTCATATTTGGAGGTAAGCATTAAGCCAATCAAGGAGATTGCTTATCTGTCAGGGTTCACAACTGAGCAGAAGATGCGACGAAGCTTTGTCAGAAGGCTCGGCGTGCTGCCGACGCAGTATCGAGACCGCTTTGGCAAAGCCAACATTCGCGCATAGCGCAGCATCAATAATCTTGAGCATATTTCGTTGAAAAACTCTTCTTGATCGAGGGGGCATCCGCTGCTTCAATTCCAATATTGGTTGGGAGATTTAGGGATGCTGGGACCAAAGCAGGAAGCACAGGCGGCGCTGTTCTATGAGTTCTCTCTGGAA
>NZ_JACNMP010000068.1 GCF_017592335.1 Pseudaestuariivita rosea | reverse complement strand
CGAGACGCCGCCGAACGCACGATAGAGGCAACATGGCGCAGGATCGGTAAGCTGCTCGACCGCTTCACCCCGCAGGAATGTGCGAATTACCTTGTCAACTCAGGATACGCTTCAACCTGATCTCATCTTGCTCTAGAAAAAATGCACCCGATTTGCGCACCATGTCTGAACCATGATTTTGCAGGGCCGGGCTATTGTTGCAGGAGTCATGACTAATGCACCGATGCACGCGTCTATCAGGACAGATTAGGGCTAGGAATCGTCCAAACGCCTCGTCTTCCGTTGTGTTGAATTATGAGACCCTTTTCCTTCATTCTGTGCAGATAAGAACGAAACGTGTTCTCGTTCATGGAGAACACCACAGAGGCAACCCGTTTCCGCAGCTCGATTGAACGAAGTGGACGTCCCTCTGACAAAGCTTCGTGAATGCACGCTTCTACTACTGCACGGTCTAGGCTGTTTTTTCGTTTGACCGATCTGGCGACCTTGTCTTTCGAGCGAGCCCTCGCCAAAAGTCGTTGTAGACTTTTTCGCTCGTCTTGAAGCGATTGAATTTTCTGATTAATTTCTTCGATCTCTCGGAGAAGCCGGACTTCTAGTCGTGACTTGTTTGCTTCATCTACCATTGTTGCGTTTCCAAATTTTGCAACTTTAAGGCCTAGCAAAACGGATGAAAAATGTAAATATAACAGAGCCTTGGTTGGGGTTGACGCAGGTATAAAAACTGTGTAAGCAACAAGCGACATGTGTCGCTTGTTGCTTACACAGTTCAGATGTCATAACAAACTAGTTTGTTGCGTTTTAACCGATAGAGCCGATATTTGAAGCATCCGCCTCACCGACTAGGCCTCCCCTCTGATCTTGGGGATGAGCTGAAAGGTGGGGCTTTTTGCGTTTAGGGGCTGTGAATGCGCGTTAGAAAGATTTCTGTCCTAATTGACGGGGGGTTCTTCTACAAGCGTATCAAGAGTTGGCCGTCGATCAATCGGGATGATCCCGCAGCGGTAGCGGACATTCTGCGATTTCTTTGTAAGAGACACGTTCAGAAGCTAACGGGCGAAAGCTTTAGTGCAGACAGAAGTCGTTGGCTCGACCATGTGTATCGCCTCTTCTACTATGATGCTGCGCCATACGAGGGGAAGCCCCATCAACCATTCCAAAACCAGCAAGTCGACTTCAAAAATTCGGATCAAGCACAGTTTCGGAAGGCTCTGTTTACAGAACTTAGAAAGAAGCGAAAGTTTGCGCTACGCTTAGGAAAAGTTACCAAGGATGGTTATTGGACGCCTTATGAGAGGTATCTCAAAGGGCTTCTGAAAATTTGGCATGAAGCCGAATACCTGTCAGAGGTGCTGGCTGACCCCGCTAAGGCTAACCCTGACAAAACGGCCACTGCACAAAAAGCTCTGGAGCACTGGAAAAACCTACCCGCTGACGGCATTAGTTTTCCGCTTCGTCAAAAGGGCGTGGATATGAGGATTGGATTGGACATCACAACCATGACCCTCAAGCGCCAAGTTGATACCATTGTTCTTGTGACAGGAGACAGCGATTTTATTCCAGCCGCAAAGGTGGCTCGCCGTGAAGGCGTTGAGTTCATCCTCGACCCGATGTGGCAAAGCGTAGAGGATGATCTCCTGGAGCACGTGGATGGGCTTACATCATCACTTGATGCGCCCAACGGGGTAAACAACCTAACCATTCCCCCGGATCCTGACTAGCGAAACTAACCAAGTTTAGGCGCATAAGCCCCTTGTATGTGATGGGCGAGCGTTTCAGCAATGTCTGCTTAGGGCTGGGGGCTGTCTGCCCCCGGCCTAATGGCCTCCCCCGAGGATATTTTGGGAAGATGAAGTTGGCTTATCTTTGTTGCCGTTGTCACTGGATTGGAGTAAACAAAAGGTAAGGCACAGCCGGGGACGGCGATGGCCCTGAAGGTGAAGCGCCGATGCTCAAAAGCGTCGGCGTTTTTCTTATTCTGTAAGTGCTGCGCAGTTAGCATCAATCGTTGAGAACCGTTCAGCAAGATCCGTCTCACCACCAATGTAGTCAAAGTGGCCACCTTTAATGTCTATGATGCAGAAGCTGATCTGATCACCATTTTGCATGAGCAATGCCCCGTTGCCGAGCGACCCGGCCACTTCCCAACCTTCGGCTAGAAGATCCGGGACTGATCGATCCATCGGCAGGAAAGGTGTTTCGGCCTGAAGTGAGGTGGTCATCACGCACAGCGAAGCGCTTAAGACCGAGATTATTCTTTGCAATGGATGTTTCCTTTCGCAGTTATGGCTGTTTGAGTGCGGCCCGGCCGCCAGGGAAATACTTGTAGACGGTTGATGGCTTGATGCCATGATGAGCAGCGATAGCTTTGACGGAAAGTGTTGTCCCGGACAACATTTGCCGGACGCTCTCAATGCCATCGTCATCAAGGGCAGGGGGTCTACCTCCAACGCGGCCTTGATCACGGGCCAGGGCCAAGCCAGCCTCCGTTCGTTCACGGATCAGATCACGTTCGAGCTGTGCAAACGCACCCGCGATTGTATAGAACATCTGGCCCATGGCCGAACTGGTATCGATCTTCTCTCGATCAGCTTGCAGCTGGATCCCGGCTTCTTTCAACCGCTCAGCGATGAACCCAAGCTGCTTCTGGCTGCGGCTGAGACGGTCCAGTGCTGTGACGATGAGCATGTCACCTTCCTGCAGGGCGCTGAAGCAAAGCTCTAGCGTTTCGGAATGTGCTTTCGCACCAGATTCTTTCACGGTGTAGATTTCATCACAACCAAGCGCCCTGAGCCGGGCGATCTGCGGTTCAAGATTTTGGTCGCTGGTTGAGACGCGCGCGAAACCGACCTTCTTTCCGCCTGCTTTGTCCATAAATCGTTTGTCCATCTGGTTTATGTAGAGTATAGTTTATAGAGACCTTTATAGAAAGCCGAAAGCGCTCTTGCGGGGCTTTTCAGGCTGAAACAGAAAGTGTCTATAAAAGTTTCGTTTTATGGAGGTGACGAAATGAGCCTGGATGCACGATATGACGGCGTAAGATCTGAACGGCTGCGTCATGCGTTTGCCATGCAGGAGATCGAGTCATCACCACCGACCGATGCGGAGTTGCAGCTTTATGCGCGGATGGAAAACAAGGGATGGTCAGATCAACGCATGGCAAAGGTGATGCGTCGGATCGTGATCAGCCGTCTTCAAAGGTCTCAGCGTATCGCAGCTGAATAGCAAACGACAGTGGCCGACGAACGCTATTGCTATCCGCCTGAGTTTACCGTTCTCAGGAATAAATTCGGTATCAAAGATCGGGAAAAACTCGACGCTGTGGAACGGGAGCTGGTGCAAACCCGTGTTCTTGAAGGCCCGCCCGGCGGCAATTTCGATGCCGGACACATTAAGAGCATCCACAAGCACTTGTTCCAGGATGTCTATGAATGGGCAGGGCAGTACCGTCAGGTCGAGATTGGCAAAGGTGGACGCTGGTTTCATCAACACGCGCTCATCGACAAAGGTATGGCGGATGTCGAACGGACCATGCAAGCGGGTAACTTTGGCAGGGGACTGGATGCCTCAGATTATAGCGAGTTCGCTGCAAAAGCGATTTCCGACCTGAACTATGTGCATCCGTTTCGAGAAGGCAACGGCAGAACGCAAACCGAATTTCTCAAGCAGATGACAGAGCGGGCCGGTCATGAATTCCACACGGAGCGCATTCAACGGGATGCCTGGATATTGGCATCGCAAGTGTCGCACTCAGGCACCAACGATCTTCTGCGCGCAGCGATAACTCATGCCATCGACCCAGATGGACGGGAGACCGGCCGGAAGGCGCAAGAGGCTGTCGCGAAATACTTTGAGACGGTAACCACCGCGATAGATAATCTGCGTTCACCTACACAACGTGCAGCAGCTCTGGACCAGGTTCGTTCGGTGGCGAAGGCGTATGAAACAATCATGGATAGAGACACGCTGCAGAAGGTTCTGAAGGAATCAAGGGGGCGGGAAAGATGATGATAAACCTTAAAGTGTCATTTCGCCCCCTCCTGCAAACGACCTCTTCTCGCACATTTCTCCGCTCGGATGGGCGCACATCTTGCTTACAGGCGAATATCGGTGGTCAAAACGCTAACCGCAGACCCTTATGATACGATCCTGCCCCTTTCCGGAATCGACCCCAATGAGGACAAGAACCCGCCCGGTCGACGCCGGGCGGCCGAAAGTCGTGTCAACTTGCACAGATCTGAGCGCGTTGATCATGTCGGTTTCAAAAACAAGTCATGCAGGGCAACGTACATCGATGTCGGCGATGCGCAGGAAGTGGGCTTTGGAAAGCTGCAAAGTGCAACCGAACCTTTGTCCAAATCTTGAAACTAAACGCGGCACGCGAAACGTGTTTCGCTATCGGCAATCCGAAAGTGTCCTACCCGACTGATCTGTAGGTTCACGGATGGAAAATTTCAGCACATGTACACATGGTTCCGGCAGTTTTCCGTACGTGGATTCTGCCGCATTCGAAACCCTTGCGCAGTCCATATGCTCAACTATTTGGCAAATCCAAATTGTCTGGGACACGGGTTTTGCCGCTGTAGTTGAAGATGGACCAACGGAATGCGTCTCTCCTCATCTCCAATACCAAGTCATTCTGAGCGGTCGCGAGCGCTTGGTACTCTGGAGCAAGTGCAGGACTGTCAGGTGTCAGTGCAGCGTGAGCCTCAACATATCTTTGCTGCAATACACCCCACGCCATTACAACAGACTTGTCTGCATAAAACATCAGCTTTGGGAGGCGCTCGATTGCGGGTCTTAGCGATTCCAAGAACTCTTCCTCCGTGGCATCCAGATATGTATCATTGAGGGGCGGCAATTCGCTCAAGAATTCAAGATAAGCCTTTCGCTTTTCAGAGAGAATTCGTTCGGATTCCGCGTAAAATCTCCCCAACAAGAATCCTAAAGCCGCCATAGCCACACTGCCGAAAGCTGTCAAAGCGCCTAACATGTTCAAAGCCTCGCTTCAGATGTGGGGAATGCCGTGCAAATCTTCCGTTCGCTACAATTGCTCACGACGGTAACAAATCTAGCAACCGTCGCAGAGATTTTAGGTAGCCAGGTATCAATTCAGTCCCGTAAATGCCCACAGAGGCCTTACCGTAAATATCATCCAGAAGCCCGCGCTCGCTAACAAGCTGAAACTCTGGTGGCCCTGCAATGTCCCTAAAACTCTTTGCGCTGATTGCAGCACTGATATTTGCATCGAGTGCTGCGACTGGATCGAAGTGATGCTTGTTTCCTCTAGTCAGCCCTTTATTGTAGTATTCCTGCCTAACCCTTTGATGCCAAGCTTCAAATCCGTCCAAATACGACACTTCGTTCTCGTCAGTATTTTCTCTCAACTGTTCGATCAACGTTGGAAAAAAATGCCATGCGTCTTCCACCAAATCCGCAACCTCAGGCTCTTCTCCAGAATCGCCAAACAAGTAGCGAGGCGCGATTGAAGCAAGTGTTCTATTCATCAGATATGCCAAAAATTGACATGCCAATATATCACGATTTGCGGACGCAAATCGGCGTTCATGGCCCTTGATTTTTGTCTGTCCGTCAACGGATTGGAAGCCGGAGTACAAAGCAAGCGTCAAGGCATGAAGTTCCGGAGGCGCACTTCTAATTGTTTGTTCGTCCCCGCTCATCACGTTCATTGCTATTCGCTCTATGAGACCGCGCTCGGTACGGGGTTCCTTCTTCTTAAAAAATGAAAACACTGTTTTGACTCTCCCCTACAAATAGACACTACCATATCGGCAAGTTGTGGAAAGGACTCGATCTTTGTACAGCGGCCATCTGATGGGAAGTATTTTGCTCGGAAACACGGTTCGCCCAAGGTCGGTAAGGGCTGGCACCGGTCAACTGACCAGATACATCAGATGTCCGCACGTGGGCCCAAAGCTAGCGGCCTGTTGCGCTGCGGCTACCTTAGAGATTAAGGGGGTGAGAAACCTTTGATGTTGGCGCGCTCA
>NZ_JACNMP010000067.1 GCF_017592335.1 Pseudaestuariivita rosea | reverse complement strand
GCTCGCCCTCCATCTTGTGGTCGGCGACAGTGAATCAGCAAAATAAGCCTATGTGAATCCCCCTTGATTCAGGTCGATTTCATCACGCTCTAGCTGTGAGCTTGCCGGCCGACTTTGCAAAGTCCGCTCCCTGCGCTCCGACGCCATTAGTGGGGTCCATTGCGGGAGAGTGTGGAATCCTACGCTAAGCAGTGATCGGTTGACCTTGAGCCGCCTTTCAGGGCTGATCGGACTTTTTCCCGAACAACTGATGCAGAAGCTGTTCGGATTTTTCCAAGC
>NZ_JACNMP010000066.1 GCF_017592335.1 Pseudaestuariivita rosea | reverse complement strand
CGACGCAAAGATCCTGAAAATGAGAGAGGAGATCAAAAAGAAGACAATCCAAACACGTCGCTTGCAGCACCAATCAGCTGCCGCATAAACTCAAACTCAAACTCAAACTCAAACTCAAACTCAAACTGAAACTCAAACTGAAACTGAAACTGAACCAGAAACTGAACCAGAAACTGAAACTGAACCAGAGCCTCCACTACCAAACAGCCTCAGTTCTCCGAAAAACTCTGAAGACGGACAGTCGGGAGACTGCTGTCACCTGTGGAATGGACAGTCCGATCTCAAACAGTCGCGACACTCCTTCGTGACGTAGATCGTGAAAACGCAGATCTTTGATTTCCAGAAGTCGGCAAGCCCGGGTGAATGCGGCGCTGATGGTGTCGCTGTGATAAGGAAATACCTGATCCTTATAACGCGGCATTGCCATGACGATTTTTAAAGCTTCATATGGCAAATCGCACCATACATCATTGCCAATCTTGTCGCCGGGATGCTTCATATCTGAAATCAAAACACGTCGGTGGGCTACATCCAGCCCCTCCCAGGTTATTCTCGTAATCTCTTCTTGGCGCCGGGTCGAAAAGAGTGCAAAGCCTACCACAGGATGCATAGGGACTGAGGCCGGCCGGTGTTGATTTTTCTTTTCAAACAAAGACAGCAAGGCATCCAACTCGTCCAAAGTTGGCCTGCGGTCGCGACTGCGGCCTTTACCTGAGATCCCCAGTCGACCGCATACTGCAAGCGCATCTTTCAAGGCCCCTTGATCCAAACCCATTCCCCAAGCAGGCCGCGCGACGGCCAAGACGGCCCCAGATGTGCGAGGTAATCACCGACAGTCTGGCGTCCGACCAATACCGACTTGCTTTGCAAAGGCTACAATATGCTCGCTGTTGATCTCGCTGCAGGCCATATCGGCGATATCATAGTCCCGTATCGAGCGCAGCATCTGGGACTTTGTGCGGCCAATCTCTTTGATGCTTTCCTTGGTATAGCGGTCGATCGCGTCGCCTAGTGTGCGTCCGCGGTTGCGAATGGACGACAAATCTTCACCAACCGCTTCGATCTCTTTCATCCTCTTTCTTATCCAGGCTTCAGCAGCGGCTTTGCGTTCAAATGTTCGAGATTCTCGATGTGCCCATTTCCCTTTTATTTTGATCGCAATCTGTGCGAGATAGGATATTGATCCGTCTTTGCGCTTGCGTTCGATTATGTGAGCCATTGCGGAACAACTTTTTGAAATTTGGAACAACTTTTGTTGTCCTAATGGTCAGCAATAGGCAAAAACAAGAGAAAATAAGGGCATTACAGAAAACTGATATGAAATCAGTCATGCAGGAAAATAAAATCAAATCAAATACTTGTATATATTCACGACTATCAGTCGCCCCCATGATGGATGGAATAGGTAGTTCAAAATTTCCATATTATTCTGAAGGCTTTGCCAAAGGCCTATAGGGCATGTTGTAAAAAATGTTGTAACTTCCGGTCGGCGGTTCTTCTGCCTGCTACTGCACTCGGAGTTACGAGTGCTTTCGCCAACGTATCCACCGATTGTCCGACCGCTGACCAAGGACGGAGTAACGGAAGAGTTCTCCGGTGATCGTGACCCACAACGCCGCCTCGTATCGGGCGGTTGTGCAGCAGAAGGTACATCGGTTCGCTGAAGCCGTCGTTCATTCAAACTGCGGCGAATGCGGACTCTGAGCTGATACTGTTGAAAAACTCCGATTTTAGTGAAAACGGGTCAAAAACTTGCTCATAGAAGGCTTATTTGAAAATTCGTCGAGGGGGTCGGCCCAAGACCAGCGCTGGCAATGTCCGAGGCTCTCAGACGCCCTACCGGGCATTTGGCTTCAACCTTGCTGATGCAACGGATTCTGGCACAAAAATTCTACTGTCAGATTTTCGAGTTTTTCAACACAATCAGCCCAAGGCGGTCGTCGACTCTTCTCGCTGCGTGCGCTCGCAGCACAAAATTTGCTGCAGTTGCTCGGTCTAGGATGCCGCGAGGCGGCGGGCATTGCTGCCATCCGTTCACCGCGCAGCGAGGTTTTTCAGGGCAACTCACAGGTCGCGGACAATCCCGACTTTCATTGCGAGAACCCCAACGACCGCTTGCGAACATTGACCGATATCCGACATTCCGTTGCCGGCAATAAAACCGTACTCGTTTTGACAGACTTTGTGCCACAAGCGATGCTCGGAGCGAACCGGATCTGCTGAGTGCAGCGGGTGTCCCGAAGGTCAGTTATTCTAAAGCATCTGCTTTTTGCGCACTCAAATTGGTGTTGCCTTCGGATTTGCCAATCCTGCCAAGCAGAGGCACGACCAACGGCAGATTGCTGTCAGGGCGGGTCATCACCGCACAGGGAATGTCGAACACTGTCTCGATGTTCTGAGAGGTCAGAACCTCTTTGACCGGACCTTCCGCCGCGACTTGGCCTGATTTGAACAGCACAATCCGATCCGCAACGGTGGCCGCCATGTTTAGATCATGAAGCACGATCACCACCGTCTTGCCGCCGTTCCGCGCCATCTGGCGCACCAGTGACAGCGTCGACAGCGCATGAGAGATATCGAGGTGGTTGGTCGGCTCGTCCAAAAAAATAACCGGCGATTGCTGCGCCAGCACCATGGCCAGCCATGCCCGCTGTGCTTGGCCGCCGGACAGGTTTGCCAGCGGCGTTTCAGCCAGCGCCACCATGGTGGTCGCGCGCAAGGCGGTGTCGATCGCGGTGTGATCACCGATGTCGAGCCCGGCGAAGGGTTTGCGGTGGGCATAGCGGCCAAGTGCCACCAGATCGCGCACGCGCATCTCCTCGGGCGCCGTGGGCGTCTGCCCCAGCATCGCGACCGTGCGGGCCAAGCCCTTGGCGCTCCATTGTCCGAGCGGCATGGCGTCGAGGATCACCTCGCCTGCCGACAGTGGCTGGATGCCCCGCATCGCCTTAAGCACCGTCGACTTGCCGCAGCCGTTGGGCCCGCACAGCGCTGTGACCTCGCCCTTGGGGATTGACAGCGTGAGACCGTTGAAAACCGTCATATCACGGTAGCCCATGATGCCCGCGTCGATGGTGATAAGAGGCTCAGGCATGGGCACGTCCGTGGCGGAGGAGGAGGAACAGGAAGTACGGCGCGCCAATCAGAGCGGTGACAGCGCCTGCCGGGACTTCGAGAGGCTGGAACAGCACGCGGACCAGAAGATCTGCCATCAACACCATGCCCGCCCCGATCAATGCCGCCCCGGTCAGTTGCCATGCCGCGCCGGTTCCGAACAACAGCCGGGCGGCATGGGGCGCAATAAGACCGACGAACCCGATGCCGCCCACAATAGAGACCATCGCCGCCGTCAGCAGGACCGACAGGGTCAGCGTCGCCACACGTGTGCGCCTGACCGCGAGGCCGGTGGCCTGCGCGCTCAAGTCATCAAGGTGCAACTGGTCAAGCGGACGGATCAGCGCAACCAGCGCGGGTAAGGCGACAAGAAGCGCTGTAGCCAGCATCCAGACCTCGCGCCACTCGGCGCTTTGCACAGAGCCTGCCAGCCAGATCAACCCTTGCGAGGCGCGGTAGACCGGACCCGCAATTATCAGGAGGACGACAATGGCATTGGCAAGTGCGGCCAGCGAGATCCCGTAGAGGATCAGCGTCATGGGCCGTGTGTCATCGCGCGCAGCAAGGCTTGCAACGACAAGGGCGAAGACGACCGCGCCGAGGATCGCAGCGACGGGTTGCCAAACGATTGAGACGGTCAGCACGTTGGCCTCATTCGAGAACAGGAGCAAGAACAGAAGGACGCCAACGGCTGCCCCGTCCACGATTCCAAGGACACCAGGCGATGCCAATGGATTGCGTGTGGCTCGTTGCAACAGCATGCCCGCGATGCCCAGGCCCGCGCCTGCCAGCAGGGCCATGGTCACGCGCGGCAGGCGGATATTCCACAAGATCACCGTATCAGCGCGGCTGCCCTGGCCGAACAATGCGGCGGTCACCCGGTCGAGCGGCATGAACGAACTGCCCATTGCGGCAGCGACAAGTGCCAAGACGACAAGGCCGACCGGTAGGCTGACACGGGCTGCGGTCATGCGAGACGCATCCGGGCGCTGCGCAGAAGGTTGATCAGGATCGGGACACCGATCAGCGCCATGACCGCGCTGACGGGGGCCTCGGTTGGGTAAAGGATAAAGCGCGCCAGCACGTCCGCCGTCAGCGCAAGCAGCATGCCGAAAATCATGCTGCGCGGGATCATCTGGGCGTGGCCGCGCGCGCCCGACAGCCGCGCCAGATGGGGCGCCGCGAGGCCCACGAACGCGATGGGTCCCGTCAGCGCCACGGCGCAACCAGCCAGCAGGGCCGCGCCCCCCAGAAGCAACAGCCGCAGGCGCGCGACATCAACGCCGAGGCTTGTCGCGGTCGCATCATCGGCCCGCAAGGCATCAAGCGCCGGGGCCAGCGCCAAACATAGGGCGCCGCCCATGGCCAGACCTGCCGCTACGATCCAGACGCCCGCCAGGGGCCTGTCCGCGAAGGAGCCGGACAGCCAGAAGATAAGCTCCTCCAGCGTCTGTTCGTTCAGGATCACCAGCACCTGCACGCCCGCCATCAGCAGCGCTGCCACCGTCACACCCGCCAGCAACAGGTGCACCGGCGATACCGCCGCCCCGACCGATAGCGCGAGGCCAAAGACAAGCGCCGCTGCGATACCTGCACCCAAAGCCGCCACGCCCATGATCGCCCAGATGCCCACCCCCGGCTGGTAAGTCAAAAGCACAACGACCGCAAAGGCCGCGCCGGCATTCACGCCCAACAATCCCGGCTCTGCCACCGGGTTGCGGGTGACCGATTGCATCATCAGTCCGGACAGCGCCAACGCCGCCCCCACCAAAGCGGCGAGCACCATGCGCGGCGCGCGCAGATCGCGTATGATAATCGCCGTAGCGTCGGTATCGGTGCCAACCATTGCGCGCCAGACATCCTCCGTTGGATAGGCCCGCACCCCCACATGCAAGCCGAGTACGGCAACACACAGGCTCAGGATGATCAACGTGATGTTTCCGACGCGCATTGCGGCTCTTGATATCCTTACAATTTCAGTCAAGTTATTACCTGATAAAAATACTCAACATCAAGGATAAAACCCCCATGCGCCCTTTCATTCTTGTCGCCGCAAGCGCCATATGCCTTGCCGGTGCCGCCTCTGCCGATACGATCACCCACGCGATGGGCGAGACGGAAGTACCGGATGATCCCCAACGCATCGTAATTCTGACAAATGAGGGGACAGAGGCGCTTTTGTCGCTTGGCATCACGCCGGTCGGTGCGGCCAACAGCTGGCTGGGTGATCCATGGTATGATCACATCGCGCCCCTCATGGAGGGGGTCCAGCCCCTGGGCACGGAAAATGGCATCAATCTGGAGCTGGTCGCGGCGCTGGAACCGGACCTGATCCTCGGCAACATGCAGCGCCATGAAGAGGTCTATGCCCAACTCAGCGCGATAGCGCCTACGGTGATGTCAGAACGGCTACGCGGTGACTGGCGTGTGAACTATGCGCTTTACGCCGAGGCCGTGGGCATGGCCGAAGAAGGCGCCGAGGTGCTGGCGGAATATGACGGACAGGTGGCAGCTCTGTCCGCAGCGCTGGGGGATAACCTGGCCGAAGAAGTCTCGATCATCCGCTTCCTCGCGTCGCAGATCCGCATCTACCAATTGGACAGCTTCTCAGGTGTGATACTCAGCGATCTGGGCTTTGCCCGGCCAGCGATTCAGAACGTGGAGGAATTCGCCCTGCGCGTGGGCCGCGAAAACATCCCCGACATGGACGGCGACCGCATCTTTCATTTCACCTATGACAATGGCAACGGTGAAGGCGACGCCGCAACATCAGAGGCGCTGGCCGACCCCCTGTGGCAGAGCCTCAGCGCGGTGGAGGCGGGTCGTGTGCACCAGGTGAGCGATACCGTCTGGAATACCGCAGGCGGCATCCTTGCCGCGCGTCTGATGTTGGAGGATATCGCCGAAATCTATGGCATCGAGTAAGGGGTCGTGTGTGGATGCCCTCGGTTTTGCAAGGAATTTCTGAACTTCTTGAAGGTGATTGATTGCGGTCGTGTGTCAGGCCGTCGAGAGCAAAACGCTCAGCATAGATTCCGTCTGGTCTGCAATGAAATTCACCCATCCAATTGCGGGCAAGGTCTATCGCAACAGTTATGGAACGCTGCCGGAAAAGAGGTGACGTGCAAAATCTACCCAGTTTTGCAGTGCGGTATGTATTTCGTTGAAAAACTCTTCTTGATCGAGGGGGCATCCGCTGCTTCAATTCCAATATTGGTTGGGAGATTTAGGGATGCTGGGACCAAAGCAGGAAGCACAGGCGGCGCTGTTCTATGAGTTCTCTCTGGAA
>NZ_JACNMP010000065.1 GCF_017592335.1 Pseudaestuariivita rosea | reverse complement strand
TCGAGGACGTGTTCTCAATCTCCGGCCGTGGGACTGTTGTGACCGGTCGTGTGGAACGCGGCGTGATCAACGTGGGCGACGAGATCGAAATCGTGGGCATCCGCGACACCACCAAGACGACCTGCACGGGCGTTGAAATGTTCCGCAAGCTGCTGGATCGTGGTGAAGCTGGTGACAACATCGGCGCGCTGCTGCGGGGTGTGGATCGCGAAGGCGTTGAGCGTGGCCAGGTGCTGTGCAAGCCCGGCTCGGTAACGCCACACACCAAGTTTGAGGCCGAAGCCTATATCCTGACCAAGGACGAAGGCGGCCGGCACACGCCGTTTTTCGCCAACTACCGCCCACAGTTCTACTTCCGGACGACGGACGTGACCGGCACGGTGACGCTGGCCGAAGGCACTGAGATGGTGATGCCCGGCGACAACGTCAGCTTCGGCGTCGAACTGATCGCGCCGATTGCCATGGAACAAGGCCTCCGCTTCGCCATCCGCGAAGGCGGCAGAACCGTCGGCGCTGGCGTCGTATCGAAAATCATCGAGTAGTCATACTCGACATAAACCAAACCTTCGGGTTCGACGTGGGTCACCGGATGAGCCGGTGGTCCACCTATCAACTCTAACGCCGCGAAAGGCTGTTAAAATGCAAAGCCAAAATATTCGCATTCGGCTGAAGGCTTTTGACTATCGCGTTCTGGATGCCAGCACGCAAGAGATCGTCAACACTGCCAAGCGGACGGGCGCACAAGTGCGTGGCCCCATCCCGCTGCCGAATAAGATCGAGAAGTTTACTGTTCTGCGTGGACCTCACGTTGACAAGAAATCCCGCGATCAGTTCGAGATCCGGACGCACAAGCGTCTTCTCGACATCGTTGATCCGACACCCCAGACGGTGGACGCGCTGATGAAGCTCGACCTGGCCGCTGGTGTGGACGTTCAAATCTCGGTTTAAGGAGGGCATATTGATGTTGCGCTCTGGAGTAATCGCGAAAAAAGTCGGCATGACCCGGCTTTTCATGGAAGACGGTAAGCAGATCCCTGTGACCGTTCTGCAATTGGACAAGCTGCAGGTTGTGGCTCAGCGGACGCCTGAAAAAGACGGTTATAGTGCCGTTCAGTTGGGTGCTGGCACAGCCAAGGCAAAACGCACATCGAAAGCGATGCGCGGCCACTTCGCTGTTGCGAAGGTTGAGCCAAAGCGCAAGATCGCTGAATTTCGCGTGGCCCCTGAAAATCTGATCAACGTGGGTGAAGAAATCACCGCAGATCATTATTTCGAAGGCCAGTTCGTGGATGTGGCGGGCACATCGATCGGTAAAGGGTTTGCCGGTGCGATGAAGCGTCATAACTTTGGCGGTCTGCGCGCGTCGCACGGTGTGTCGATCAGCCACCGTTCGCACGGCTCGACCGGTCAGTGTCAGGACCCTGGTAAGGTGTTCAAGGGCAAGAAAATGGCCGGTCACATGGGTGCTGCCCGCGTGACGACACAGAACCTGCAGGTCGTGAAAACCGATGCTGACCGTGGCCTGATCATGGTCAAAGGGGCTGTGCCTGGGTCAAAAGGCGGATGGGTCACGATCAAGGATGCGGCGAAAAAGCCGTTCCCTGAGAATGCCATTCTGCCCGCTGCGCTGAAATCTGCAGCTGAAGAAGCGGCGAAAGCGGCTGAAGAGGCGGCGGCACAGGCGGCTGCCGAAGCTGAAGCGGCTGAAAAGGCTGCGGCCGAAGCGGCTGCAGCGGCCGAGGCCGAAGCGCTGAAAGAAGCCGAAGCATCGATCGAGGCCGATAAAGCCGAAGATGCTGCCCCTGAGGGAGGCAATAAAGATGAAAGCTGATGTGATCAAACTGGACGGCAAGAAGGCCGGCAGTGCGGATCTGGACGATGCGATTTTCGGTCTGGAACCCCGTGCCGACATTCTGCACCGCGTGGTCCGCTGGCAGCGCAACAAGGCGCAGGCGGGCACCCACAAGGTCAAGACTCGGTCCGAGACCAGCTATTCGACCAAGAAGATCTATCGCCAGAAGGGCACCGGCGGCGCACGCCACGGGGACCGCAACGCGCCGATCTTCCGCAAGGGTGGCATCTATAAGGGCCCGACGCCGCGCAGCCATGCCCATGATTTGCCGAAGAAATTCCGCAAGCTGGGTCTGAAGCACGCGCTGTCGGCCAAGGCCGCTGCAGGTGAACTGGTCGTGATCGAAAATGCCGAGGCCGAGGGCAAAACCGCCGCTCTGGCCAAGCAGGTCAAAAACTTGGGCTGGAAGCGCGCGCTGGTCATCGACGGCGCCGAGGTGAACGAAGGTTTCGCCAAGGCTGCCCGCAACATCGACGGTCTGGATATCCTGCCATCGATCGGCGCAAACGTTTATGACATCCTGAAACGTGATACACTTGTGATCACCAAAGCAGGGGTCGAAGCACTGGAGGCTCGGTTAAAATGAGCGCAAAACCAGAACACTACGACGTGATCCGCAAGCCGGTCATCACGGAAAAGGCCACAATGGCATCGGAAAACGGTGCCGTTGTGTTCGAAGTGGCGATGGAGGCCAACAAACCCCAGATCAAAGAAGCGGTCGAGACGCTTTTTGGTGTGAAGGTGAAGTCGGTCAACACGACGATCACAAAAGGCAAAGTCAAACGCTTCCGCGGCCAGCTTGGTAAGCGGAAAGACGTGAAGAAGGCCTATGTGACCCTCGAAGAGGGCAACACCATCGACGTGAGCACTGGCCTGTAAGGCTGCACTGCTTTTGAAAGATTGAAACCCCGGTGACGGAAGTTGCCGGGGTTTTGTGTTTGTATCAGCTTTCCATATCGACACTCTCGATCTCATCGCCATCAAATCGGACAGCAATCAGATAATTTGTCATATTGTTAGGCAGGCTGAAATCGAATGTGTCGATATTTCCGTCTTCCTTAGAGTCCCATGCACTTACCAATACGAGCCCATCCAAGATTTGCTCGGCGGTGGGTTTTTCAATCGCTAGGCATTGCTTCCATTCATCGGAGCTGAGTTCATCAAGGTGATGTGAAACAAAGAGAGTGGGGCCATCTTCGCCCTCGGGTGTTCCATAGAGTGCTCGAATTTTTGCTCTTGCTGCCTCTTGCTTTGCTATTTGATCTTTCAAATGTGCCTCCTCGCTTAAATAGCAGTCTACCTAAGCCGCAACTATTGCTAATAGAAACAACAGCACAAGATGAATTCTGTTGCTTGCAGCACCAACTCGTGAACCGCCCGGAATCCAGCCGAAGGCGCCGGACCATCGTCGGCCCGCCCGACCGGGTCGGCGATTTGGCGGCCTTCTGTGCGCTGCGGGTTGATCTGATGTATTTGGCAACCATAAACCGCAGCAGCGGCCAGATTGTATTGCCAACCCGCGGGCCGACGATCGCCCGGCTTAAATATTACCGGTTATACTTGACCAACCCCGATCCCTTTAGTATCCAGCGCCATCCGTCAGGCCCCGGATTCGTCCGGGGCTTGGCTTTTGGTCACTAGACCATTCAAAACCGGGGACCTGCGGGGCCCCTGAAACCGAAAAGCCGGGGCATACCTGGCGCAAAGCAAACGGAAGACAGAAAGCATGGCACTCAAGTCGTATAAGCCGACGACGCCGGGCCAGCGTGGGCTGGTGCTGATCGACCGTTCGGAGCTTTGGAAAGGACGTCCGGTCAAATCCCTTACAGAGGGTTTGACCAAGAATGGCGGCCGGAACAATACCGGACGGATCACGATGCGTCGTCGTGGTGGTGGCGCAAAGCGTCTTTACCGCATCGTTGACTTCAAGCGGAACAAATTCGACGTTTCAGCCACGGTTGAGCGGATCGAATATGACCCCAACCGGACCGCCTTTATCGCCCTGATCAAATATGACGATGGCGAACAGGCTTATATCCTGGCCCCTCAGCGTCTGGCCGTCGGTGACAAGGTCATCGCCTCGGCAAAAGCTGACATCAAGCCCGGCAACGCAATGCCATTCCACGGCATGCCCATCGGGACAATCGTACACAACATCGAACTGAAGCCCGGTAAGGGTGGTCAGATCGCGCGCGCCGCTGGCACCTATGCCCAGTTCGTGGGCCGCGACGGTGGCTACGCCCAGATCCGCCTATCCTCGGGCGAGCTGCGGATGGTGCGTCAGGAATGTATGGCAACCGTTGGTGCCGTGTCGAACCCCGACAACAGCAACCAGAACTTCGGTAAGGCCGGCCGCAACCGCCACAAGGGCATCCGCCCAAGTGTCCGCGGTGTGGTCATGAACCCCGTCGATCACCCCCATGGTGGTGGTGAGGGCCGGACATCAGGTGGTCGTCACCCCGTGTCGCCCTGGGGCAAGCCAACCAAGGGTGCCCGCACCCGCAACAAGAACAAAGCGTCCAGCAAGCTGATCATCCGCTCGCGTCACGCCAAGAAGAAGGGGCGCTAGATCATGTCGCGTTCTGTATGGAAAGGGCCCTTTGTCGACTCTTACGTGCTGAAAAAAGCCGAAAAGAGCCGCGAGTCCGGCCGCAACGAAGTCATCAAAATCTGGTCACGCCGGTCAACGATCCTGCCACAATTCGTAGGTCTGACATTTGGTGTGTATAACGGTCAAAAGCACATTCCGGTCAACGTGTCCGAAGACATGATTGGTCAGAAGTTCGGTGAATATGCACCGACGCGCACCTATTACGGTCACGCGGCTGATAAAAAAGCGAAACGGAAGTAAGTCATGGGCAAGGATAAAAACCCCCGCCGTGTGGCTGAAAACGAAGCAATGGCGAAAACCCGCATGCTTCGCACAAGCCCGCAGAAACTGAACCTGGTCGCCGCGATGATCCGTGGCAAGAAGGTCGACAAGGCGCTGAACGATCTGACGTTTTCGAAAAAACGTATCGCCGAGGATGTGAAGAAATGCCTTCAGTCCGCTATTGCGAACGCCGAAAACAACCACAATCTGGATGTGGACGAGCTGGTCGTGGCCGAGGCTTATGTTGGGAAAAATCTGACAATGAAGCGTGGCCGCCCCCGTGCGCGTGGTCGTTTCGGTCGTATCATCAAGCCGTTCTCGGAACTCACCATCAAGGTGCGTCAAGTTGAGGAGCAAGCCTAATGGGTCAGAAAGTTAATCCAATCGGCATGCGCCTTCAGGTCAATCGCACCTGGGACAGCCGCTGGTATGCGGACACGAAGGATTACGGTGATCTTCTGCTGGAAGACATCAGAATCCGCGATTTTATCAAGGAAGAGTGCAAGCAAGCCGGCATCAGCCGTGTGATCATCGAACGTCCGCATAAGAAGTGCCGCGTCACGATCCACACAGCCCGCCCCGGTGTCATCATCGGCAAAAAAGGCGCAGACATCGAAACGCTGCGTAAAAAGCTGGCCGCGATGACAGACAGCGAGCTGCACCTGAACGTGGTTGAGGTCCGCAAGCCTGAACTGGACGGTCAACTGGTCGCTGAGTCCATCGCGCAGCAGCTTGAGCGTCGTGTGTCGTTCCGCCGCGCCATGAAGCGCGCGGTTCAAAACGCGATGCGCATGGGCGCGCTTGGCATTCGTGTGAATGTTGCTGGTCGTCTGGGTGGCGCTGAAATCGCACGGACTGAATGGTACCGTGAAGGCCGCGTGCCGCTGCACACTCTGCGTGCTGATATCGACTACGCGACAGCCGAAGCTGCGACGCCATACGGCATCATCGGGATCAAGGTCTGGATCTTCAAAGGCGAGATCATGGAACATGATCCACAGGCCCGTGATCGTCGTCAACAGGAACTCCAGGATGGTCCAGCGCCCCGCGGCGCCGGTGGCCGTCGCTAACGGAGGATTAGGGAATGCTGCAACCAAAACGCACAAAATTCCGCAAGATGCATAAGGGCCGTATCCACGGCGAAGCCAAGGGTGGCAGCACCCTGAACTTCGGCACATATGGCCTGAAAGCAACCGAGCCCGAGCGGATCACCGCCCGTCAAATCGAAGCCGCCCGCCGGGCCATGACGCGTCATATGAAACGTCAGGGCCGCGTGTGGATCCGCATCTTCCCCGATCTGCCGGTCACGGCAAAACCGATCGAGGTTCGGATGGGTAAAGGGAAGGGGTCTGTCGACCGTTGGACGGCCAAGGTGAAACCGGGTCGTGTGATGTTCGAAATCGACGGCGTGAACGACACCATCGCCCGCGAAGCCCTGCGCCTTGCCGCGATGAAACTGCCCGTGAAAACACGGGTCGTGGTTCGCGAAGACTGGTGAGCCCTATCGAGCCGAGTGTCGGGAGTTTTTGAAAGTTATCAGGCCTAGCGCGGTTTAAAGTAGAGAACCCTCTCTTGGAAACAGGAGGGGGTTTATTCTTTTCTCATTGATTCCAGAAGTTGACGAAACTCTTCCGAACTCATCGGTTTTTCTAGAGTATGAGGATACTCTTCCTTGAAATTATTCACGTTGTCAGAACGCCTTGCACCGATTGCTTTCGCTGCAAATTCTGATACGGCACCTTCGAAAAAATCATCTAGCTGATCATTGCTATTAACGCCATTCTGAGCTGCCCCTAGGTTTGTAGACGCTTTGCCCCCTAACTTTGAGGCGAGGAGGCCGACATGGGGACAAGCAATTACAGCGACGAGTTCAAGCGCGATGCGGTGCATCAGATCACAGTGCGAGGCTATCCGGTTCGCGAGGTATCGCGGCGTTGGGGTGTCAGCACGCATTCTCTTTACAAATGGATGAAGCTGTTTGGGGGTCCGGAGCCTAAGCCTGGCGTGGACC
>NZ_JACNMP010000064.1 GCF_017592335.1 Pseudaestuariivita rosea | reverse complement strand
TCTCCCGAAGGTCCATCGAAAGTGCCTTACCCACTGCTCGCCCTCCATCTTGTGGTCGGCGACAGTGAATCAGCAAAATAAGCCTATGTGAATCCCCCTTGATTCAGGTCGATTTCATCACGCTCTAGCCTGCATAGCAGCCTATCGGGGTAGCGGCTTCGCCGCGTGTACCACCACAAAAAAAATTGGAGCGAAGCGAGAAACCGAAGCCGATATCCGTGACACCTAGCAAAAAAGGAGATGCAGATGACACGAAAGACGATTGCCCAAAAGATCGCAGCAAAGGAACTCGAACTCAACCAATTGAAGCAGGAAGCCGCGCGGCAGAACAAGAAAGACGATACCCGCCGGAAGATCCTGATTGGAGCCGCAACGATGTCTTACTTCAAAATGCTAAGTGACGAAAAACGACCTCGGGCATGGGCTGCTGTGTATGAGCACGTCACAAAACCTGCGGACCGCAAATTTCTTGGGCTGAAGCCGCTTCAGCTTCCTGACGAGTTGCAGCAGGAGAGGGACAGTGCGGGCTCGTGACGGGACATGCCCCACTGCGTAACTGGTGATCACTGCAGATTGAAGACGGCGCGCCCATTCAGTTGTGCGCGATGACCGGCCATGGTCGGGGTCATCACCACCTTGCGCCTGGTACCAGTTCATCATTGATCGAAAGGGTAAGCATTCCGTCAGCCACCTTGCAGGTTACAAAGGCTGGGTCCATGCCGATGGGTACTCTAGCTTCAACGGGCTCTTCGGGCATGACAAGGCAAATGAGATGGCCTGGACGACGTATGTCAGGCGCTAGTTCGTCGATGTCTTCGCATCCGAGGGTATGCTGGCCCGCTTCGCCGCCGCGCCATTGGTTGACAAATACGAGGCCTATCAGCGCCTCATGTCCTACTGGGCCGAGACCATGCAGGACGATGTGTTCATCATCGTGGGCGATGGTTGGGCGGCGGCGAAGGAATTGCGCGAGGCCCGCAAGGAGGTGGACGGGAACAAGACCAAATGGCTCGAAGAGGCCGACCTGACGGTGAACAAGACCCGGCTGGTGGCCGATGTGATCCCGCCCGCGCTGGTGGTGGCGCGCTTCTTCCCTGAGTTGCAAGCGGCGCTGGAGGCGCGCGAGAGCCGGGCCGAGGATCTGGGCCGCGAGATCGAGGAACTGGTGGAGGAACACGGGGCCGAGGGCGGGCTGCTGGTGGACGCGCTGACCGAGGCAGGCAAGCTGACTGCGGCTTCCGTCAAGGCGCGGATAAAGACGGGGGAGGCGGATGCGGAGGAAGCGCCGATGCTGAAGCGCGCCGCCAAGCTGCTGGCCGATGAGACGGCGGCGAAGAAAGCGGCGAAAGAGGCGCAAGCCGCGCTGGACGAGGCCGTGCTGCGCAAATATCCCGCGTTGACGGAGGATGAGATCCGCACGCTGGTAGTCGAAGACAAATGGCTGACCGACCTTGCCACCGCTATCGGTGCCGAGGTCGAGGCCCGCACCGAAACCCTCACCGCCCGCGTCCGCGTGCTGACCGAACGCTATGGCCGGACCCTGCCGGAACTGGCCGCAGAGGTGGAGGCGCTGGGGGCCAAGGTGGCGGGGCATTTGGCGGCGATGGGGTTTGACGGATGACCGGTGAAACCGACCTCGAAAATGTCCCGTCACAACCGAATGGTTGGTCCGAAGCGTCGTTTTATGATCTTGCCAGCATCACCAGTGGCCAAGTTAATCCGAAGTCCGCGCCTTACAGCGAGATGTTGCTGGTTGCGCCGGACCACATAAGAAGTGCGTCCGGTCGCCTCGACATCAGGATGACCGCGACAGAACAGGGGGCGATCAGCGGCAAGTATTTGGTGCAGCCCGGCGAAATCATCTACAGCAAGATCCGCCCCAACCTTCAAAAACTGACCTTTGCCGAAGAAGCCTGCCTATGCAGTGCCGACATGTATCCGGTGCGCGCCAGAGACGGCGTGTCGGCGCGGTTCCTCATGTATCTGATGCTTTCTCGGCCCTTCACGGAGTTTGCGACGGCAGCATCCGCGAGAAGTGGCCTTCCGAAGATCAATCGTGACGAACTTGGGTTTTTCGAAACCGTTGTTCCGAGCGACCTCAACGAACAAGAGGCCATTGCTGAGGCGTTGTCGGATGCGGATGGGGTGATTGAGGGGCTGGAGCGGCTGACTGCGAAGAAGCGGCGCATCAAGCAGGGCGCCATGCAGGACCTCCTCACCGCCACCCGCCGCCTGCCCGGCTTCTCGGGGGAGTGGGGTACAGTCGATTTTGGTGACGTATTCAAGCGGATCAATGCAAAAGACAAACAGGTTCAGACGACTGAATACGCGTCTGACGGGGCAATTCCGATTGTAGACCAAGGAAAGAGCAAGATCGTCGGATACACCAATGTCGAAGCCCGTCGCTATGTTCCGCCTCCTGGTGGTGTGATTATTTTTGGCGACCACACGCGCATCATCAAATTCGTGGATTTTGATTTTGCGCTTGGTGCGGATGGTACCCAGCCGTTGGGCTCTCGTGATGGATTTTCTGCTCGTTTCTTGGCTGACGTGCTCTCGTTGAAGGAAATACCAAATACAGGTTATAATCGACACTTTAAGTTTTTGTTGGAAATGAACTTTTTGGTTCCGCCAACGATCGAGGAGCAGAAAGCAATCGCCGGGGTCCTCAAAGAAATGGACGCCGAAATCGCGGCGCTTGAGGCGCGGCTGGACAAGGCGCGGTTGGTGAAGGAGGGGATGATGCAAAACCTTCGCCGCCGACATCATCATGGACATGGTCAAGAAGCCGCGTCTGGCGGCCGGGAACGGCAACGCCATGCTGGTGGCGGGTTCCATACCCGAAGCCTGCAAATTCTTCGAGATATTCCGTAACTCCGGCTCCGCTATCGCCGACAAATGCGCCATCGTCACCTCCTACAAGCGGAATGCGTCCGAGTTGACTGGCGAAGAGGCGGGCCTTGGCGAGACTGACAAGCAGTATGTGTACAAGGTTTACGATGCGCTTCTAGGCGATCAGGATGAAGAGGAGTATGAGAAGGAGGCGTTGCGCAAGTTCCGCAAGGAACCAGCGCAGATGAAGCTTCTGATCGTTGTGAGCCGCCTTTTGACAGGCTTTGACGCGCCCGCGGCGACCTACATCTATATCGACAAGCAGATGCGCGATCACGGGCTGTTTCAGGCGATTTGCCGGGTCAATCGGCTGGACGGCGATGACAAGGAATTCGGCTATGTCGTCGATTACAAAGATCTATTCAAGAATATCGAGAATGCCGTCGACGACTACACGTCGGAAGCTTTTGACGGATTCGAACAGGCAGACGTCGAGGGTTTGATCTCCGACCGGGCTGATAAGGCGTCCGATGACCTGGTTGGCTCAAAAGAGGCCTGGCTCGCCTTGATGGAGCCTGTGGAGCATCCGAAAGGTGACGAAGAAGTTTACGCGTACTTTTCCAGCCCTCACGGCATCGACCTCGAGGCCGAAGAGAAGGCGCGGCGGCGGCAAGCACTTTACAAGATCGCGGGCCGGTTCGCGCGAGCCTTTGCCTCAGTGGCAGAGGACCCAGCAGCGTCGGGCTTCAACGATTTACAGATGGCGGAGTACCGCAACGAGGTCGAACGCGCGCTGAACATCCGTAACGCCGTGCGGTTGCACAGCGGCGACGCAGTGGACTTCAAGCTGTTCGAGCCAGCTATGCGGCATCTGATCGATACCTACATCAAGGCGGATGACTCGGAGGTTGTCTCAGATCTCGACGACATCAGCCTTATTGATCTTGTGGCCAGCAAGGGAGCGGAGGCCGCCGATGCCGCAGGCAAGGCCGTAAGCGGCAAAAAGGAGAATGTGGCCGAGGCCATTGAGAACAACGTGCGCAAACTCATTATTGATGAGACGCCGGTCAATCCGAAGTTCTATGAGAAAATGTCTGAACTTCTGGCGGACCTGGTCAAGCAGCGCCACGACGAGGCCATTGAATACGCTGTTTACCTGGAACGCATTGCGGAACTTGTTCGGCAGGCCAAACAGGGCCATGCGGAAGCTTACCCAGACGGGATCACGACGCCAGGGCAAAAAGCGCTCTACGATAACCTTGGCGGTGATGCGACTGTCGCCCGCGCCGTTGACAACGCGCTGCGGGCAAATGCGCCCGACGGCTGGCGCGACAATCGCATGAAGGAACGGTTGGTTAAGAGATGCATCCGAGAAGCCCTGCCTGCGAACGCAAAACCGGATGTGATCTTTGAGATCGTGAAGGCCCAACATGAATACTGATGTCTTGCACGTGGCGGGGATTTACATCGAGGTCATCCAAAAGCCGATAAAGAACCTTCACATCGGTGTCTACCCTCCGGATGGCCGGGTGCGGGTTGCTGCGCCTCCGTCGATGAGTCTCGACGCGGTCCGCGTCGCTCTCCTCACTCGGCTGCCTTGGATCGAACGCAAACGACGTGGCTTTGCGCTCCAGCCCCGGGAAGGGCGCCGGGCGTATGTATCTGGCGAGACACATTTCTTTCTCGGACGCCCGTTGCGCCTGCGCGTCGAGGCAATGGCATCTGGTCGCTGTGGGCTCGCGCTCGAGGGTAGCGACGGCTTGCGCATGCGGGTACGCCCGGGCGCCGGGTTTTCCGACCGAGAGCGGATGGTGCTACGCTGGTATCGAGAAGAGCTTCGGGCACGCGGTGGTGCCGCAGTAGCTAAATGGGCCGACTTGCTTGGCGTCTCACGGCCGCTGCTCGGCGTGAAACGGATGCGGACGAAGTGGGGCAGCTGTAACCCATTGGCGGGACGTGTCTGGCTCAACCTATCGTTATCAAAAAAGCCGCCACAGGCAATCGAATATGTTGCTCTACATGAGGTGGCCCATTTCCTATCGCCTCGTCATGACGATGCCTTTATCGCCGTTTTGGATCAGTGGATGCCGTCCTGGCAGAAGGCGCGCGCAGAACTTAACGCAATGCCCCTAGATAACTGGGATGAAGAGTCCGGTCCGATTCTCGTTTGAAGTCTGGGATACAGAATGCCATTGAAAAAAGACGGTTGTACATTTGCTCAATACAGTATCATGCGCTTGCATCTGATGTAGGCTTTCATTTTTCCCTAATGCCAGGGAAACTTACTGTAATCTGAATAGAAGTGTCTCCAAAATTCCCATTCTGACCCTCAAGCAATTCTACTTGGTTCTATTATCATTCTAATGTGTTCTCTTATGTTCAGCTACGCTTTCTCCAACTGTATCAGTGACGTATGTGAGAGCCAAGAATGAATCGACGGAATTCCTGATCAAGGACTACGGGAATCCAATTAAAGAATACGGAACTTCAAAATATTTAGGCGGGTTTCTGCTATGACCTGGCGTGGTGGATGCGCGATAACACGGCTGTGTTCTCTAATTGAACGGTACCGGTCAATCGTTACACGGTAAAATTTGATTTTTGTACGGCGTGCTTTGGAACCATCTCTCTTTCGACGAAATTGGCTTAAAGGAAAGATAGGTATGAACCAAGTGACGCCCAAAGACTTCGTGCTCTCCAACGAGCATCCACATGCAGTCAATATTCCAAGCTCACTCGTCAATTATATTGGTGACAACTGTCCAATGTCGCCGAACGCTCTTCGGCTGGTATATGGTTTGATCTTTTATGGTCAAGCTCGCGGAGCTGGAGTCAATGAAACGATAAGGAGCTTAGGGTCGATGCTTTCAGATTACGCAGAAATCCGCTGTGTCCATCTGAGCAATGTGGTCGGCACCCCAGGAATTCGCGATAATCGTTGGATACGTCAGGCGGTTGAAGATCTTAGTGGGTCACCCCTATTCGACCACATCTCAATTGATGGAACAACAAAGCTCAGGGTGAAGTTGGCAAATCCTGTGTTTAACGCCTTGCCGAGCACAGAAAAGGCTCGGAAGAATTCCATTTTCGTACGCCTTTCACCACCTGACATGATGTTCAGATCTGCTTATAGGATTCGAGCTAATATCCTTATGTGGCACTGCGCGAACCGCAAATGGCCAATGTTCAAATTGCCAAATGTTGCGGCAAACTCGCCAAGTGAAGCCGTTGCTGCGAAGCGGCGAAAACTTGCGATTGAGCTACCAAGCCATTCGAATGAAGACAAGCTCCTCCGCGAGCGGCAGCGGAGAACACTCCTTGGAATTAAGCCGTGGGTGCAATGTCGAGCAGGATGGTTGACTTCGATCGAGGAATTGTCACGCGATCATGCCCTGTCATTTCTTGTTATGCCAGTCTTTGACCCATGGACAGACCGAGTAATCCGCGTGGACGTCAAGATCGAACATAGGCTTACGCAGTGGGGGCCTGAAAAACTCTACTGTGGAGATGCGAGCGTTCGCGGGATTTATGAGATCACACCGAAAGGTCGAACCAGCCTGTCCAGAGACGAATGGAGGCAAAAAAGCGGGCAAACAAAAATATTCTGAACCCATCTTTGACCCTTGCAGGGGGTCCGCACAGCTGTCGTCAGATAAGGAAATTGGTGATTACGAAATGCAACGCAGACTTGCTGTAGGTTACAAGGCTTGAGAATGGCACCGGTCGTTGATAGCGCCGCATGTCAAGAGCAGGTCCGACTTGGGGCCTGGAGAACGCTTGGACGAGAGCGGTCCTGTGTGCTACTACCGATAGACATTTAGCCCACTCAGAGCGCTTATTGTTATATTATCCGTGTCGTTCTGATCAGTAGGCTATTCAGAGCATTATGATAATCCAATACGGGGTCGGCCATTGGCTACACTGACAAAAACACTTGAGTACCGACGCGCGCGTTTCCTTGATGACGGGCAGAATCTTGAACAACTCGTGCGGCAGGCATGGGGGCAGTTCCGAACGCAGGCAGAGCGAACGATCACATTCAGCGACGACCGATCCACGTGCGGATTGCGCTCCCGCGATATCCTGGGAGGCGGCCTCACCGTCCACTGTGCTCGTTTCACTGACGGCCAAGGCGTCACTATTCCGACCGCTCCAGCGCCTGAGGTTGAGGTTGGAGAACGGCCTCCCGCGCCAGGTGAGAACTTTCTAAACTCGGACCTTATGGCTCTGATCCGCGATAACCATGTGATCTGCATGAACTGCGGGCGGAATGCGGGATCCCTGCGCATCTACTTTCAACAACTATTCCGCAAGGCTGGCTTTCCCGATGAGAGCCGTCAGTTTGAGATTGTGCGCATTGGGAGCCCCGACAAGCTGGCAATCATAGAAGCAGTCGGCGTCAAGCGCGTCGACCTTGAGATGGACATTGCTGAGGCGACCGGTGCGGAGCTCATTGAAGACATCGGTGGAGGCGGAATGTGGAGCGCCATCAAGAGCAACTTTGGCGGCGCTTTCAACGCAGTTACAGGACGTGACGAGTCTGTAGAGCAGTTGCGCCGTGCCGAACGCGGCACGGTCCGGGTGTCGATTAATGTGCCGAAGGGCGACCTCGAGGCTGCTAAAGGCGGTCTGGACGACTTTGCCGAGGAGGTCATCGAGGACGAGGAGTCAGATGCCTTTGTGATCCATCTGCGAGATGGGGCGACCATTAAACCGAACGAGGTGTCCGTCAGGAAACAGGTTAAGCTGGAGACGGTGGCCAACTCTGTAAGTGTCTTTCAGGCGTGGGATACGATGGAGACGTACCTGAGTGAGCTAGAGGAAAGTGGGCAGCTAGAGCGTGATGAAATCGACCTGAATCAAGGGGGATTCACATAGGCTTATTTTGCTGATTCACTGTCGCCGACCACAAGATGGAGGGCGAGCAGTGGGTAAGGCACTTTCGATGGACCTTCGGGAGA
>NZ_JACNMP010000063.1 GCF_017592335.1 Pseudaestuariivita rosea | reverse complement strand
CGCTGGACGGGCAAACGCACGATCAGGCATATCTCAAACCGTCGCGACCAATCCCGGTGGCGGCATAACCGAGCGGAAAATCCAACTAAGATAAGGCTTGAAACTGTTCAGACAAACCGAACCACCTCTGCCATTCAGATTTGTCGGGCCAGCTCTGTTTGAAAAATTAGCATTCTCGGGGTCTTAAACATTGGAAAAATAGTATGAAATTGACAATCACTTTGTTGTTGGCTGTTTTTCTTGTCGTGCCAACCATCACTTCGGCAGAAACATTTCGCGGGATAGTATCGCCCTATTCTGATCCTGCAACTGGTGATGCCGAGGACCTCGACTCAATTCGTGTGAATAATCAGAAAATTCGTCTCGAAAATATCGATAATCGAAATCTAACAAGGCGTAAGGCACGTCAAGCGTTGCAAACGATCGAAGATCAGCTTGGTGGAAAAACGGCAACTTGTATTATAAGCAACAAAGGTGACAACAGATGGCGCGGAATCTGCAAAATTGGTAATACCGATATTGGTGAATGGATGGTTCGCGCTGGTTTTGCTCGCCTTGAGCGTTAAAAAAGAGCATTTTAAGCATAGGCATGTGCCTATGCTTAATTCTACTTAGTTGTTAAAAATTACTCTACCCCTTCGACAAAAGCCAATCCAGTCCTGATGTCGGCAACACCCGTCTTGCGACGCCCATCAGGTGCGTGGGCACTGTCACATAATATCTTGCGCGGGGGCGGGGGGATTCCAGCGCGTGGATCAGCTTTTTCGTCACCGCTGATGGCGGCAATTCAAACCGGTCCGGTTTGCTTTCCTTATACAGCCGTTTCATCAGGGTGTTGCGGTATTGGTCGGCGCGGGCCGAGGCCTCCCAATCGACCCATTTTTCGAAATGCGGGATCGCGTTCAGGCGGAATTTTGTGGTGATCGGGCCAGGTTCGATCAGGCTGACGCAAATGGGCGTGTCGCGCATTTCGACGCGCAGCGTGTCGGTCAGACCTTCCAGCGCGAATTTCGTTGAATTATACGCGCCGCGCCAAGGTGCCGCGACAAAGCCCAGGACGGACGAACAATTCACGATCCGCCCTTCGCCCTGTTTGCGCATTATTGGGATCACGCGGCGGGTCAGATCATGCCAGCCGAACAGGTTGGCCTCAAAAATTTCACGCAGGGCGTCGCGGGGCAGATCCTCGACCGCGCCGGGACAGGCAAAGGCGCCATTGTTGAACAATGCCTCAAGACGCCCACCGGTGGCGTTCAGCACGCGGTCCAGACCCTTTTTGATACTGGCCTCATCGGCGTAGTCGATCAGTACGGTTTCCAGCCCTTCATCGCGCAACCGGTCGCAATCGGCCTGCTGGCGGCAACTGGCAAACACACGCCACCCCCGCGCCTTTAGCCCATGCGCCGCGTCATAACCGATGCCCGAGGAACACCCTGTGATCAGAATGGATTTGCTCATGTTACTGCCCTTACCTGTTACGCCGATTGCTATGCCAAGGCTGCGGGTAATGCGCAATGGCGAAGTATCAAGGCGAAGCGAAGAGGGCAGCGACCGGCCCGAGGGTGGGCGAGAAGCGCCCGCCGTCGTGCTTAAAGCACGCCTTTGGCGTGACGGGGGCGGGTCGGCGCTGACCGGTGGTGCCCACCGGGCGAAAAGGTTTGTTTGAACTTGGGAATAATTCACCGATCCGTCCTCGATTTCCTTTACCTGTCCTCATCATCCCGCTACACAGCATCTATGTCCGATTTGACCGATGACCCCAATATGAACCCCTCGGAAGTGTCCGAACCACTGCGCCGCGCCATTGGTGAGCGTTATCTGACCTATGCGCTGTCGACGATCATGCACCGCGCGCTGCCGGATGCGCGTGACGGGCTGAAACCGGTGCACCGGCGTATTCTCTATGCGATGAGCCGCCTGCGCCTGACAGCCAGCGGCAGTTTCCTGAAATCGGCCAAGATCAGCGGCGATACGATGGGCGATTTCCACCCCCACGGTGATGCGGCGATCTATGACGCGATGGCGCGTCTGGCGCAGGATTTCAACGTGCGTTATCCGCTGGTCGACGGGCAGGGGAACTTTGGGAACATTGACGGCGATAACCCTGCGGCCAGCCGTTATACCGAGGCGCGGATGACCATCGCGGCTGAGGCCCTGTTGGAAGGTCTGAACGAAAATGCCGTCGATTTCCGCGACAACTACGACGGCCGGCTGGAAGAACCTGTCGTTCTGCCGGCCAGCTTTCCCAACCTGCTGGCCAATGGCTCGTCCGGTATCGCGGTGGGTATGGCCACCAACATCCCGCCCCATAATATCGAGGAACTCTGCAACGCCTGCCTGCACTTGATCAAATCCCCAGACGCGCGGGATGAGACGCTGCTGAACCATGTGCCCGGCCCCGATTTTCCGACCGGTGGCATTATCGTTGAGCCGCGTGAGAGTATCGCGCAGGCCTATCGTACCGGACGGGGCGCGTTCCGCCTGCGCTGCAAATGGGAACTTGAGGATCTGGGCCGCGGCCAATGGCAGATCGTCGTCACCGAAATCCCCTATCAGGTCCAAAAATCCCGTCTGATCGAAAAAATCGCCGAATTGATCCAGACCAAGAAGCTGCCGATCCTGGCCGATGTGCGCGACGAATCCGCCGATGATATTCGCCTGATCCTGGAACCCAAGTCCAAGAACGTTGACCCGGATGTGCTGATGAACATGCTGTTCCGCACCTCGGATCTTGAGGTGCGCTTTAGCCTGAATATGAATGTGCTGATCGACGGCCGCACGCCTAAGGTCTGCAGCCTGAAAGAGGTTTTGCGCGCGTTTCTGGATCACCGACGTGAAGTTCTGCTGCGTCGCAGCCAGCACCGGCTGGACAAGATTGACCATCGGTTGGAAGTGCTGGAAGGCTATATCACCGCCTTCCTAAACCTTGATCGCGTGATCGAAATTATCCGGACCGAGGATGAGCCGAAACCGGTGATGATGGCCGAATTTGATCTGACCGACGTGCAGGCCGAAGCGATCCTGAACATGCGCCTGCGGTCCTTGCGCAAACTCGAAGAAATGGAGCTGCGCCGCGAACGCGACGAGCTGATGAAGGAACGCACCGATCTGCAGGACCTGCTGGCCAGCGACGACCTGCAGTGGACCCGCATCGCCGACCAGCTGCGCGAAACCCGCAAGAAGTTCGGCAAAGATTACGATGGTGGCGCACGGCGGACGCAATTTGCCGAGGCCGGTGAGGTCGAGGATGTACCCCTGGAAGCGATGATCGAGAAAGAGCCGATCACCGTGGTCTGTTCGAAAATGGGTTGGGTCCGCGCGATGAAGGGACACATCCCCCTGGATCAAGAGTTGAAGTTCAAAGACGGTGACGAAGGCCGTTTTGTGTTCCACGCCGAAACGACGGATCGCTTGCTGGTTTTCGGCTCAAACGGGCGGTTCTATACGGTCAGTGCCGCAAACCTGCCCGGCGGGCGCGGCATGGGGGAACCCCTGCGCCTGATGGTCGATCTGCCGAATGAGGCTGAGATCATCGCGCTCTTCATACACATACCTGGTCGGAAACTGCTGGTGGCCTCCAGCGCGGGCGACGGGTTTATCGTGCCCGAGGATGAAGTGCTGGCCCAGACGCGCAGCGGCAAACAGGTGCTGAACGTCCGCGGCGACGTGCGCGCGCAACTGGCGAAACCTGTGGACGGCGATCATGTCGCTTGCGTCGGCGAAAATCGCAAAATGTTGGTTTTTGCGGTGTCCGAACTGCCCGAAATGGGCCGTGGCAAGGGCGTAAGGTTGCAAAAGTACAAAGACGGCGGATTGTCCGATGCGACCATTTTCACGTTGGAACAGGGCCTAAGCTGGAAAGACCCCGCCGGCCGCACGCGCACCGAAACCGACCTGGCAGAATGGACCACCAAACGCGCCGCCGCCGGCCGCATGGCCCCGCGCGGATTTCCAAGGGATAACAAGTTTACCTAGGGTGGTTCAGCCGCTTCGTTGATCTCAGGCCCTGCGCAGTCCCGCACTTGATCCGGGACCTCTTTCTAAAAGCCAAGACCAGTCTACCCCTTCCAATCCGGATCACGCTTTTCGATAAAAGCGTTGATCCCTTCTTCCGTATCCCGCAGCATCATGTTTTGGACCATCACGTCGCCGGTATAGGCGTAGGCCTGATCGACGGGCATCTGGATTTGCTTGTAAAACGCGTGTTTGCCGATTTTGACCGCGGCGCTCAGTTTACTTGCCACGGTCTGGGCCAGTTGCTCGGCCTCATCCGCCAGATCGGCCTCGGGCACTGATCGGTTGATCAGGCCCAAGCGCTCGGCCTCGGTGGCTTCGATAAATGTGCCGGTCGTCAGCATCTCAAAGGCTTTCTTGCGCGGGATGACGCGTGACAGGGCGACCATGGGTGTGGAACAAAACAGCCCGATATTCACACCGTTCACTCCGAACCGCGTCCCTTCCGCCGCAACCGCCATATCGCAGGTGGCCACCAGCTGACACCCCGCCGCCGTGGCAATGCCGTGGACCTGGGCGATCACTGGCTGCGGCAGATCGTTGATCGTCAGCATCATTTTCGCACAGCGGTCGAACAAGTCCTTGAAATAGGCCTGCCCGCCATCGGGGGATTGCCGTGCCGCGGTCATCTCTTTCAGATTATGGCCCGCGCAAAACGCCTTGCCCGCGCCCGACAGGACGACCGCGCGCACGGTGTCGTCCTGTGCAATGCTGTCAAATGCGCCTTGAAGGGCGGCCAGCATCTCATCGGACAATGCATTCAGTGTCTCGGGCGCATTCATCATCAGATGCGCCACGCCACCCTTATCCGTCCGTTCCAATATCGCCATGATCCCCCCTTTTGCCGCAGCCTAGGGGCAGGGCGGGCACGCATCAAGCCCTACGCGGCCTGCACCTGCGGGCCGTCCAGCTTTTCGACTTCCAGCCAGACACCACCTTCAGGACGCAGGGTCAGGATCAGGACCGGCTTTGGGTCGCGCCCAGGGATATTTTTGAACCGAAACCGCGACAGCAACGTGGCCAGAATGATCACAGCCTCTTGCAAGGCAAAGCTGGCCCCGATGCAAATCCGGGGGCCATCGCCAAAGGGCAGATAGGCAAAGCGGTCAATCGCCCTGGGATCTTCGAACCGTTCGGGGCGAAAGGCGTTGGGTTCATCCCACAGCAATTCATTGCGATGCAGGGCATAAATCGGCAGTGCGACCGTATCACCGGGCCGAATTTCACGCCCGCACAGCACGTCGGCCTTTTGCGCCGTCCGCGACAGGAACGCGGCAGGCGGATAAAGCCGCAGGGCCTCATCAATGATCTGACGGATGTATTTCAGCTGCGGCACATCGTCTGCTGTCGCCGTGCGGCCTTGCAACACCGCTTGCGCCTCGGCCCGGGCCTTTTCCTGCACGACGGGGTCAAAGGCGCACAGATAAAGCGACCAGGCCAGTGTCAGTGCGGTCGTTTCATGCCCCGCTACGATAAAGGTCAGCAGATTATCCCGCAGTTCCGCCGTGGTCATCTGGCGCTTGGTTTCGGGGTCTTCGCCCTCTAGCAACAAGTCCAGCAGATCGGGCACATCCCGGTCGGGCGCCGTGCGGCGGGCGTTGATGGCGTCATCCGCCAACCGCTTCATGTTCTTGATTGCGCCCGAGGATATCAGCCGACCGGGGCGGGGCACCCATGTGGGCACACCGACGATGTCGAACAGCGACAGCTTGGCGGTCTGCGCGATGTAATTGTCAATCGCCGTGTGCACGCCCGCGCGATCAAAGCCCTCGTCCCCCGAAAAGGTCACATCTGAAATCACCTCAAACGTCGCGGTGACCATTTCGTCAAACAGATCGACCGCGCGCCCGTCTGCTTGCGTCAGCCGTTCCGAGGATCGATCCGCCGCCATTCCCATGATCGGGGCCAGATTGGCGATATTGCGATGGGTGAACACCGGCGTTGCGGTTCGCCGCTGCCACCGCCAATGGGCGCCCTCGGCGTTGAACAGGCTTTTGCCGATGGCCGGTTCCAGAATGTTCTTTGTAACGTCCGATTTTGGGTAATTCTCAAGATTATCCTTCAAAACCTGACGGTTGCCGCCGGGGTCCATCACCATGTGCCAGCGCACAATGGCGGTGCGCCCCGAAATCATCGGTTGCCGCGTGGCGATGTCGGGGATGATCTCAATCAGATTACGCCGCGCGGTCTGCAACGATTCCCACACCCCCATCGGGCGCGTGACCAGCGGAACTTTCGGTGGTAAGGCCTGTGCGTCCATATCCATCGTCCTTTGTTTTGAGGATCATATAGGGGCGGGCAGAGGCACGTCCATCGGACAAATTGGACCGTTTTGGGGATACCTTGGCTGTACTGGGGGTGATGTCGGTAATGCGGCGCTTCACTGCCGTTGGGTTGGTCGACCAACGCCGTGGTTCGACAGTGAATGCTGAATGGCTTAAACTAAGCGTTGTATCAAAACATCATGCTAATGTTAGACAGGAAAGCTTGACCAGAATGCCCGCTTTTGATCCTTCGAAAATGACCCGAGAAGAACGCAAAGAGATTCAAGGGCGTGCGCAGCGGAATGTCGGTTCCGAAGTAACCTTGATTCTGACTGCAGGATTTGGGCTGGTTATGATCATTCTGTTTTTCTTTGGAACAGTGACTGTTCTGCCATTGGCAGAACGTCTTGAAATGCAGCCAATGCCCGTTTGGATCGGTCTATCGGTCTTGATTTGCTTCACTTGTGGTATGGTTCATGCTTGGCGCGCATCGAGGAATGTAGCACGAGCAAGAGAACGACAATTCATGATACATCAATTTGATGAAGCCAGAAAACGGTCCGAAACACAGGAAAAGATCCGTGCGTTGAAAGAGAAGGCGTTATAGAAAATTACATCTTGGGCTCAAACTTATGCAGCGCAGTATGTGCAAGAGATCAACTGTTTCTTTCAAGACATGCACCAAAGCTAACCACGATTGCCGCCAACACGGTTTTCCAAAAAAGCCCACACCTCAGCGCCATGCAGATTGATTAAGGCAGCCAGGCAGATGGCGCTTAGGGCGATGAATATCAGACCCATTATGACATCGGAAAAGAGGGTTGCCGTTACTCTTTCAGGGTTCGATTTGTCGTAGTGAACCCGAAAGCTGCGGCCCTGCAGTGCGGCTGTCGATCCGGCCGTGTGTTCAAGAATAAGCCAGCGGGCCGGGGCGTGTTGTTCATATTCGACAGTATCATTGTGGTCGGTTTCAAAGCGGATTGTGACCAGCGCTTCTTCACCGTCATCGGATGAACGGGGCCGGACCATTTTTCGGAAAGAATTGTGGCGTATGAACCTGGTATTAACAACTGTCCCGCGTGCTGTGCCGTGATGCAGCAGTATTTTCACCACTCTGATAAACCTAACACTGGTTGGAACTGCAAAAAACAACACCAGAGGGGTCAGGACATAGATTGCTATTTCTTCAGATGTCATTGCGATCCAGTGCTTATTAAACCTGATACCGATACATAGTAGATTTGCGTCAGAAATATGAAACGCCCGACGCCAGGGCAGTTGACGAACGCGCCGCTTCATCCCCATTTCCGCCATTCTGCAACTGCGATCCGGCCAAAAAACGATAAGGCGCTTGATTTCCCACGACAATCGCAATATGTCGCGCGCGATGATGAACCGGGTCGCAGGGACCCCTTTATAGACGAAGAGGCGCCTGAAGAATGGCAAAAGAGAAGTTTGAGCGTAATAAGCCGCATGTTAACATTGGCACGATTGGTCACGTTGACCATGGCAAGACGACATTGACGGCGGCGATCACGAAGTATTTTGGCGACTTCAAGGCTTATG